>DASXDP010000136.1:0-65999 GCA_036490575.1 Xanthobacteraceae bacterium
AGAACCCGGCCTGGCGGATGCCGTGCTTCTCCCAGATCTTGAGAGTGTGGTCCTCAAATCGCTTGAGCAGCTTCGGCATCCGGTTGGGAATGCACGAGTAGATGCGCAGTTCGTAGATCATCAGGTTTTTCCCGAGTTTCACCTTGGATTGGCTCGAAGCGGGGAACCCACAATTCCAGATTCGGCAAATTCGGACAAAAGCAGGACGCGGCGACCGATCAGATGACCTCTTTTAGATTCTTTGATGCGCTAAAAGCGACCTTTTTACTCGCCCTGATTTGAATTGATTGGCCGGTCGTCGGATTTCGTCCGAGCCGTGCCGCCCTCTTTCGAACTTGGAGGACACCCAAACCCCCAATGCGAATCCGCTGACCTTTTTTGAGGTGTTTGACGATTTGACCGACTAGACCCGCTAGTATGGCCTCCGATTGCTTTCTTGACAGTTCGTTGTCCTCGGCAAGGCTGGCCGCAAGATGCTTCAACGTAACCGTTGTTGCACGCGCGCCGACTGTCGCGGCAAACGCATGCGAATGATCCGGACGCTGCTCCGGTAGAAATCGTGGGTCGACAAGGTTGACTTCCTCGTATGCCTGCGCACCGAATATTTTTTCAAATTTTTGGGCACCTAACAGATCGGCAGCACGATCGAACATTTCCTGATTACTTGCATTTATTTGTTCCGCTGTCGGAATTTCCGATTCTACCCTTTGCCGAGGCGAGAGGCGTTGGGCTCGCGTCCGCAACTCGAGCAACTTCGAAAGAAGTTCGAGACTCTCGCCTTCAAGAACCGCGCGAGCCCGACGTTCAAAGTCATCTGGTTGTTGTGCCATTATTGCAGTCCCGCGCTTTCTCCGCGGCTGGCCAGTAGAACCACAAGTGTCAAGTTTGGTTTTCCAGGCAACATCGTTCACACCGTAGCTACCATAGCGAAAGCTGCTAAACATATAACCTCGCGCTCCCGCAACCGTAAGTGGCTCCGCGCCATCATGGGCGGTAGCGTAGAGTATTTGATTGGCAAGTTGATGGCAGACACCATCGCGCCCGTATCTGAATATCGTTCCACGGGCGGCCTCGACTTCTTTCGACGCCGCGTTTGGCAGCACCAAACACTGGGCTTGCCTGAGATCACCTCCGGCCGCGCCAAGAAATCCGGTCATGTTACCTGGCGTATGACCTTGGGCATGGAAATCGCCCCAGCAAAACCAGAAGCACTCCTTTGCCCATATAACTCCCTGAACATTCGTAAGCGGATCGGAGCGATTGTCATAAGTAGTGACCCATGTGTGATCGATGGGCGAGACGCTAAGGAATCCGGGTACAGCCCAAGCATAAAGTTTCACGAGAGCAGCCATTTCGAAGGCCTGCGATCGAAGACGACTTCAAATGGGATCCATTTGCGATGCAAAAGGTACCGACGCAGCGGGGCTGACCGTTCGGTAGAATTTTCGTACAATACAACCCAAAAAATAAATCACGCCTGCTGATTGCGCAAGCACACCCTATACCAGCCGGCTCTTATCGACCGCGGCTTCAATAAACGAAGAGAATAGCGGATGCGGAGCGAACGGCCGCGATTTCAGCTCGGGATGGAATTGCACGCCGATAAACCACGGATGATCGTCATATTCGACGATTTCCGGCAGCAACCCGTCGGGTGACATGCCGGAAAAGCGCATGCCGCGCTGCGCCAACCGGTCCTTGTAGGCGGTGTTTACCTCGTAACGGTGCCGGTGGCGCTCGGAAATTTCCGCAGCCTGATAGATATCGGCCACGCGGCTGCCGCGCTGCAGCAGCGCCGGATAGGCGCCGAGCCGCATGGTGCCGCCAAGATCGCTGCCAAGGCCGCGTTTCTGCAGCTCGTTGCCCTTCATCCATTCGGTCATCAGGCCGACGATCGGCTCCGGCGTGGCCCCAAACTCCGTCGAGTTCGCCGCTTCGATGCCGCAAAGATTCCGCGCCGCTTCGATAACGGCCATCTGCATGCCGAAGCAAATTCCGAAATACGGCACCTGCCGCTCGCGTGCGAACTGCGCCGCGCGGATTTTCCCTTCGGCACCGCGCTGGCCGAACCCGCCAGGCACCAGAATGCCGTCGACGTGCTCGAGGAACGGTGCCGGGTCTTCGTTTTCGAAGACCTCGCTTTCGATCCAGTCCAGGTTGACTTTGACCTTGTTGGAAATCCCGCCGTGGGACAGCGCCTCGATCAGTGATTTGTAGGCGTCCTTCATGCCGGTGTACTTGCCGACAATGGCGATAGTGACATCGCCTTCCGGATTGCGGATGCGCTCGTTGATCAGGTGCCAGGTCACGAGGTCCGGCGCCGGTGGGCTTTCGATTCCGAAAGCGTCGAGGACCTCGGTGTCGAGACCGCCGGCCTGGTAGGCTTCCGGCACCGCGTAAATGTTGTCGACGTCGCGTGCTTCGATCACGGCGCTTTCGCGCACGTTGCAGAACAGCGCGAGCTTCCGGCGCTCGCTCTCAGGGATCGGCCGGTCGGTACGGCAGAGCAAAATATCGGGCTGGATGCCGATGGCGCGCAGTTCGCGGACCGAATGCTGGGTGGGTTTGGTTTTCAGCTCGCCGGCGCTCGGAATGAACGGCATCAGCGTCAGATGAATGTAGACCGCATGCCGGCGGGGCAGATCGTTGCCGAGCTGGCGGATGGCCTCGAAATACGGCAGCCCTTCGATATCGCCGACAGTGCCAC
Source organism: Xanthobacteraceae bacterium (assembly GCA_036490575.1). GTDB lineage: Bacteria > Pseudomonadota > Alphaproteobacteria > Rhizobiales > Xanthobacteraceae > BOG-931. The sequence continues at coordinate 2,708 of DASXDP010000136.1, forward strand.
CGATTTCGCACAACACGAAGTCGAAACCTTCGTTGCCGTCGCGGATGAAATCCTTGATCGCGTTGGTCACGTGCGGGATGACCTGGATGGTCGCGCCGAGGTACTCGCCACGGCGCTCTTTGGTGAGGATTTCCTGATAGATGCGCCCCGTCGTGATGTTATCGGTGCGGGTCGCGGGGCGGCCCGTGAAACGCTCGTAATGGCCGAGGTCGAGATCAGTCTCGGCGCCGTCGTCGGTGACGAAAACCTCGCCGTGCTGATAGGGCGACATCGTGCCGGGATCGACGTTGAGATAGGGATCGAGCTTGCGCAGCCGGACCTTGTAGCCGCGCGCCTGCAGGAGCGCACCGAGCGCTGCCGAAGCGAGACCTTTGCCGAGAGAGGAAACCACGCCGCCGGTGATAAAAATGTACCGCGCCATGGGACCTAACCTCTAGCGCCAGCCTGCCGATTCGACGAGCGATATTGTCGAATGGCTGCCGCGCTCCATATCGCGCGATCGCGAATTGTTGCAATCGCAGTATGCTGCGGCGGAATCCTCATGCCGCGCCGAAGCTGCCCCCGCTGTTTGTTCGATCTTCGGCGGGGTAGCGTGGCTGGTCATGCGATCGCCTACTTCGATTGCGGGACTTGCGGGGCGCCAGGTTCAGGATTTGGCGTCGCAGGAGCGTTCGCCGCCGGCGCGCCGCCTAACTGATCGAGTACGCCGCGGCCGCTTTGGCTGAGCGGTACGCCGGGACGCCCTGCAGGAGCCTGCTGTGTGGCCGGGGCACCGGGATTGATAATCGATGCAGGATGCCGGCCGAGACCGGCGAGCCAGGACAAAGCAAGGCTGGTCACAAAAAAGCCGGCCGCCAGCAATGCCGTGGTCCGCGTGAGCACGTTCGCCGTCCCTCGGCCGGTCATAAAGCCGCTGGTCGAGCTGACGAGGCCGCCACCTTCGGATTTTTGCAGCAGCACCACGCCAATCATGGCCAGCACCAGCATGAGATGGATGACAATAACGACAGTAAGCATGCGCGAAGTCCGGCCTTGGTCCTGATTACGGCCCCGATATAGGGGGCCGCGCGGCTCTCTACATGATGCAACGCGAATTTTCTATGGCCGATCGCGGGGGACCGGGCATTAACGGTACACCCGGGCGATGGCCAAGAAATCGTCGGCCTTGAGGCTCGCACCGCCCACCAGCGCGCCATTAACATTGGCCACGGCGAGCAATTCGCCTGCGTTTGCGGGCGTGACTGAGCCTCCATAGAGGATACGCACCACGTCCGCCTTCACACCGTGGCGCGATTGGAGCCGGTCGCGGATGAAGCTATGGACTTCAGCCACGTCCTTCGGCTGCGGCGTCCGGCCGCTCCCGATCGCCCAGATCGGCTCGTAGGCAATGGTGAAATCGGCGACATCGGGCAACGAGCCGTCGAGCTGAGCGCCGATCGTGTCCAGGGTCTCCCCGGCATCCCGTTGGTTGCGGGTTTCGCCAACGCAGATGATAGGCAGAAGCCCTGCACGCTGGGCGGCTTCTGCCTTCGCCCGCACGGCTGCATCGGTCTCGCCGTGATGTTGCCGGCGCTCGGAATGGCCGACAATGACAGCGGTTGCGCCGGCGTCCTTAAGCATTTCCGCCGAAATGTCGCCGGTGAACGCCCCGGCCTTTTGCGCGTGACAGTCCTGGCCGCCGATGGCGACACCGCTGCCCGCCGCGACGGTGGCAAATTGCGCGATCAGGGTCGCGGGTGGACACACCATCAGTTCAACGTTCGAAAGCGCTTTTGCACCGGCAATGATCATTTGCAGTTCGCCGACCGAGCTCTTTAGCCCGTTCATTTTCCAATTGCCGGCAACCAGCGGACGGGGAGGCGTCATTGTGTCCAGATGTCGGATAGGGTCTGCGACAACGACGCGTTAGCAGAGGCCTTGCCGATAAAAAAGAGGGGATTTAGCAAGAGCTTCCCGGCGGTTGCGGCCTCGCCCTTGGCTCCTTATGATGCGCCGCTTTCGCAGGCAACCCCTGCTGAATCTCAAAACCAGCGTAGGATGAAATGCTTCGAGGTATTCGCAAAGCCTCCGCCAATTGGCTCGGCCGCACGGTCATGGGTGTGGTCATGGGGTTGTTGGCGCTTAGCTTCGCGGTTTGGGGCATCAACGACATTTTCCGCGGCTTTGGCCGCTCGACCGTCGCCACGATCGGCAGCACAGAAATTCCCATCGAGGAGTTCCGCCACGTCTACAACGATCGCATACAGCAGTTGAGCCGGCAGGTAGGACGTCCCGTCACGCCGGAACAGGCGAGCGCTTTCGGGCTCGACCGGCAAGTGCTCAGCGAAATGGTCGCGGAAGCCGGACTCGACCAGCGTGCCCGGCAGATGCACCTCGGCATTCCCGACTCCGAGATTGTGCAGCGGATCAGTGCCGATCCGACTTTCAAGTCGCCAACCGGCAGTTTCGACAAGCTGAGGTTCGATCAACTCATCCGTAACGCCGGTTACACCGAGCAGCGCTTCATTGCCGAACAGCGCCGGGTGATGCTCCGCCGGGAGATCATCGATTCACTGACCGGCGCGTTACCGGTTCCGAAAGCGTGGCTCGCTGCGATCAATCAATTCCAGAACGAGGAACGCAGCATCGCTTACCTGCGGCTCGGGCCGGCGCAGGCCGGCGACATCCCCCAACCGACTGCGGACGAACTGAGCAAGTATTTCGAGGCGCGTAAAATCCTGTTCCGCGCGCCCGAATATCGCAAGATATCGACGGTCCAGGTGACGCCGCTCGAACTCGGCAAATGGATGGACATTTCCGATGCCGACATCAAAGCCGCCTACGAAGAGCATCACAATCGCTACGTCACGCCGGAGCGCCGTCACGTCGAGCAGATCGTGTTTCAAAGGCCTGAGGACGCCGACGCCGCGGAGGCACGGCTCAAGGACGGACTGACGTTCGCGGCCCTTGCCACCGAGCGCGGTCTCAAGGATCGGGACATCGATCTCGGCACCGTGCCGAAATCCGAGATCGTCGATCCGGCCGTGGCGGATGCCGCGTTTTCGCTCAAGGAGGGCGAAGTCAGCGCGCCAATCAAGGGCCGCTTCGGCACCGTGATTGTCACGGTGACCAAGATCGACCCTGAGCAAACGAAACCGCTTGCCGACGTGACCGCCCAGATCCGAAACGATATTGCGGCGGAGCGCGCCAAGAGCCAGGTGCAAGCCCTGCACGATCAGATTGAAGATGCGCGCGCCGGCGGCAGCTCGCTGGAGGAAGCCGCGCAAAAAGCCAAGCTTCAGGTCGTGAAGTACGACGTCGATCGCTCCGGTCGCGATCCAAGCGGCAAGCCGGTGAGCAGCCTCCCGCACGCAGCCGACGTCATCAGCGCCGCCTTTGCGTCCGACGTCGGTGTCGACAACGATCCGGTCTCTGCCGACGGCGGCTACGTCTGGTACGACGTTACCGCCATTACGCCGGCCCATGATCGCACGCTTGATGAGGTCAAGAGCGAGGTTGAGGCGCGCTGGCGCGAAGACGAAATCTCGACGCGGTTGAAGGCGAAAGCGGCAGAGCTTCTCGACAAGCTCAAAAATGGCACCTCGCTCGATGACGTTGCCAAGGCCGAAAATCTTAAAGTGGAAACCGCGGACACCCTCGTGCGCAACAAGCCCGGCGCCGGCCTCTCCGCCAAGATCGTCGCGTCGGTTTTCCGCACCGCCACGGATGCGTTCGGGAGCGCTGAGGGCGATCAGCCCACCGACTGGGTCGTGTTCCGCGTCACCGCAGTGTCGACGCCGAAGCCCGACGCCAACTTGCCGGAGGAAAAGCACCTCGAAGAGACGCTGCAGAGCCAACAGAACAATGACGTGCTGGGGCAATACATGGCTTGGCTCCAAAGCGCCCTCGGCTTCAGCGTCAATCAGGCGGCGCTGGCGCAAGCGCTCGGGAACAGTGCGCCGGACACCAACTAAACGGATCGAACCTCGTGCGGATTGAGCCGCCGCAGGAAGCCTTCACGGCCCGCTACGGCGACGGCGAGCCGCAAGTCGTGTGGACGACGCTGGTTGCCGACCTGGAAACGCCGGTTTCCGCCTATCTCAAAATCATCGCAGCAAAAGCCGAAGACTCGCCGCCGTTCGGCTTTTTGCTGGAGTCCGTCGCCGGCGGCGAAGTACGCGGGCGCTACTCCATCATCGGACTTGAGCCCGATGTTATTCTTCGCGTCAGCGGGCGGAGCGCCGAAGTCAATCGCAAGCCGCATGATCCGCAAGCCTTCGTGCCGGCGAACGCCGAACCGTTGCAGGCGCTGCGCCAACTCATCGCCGAAAGCCGCATCGCGCTGCCGGAGGCGTTGCCGCCGATGGCGGCCGGAATCTTCGGATATCTCGGTTACGACGTGGTGCGCCTGCTCGAGGATACGCTTGACGCTCCGGGACCCGATCCGATCGGCATTCCCGACGCGGTGCTGGTGCGGCCGCGCCTGGTCGTGGTGTTCGACGCTGTTGAAAATACCATCACCGTTGTGACGCCGGTGCGCCCGCAGCCGGGCATTCCCGCCACCGACGCGCTGGCGCGGGCGGTCGAGCGATTATCGAGGATTGTCGATGCGCTCGATGGTCCGCTCGACAAATCGGCGCATGGCGGCGACGGCGATGAGCTCGGAGCCACGCCGCGCTCGAACACAACGCCCGAAGAATTCAAGCGAATGGTATTGCGGGCGAAGGAATACATTCTTTCCGGCGATATCTTCCAGGTGGTGTTGTCGCAGCGCTTTGAGATGCCGTTTTCGCTGCCGGCCTTCGCGCTCTATCGCGCGCTGCGCCGGGTCAATCCATCGCCGTATCTGTTCTTTCTCGACTTCGGCGATTTTGCTGTAGCCGGCTCGAGCCCGGAAATCCTGGTCAAGACCGCAGGCGGGACCGTAACGGTGCGCCCGATTGCCGGCACCCGGCCGCGCGGCGCCACGCGGCACGAAGATAAAGCGCTTGAAACCGCGCTTCTCTCCGACGCCAAGGAGCGAGCTGAGCATTTGATGCTGCTCGACCTGGGCCGCAACGACGTCGGCCGGGTCGCCGAGATCGGCAGCGTCAAGGTCACCGACCAGTTCTTCGTCGAGCGCTACAGCCACGTGATGCACATTGTCTCCAATGTTGAAGGCCGGCTGCGGGCGGACCGCGAGCCGTTCGACGCGCTGGCCGCCGGATTTCCCGCCGGGACGGTGTCCGGCGCGCCGAAGGTGCGCGCGATGCAGATCATCGACGAACTCGAAAAGGAAAAACGCTCGCTCTACGCCGGTTGCGTCGGTTACTTTTCCGCGGATTCGGAAATGGATACCTGCATTGTGCTGCGAACGGCGCTGATCAAGGACGGGATAATGTATGTTCAGGCGGGCGCCGGCATTGTCGCCGATTCAAATCCCGATCTCGAACAGCAAGAGTGCGTCAACAAGGCAAAGGCGCTGTTTCGCGCCGCCGAAGAAGCCAGGCGGTTCGCCAGCGCTGGCGGCCGCGGGCAATAGCGGGCAAGGTTGAGGCGATGGGTGACCTGACGGCAACCGAAGTCGTAACGTTCTGGCGCGAGGCTGGGCCGAAGCGGTGGTGGGAAAAGGACGACGAGTTCGACCGTTTGGTCCGGTCGAAGTTCCTGGCGTTGCATGAGGCGGCGGCACGCGGCGAGCTTGCGGGCTGGGAGGACAATGCCGAAGGGGCACTCGCGCTGGTCATTTTGCTCGACCAATTTCCTCGCAACATGTTTCGCGGCAGCCCACACGCGTTCGCCACCGATCCGCTGGCGCGCGCCGTTGCAGCGGGGGCCGTAGCCCACGGGTTTGACCAGAGAATTGCTCCGGACATCCGGCAGTTCTTTTATCTGCCGTTCATGCACTCGGAAGTATTGGCCGACCAACATCGCTGTTGCGAACTCTATGAAGCGCTGGGCGATGCCGGTCTCACCAAATTTGCCACGGTCCATCGCGATATCATCGCCAAGTTCGGACGCTTCCCGCATCGAAACCGCGCGCTCGGCCGCGCGACGACTGGCGCGGAGCAGGATTTCTTAGACGCCGGTGGGTTTGCGGGATAAAGCAAGTCACGAGGCGTGCTGGGGGGCTGCTGCCATGACTGCCCGCGAAGACCGTTCCCGCTCAACCGCGGAAATTCCTGTACTGATTATCGGCGGCGGCCTGGTTGGGCTGTCGACGGCGATGTTTCTGGCGCAGCATGGCGTCGCCTCGGTCGCGATTGAGCGCCTGCGCGGTGTTTCGGCGTTGCCGCGCGCGGCGCATTTTCACTTGCGCACCCTCGAACTGTTTCGCTCTGCCGGCGTCGAGGACGACGTGCGCCGCCAATCGGAGCGTGAGTTCACGCCGGAAGGCGCGATCGTCGCGCTGGAATCGCTCGCCGGCAAACAGATCGCCGCGTTTATCCCGAGCCTCAACGAGGGCGTTGAAGCACTAAGTCCGACGCGGCGGCTGTTCATCACCCAGCCGGGGCTTGAACCGATCCTGCGGGCCCGCGCCGAGAAAGCCGGCGCGAAAGTCATGGACGGCACCGAGCTTGTCGCACTGACGCAAGATGCCGATGGCGTTACTGCAACTGTCCGCGACGTCGACAGTGGTCTCGAGCAAAAACTCCGCGCCAAGTACGTCGTCGGCGCTGACGGCCCGCACAGCAAAACCCGCGAGCTATTGGGTATTCCCTTCGACGGCCGCGGTGTGTTCTCCAACAGCATCACCATCTATTTTCACGCCGACGTCGCCAAGCTCATGATCGGGCGCAACATGAGCGTCATGTACATCATCAACCCGGACTTGAGCGGGTTCATCCGGCTCGACAAGGACAGTCAGGCGGGCTTTCTCGTGGTCAACACCGTCGGCGACACCAGCCGGCCGGAAACCGCCAATGCCGCGGCCGACACCAGCGAGAAACGTCTGCTTGAACTGGTGCGCGCCGGCATCGGCGTGTCCGACATTGCCGTGAAGCTCGACGGCGTGGCGCGCTGGCGCGCGGTGTCCGACGTCGCGCGCCGCTTTAGCGAAGGTCGCGTGTTCATTGCTGGCGACGCCGCCCACGTGATGCCGCCGAACGGCGGCTTCGGCGGCAATACCGGAATTTGCGACGCCCACAATCTCGCGTGGAAGCTCGCCTTCGTGCTCAACGGTCACGCCGGACCCGACTTGCTCGCGAGCTACAATCTCGAGCGGCAGCCGGTCGGCAAGTTCACGGTCGAGCAGGCCTATACGCGTTACGTCACGCGGACCGCCCCTTATCTTGGGGCCACGGACTACGAGCCGCAGGCCAACGATTTCAATATCGAACTCGGATACCTCTACCACTCCCCGGCTGTTGTCGCCGAAGATACGTCTCCTGTTCTGCACGAAGACCCGCGCGCATCGGCAGGACGTGCGGGCTCGCGCGCACCGCATCTTTGGATCGAGACGGCCGGACGCCGGTTATCGACGCTCGATTTGTTCGGCACGGATTTCGTGCTCCTGGCCGCGGCGGGTGGCGCCGGCTGGATTGCCGCGGCGGATCGCGCCGTCAAACATTTCCCGGACCTTCCCTTCACGGCCTATCAATTCGGCAGCGACCTAGCAGATCCTACCGGCCAATTCGCTACGCTGTATGGCCTGACCGATACCGGCGCGGCGCTGATCCGGCCCGACGGATTTGTCGGCTGGCGCGCGACAGGGCTTGCCAACGATCCGGAATCGGCACTCCGCAAAGCGCTGGCGGCGCTGTTGGCGAGAGCCTGAGACCAAGGCTGCACAGACTTCCGTTTTTCGCGCGCCAGCGGCAGTCGTTTGCATGACGTTTCTGCGAACGCCGCTGGCAGAATTTGCTTTCGCTTTTACGAACTACCCGGCCGAAAATTAGGCATGCCGCGCATTCCGAATAAAAACTTGACACCGGCCGAGTCGCGGCGATTACAGTCGCCGGGGCATCATTCGCCGCATAGGGGCTTAGCATGAAAACATTTTTCCTCGCGCTTGTTGTCGCCGCCGCAACCTTGACCGGTTCGTCGTCGTTTGCGGCGGACGAGCGCAATGTGACCGTCGTCAACGGCACCGGCTACGGCATCAAATTTCTCGGCTTCAACAATCCGGGCGACAACGAGTGGTCGGACAACGAGTTGCCGCCCAACAGCGTTCTGCCCGACGGCAACAGCGTTTATGTGAAGTTCAACACCAACGATAAAGGCTGCAAGTGGAATGTCCGCATCGACTGGGCCGATGAAGGTTATCCGGGCGTGTTATGGCGCGACATCGATCTTTGCAGCATCGACAGCATGACGCTGCGCTACGATCGGGCGACCGACAAAACCTCGGCCGAGCTCAAATAGCTGCGGACCGGCGCTGGCCGACCGGCTGAACGAACGCTTTTGCGGCGGCGCCTATTCGGCGCCGCCGTTTTCTTCACTCTCTTCGCTAAGCCGCTCGACTGAGGCGACACGCTCGCCTTCGGCGGTTGAGAACACGATCACCCCCTGCGTGGCGCGGCCGGCGATGCGAATGCCCTCGACCGGGCATCTGATCAATTGACCGCCATTCGTGACCAGCATGATCTGATCGCTCTCCTCCACCGGGAATGACGCGACGATCGGCCCGTTCTTTTCGGTGATCGCCATGGCGACGATGCCTTTGCCGCCGCGCCCGGTGGCACGGTATTCGTAGGACGACGTGCGTTTGCCGAAACCGTTCTCCGAGATCGTCAGAACGAACTGCTCGGCCGCCGACAATTCGGCATAGCGAGTCTGGCCGAGTTCGATCGCGCCGTTTGCCTCCTCGGCATCAGCGCCGTTCTCCTCGGTCTCGCTTTCCCCGTTGCCGCCGCGCCGCACCGCATTGGCGCGTTTCAGATACGCCACCCGCTCGTCGGCGCTCACCTCGACGTGACGCAAGATCGACTGCGAGATGAGCTTGTCGCCCTCCGCCAGATTGATCCCGCGCACGCCCATGGAAGTGCGGCCCTGGAAAACGCGCACGTCGTTGACCGCGAAACGGATGCACTGGCCGGCCGCCGAAGTCAGCAACACATCGTCGCTCTCCGAGCAGATTTGCACGTCGACGATCCTGTCGCCCTCGTCGAGCTTCATGGCGATGATGCCCGACCGCCGCACGTCGGAAAAATCCGAAAGCTTGTTGCGGCGAACCGTACCGCGGGTCGTGGCGAACATGACGTCGCGCTGATGCCAGGTCGCTTCGTCTTCCGGCAACGGCATGATGGTAGTGATGGTCTCGCCCTGCTCCAGCGGCAGGATGTTGATCAATGCCTTGCCGCGCGCCTGCGGCGCCGCTTGCGGCAGCCGCCAGACCTTCTCTTTGTAGACCTGGCCGCGCGAGGAGAAGAACAAGACCGGGGTGTGCGTCGAGGCGACGAACAGGCGGGTGACGAAATCTTCCTCGCGCGTTTGCATGCCGGCGCGGCCCTTGCCGCCGCGCCTTTGCGCCCGGTAGGTCGACAGCGGCACCCGTTTGACGTAACCGGCATGCGAGACCGTGACGACCATGTCCTCGCGCTGGATCAAATCCTCGTCTTCCATCTCGCCTTCTTGGTCGACGATGACGGTGCGCCGGGGCGTCGCGAAGTCGCGCTTGATGGCGGCGAGCTCGTCCTTGACGATGGCCTGGATCCGCGCGCGGGAGCGCAGAATGTCGAGGTATTCGGCGATTTCTTCGGCAAGCTTGTCGAGTTCGGCCTTGATCTCGTCGCGGCCGAGGGCGGTGAGCCGTTGCAGCCGGAGATCGAGGATGGCTTTGGCCTGTTCGGCGGAAAGTTTCGTCGTACCGGCCTCGGATACGCGGTGGCGTGGATCGTCGATCAGCGTGACCATGGCGGCGACGTCGCGGGCTGGCCAGTCGCGCTCCATCAACTGCTCGCGCGCCTCGTTGGCATCCTTGGCGGCGCGAATGAGCTTGATCACTTCGTCGATGTTGGCGACCGCGATGGCGAGCCCGACCAGGACATGGGCGCGATCACGCGCCTTGCCGAGAAGATGTTTGGTCCGCCGGTAGATCACCTCCTCGCGGAACGCCAGGAACACCCTCAGGAGGTCCTTCAGGTTCATCACCAGCGGGCGGCCGTTATCCAGCGCCACCATGTTGGCGCCGAACGACGACTGCAGGGCGGTGAAGCGGTAAAGCTGGTTGAGGACAACGTCAGGCACCGCGTCGCGGCGCAATTCGATCACGACGCGATAGCCGTCGCGATCGGACTCATCGCGCAACGCCGAAATGCCTTCGAGCTTCTTCTCGCGCACCAGTTCGCCGATCCGCTCGACCATGTGCGCCTTGTTCACCTGATAGGGAATTTCCGAAACGACGATGGCTTCGCGATCGCCGCGCAGCGTTTCAAAAGCGACCTTGCCGCGCATCACGACGGAGCCGCGGCCGAGATGATAGGCGGCGCGAATCCCCTGGCGGCCCAAAATGATGCCACCGGTCGGAAAATCCGGACCGGGAACGATGGCGATGAGATCCTCGATCGATAATCCCGGATTGTCGATCAGCGCCACGCAAGCGTCGATCACCTCGCCGAGATTGTGCGGCGGGATGTTTGTCGCCATGCCGACCGCGATGCCGCCGGCGCCGTTGACAAGAAGGTTGGGAAAGCGCGCCGGCAGCACCACCGGCTCGCGTTCGGAATTATCGTAATTCGCCTGGAAATCGACGGTGTCCTTATCGAGGTCCTCGACCAGCGCACCGGCGACACGTTCGAGGCGCACCTCAGTGTAACGCATGGCCGCCGGCGCATCGCCATCGACCGAGCCGAAGTTCCCCTGCCCGTCCACCAGCGGCAAGCGCATGGAAAAGTCCTGCGCCATGCGCACCAGCGCGTCATACACCGCTTGGTCGCCGTGCGGATGATATTTACCGATCACGTCGCCGACGACGCGCGCCGACTTGCGGTAGGGCTTGTTCCACTCGTAGCCGTTCTCGTGCATCGAGTAGAGGATGCGTCGATGCACGGGCTTGAGTCCGTCGCGGGCGTCGGGCAACGCTCGCGCCACGATCACGCTCATGGCGTAATCGAGGTAGCTCTTTTTCATCTCCTCGGTGATCGATACCGGGCGAATATCGGAGGGTCCGCCGTCTACCGGCGGGGTGTCATTTTCGTCGGCCACGCGATTATTCCTGGCAAGGACAGAAGCGCGAATCCGCGCTCAATTTTCATAGCCGATTGGGCGCTACAACGCCACCTTTATCGGCTATTCCCATATAGGAGTTTCCGCTTTTCCTTCAAGGCCTTATAAGCACGATTTCGAGCGAGATTCTGAGGCTCCGGAAGGCCTAATTGTCGGCCGACACTCCATTTGAATTGCTGACAATGACACGGACCGCGGGGCAGCCGGCGCCGAGCTGCCGGGGGATTGCCAGAACCCCTGCCCGCAATCCGGATTTCTCGGATATTTGCAGCAGCCGCGGCCGCTCCGGCACGAAGCATTTTTCGTCCAGCCCGGCTTTCCGCATTGCCGCCTCCACGTCAGCGCTCCAGGGCACCTCCAACAGCACCGGCCTGGCGAGCTGCGTTTCGGTCTGGTCGTCGCGATGGAGGAACACCAGGAAAGCAAATAGCGCCACCGCCATGAAGGGCAGAACGCACATGGTCTTGCGAACGAGGCGCTCGAATTTGAGGCGGAGAAATTCAGTGTTCAGCAATTCGACCGTTTCCGCGACGTAGGCTGCCAATTCATCGAGTTCGGTCCGGGCCTGTTCCTGCTGGTCTTGCGTTTGGTGCTGATCGTTCACAATCCGGACGCGCTGTGCGTATTGGCCGTACAACTTCCCAACATCCGAGAGTTCATCCGGGTATTCATCCGACAGCCAACCATCGACGATTTGGCGCGCGCGGCGGAATTCGTCGGCATGCGCCAGATGGCGGAACGAGGCCAACCGTGAGCCGACAATATCCACCGCCTCCTTCAACGGGATCAAACATAAAGCCGCAACACCAAGCAGGCTCAGCGCCGCTAATACTCTTTGCGGCCAATCAAGATCGGCGATTTTTGCAATCAACCCGCCGCCAATCACCAGGACGATGGTCGCGCCCAGGATCGTGACAATCCATTTCGCGGTGTCTTTCAGATTGGCTCGGGCGTCGATGACGGCTTGGTTCGGATCCGCATCAGGCACGACGCTTCTCCTCCTGCACGATGATGGTCAATTGCTTGGGGAGTTGGTTGAGGCGGTCGTGCAACAAATGCAAACCCCTTTCCTCCCCCAAACCGCCGATAGTCCCGACCGACCCGAACACGGTGTTGGAGCGCTCGGATGAAATCTCACAGGACCGCGCTCTCTCGAGAAGTTCGTCCAGGGTAGCGAAAGACCCGATGTCCACCGGGTCCTGGCCCACCACGTTGAGGACACCGATCGGGATTTTCCGATGCTTCGGAAACCGTCTGGGCTTGTCTGACTCTTTGCCGTCCGACGAAGCGTCAGACGCTTTTTGCTCTTGTTTTTTTGTCTCTTTCTCGCCAGACGCCTCTTGAGCGTCCTTCGCGATAAAAATGAGTTGCGCGGGCATGGCTTAACCCCTCCCAATGCGCGTTCAACCATAGCGAGTATTGGCGTATTTTGAAACCAGACTGTCAACAGCAAACTCCGCGCATTCCGCCAACGTGCTATGACCCTGGTCTGAGGTGTCTCCGCGACGATGTCCGGTTAAGGGCCGCCCCAGCCGTCGGACGCCAGCTTGGAGATAATGGCAAGTCATGCCGCTCGATTTTGCCGTTTCGGCGCTCGTGACTTTGCTGGTGGTGGTCGATCCGATCGGGCTTGTCCCGACGTTTCTTGCCGTGACCGAAGGGTTGCCGGCCCACGCGCGGCAGAGCGTTGCGTTGCGCGCTGCACTGATCGCCGCCGCCATATTGATCGGCTCCGCGCTGATCGGCGACTGGCTGTTGCGCGCGCTCGGCATTTCGCTGCCGGCATTCCGCATTGCCGGCGGACTTCTGTTGTTTGCCATCTCCTTTGAAATGTTGTTCGGCGCGCGCATGCGCCGCGAAGGAGAAGCCGCCGAGCAGGCGGTAGAGGAACACGTGCGCAACGTTGCCGCGTTTCCGCTGGCAATCCCGCTCCTCGCCGGCCCCGGCGCGATCACGGCAACGGTCTTGCTCGCAGGCCGCGCCGGACATGACCTTCTGCTCGTCGGCCTTTTGCTCGCCGTCGTCGTGTTTGTCGCATTGGCGTCATTTGTCTGCTTCACCGGCGCCGGCCGGATCAGCCGGCTGCTTGGCCTGACCGGAAACATCGTATTGTCGCGCCTTCTCGGCGTGCTGCTTGCCGCGCTCGCCGTGCAATTCGTCGTCGACGGAGTGCGCGCGGTTATGGCTGGCTAGGCCCCACAAGGCCGACACCGCCAATAGATCCTTCGCTTTTTGTCCGATCCCCAATTTCACGTTTTTGTGTCAGCGCCCGCGAACAGCGCTTGAGCTGTTATTTTACGCGAGCCCCGAGCGACAAAGGATTTACTTATGGACGACGCCCAGTTTGCTGCATTGGCGGAACGGCTCAGCAATGCCGGCTTGAGCGGCCAGGACGAAGCGACGATGATCACGGAGTTCTGCACCCGGGTTGTCGCTGACGGCCTGCCATTGGCGCGCGCCCAGGTGTTCATCGACACCTTGCATCCGGTGTATGGCGGACGGGCTTTTTATTGGCAGGCGGCGAAAGGCGCGACGGTCGCCACCGACTACAACACTCCCACCGGCGAGGAGGAAGTGGCGCGCTGGCACCGAAGCGCGTTCTATCACATGATCGAAACAAATTCCGCCGTGCTGCGGCGCCGGTTGACCCGCGAAATCGGCAATGAGTTTCCGTTCCTGGGCGAACTCCACAGCGCCGGCATGACCGACTATTTCGCCGTTATCGACCGCTTCGGTCGTGGCGGCATCATCGGCGAAATGGACGGCGTCTACTCCTCCTGGGTCAGCGATGTCCCGCAGGGCTTTACCGACGGCCAGATTGCCGCGGTGCGCCGGCTCACGCCGTGTCTGGCGCTGGCGATGAATGAAGTCCGCAACACTGGGGCGCATCGCCAAGACCCTTGTTGAAACGTATCTCGGGCGCGACCCCGGCAAAAGAATATTGGAAGGAAGCATCACCCGCGGAAAATCGACCTCTATCGAGGCCGCGCTTTGGTTCAGCGACCTTCGCGGCTACACGCATATCTGTGATCGCGTTCAGCCAAACGAGATCATCCCTTTTCTGAACGACTATGCAGAGATCGTGATCTCCACGATCTGCGACGAAGGCGGCGACGTCATCAAGCTGATCGGCGATGGAACGTTGGCCATGTTCACGGCGGGAGACCGCAGCAGTGCCTGCAGGTCCGCATTGAGCGCGGCGCGAAAGACCATGCAGCGGATCGGCGAAATGAAACAACGGCGGGCCGCAAGCAACCTGCCCGAGACGGACATCTACCTCGGGCTGCACATCGGCGAAGTCGTGTACGGCAATTTCGGCAGCCGCGAGCGGCTCGATTTCACCGTGGTTGGGCCGGCGGTCAACGAAGTCAGCCGCATCGCCGGCATGTGCCGCCTGGTCGATCAGCCGATCTTGATGTCGTCGGCATTTCACGACGCGCTCGTGCCCGCGCCGGGACTTGTCTCGGTGGGCCGCTATGCGCTCCGCGGCGTCGGCAACGCGCAGCATCTTTATACGCTCGAGCGACCGGCAAATGCGGAACGCTCCGCCGCCGCCGAATAGACGGTGACCGTCCGCGCGCCGCTTTGCCACGCCCGCTGCGCACTTCGTCGTAAACTCAATTCGCACTGGTACGCGCTGCGCCGAGGCGCGGCGGCATTAGTTTCGGTATTGCAATACGCCGGTCGCAAATGTTTCACGCGGGCCTGCGACGGTGCGGCATCAGCCCAGGAGAAAGACAATGGATCACGACATCCACGAGCATCACGAGAAAGCCGCGCACCACCACGACGAAGCGGCAAAACATCATCGCGAGGCCGCAAAGCATCACAAGTCAGGCCATCACGAAAAGGCCGCGCATCACTCGAAAGTCGCGCACGGTCACTCGCTGCACGCCACCGATCATCATCACGACGCTTCCAAAAAGCACGCCGAACATCACGGCTGATCGGCCGAGGCGCCCGGTTGCCCGAATCGAGAGGGTTCTTGAGCGAACGCCGCGTAGCGCGCGCCGTGCCGGCTATCTCGGCGTGACGGGCGTCTCACCGAAAATCGCGCGGCGCCGCTCAAGGCTCTCGGGCGGCCAAAGCGTGCGCGAGTCATAGTAAGCCTCGAAGGCGGGCACACCCTCCGGCAAAGTGACCCAGGGAAGCTTCGACCGGGTGTAGATATGCACGTCCGGTTTGAGCGCTGCGGGATCGTCGAGCGTGCCGACGCGCACGAAGCGCAGCTTTTGCACGCCGCCATACGTGCTCCACAGCGCCACCCGGCATGAAGGACAGCGATAAATCTCCTGCGGCTTGCCGCTTGGGGTCGGTACCGCGACGGGTTCGGGATTGCCGGTGAGAAGCTTCACCCGTTCGGCTTCGATCAGCGCGTTAAGCACGAAAGCACTGCCGGTATGCCGCTGGCAGTCGCGGCAGTGACAGCAATGCACGATCATCGGCGGTGAGGCCAATCCGTAACGCACGGCCCCGCACGCACATCCGCCATGCGGATCAGCAGCCATCGACGCCTCCACCGAATTCATCCCAATAGTTTTTGCGCGTCGTCCCACATGGAGCGCACCACTTCGCCGGCAGGCAGCGCTTTTGCCAGGCCGGCTGACTGACCTGCCCAGGCTTGGATGCGTTCGATGTCGTTGTCCTTCGCGGCCGCGGCGCGCATCGCCGCGGTCAGGCCGCGCTGCACCGGATGCGGCGCCGGCGGCGGAGCGCCTGCCGCCGCCGCCGCGCGCACGTAGGCTGTCGCAATGCTGCGGCCGGGACGGCCGGAAAACGCGCGCGTGACCGTCGTGTCTTCCGGCGCGGCCCGTCCGATGGCATCGGCCCACGCCGGCGCAATCTTCGCCTCGGGACAGCGCAACAGCGCCGTGCCGACCTGAACGGCCGAAGCGCCGAGCAAAAGCGCCGCGGCGACACCACGGCCGTCGGCAATCCCCCCGGTCGCGACCACCGGCACCTTCACCGCATCGGCCACCGCAGGCAACAAGCTGAACAAGCCTACCAGGCGCGCCTCGGCGTCAGCGGCATCGAACGCGCCGCGATGTCCTCCCGCCTCCATGCCTTGCGCGACAATCACGTCAGCGCCGGCATTTTCGGCGGCTTTGGCTTCGGCGACCGTCGTTGCGTTGGCGAACCACCGAATCCCCCTGCTCTTCATTTTGGCGACAAACGACTGCGGATAGAGGCCCATGATGGACGAGATGATCGGCGGCCCGGCTTCGAGCATCGCCTCGCATTGCGCAGCGAAATCGTGCGGCGCGACATCACCGGCTTCTCGCGCCACCTCGGATCCCCAGCTTCTGAGAAAATCGCGCACGGCGTCTTCCGCAGCCGCATCGCGCTGCGGCGGCGGGTCCGGAATCCATAAGTTGAACTGAAAACCGCCGTTGGTCTTGGCGCGCACCTCGGCGGCCCACGCCCGGATGGCGTCCGGCTGCATGAGCAACGCGCCGCAGCCGCCGAGGCCACCGGCATTGGCAACAGCAATGGCGAGCGAAGCCGGGCAAGCGCCCGCCATTGGCGCCATCAAAATCGGTGCGCGCAGATTGTAGGTCTCGCAAAACGCCGCGGCCCTGGCGACGGCATCGTGTGCCGGCATAGGCAAACTCCCGATCGATGTCCCGCCTGCGCGAGACGCACTATCTCCGCACGCCGATGCAGCGCGCCGAAAACTTTCTCACCAAACGCGCGGCTGCCACACCATCAACGCGAAAATCGCGACCACGGCCGCCAATGCCGGCCAACCAAGACAAAACCAGATCACGAAGAGGCGGCGATATTCATCCGGCAGCGTCTTTGTCGTCATTGCCGCGTCGCGCGCCAGATTGCGCATGCGGAACAGGATGAACACCACCGGCAGCCAGCACAGTAAGACAAACAGATAAAGGTAGATCGAGAGCAAGATCCAGGATTCATCGAGCGGGAACAGACCGATCGCCCGCGCCAGCGCCCAGCCGCTCAGCGGCAGCACGACCATGCCGGCGATGATGAAAATCAGATTGGCGACGACCGCAATGCGCGCGGTGACTGCAATCACGCCCGGATGATGCGTGCGGTTTGCGGTGAACATGAAGAACGCAATGCCGAGGCCGGCCCCGAGCACCACGCATGCGCCCAGCACGTGCACAAACTTCCAGAGAAAGATCAGCTCCATCGGCACTCGCCGGGGATCGTCGCGCCAACTCCGGGATTATAGATTCCCGGCTTGCGCCGGCGCGCCCGGAATGACGGTGTCCTAGAACGGAATTTCGTCGTCCATGTCGCCGCGCGAGCCACGGCCGGCACCCGCCGCAGCCGCAACCCGCCGGGTCGGACCCGTAGAACCGAATTCGCCGCTTGCCTCGTCACCGCCGAAATCGCCTCCGCCACTCCCGCCTGCCGCACCGCCGGCGCGGTCGAGCAGCGTCAGCTCGCCGCGAAAGCCTTGAAGCACCACTTCGGTCGAATAGCGGTCCTGTCCGGACTGATCCTGCCACTTTCGCGTCTGCAGGGCGCCCTCGAGATAAACCTTCGAGCCCTTCTTGAGATATTGCTCCGCGATCCGGCACAAATTCTCGTTGAAAATAACGACCCGGTGCCACTCGGTCTTCTCCTTGCGCTCGCCCGTGGTCTTGTCCTTCCACGAATCTGAGGTCGCAATCCGCAGGTTGGCCACCGGGCGGCCGTCCTGGGTGCGCCGAATTTCCGGATCAGCGCCCAAATTGCCGATCAGAATGACTTTGTTGACGCTTCCCGCCATGACACGCTCCGTTGGCTCCGCCTCTCTCTCACACCTAGCCGGCCTCGCCCCCGCCGATGCAAGCCCGATCGGGCTTATCCACACGGGCGGTCGCTCCTGCCGCGCACCGGGAGATATGTTCTTACTTTGTTCCTTTCAATCGCGCAAGAACGGCGTCAGCAAAGTGTTAACCAAAGCTCCAAGTATGGAGCCTTGCAGAGACGGCGGTCTCAAGCGGCGCCATATCCCATTAACCAAAATTCGCCAAGTTTCGAGCCAGAAACGGCCGAATCCGGGGTGCACTGGGGTTTGTGTCGCGTGCCTCTGGGTTGGGACCTTTCAGGCACAGTCGGTTCTGGGGCTCGTCGTTAATCCCAAGATGTGACGGGCAAACGGGGCGTCGTGCGAACAACGACGCGAAATCAGCGAGTAAGGAGAAGCGTTGCATGAAGCGGATTCTGTGGGCCGGCGCATTCGCGCTCGTAGCCGGGGGACAAGCGCTAGCAGCGGATCTGCCGCCGCCTCCGGCGCCGCGTGCGCCCGCGACTTACGTGCCAACGACTATCCCGCTTTACAACTGGAGCGGCATCTATATCGGCGTGAACGGCGGATATGGTTTCGGCACCAGCAATTGGACCCAGGCTGCTACCGGTTCGAGCGGCAACTTCAACACCACCGGCTGGCTGGCCGGCGGCACCGTGGGCGCCAACTATCAGTTTTGGGGCGGCACGGTGCTCGGTGTCGAGGGCGACTGGGACTGGACCAACCTCAACGGCACCAGCAGTGCTGGCCCTTGCACCGGACTGGTCGTGCCAGGTGGGGCGGCCGGCCACAGGTTGCAAAACCAGCAGCAACTGGCTTAGCACGGTGCGCGGTCGCGCCGGCTGGGCGTTCGATCGCGTGCTCGTCTACGGGACAGGCGGCGCCGCTTTCGCCCCGGTCCAGGCAACCGCTACCGGGACAGGCCTAGGCACCGACAGCAACACCGAAGTCGGCTGGGCCGCAGGCGGCGGGGTTGAGTTCGCCTTCGCGCCGAACTGGACTGCCAAAGCCGAGTATCTCTTTGTCGACTTGAACAACGGCACCTGCATAGCCGCTTGCGGCGGAGCCACGCCTCCCGTCCAAGTTAAATTCACCGAAAACATCGTCCGCGCCGGCATCAACTTCAAATTCAATCCGTGGTGACGGACTAATCGCTCATCGCGTAGGAGCGAAAACCCCGGGCCGCGACCCGGGGTTTTTGTTTGCGCCGCGCAAGATTTCTTGATGGAGCATGATCTTTTCGGAAGACCGATTGCCACTTTTCCGGATCATGCTCTCGGCAAATTGCCTTGGCGACGCGAAGATGAAAATATGCGCCGTTGCCGTCGCCTCTCCTACCGGCCCGTCACAGTGAAGCTCGCGAGCGCCCGAACGGTTTCATGACGCTTGATTTCTTGCGCGGCGACGCCAACCGGCGGTGGCGATGGATGCTGGCGATCGACGCCGCGATCGCCGCGATCGCGTTCCTCTATCAAATTTTCTTCCACGTCCCGCTGCTCGAATACAGCCAATACCTGACGACCTATCATTTCGGTTTCGCCCGGCGCGCCCTGGTCGGCAGCATCATCGCCATGTTCACCGACCACGTGCCGATCGCGCTGGTCTATATCCTCGGCATCATCATCTGGCTCGTCACGGTCGCGCTTTTTATCGCCGCCTTCCGCAAGGCGTTCGGCTTCACGCAAAAGACGTTTGCACTGTTCGTTTTCGTCATCGGCTCACCGTTCTTTTTCAAGAATTTCATGATCTCGCTCGGCTATTTCGACATCTACGGTTGCGCCTGGGCGCTGGTCGCGCTGCTGATCGGCACCGGCCCGCTCTACCCGCTGATCATCGCCGCCGGATGCGTCGTGCTGATCCTGATGCACCATCTGCATTTTCTGCTGTACGTGCCCACCATCGCGCTGATTGTCGCGCTGCGTTACGGACTGGGGCCGAATTTTTCCGCCGGCAAGATCGCTTACGGCCTGTGCCTCAGCATCCTCCTCGCTGCGGTTTTCGTAGTCACCGCATTGTTCGGCCGCATGCCGGTGCCGCGCGACACCTATCTTGCCTATGTGAGCGCGCGCGCGACCCATCCGATCAATCCGGACACGGCGCATCTTTGGTACGCGACGCTCTCCCAGGAAATGGCGCTCACGCGCATGGTATTCGTGAAGAACGCACTGCGCTTTCCGGTCTATGCCGCCTTGATCGCAATCCACATTCCGGTTGCGCGCGCCATCGCGGGGTTGATTGCCGCCCTGCCGGGGCGCTTTGTCCGCCTTGCCGCAGTCGCCGGCCTCGCCGGCATTACCGCGGCCTACGTGGTCATTTTCGTCGTCATATTCGACTACTCGCGCTGGGTGTCGAATTGGGCGGTGTGCATGTTTCTGTGCATGCTCGCGCTCAAACTTGTGTCCCCGAGAACCGCCGTCGAACCGGCTCCGGTCCGTCCTGACGAGAAGACCAATGTTGTTCTTGGCTGGATTGCGACCGTCATTCCCAGGGTGGGGACGACCATCCCGTTTTGAGCTGGGGTTTCTGGCGCTTTTCCCCAGTTTAAGGCCGATAGCCCGCTGGAAAATCCGCCTCGTTCTCACTATGTTCGGTATTCTGTTCTGACGGCATAGGCGGGTCCTTCTCCGCTCGTTCCCGTGCAAGCGGGAATCCCCATTGCCGCAGGATTGTTCGCCCAACGTTACGGGTCCCCGCTGCCGCGGGGGCGAGCGGATGAGTGCATGAACGACCTGTTCGACAAATCCGGTGAAAGGCGCGGCCGCCAGGGCCGTGCCGCCGACTCGCGCATGATCTCCATCCGCGGCGCGCGTGAACATAACCTCAAAAACATCGATCTCGACCTGCCGCGGGACGAGCTGGTGGTGTTCACCGGGCTCTCCGGTTCCGGCAAGAGCTCGCTCGCCTTCGACACCATCTACGCCGAAGGCCAGCGCCGCTATGTCGAGAGCCTGTCCGCCTACGCGCGGCAATTCCTGGAGATGATGCAGAAGCCGGACGTCGACCAGATCGACGGGCTGTCGCCGGCCATTTCCATCGAGCAAAAAACCACGTCGCGCAATCCGCGTTCGACCGTCGGCACTGTCACCGAAATCCACGATTACATGCGGCTTTTGTGGGCGCGCGTCGGCGTGCCTTATTCGCCGGCCACCGGCCTGCCGATCGAAAGCCAGACCGTGTCGCAGATGGTCGACCGCATCATGGCGCTGCCGGAAGGCACGCGGCTCTATCTCCTGGCGCCGGTAGTGCGCGGCCGAAAGGGCGAGTACCGCAAAGAGCTCGGCGAGTTCGGCAAGAAGGGCTACCAGCGCGTCAAGGTCGACGGCAAGTTCTACGAGATCGGCGAAGTGCCGGCGCTCGACAAGAAATTCACCCACGACATCGACGTGGTGGTCGATCGGTTGGTGGTACGCCCCGACATCGGCATCCGGTTGGCCGACTCGCTCGAGCAAGCGCTCAAGCTCGCCGACGGGCTCGCCATCGCGGAGCTGGCGGATGCTACTGCTTCGACGGACCGCGCCGAAGGCGCGAAGTCCGGCGATGACGAGAAGAAGACCGAGCGCGCCAAAGCCAACCGGCAAAGGAACGAGACCGCGGAGCGCCTCGTCTTCTCGGAAAAGTTCGCCTGCCCGGTTTCCGGCTTCACCATTCCGGAGATCGAGCCGCGGCTGTTTTCGTTCAACAACCCGTTCGGCGCTTGCCCGAAATGCGGCGGGCTTGGCGTCGAGCAGCACATCGATCCCGAGCTGGTCATTCCCGACAAGGAGCGCACGCTGCGCAAGGGCGCGATCTCGCCGTGGGCGAAATCGTCATCGCCGTATTACGTGCAGACGCTCGCCGCGCTCGGCAAGCACTACAAGTTCACGCTCGACAGCAAATGGAAGGATCTGCCGAAAAAGACGCAGGACGCGATCCTCTATGGCTCCGGCGAGACCGAAATCCGCTTTTCCTACGACGACGGCATGCGCGCCTACGACACCAAGCGGCCGTTCGAAGGCATCGTCACCAATCTCGAGCGCCGCTTCCGCGAAACCGATTCCGACTGGGCGCGCGAGGAGATTTCCCGCTATTTCACCGACGTTCCGTGCGAAGCCTGCCTCGGCTACCGGCTCAAGCCCGAAGCGCTGTGCGTGCGCATCGCCGAAAAACATATCGGACAGGTGTCCGACCTTTCAGTCAAAACCGCTGCGCAATGGTTCGCCGAACTGCCAGATAAGCTCACCGCCAAGCAAAACGAGATCGCGGTTCGCATCCTGAAGGAAATCCGCGCGCGGCTGAAATTTCTGGTCGATGTCGGCCTCGATTATCTCACCCTTGCCCGCGCCTCCGGCACGCTGTCCGGCGGCGAGAGCCAGCGCATCCGGCTCGCCTCGCAAATCGGCTCCGGGCTGACCGGCGTGCTCTACGTGCTCGACGAGCCGTCGATCGGGCTGCATCAGCGCGACAACGCCCGGCTTCTGGAAACGCTGAAGCGGCTCCGCGATCTCGGCAACACCGTGATTGTGGTCGAGCACGACGAAGACGCGATCCGCGCCGCCGACTATGTGGTCGATGTGGGCTTGGGCGCCGGCGTGCATGGCGGCAGCATTGTCGCGCAAGGCACGCCCGACGACATCATGGCCGCGCCCAATTCGCTGACCGGGCAATATCTCAACGGCGTGCGCGAGATCGCGGTGCCAGAGCGCCGGCCGGAAAACCCGTCGCGCGTCCTGAAAATCGTCGGCGCCCGCGGCAACAACCTGAAAAACATCACCACCGAAATTCCGCTTGGCCTTTTCACCGCCGTCACCGGCGTGTCCGGCGGCGGCAAGTCGACGCTGTTGATCGACACGCTCTACAAGGCGCTGGCCCGGCGGCTGAACGGCGCCAACGAGGCCCCGGCCCGCTTCGACCGCATCGAAGGGATCGAGCATCTCGACAAGATCATCGACATCGATCAGTCGCCGATCGGCCGGACGCCGCGAAGTAACCCCGCCACCTATACCGGCGCGTTCACGCCGATCCGCGAATGGTTCGCCGGCCTGCCGGAGAGTAAGGCGCGCGGCTACGAGCCCGGCCGGTTCTCGTTCAACGTCAAGGGCGGGCGCTGCGAGGCCTGCCAGGGCGACGGCGTCATCAAGATCGAGATGCACTTTCTGCCCGACGTTTACGTCACCTGCGACGTCTGCAAGGGCAAGCGCTACAACCGCGAAACGCTCGAAGTCCTGTTCAAGGGCAAATCCATCGCCGACGTGCTCGATATGACCGTCGAGGAGGCGCTGGAATTCTTCAAGGTGGTGCCGCGGGTGCGCGATATTCTCGCGCTCTTGCGCCGCGTCGGCCTCGATTACATCCACGTCGGCCAGCAGGCGACCACGCTGTCAGGCGGCGAAGCGCAGCGGGTGAAGCTCGCCAAGGAACTGTCCAAGCGCGCCACCGGAAGGACGCTTTACATTCTTGACGAACCCACCACCGGGCTTCATTTCCACGACGTGGCGAAGCTGCTCGAAGTGCTGCACGAGCTGGTGGAGACCGGGAACACGGTCGTCGTCATCGAGCACAATCTGGAAGTCATCAAGACCGCCGACTGGATCATCGACCTCGGCCCCGAAGGCGGCGATGGCGGCGGCGAAATCGTCGCCGCGGGCACGCCCGAAGACATTGTGCGCGAGAAGCGCAGCTACACCGGGCAATTCTTGAAGCCGGTGCTCGCGCGCGGCGCAAATCAAAAGCGCAAGCGGCGGATCGAGGCGGCGGAGTGACTTCGTCGCCTCTCCCGTTGCGGGTGAGGGTGGCCCGCGGGCCGCGAGACATGCCGGAGGGAGCAGCGGATGATTTCGACATCAGAACTCGACGCCCTCCTTCTGTCCTTCTGCGCACAGCGCTTTCTGAAAGTGGCCAGAATTGCCGGTAGCACGCTTGATGCGCTGGAACAGCGCGGCATTGCTCCCTCAAGCAATCTAGAAGACCAAGTCGGCGCGCGTTTGGCGGCGCTGGTCGATAGCGGCAAACTGGAAGCCAAGGGCGATATAAAACGATGGCGCTTCAGTGAAATGCGCCTGCCGGGCCAGGAGGGAATTAAGCAATGACCGGCAACGGCCTCACGACCATCGCCAGCACACACTCCGTGCCGGAGACCCTCGACCGGCTGATCGCCGCCATCACGCCGCTTGGAATGAATGTGTTCGCGCGCATCGACCACGCCGAAGGCGCAGCGAAGGTAGAAATGCCGCTTCGGCCGACGCAGCTTTTGTTGTTCGGTAATCCCAAGGGCGGCACGCCGCTGATGCAGGACAAACAGACCGCGGGCATCGATCTGCCGCTCAAGGCGCTCGCCTGGGAAGACCCCGATGGGAAGGTCTGGCTCACTTACAACGAAACCGCCTGGATCGCCCAGCGTCACGGCCTCGGCGCGGCGAGCGCCGCCGCAGTGACGGCCATCGCGGCGGGACTGGAGAAGGTGACCAAAGCCGCGGCCGCCAAGTGAATGAAGCGGCGCGGGCGGATAAAGCGCGATCCTAGGCAAACAATGTCTATCGCCGAGTCCTCCCCCTACATCTACGTCAACGCCGACGGCACGGCGCGCGAGCTGCACGCCGCCGAGCGCGCCTACCTCGAAACCGAATTCAAGGGCGGCGACGGCGCGATGCCGTACATCAAGGACACTTACGACGAGCGCAACGGCTGGGGCGAGCTGAGTGGCTATCTCAAGCGCGCGGCGCTGCCGGCCGGCACGGCGATCGCGGCTGCGCCGCTCGAAGATCCGAGACGGCCGCTAACCCGCGCAGATTTTGCCACGTGGCTGCGCAGCATGGGCGCAGAGGTGGTCGAGAATGAAGATGGCTCGATCACGATCTCGAAGGCGCGCTAAACTGCTCGATCGTCATTGCGAACTTTAGCGAAGCAATCCAACTTTCTTGCGCTGGATTGCTTCGTCGCTTTCGCTCCTCGCAATGATAATGAGCGCCATGCCCGGCTTTATGCCGGGCATCCACGTCCTTGTTGAAAGCCCGAAGATAACTCGTGGATGGCCGGGTCAAGCCCGGCCATGACGGACCTGATGCGGTCCGTCAGCTCCGCTCCAAGATCTCGACCGACACGCCTTCGGGCGCGCGGAGAAAGCAGACCCGCACGCCCGGCCGCGCCAGGGTCGGCTCCATGGTGAATTCAGCGCCCTTGGCCTTGAGCTCGGCCACGACCGCGTCCAGGCCGGTGACCGCAAGGCCGAAGTGATCCAGCCCGCGATACGGGGTCTTGGGCGCGGCGTTGACGCCGTCGCCGTTCTTGACCGGCATGATGAAGACATCGGCGCCGCCAACCTTGAGGTCGACGCGCGGGGCGCCCTGCACCGTGGTGCGGATCACTTCGGCGCCGAGCATTTTTTCGAACCACGCCGCCATGGCCTCCGGGTCGGTGGTGCGCAGGTGAATATGGTCCCAGGTATACTTGGTCATTGATGTCCTCTAATTGCCGTGGCTGTTGTCCGCTAAAGGCAAATAATCTCACGTCTCGATCTTGCTGAGAACCTCCTGCATCTTCTGCAACACCTCGCGGGTCTTCTCGGCGTAGAACGCGTTGATCACCTCGCTGACCGCTTGCACCTTGGGGTCGAGCGGATTGATGCCGGCCGCCACCAGCCGGGTGTGCAACTCCTTGAGCACTTCGTCTTTCTCGAACATCTCGCCTCCGATCTCATCTCGGCGAGCGTACACCATTTCATTCGTCACCACCGGGCTTGACCCGGTGGTCCACCTGACGCGACGGGTGCATGGATTGCCGGATCAAGTCCGGCAATGACGAATTAAAAGCGCGACGCTCTCACGCCGCCTTCTTTGTCCGCAAAGCCGGCGCAAGCTCGCGCTGGAAGAAATCGATAAATGCGTCCTGCTGCGGCCCCATCTGCGTCAGGATGATGTGGTCGAAGCCGGCTTGCACGAACTTGTCGATCGCCTGCAAATGTGTGTCCGCGGACGGACCGCAGCTTATTTTTTCGGCGACGTCGTCGGGCTTTATGTTCGCGCTCGCGGCGGCAAAACCTTCCGGGTCGGGCAACTCCGCCATCACCGGCCAGCCGGTGAGCGACCAGCGGAAATACTTGTGCGCGGTGTTCTTGGCTTCGTCCTCGCGGGGGTGGTAGCACATCGCCACCTCGCAATAACGCGGGCCCCTGCCGCCGGCTTTCGTGTAAGCCTCGATCAGTTCCGGCTTCGGCTCGGTGGCAATGAGCCCGTCGGCCTTGGCGGCTGCGGCAGCCGCGCGGCCCGGCGATGGCGACAATGACGGGCAACTTCTCGCTGGGTCGGTCGAACAGCCAGGCATGGTCGAGTTCAAGGTGCTTGCCGCGATAGTTCTTGAGCTTGCCGGCGAGCAGGCCCTGGATGATGTCGAGCGCTTCGGCGAGAAGCTCCTGGCGCTCGCCGCGGCCCGGCCAGCCGGCGCCGACGATGTGCTCGTTCAGCCGCTCGCCTGCACCTAGCCCAAGCGTAAAGCGCCCGCCGCTGAGCAGGCCAACGGTGGCGGCGGCTTGGGCGATGATGGCCGGATGGTAGCGGATGGTGGGACACGTCACCGCGGTCATCAGCCCGATGCGGCTCGTCGCCTGCGCGACGGCGCCAAGCACCGACCAGGCGAATGGCGAATGCCCCTGCTCCTCGATCCAGGGAAAAAAGTGGTCGGAAATAGCGGCAAAATCGAAGCCGGCTTCTTCCGCGCGGGCGGCGTTGCGAACGAGATCGTTCGGCCCATGCTCCTCCGACATCAGCTTGTAGCCGAGCTTGACCATGATGTTCTCC
This sequence comes from Xanthobacteraceae bacterium, assembly GCA_036490575.1. Lineage (GTDB taxonomy): Bacteria > Pseudomonadota > Alphaproteobacteria > Rhizobiales > Xanthobacteraceae > BOG-931. The sequence continues at coordinate 29,363 of DASXDP010000136.1, forward strand.
GTGCCAGTGCGCGTGCGTCAATGTGCCCGGCAGCCGAAAGTTCAGCGGCGCGGAAAGCTAACCGATACCGGCCGATTCAGATAGCGTCGGCGGCGCATCTCCCGCTCGCCGCCCTGACTTCCCAAATATCATTTCAACGCGAGGCCGCGGGCAAAAGGGAGCGATACACATGCCGTCTGATCTACCCCGCCTTATCGGCATCAATCACGTAGCGCTCGAAGTCGGCGACATCGACCAGGCGCTCGTCTTCTACGGCAAGATCTTCAGCTTCACCTTGCGCGGCCGCGGCAAGGGCCAGGCGTTTATCGACATGGGCGACCAGTTTCTGGCGCTGATGCAGACCGAAACGCCGCATCAGGATCGCGGCCGGCATTTCGGCCTCGTCGTCGATGACCGCGCTCGCGCGCGCGAACTTGCTGAGGCGGCCGGTGCGAAAATGGCCGACGGGCCGTTCGTCGATTTTTTCGACCCCTGGGGCAACCGCATCGAGATCGTCGCCTACGCCGACGTCCAGTTCAGCAAGGCGCCCAACGTGCTGCGCGGCATGCACTTTGCCGGCGATAAGAGCGCCGAAGCCGAGCAGCAATTAGCCGCGAAGACCATGGCGCCTTAGCGCACCAGGCACGCGTCATTGCGAGCTGCGCTCCTCGCAATGACGCGGCCTTACGCCTTCGGTGGAAAGTTCTCGGTGTAGAACGCACCGTCACGGCCGAAATACATCGCCTTGCGGCCGGTGATGAACACCTCGTAGTGCGAGCAGCCGGCCACCATGATCCGGCGCAGGAATTCGGCATAGCCGACCTCCTTGTGCTGGATCGCCTTCACGGTCGCGGCCACGCGCTCGCCATCAAAGGCGGGCGCAATCGCCGGCGGCTCGGCGAGCGGCATGGCTTCGTCGTGCGATTGGCTGCCGGAATTGTAATAGGTTTTCCGCAGCGTCACGAGGTCGGCGGTGTAGGAGGTGACGCCATTGTCTGCGAGCCGCGCCACCACGGCCGGGAACGGCGTATCGGCGAAGCTCGCGGCCATGCATTGTTCGAGAATTTCCGTATTCATCTGACGTCTCCTCGCGTTGCTTATTTCACCTGGGAATGCGGGAATCATCGGAAAGAGCTTCGAGCAGCCGGCGCAAACCGCGCTGCAACGACGCCACATCCGACGGCGAAAGTTTTTGCGTCAGGGCCGCGTGATAGCCGGTGGCGGCTTGCGTAATCCGCTCGAGCGCGGTGCGGCCGCTCCTGGTCAGGATCACATGCGGCGACGCCCGGTGATCGGGGTTATCGCGGTATTCCGCGGCGCCTTCGGCCACCAGCAGATCGGCGATGCGCTGCACGTTCTGCCGGGTGACGCCGAGCACCCGCGCAATCTGCGGCACGGTCTGCGGGCGGCCGGAAGCCGCACTCAAGACCTGCCAGCGCGCCTGCGTCTGGCCCACGGTCGCTGCAATGGCTTCGCCCTGCTCGCGCAGCCGCCCGGCCAGCTCATAAATATCCGCCACGATGAGCCGGACTTGCGCTCGGGCCTTAGCGGCCGGCACGTTTCTGGTCTTCCTCATGGTTCGTTCTTGTCATATTGACAATCTGTTGTCAATAATCCTCTAGCTCATTTCCGCGCGAGCCAGAAAGCCAAGCGCCGAACGGCGCTTGCGCGGCCCCTTCCCGCCCGGTACCCATGGCCGCAACAACATTCAAACCCGTGAGGAAACTGCGCGTGAGCGAACCGAACATGGATCTGGCGCATCTCGGTCATGTCGAGATCTTGACGCCGAAGCCTGATGAATCGCTGAAGTTTTTCACAGAAGTCTTCGGCATGACCGAGTCCGGCCGCAAGGGCGACAGCGTGTATCTGCGCGGATGGGACGATTACGAGCGCGCCACGCTGAAAGTCACCGCGGCGAAAACCGCCGGCGTCGCCCACACTGCGTTCCGCACCCGCAGCCCGGAGGCGCTGGAGCACCGCGTCGCCGCGCTGAAGGATACGCCGCACCACGTCGGCTGGAACGACGGCGACGTCGGCCATGGCCCGGCGTATCAATGCCGCGACACCGACGGCCACCTCCTCGAGCTTTACTACGAGACCGAGTGGTACCAGCCGCCGGCAGAGCTAAAGCCCGCGCTGAAGAACCAGGCGCAGCGGTATCCGGCGCGCGGCATTTCGGTGCGCCGGCTCGACCATCTCAATTTCTTCGCCGTCGACATTCCCGGCGCGCGGCGCTTCTACATGGACAAGCTCGGCATGCGCATGACCGAGCAGATCCTGTTCGAGAGCGGCGAGCAGGCGATCTGGCTGACCTGCACCAACAAGACCTACGATCTCGCGATTGCGCACGATCATTCCGGCGTGCCGGGCCGGTTCCATCACGTTACCTACGCGGTCGACAGCCGCGAGGACGTGTTGCGCGCCGCCGACATCTGCCTCGAGAACGGCGTGTTCATCGAGACCGGCCCGCACAAGCATGCCATCCAGCAAACGTTCTTCCTGTATCTCTACGAGCCCGGCGGCAACCGCGTCGAGGTGGCGAACGCCGGCGCGCGGCTCATTCTAGCGCCGGACTGGAAGACGGTGGTGTGGAACGAGACCGAACGGAAGAAGGGCCAGGCGTGGGGGCTGAAAACCATCGAGTCATTCCACAGCCACGGCACACCGCCGGTTCCCCGCAAGGAAGCTGCGGAGTAACGGCGGCCGATGTGAGCAAAAAGAGCGGGGCGGCAAATCAAATATTAAGCGGCACGATGTAGCGGTGGCGCTCAGGATTTGTGGATTCGGCTTCCTAGCTCACCGAAGGATGACGCCATGCCGCTCCTGCGCCGCATCGCCGCCGATTGGCAAAAAGCGCTGCCGGTTCTTGCCGTCCTTGGCGCCGCCGTCTGGGTCGCGGCCTTCCGCAACGATCCGGTAAGCGAACGTGCGCTGTTTGCCGGTCTGCTCGTGATCTATTTCGTGCACCAGATCGAAGAGCATTTGTGGCCCGGCGGGTTCCGCCAGTTCACCGATGCTCACGTTTTCAAGAGCGGCAACGATGATTGGCCGGTCGATGTCGGCGGGGTCGCGCTGGTCAATGTCGCTTACGTCTGGCTGCCGGTTGCGCTCGCCATCGCGTTTCCGCACTCGCTGCGCCTGGTAGGCCTCGGCTGGGTCGGGCTGACCTTGATCAATGGCATCATTCACATCGTGACCACGATCCGACTGCGTATCTACAACCCGGGCCTGGTCACCGGGATCGTTCTGTTCCTGCCCTTCACCATTTTCGTGCTGGCGCACGAATTCGGCCAAGGCATGCTCACCGGCGTCGAAGTCGCCTGGATCGTGCTTGCCGGCATCTTGCTTCACCTGCCGGTCGCAGCCCTGTTCATCGCGAATTATTTGCGCGGACGGCGAATGGCCGCGGCGTAGGATCGCGCTCAGGCCGCGGCAAACAGTTCCGCGTGCTCGCGGCGAAGTTCGCGCTTGAGCAGCTTGCCGCTCGGGTTTTTCGGCAAAGTCTCCGTGAACACGACAGCCTTCGGCACCTTGAACCCGGCGAGATGCGCCGCGCAGTGCGTGAGCACTGCATCTTGCGAAAGCGAATGCCCGCCCTTGACCACGACCACGGCCAGCACGGCCTCGACCCAGCGCGGGTGCGGCACGCCCACGACCGCTACCTCGGAAACCTCCGGCAGTTTATAGATCGCCTCCTCGACGTCGCGGCTCGCGACATTCTCGCCGCCGGTCTTGACCATGTCCTTCTTGCGGTCGACGACGTAGATGTAACCGTCGGTATCGATGGTGGCGAGATCGCCGGAATGAAACCAGTCGCCTTCGAAGGCGGCTTTGGTGCGCTCGTCGTCGTGGAAATAACCGAGCATCAGATGCGGCGAGCGATGCACAATCTCACCGATCTGGCCCGGCGCCACGTCGCGCATCGCGTCATCGACGACGCGGGTCTCGACGTTGAGGACGGCGCGCCCGCATGAGCCCGGCTTGCGCAGCTGATCCTCGGGACCGAGCATGGTCGCCAACGGCGCGATTTCGGTCTGGCCATAGAGATTCCACAACCGGACCTGAGGCATGCGCTTTTTCATTTCGCGCATGACTTCGACCGGCATGATCGAAGCGCCGTAATAGCCTTTTTGCAGGCTCGACAGGTCGGTGGTTTCGAACAGCGGCGAACGCAGCAGCGAGATCCACACCGTCGGCGGCGCGAAGAACGACGTGACGCGGTGCCGCTCGATCAGCGGCAGCAGATTGTCCGGCACCGGCTTTGCCGTGATCACGTTGGTGGAGCCGACGTAGACCGCCGGGCCGAGAAACACGTCGAGCTGGGCGCAGTGATAGAGCGGCAGCGCGTGCAGGGCGAGATCGTCGGCGGCAATCGCGGCATCGGCGACGCAACTCACATACTGCCATATCACGGCGTCGTGGCTGAGCATGGCGCCTTTGGGCAGTGATTCAGTGCCGCTGGTGTAAACGATCTGCGCCAGATCGCCGCCCGAAAGCTCCACCTCCGGCGGTGCGGCGTTGGATAGAAGCTCGTCGAAAGCGATCATGCCGGCGATCGGCACTGTCGCGTCCTCCGACGGCAGCCAAATCATTTCGCGCACCTTGGTGTCGAGCACGGCCGCGGCACGCGCGACGTCCGCAAGACCGGAATCGGTCGCCAAAACCTCCGCACCGGCATGCCGCAGGATGAACGCCGCTTCCTCGGGCTTGAGCATGAAATTGATCGGCACCAGAACCGCGCCGAGCCGCGCCAGCGCAAACCGCAAAGCCGCAAACGCGTGCGAATTGCGCGATAGAATTGCAACGCGCGCACCCTTTTCGACCCCACGCGCGGCAAGGCCGGCGGTGAGACGGTCGCAAATTGCGTCAAATTCCGCGTAACTCCACGCCGTGTCGCCGCAAATAATCGCCGTCTTGTCGGGAAAGCGCCGCCCACTCCGGCGCAACAGATCCGCAAGCGTTTGGCGGCGAAGCGCGGCATGCATGAGAGGCTCCCCGGGGTCGGAAGTTTTTGCTGCCGGGCGATTATGAACGGGCGTTGCCACTTTGCCTATGCGGCGGCGCCACCCCTCGCATTGCCGCAATCGCTCCCTACATAGGCGCAGTTGCGCGACCCAAAACGGAGAGACGCAATGACCCCCCAGGAACAGCAATTAGTAGAAGAATTATTCGATCGCCTGGCCCAGGTTGAAAACCTGCAGCGCGATCCGGAGGCCGAGCGCCTGGTCGCAGCGGGCCTTGGCCGCGCGCCACATGCCCTTTACGCGCTGACGCAGACGGCGCTCATCCAGGACGAGGCGCTTAAGCGCGCGAATGCCCGCATCGAGGAGTTGCAGTCGCAGCTCGACGGCGGGACTGAACCTGAAGCGCAACGCGGCTTCCTCGATTCCATGCGCGAGGCCGTGCTCGGTCCGCGCGCCTCTGGGCGGAGCTCAGTGCCGAGCGTGCGGTCGGACACGCCGCAAGGCGGTTATGGCCCCCAAGGCCAGCCGCCCGATTACCCACCGCAAATGCCGCCAGGCTATGGCGGCGGCCCGCCCCCTGGCGGCGGCGGATCATTTCTCGGCGGTGCGGCCTCTACGGCAGCGGGCGTGGTCGGCGGAGCGCTGATGCTTGATGCAATCCGCGGCATGTTCGGACATCGCGGCGGCGGCTTCGCACCGAGCGGGTTGGGCAACTTTGCCAGAGATCGTGCGCCGCCATGGCGCGATTCAGCCGGCGGCGCCGCCGACAGCCAGCTCGCGCGCGATGCCGGAATAGATCACATTCGCGATTCAGGCGACCGCGACGCGCGGCTGGCCCAGGCCGACGCCGATCAGGACCAGGACCAGGATCAAGACGAGGACGATTACGACAGCGACGATTGGGGTTCGTCGGACGGCGGATTTGATGACGCCTGAAGCGCGCCGCGCGCGCTTAAAGCCGTCGCCGATCTAAGGCTGCGTGTTATTTGAAATAGGTCACGCCGCAGGCTTGCTTGCCGATGCGGGTTTCCAGCGACTGCTTGGTTGCGGCCGCCTTGGTCCCCGGCTTCGGGAAATTATATTCGATAGTGACGAAATCTCCCTCGGGAGCGTTCGCGGCAGCATCGTAGGCGTGCTGGCCGATGGGCTCGTCCTGATACTTCAATTCGCGCACGTCGGTGCCCAGCATCACCGGACTTTGGAACGCGGTGAAATTGCCGTCGGGAAGGCTGAAGCAAAAGACGAAGAGGTCGCGGTCGCGAAATTGTTTGTTCTTGTCGTCATTGAATTGCTTGAGCGCCGCCGCCGGATCGGCCTTGAGCGCCGTCACGGCGCGTTCCAGCATGGCCTTGCCGTCATCCGCCGAGGCAAATCGATCGGCCGCCGCCAAGACGGCACCACCGCCCAGCGCGACCAAAACATATAACGCAGCATACAAGGTTCTTGTCATAGCGCTCTGCCGGCTCCGAAATGGGGTGAAAGCGACGGACGCGATAATCATGTCCGGCGGCCGGGGGAAACGTAAATCCGCCAAATCAGAAGAAATTAGGGCAGCCGCCGTGCCCCGAAAACCCGTTAAATCACCGGGTGATATCAATACCTCCGGATGGGCGAACCGCTCGTAAGTCCGGCCGGACGGTTGCGGACTAGCGACGCGACGGCCCGGCGGCGAGTTCTTCGAGCCGCGCGGCCAATTGCTTGAGTTGCCACTTCGCCGCCAGCGCCGCCGCCTTCGTCCAGGTCGGTTTCGCATCCGGCAAACGCGGCAACGGCGCTTTGCGATCCATGGTCGCGATGGACCGATAGAGCCGCAGCTCTTCGGCTTGCTTGGCATAGCGCCCGGCCTTGAGGATTGCGTCCAAGCTGCCGAATTGCCGCAGCAATCCCGCGGCGCCAGTCGCGCCAAGGCCGGGCGCGCCCGGCAGCTTGTCGGATGGATCGCCGCGCAGCGCAATGAAATCCGGCACCTGCGCCGGATCGACACCATAGCGCACGCGGACTTCCGCCGGGCCGATCCGCTCAACGCCACCGCCGCGGATCGGATAAAGAATTGTTGTCTTGTCCGACGCCAACTGAAACATGTCGCGGTCGCCGCTCGCGACCAACACCGCTCCGCCACGCCGTTCCTCGGCGTTGACCGCAGCAGCGAGAAAATCGTCGGCCTCATAGCCTGCGCCCTTGGCGTTCGTAAAGCCGCACGCCGCGACGAACTCCGGAATTACTTTGAACTGCTCAATAAGGTCGTCGTCAAATTCACGTCCACCCTGGTAACCCGCGTATGCCTCGTGCCGGTAGGTCGGAGCTTCGTAGGTGTCCCACGCGACCAGCACGGCGCGCGGCTGCTCCTCGCGACAAAGGCGCAACAGTAAATTGGCAAAGCCGAGTATGGCGCCTGCGGGACGGTCGCCTTTTCGCCTGATGTTCTTCGGCAGCGCGTGATAGGCGCGATGGGCGAACGAGTCGCCGTCGATCACCAGGAGCGGACGACGGGTCGGCTTTGCCATCGGCTTCCCGGTCGACTTCGAAAGGGCGCCGTTCGGCTCGTTCCCGCGCAGGCGGGACTCCGCGCTAGCCCGCCGCTTTCGCGGGGACGAGCGGGTGGCGTCGCGCAATTCGATCCAGACCGGCGCGTGGTCGCTGGCATTTGCCTCGCCGCGAAACGAGCGATCGACGCCGCCGCGCACCAGGCGTTCAGCCGCTTTCGGACTGAGCAACAGGTGATCGATGCGCAGCCCGGCGTCACGCCGCCAGCGCTCGCGCAAATAGCTCCAGTACGAATACATCGGCTCATCCGGATGCAGCGCGCGAATGGCGTCCCGCCAGCCCTGGCGCAGGATTTCCGAATACCGTGCGCGGCTGGCGGGCCGGAGAAGAGCGTCCCGGTCGTAGGATTTCGTCGGATAGATATCGCGCTCCGTCGGCACCACATTGTAATCGCCCGCCAGCACTACCGGAACGCCCGCGGCCATGAGTACCTCAGCGTGAGCCGCGAGCCGCTCCATCCAGGCGAGCTTGTATTTGAACTTCGGACCGGGCTGCGGATTTCCGTTCGGCGCATAGAGCGATGCGATCAGCACCCCGTTCACCGCCGCCTCGATATAGCGGCTTTGCCGGTCGCCGGGATCCCCCGGAAGGTCAGTGCGCGTGATGACGGGTTCACCGTCCCGCGCAAGAATGGCGACGCCGTTCCACGATTTCTCGCCACGCCAGACGGCGCCGTAGCCCAGCTTTTCGATTGCGGCTTTGGGAAACTCGCGATCCGTTGCTTTCAACTCCTGCAGGCAAACGACATCCGGCTTCGCCGCGCGCAGGTAGCCGAGCAGATTGGCGAGCCGCTTGTTGACGTTGTTGATATTGAAGGTGGCGATTTTCATCGGCGGGCAACGGAGCTCACAGGATAGCAGCCGGGGCACATCGCCGGTATATTAGCCGCATGGCCTCAACTGTGCGCGACAACACCGCCCTCTCCCGCTTTGAGCTTGATACCGATGGCGTCACCGCCGTGGCGAATTACGAGATGGCCGGAAACGTAATGACGATCACTCACACCGAGGTGCCGCCGCCGGCGCGGAACAGAGGTATTGCTTCACGGCTGATCCAGGGAATGCTCGCAGAGGTGCGGGCGCGAGGCCTCAAAATCGTGCCGCGCTGCGGGTTCGTCAAAGCATATGTCGCCCATCACCCGGAAGTCAGAGACCTCATGGCGCAGCCAGTGTAGCAATCATGGCATTGATGGCCTTGGCCATTGCTTGCGCGGCCCCAAAATTAAACTGATTGATCGCGACAAATGCGCCGACGCCGCCTGTCGGCGCAAACGCCGCGTAACTGAAAATGCCCTGCAGGCCGCCTGCCTTCTGCAGAATCAGAGGATGGTCGCGCGTCGGCATCATGATGACCCATCCCAAACTCATGGCGTCCATGTGGCCAGACTCGTCCATACCAAACACCGGATTCAAGCCGCTGCGCTGGACATAAGCCGCATGGTCGAGCAACCGCATCTCAGCGCCGCTCCTGGAAAATCGATCAAGATGCCAACCAAGCCACCGCAAGATATCATCCGGCGTGGCGTAGAGGCCGCCGGACCCGACAATCATCGGCGCCGTGGGCACATCCGGGAGCAACGTCCCGGCGAAATCGTGGCCTTGCATCAGTTGCTTGCTCTGTCCGTTCTCCGGGGCAAAAACGACGGACTTCAATCCGGCCGGCGTCAGAACCCGCTCGCGCAGCAAATCCTCGTATGGCTTGCCGGCGGAACTCGCCAGCGCCTGAGCCAACAGATCGAATCCGAAATTCGAATAGAGAGCGCCCGTGCCAGGTGCAAAAAGCAGCGGGTCGTCCCGCAGGTTCTTTATGAATGCTTCCTTGGTAATGGTAGCGAAGGGATTGTCCGCGGGCGCCGGGGCACGTTCGACTTCGCGCGGGAGGCCGCTGGTGTGTGTGGCCAAGTCGATCAGGCGGATGCTCTTGCCGTCCTTGGTTGGAATTTGCACGTCCCACCCAAGCCGAGCCTGTAGCGGATCGGTGAGCTTCACCAGTCCGTCGCTTACCAGACCGGCCAAAACCGCGCCGGTGAATACCTTGGTGACCGAGCCGATCCGCAGCAGCGTTTGACCGTCGGGTAGCTGAGTTCCCGGCCGTCCTGTCGTGCCGAATCCAAACACCGACGTCTCGCCGTTTCGCACCGCGCCGATGACCAGACCCGGCACGTTTGATGACAAAAACAGGACTGAGCCGGTGAACTCGACCACCTCGTCCAGCAGCTTGTCCTTGGCTTGCGCTCGAAGCGGGAATGCCGACGCCCCCAGACTGAGCGCAATCCCACGCAGCAGCCACCGCCGGTGCATGTCGCAAGCCTCGCAAATTCCAGTCATCGAATGATGTCCAATGAAGAAGAGATCGCGAGCCTGCGGCTCGTCATCCAGGTTCGGCGTAGGCGATGAACCTGATGATTTTCCAGGTACCGTCAACTTGTCTCTTGAAAACGTCGATGCCGGGTTCCTGCGAGACCTCTGGACGGGCGCCTGGCTTGGTAATCGAAAGAGTCCACGTCAATCGAACTGTTGCCAGATCATCCGAAACCAGAACCTCCTTGACGGCCAAAGAATAGGCGTATCGTTTCACCCTGTCGGTCAAGGCATGGCGGAGCCCATCGCACATGTCGGTGTAGTTGCGTTCCGGGAATCCGCGATAATCGTAACGCAGCTCGGTCGAGAAGATACTGCACGCCCCCGCCACATTTCCTCGCATTGAAATCGTCCGTCCATTTGGTCAGCGCCGCTCGTATCGCCGTTTGACCGACGTCCGGGGGCTGGGCGACCGAGCGTGACGGCGGCGCAAGGGTCAGGACGAATGACACCGTCACGGCAAGCAGCGTGCCCGCGACCGGCCGTTTTGCTCGTGTCCTAATTTTATTTCTCCGCGCGATCGCGCCGCATCGGCCGACTTTCGCGGATCATACCCCAGGTGGTTGGCGCGATCGTTACGGAGTTATTTCAACATCCAGTACCGGCCGCAACGCACCCTTAATCGAGGCGGTTCTTCTTCCCTGGCGCAAGATGCTCTCGGAAACCGGCCTCCGCCCTCACATCAAGTCGGGCCGGCTTTTTTTCGGATCATGCGCTAAAGCCGCGGCTCAGGCCGCTTCCCCTTGGCATTACCGCTCGGCACCTTCACCAAGGCTTCGCCGTCCAGCACGATTTCGCCGTCGACCTCGCACCGACACGAAAGTCGCGCGCGGCACTTCTCGGCAATGAGCTCCGCCACCGTGACGGTCACGACCACGGTGTCGCCGATCTTAACCGGTGCGCGGAAATTCAGCGTTTGGGAGATATAGACGGCGCCGGGACCCGGCAGCCGCGTACCAAGAACTGCAGAAATAAGGCTGGCGGTGTAAAGGCCGTGCGCAATCCGGGTGCGGAACGAGGTCTTGGCGGCAAAATGCTCCGACAGATGGATCGGGTTGCGATCGCCGGTCAATTGCGCAAAGCCGACCACGTCGGAAGCGGCGACCGTCTTCTTCAGCCGTTCGGTCATGCCGACCGAAAGGTCTTCGAAGAACAGCGTGCGAAGCGGCGGCAACGGCGGCTGAGTCATCGTGGCATTGGAGCGCGCAACAACATTGCCGGCAAGCTGGACATTAGCCGCAGGATCGGGTCAAGGAATGCCGCCGCCGCTCTTTCATGCATTCGGGGCTTCGATGGTCGATCTGAGCCGTGTTACCGCCGGTCTTAAGGGGACTGCCCAGCTTCTGGTCGGTCCCGAACATACCGCGCCGTTTGTCGGGTCCGGCCGCATTCCGGTACTGGCCACACCGGTGATGATCAATGTCATTGAGGCGGCGGCGCTCAATGCGATCGAGCATCTCCTGCCCAGTGAACATCAGAGCCTCGGCACCCACCTCGACGTCAGCCATGTCGCTGCGACGCCGGTCGGCCTGCGCGTGACGGCCACCGCCGAAGTTTTGGCAGTCGATGCCCGAAACGTAAGATTTCGCGTGGAAGCGCGCGATGACTTTGAAGTCATTGGCGGTGGCACCCATCGGCGCGTGGTGGTCAGCGTTCCCCGTTTCGATGCGCGTATCCAGCGTAAAGTTCCCGCCGGGACCCGGCCGCAAGATTAGTTATTCCCGGCGGCTCCGACGCGCCGCGGGGCGGCTGGAAAATGAAGCTCTTCACGCCCGCGAGCGGCCGGCGATCAATCCGAGCACAAACAAGATGACTGCCCCGATCACGGCGGCGATGGCATGAGTTTTGTGGACATGCTGCGAGCCGGCTTCATAGCCCGGCATGAATGTCGGCAGCGAGCCTGCGGGGATCGCGAAATACACGACGGCAGCGATGAGGCAGATGATGGCGAGAACGTAAGCGATCATTCGCATCGAGACTTGTCCTTTGGATTTGACGCCGCATTCAACGGCCGGGGGAAGATAAATGGATCGGCGTACCGGGCCGGCTGACGCCCCTTAGTGTTGAGGCGGCGGCGTGCCGATCGGTGGCCCGCGCGGGTCGTCCTTGTTTGACATGCAACTCTTCATGAACGCCTTGCGTGCGGCTCCTTCGAGCTTCTGATCGTCAGCGCCGAATTTGCACGTCGCCATTTTGTCTTTAGATGTCGCCGCGATGGCCGGCGCAACGGCAAGCGTGACAGCCAACATTGCGGTCGCGATCAGGTAGCGAAGCATGATGTGATCCCTTGAGGCCATGGCCATCCTAACACCAATCCGGCGCTTGGTAGAGTCACTCTGCCGGCGACTTCGGGCAACGGTACAACGTCGCGCTGTAGGTCTTGTTGGTGTCGATGAAGGCCACCGTGTTATTCGATTTCATTGTGAAGGTGACATCACCCATGAGCGGGCCGGCGGGAAACTTGCACTCCACATGCCCGATGACGCTTTTGCTGTCGACCTTGGAGTCCAGGAACGTGCAAACGCCGATCTTGGACTCGATTTCCTGCGCCGTAATGTGCACTTTGGTTTCGGGCCGATCCTTGCCGTCGCCCCTGCACGGAACGTTCTGGGTATAATCTCCGCTCAGCCAGAAACTATCCTCCGCCCCCGCCGCAGTGACAGTCACGATCAGAGCCGTGCAGGCGAACAGCCAGCCAGCGAGCCTCATCGGAACACCCATGCATTGTTGCAGCGCGGTTCGCTCGCGAATTTTACCGAATCCCGCCGGGCGGGCAATCGGTCAACGAAAGTTGCGCCGAGTTTTCACCTTTAACGTGGGGATAAACGCAAAAGCGGCGCCACCTGGGGCGCCGCTTTGCCGTTCACTGCGCAATGTCAATGCGCGGTCAAACCCGAAGAGTCTTCTTCGACGATGGGCTCGGCGACCTCGGCCGGTTTCGCGGCCGCTTCGTCCCAGGAGATCGCCTCCGGCATCCGCACCAGCGCCCGCGTCAACACCTCGTCCATGCGCGACACTGGAATGATGTCGAGCCCGCTCTTGATGCTGTCGTTGATCTCGACGAGATCCTTGGCGTTCTCTTCGGGAATAAGCACTGTCTTGATGCCGCCCCGATGAGCCGCCAACAGCTTCTCCTTCAAACCGCCGATCGGCAGCACCCGCCCGCGCAGCGTGATTTCGCCGGTCATGGCGACGTCGCGATGCACCGGAATGCCGGTCATCACCGACACAATGGCGCTGGCCATGGCGACCCCGGCGGACGGGCCGTCCTTCGGCGTCGCGCCTTCAGGCACGTGGACGTGGATATCGCGCTTATCGAAAGAAGGCGGCTCGATGCCAAAGGCGGTCGAGCGCATGCGCACATACGACGCCGCCGCCGAGATCGATTCCTTCATCACGTCGCGCAAATTGCCGGTGACGGTCATCTTGCCTTTGCCCGGCATCATCGCGGCTTCGATGGTCAGAAGCTCGCCGCCGACATCGGTCCAGGCAAGGCCGGTAACGACACCGACCTGATCTTCGTCCTCGACTTCGCCGTAGCGGAATTTCGGAACGCCGAGATAGGTGCCGATATTTTCCGCCGTGACGGCGACCGAGCCGCCTTTCTTGACCGTGAGCTCCTTCACCGCTTTGCGGATCAGCGTCGATAGCTCGCGCTCGAGGTTGCGGACACCGGCCTCGCGGGTGTAGCGGCGAATGAGCGTCAGCAACGCCTCATCGTCGATCGACCATTCCTTCGGCTCGAGGCCGTGCTTGACGGTCGCGTGCGGAATTAAATGCTTGCGCGCGATCTCGAGCTTCTCATCCTCGGTGTAACCGGCGATGCGGATGATCTCCATCCGATCCATCAGCGGCGGCGGGATATTTAGCGTGTTCGCCGTGGTGATGAACATCACGTTCGAGAGGTCGTAGTCGACCTCCAGATAGTGATCGTTGAACGCGTGGTTCTGCTCCGGATCGAGCACTTCGAGCAGCGCCGATGACGGGTCGCCGCGGAAATCGGCGCCCATCTTGTCCACTTCGTCGAGCAGGAACAGCGGATTCGATGTTTTCGCCTTGCGCATCGACTGGATGACTTTGCCCGGCATCGAGCCGATGTAGGTGCGACGATGGCCGCGGATCTCGGCTTCGTCACGCACGCCGCCAAGCGAGACGCGCACGAACTCGCGCCCGGTCGCCCGCGCAATCGACTTACCCAACGAAGTTTTGCCGACGCCGGGCGGCCCGACCAGACACAGAATTGGTCCGGTGAGTTTGTTGGCCCGCTGCTGAACCGCCAGATACTCGACAATGCGTTCTTTGACCTTCTCAAGGCCGAAGTGATCCGCCTCGAGGATTTGCTCAGCCAGCGTCAGGTCCTTCTTGACCTTGGATTTCTTGTTCCATGGGATCGACAGCAGCCAGTCGAGATAATTGCGCACGACCGTCGCTTCGGCCGACATCGGCGACATCTGCCGCAGCTTCTTGAGCTCGTGCTGCGCTTTTTCCCGGGCTTCCTTCGACAGCTTGGTGCGCTTGATCTTCTCCTCGATCTCGGCGAGTTCGTCCTTGCCGTCCTCGTCACCCAGCTCCTTCTGGATCGCCTTCATCTGCTCGTTGAGGTAGTACTCGCGCTGGGTCTTCTCCATCTGGCGCTTGACGCGCGTACGGATGCGCTTCTCGACTTGCAGCACGGAGATCTCGCTCTCCATCAAGCCGAGGACCTTCTCCAATCGCTCGGTGACGACGGGGATCTCAAGGATGAGCTGCTTGTCGGGAATCTTGACGGCGAGATGTGAGGCAACCGTGTCGGCGAGCTTGGCGTAGTCGTCGATCTGCTGAACGACGCCCACGACCTCCGGCGACACTTTCTTGTTGAGCTTCACGTAGCCTTCGAACTCGTTGATCACGGAGCGGGCCAGCGCCTCGGCCTCGACCTGGTCGCCGGACGAATCGCCGATGACGGTGGCGTCGGCTTCGTAATATTCCTCGCGATCGGTGTAGCGGCCGACTTCGGCGCGCGCCGCGCCTTCGACCAGCACCTTCACCGTGCCATCGGGAAGCTTGAGGAGCTGCAGCACGCTCGCCAGCGTGCCGATACGAAAGATTGCATCAGTCGCCGGATCGTCGTCGGACGCGTTCTTCTGCGTCGCAAGCAAAATGAACGTATCCGAGCGCATCACTTCTTCGAGCGCCTTGATCGATTTCTCGCGGCCGACGAAGAGCGGAACAATCATGTGCGGGAAGACAACGATGTCCCGCAAAGGCAGCACCGGGTAAGCCCGGGTCTCACCGGTCACCAGCGGTTGCTTCGGCTTGGTGGCACTTGTCATGGCCCCATTTCCTTATTGTTGTGCACGTCGTTCGCAACCCGCCATCGGCGCTGCCGCAATCGACTGCTCGCTTCGCGATTTGGCGAATGCCGCCTCGCGCGTTCACTATAGGTGGCGTCGAGGCGAGAGTGTGTCAAGAAACCGCGGTTTTTCGCGGAAAACCGCACGACGCTCGGTGGCAGCGGTGCACCGCCGACCGAATCGCGCATGCGGCAAACTGGCACCGTTTAGGCGCTCGCTCCGCCAGTCTCGCCGGCACGATCGGACCGATCAGCATAAATGTAGAGCGGCCGCGCGCTGCCTTCGACGACCTCGCGCGAGATCACGACTTCCTCGACGCCTTCGAGGCTCGGCAGATCGAACATGGTGTCAAGCAGAATGCTTTCCATGATCGAGCGCAGTCCGCGTGCGCCGGTTTTGCGATCGATCGCCTTGCGTGCAATCGCGCCGAGCGCTTCTTCCGCCAGCGTCAGGTCCACCGTCTCCATCTCGAACATGCGCTGGTATTGCTTGACCAGCGCGTTTTTCGGCTCGGTGAGGATGCGCTTGAGCGAAGGCTCGTCGAGATCTTCCAGCGTGGCGACGACCGGAAGCCGGCCGACGAACTCGGGAATGAGGCCGTACTTCAGCAAATCTTCCGGCTCGACCTCGCGGAAGATCTCGCCTTGCTTGCGGTCCTCCGGCGCCATCACTCTCGCCGCATAGCCGATCGAGGTCGAACGGCCGCGGGCGGAGATGATCTTTTCCAAGCCGGCAAACGCGCCGCCGCAGACGAAAAGAATATTCGTCGTGTCGACCTGGAGGAATTCCTGTTGCGGGTGCTTCCGTCCGCCTTGTGGCGGCACGCTGGCGATCGTGCCTTCCATGATTTTCAGCAACGCCTGCTGCACACCTTCGCCGGAGACATCGCGCGTGATCGACGGATTGTCCGACTTGCGCGAAATCTTGTCGATCTCGTCGATGTAGACGATGCCGCGCTGGGCGCGCTCGACGTTGTAGTCGGCGGACTGCAACAGCTTCAGGATGATGTTCTCGACGTCCTCGCCGACATAACCGGCTTCCGTCAGCGTGGTCGCGTCCGCCATCGTGAACGGCACGTCGAGAATGCGCGCCAGCGTTTGCGCCAGCAGCGTCTTGCCGGAGCCGGTCGGCCCGATCAGCAGAATGTTCGACTTGGCGAGCTCAACGTCGTTGTGCTTGCTCTGATGGTTGAGGCGCTTGTAGTGGTTGTGCACGGCCACCGACAGCACCTTCTTGGCGTGATCCTGGCCGATCACGTAGTCGTCGAGAACCTTGCGGATTTCGCGGGGCGTCGGGATGCCGTCGCGCGATTTCACCAGCGAGGATTTGTTTTCCTCGCGGATGATGTCCATACAAAGTTCGACGCACTCGTCGCAAATGAAAACCGTCGGCCCGGCAATGAGCTTGCGCACCTCGTGCTGGCTCTTGCCGCAGAACGAGCAGTAGAGCGTGTTCTTGGAATCGCCGCCGCCGACTTTGCTCATTCCCGTCTCCGTCTTCGTCGCGAGGGGAGCCTTTTCAGTTCCCGTACCCTACTGCCCGCCACGCTAAAAATCCGTAGCACTTTCCGCGACCTGCTCCCGCCTGCGACGCTAGAGTGACAACACCTCAACACCCAGTACAAGCGTGCATGCTAACGGCGTGCCAATCAAGAATCTATTAACGATAACGCGAGTTTGCCGCGGTGTGCTTTCCGGAACACAGTCGCGAAGAACCCCCTTGACGGAAAGCCGTTGGTGCCGCCAGGGCGCCGATTCGACAGTTCCATCTACACCTTGGCAAGTACCGGCTGTTCGAGCTTCAGGCCGGGTTCCTCCGGCCGCTTCTCGATGACCTTGTCGATAATGCCAAAATCCTTGGCCATGTCCGGGGTCAAGAACATGTCGCGCTCGAGCGCGTCCTCGATCTTCTTCAACGGCTGGCCGGTGTGCTTGACGTAAATCTCGTTGAGCCGCCGCTTCAAATTGAGGATTTCTTGGGCATGCAGCATGATGTCGGTGGCTTGGCCCTGAAAGCCGCCGGACGGTTGGTGCACCATGATGCGCGCGTTCGGCAGCGCGAACCGCAAATCCTTCGCGCCGGCGGCAAGAAGCAGCGAGCCCATGGACGCGGCCTGCCCGGTGCACAAGGTCGAGACCGGCGGCCGGATGAACTGCATGGTGTCGTAGATCGCCATGCCGGAAGTCACCACCCCGCCCGGCGAGTTGATGTACATCGAGACTTCTTTTTTCGGATTTTCCGCCTCGAGGAACAATAGTTGCGCGACCACGAGCGAGGCTACACCGTCCTCGATCGGGCCGGTGATGAAGATAATTCGCTCCTTCAGCAGCCGGGAGTAAATGTCGTAAGCGCGCTCGCCGCGGTTGGTCTGCTCGACCACCATGGGAACGAGATGCTGCATGTAGGTATTTACCGGATCGCGCATAGCTCACCTGTCAGGGCTTTGGGCTCACATTGAGAGCATAATGTGGCTTGAGTCGGGGCGCTTGTCGAAGATGTCCTGCGGCCTAGGACCAAGCTGCCCGGTTCCGGGCAGATATGTTCCGAAGTTTGCCGCGACAAGACCGGCTATGGTCGTCCGGCCCACCACAATCCTTATTCCTCATCTTCCTTAAACAGCTCCTCCCGCGAAACCGGCTTGTCGGTCACTTCGGCGAGCTCGACCAGGAAATCGACCACTTTGTCCTCGAATAGCGGCGCGCGCAGCGCGGCGAGCGCGTTCGGGTTCTTCTGGTAATACTCCCAGATCTGCCGCTCCTGGCCAGGGAATTGCCGCACCTGCTCCATCACCGCGGAGCGCAGCTGCTCGTCCGTCACCTTGATGTTATTGCGCTCGCCGATTTCGGCGATGACGAGGCCAAGCCGCACGCGTCGCTCGGCGATGCCGCGGTACTCCGCGCGAGCCTTCTCTTCGGTGGTCCCTTCATCCTCAAAGGTGCGATTCTGGTCCTTGAGATCCTTCTCGACCTGCGACCAGACGTTGGCGAACTCCTGTTCGACGAGGGTTGGCGGCGGCTCGAACTTATGACGCTCGTCGACCTGATCGAACAGCGCACGCTTGAGCTTATGTCGCGTCGCGCCGCTATGCTCCCGGGCAATGCGCTCTTTGACCGCATCCTTGAGCTTGGAAAGCGACTCCACTCCGAGTGATTTGGCGAAGTCGTCATCGATCTTGACCTCGCCCGGCGTTTCAACGGCGCTGACGGTAACGGCGAAGGTCGCATCCTTGCCGGCAAGTTCGGTCGCGCGGTAATCGTCGGGAAACTTGACGTCGAAGGTTTTGCTGTCGCCCGCTTTCCCACCCACGAGGTGTTCCTCGAATCCGGGAATGAACTGGCCCGAGCCGAGCACGAGCGGCGCGTCGGTGCCCTTGCCGCCTTCGAACGGCACACCGCCAATCGAGCCCTCGAACGATATGGTTACGCGGTCGCCATTTGCCGCGCCGTCGGTCTTGGCGATAAACGGCTTATTCTGTTCGGCGATGGTGCTTACAGCTTTATCGATCTCTTCGTCGCTCACCTCAGCAGTAAGCCGCGTCAGCTTGATCGACTTGAAGTCGACCAGCGTGATCGGCGGCACGATCTCCATCTCCACCGTGTAGGCGAGGTCGGACTTGCCCTCGATCACCTTCTCGACGTCGGCCTGCTCGGTCGGCAGCACCACCTTCGGCTCGATCGCGAGCTTGAGCTTGTTGTCGGCGATGATCTTCGAGTTGGCCTCGTTGACGGTCGCCTCGATCACCTCGGCCATGGCCGATTTGCCGTACAGCCGCTTGAGATGCGCGACCGGCACCTTGCCCGGGCGGAAACCGCGAAGCTGTACGCGGTTTTTGAGATCGTCGAGACGTTCGTTGACGCGTGCCTCAAGATCGCTTGCCGGAACGACCACGCGATATTCGCGCTTGAGGCCGGCCGTGCTGGTTTCAGTGAATTCCATCGACATCACACTTATCCGCCAAACACTTAATGCGCCAAGACCGCCGGTTTCCGGGCTTGCTTGGATTGCCGCCTGCTGGTGCGGGCGGAGGGGCTCGAACCCCCACGACTTTCGTCACGGGAACCTAAATCCCGCGCGTCTACCAATTCCGCCACGCCCGCGGACCGAGGGGCGGCCCGGCGGCGCGGCTTATAACATGCGTCATCCGCGGGACACTATAAAAATAGCCGGAAAGCTAACCCCTTCGCGTACGGCTCAGCCGAGAAGATCGCGGTACACTTTCGGCAAGGCCTCGGACAGATCCTCGGATATCAAACCAGGCCCAACGACACGGGCGGCCTCGCCGTGGAGCCACACCGCCGCTGCCGCCGCCTCGAAGGCCGGCATTTCTTGCGCCAGCAGCCCGGCCACCATTCCCGTAAGCACGTCGCCGGCGCCCGCGGTCGCAAGATAGGGCGGCGCGTTGGCTGCGATCGCGGCCCGGCCGTTCGGAGCGGCGACCACGGTATCGGCGCCCTTGAGCACGACAATCGAGCCTACAAGGGACGCCGCCAGCCGCGCTCGATCGAGCTTTGAGCCGACTTTAGTTCTGTCGTCCAAACCACCGAAATAGCGGGTAAATTCGCCTTCGTGCGGCGTTAAGACCGTAGGCCTGGTCGCTCGCGACCGTAGCGCTTCGGCGAGGCGGGCGGGCTCGCCGGCGAAGCTCGTGATGGCGTCCGCATCAAGAACGACAGCGCGCTCGCCCGAGAGCGCCGCCAGAACGGCGTCGCAGGTCGCCGCGCCTACGCCCAATCCTGGACCGAGCGCGATCGTGTTGAGCCGCCGGTCCGTCAAAAACTCAGAGAGTTCGCCCGCGCCGTCGACCGGCCGCACCATGACGGCAAGATTCGCGGCGGCATTGACCGGCAGGGCGTCGCGCGGGCTCGCGATGGTCACTAGGCCGGCTCCGGTGCGCAGCGCCGCGCGGGCGGCTAGTCGGGCGGCGCCGGTCGACCAAAGGGGACCGGAAACGACGACAGCGTGCCCGCGGTCGTATTTGTGTCCGGTCGATTGCGGATGCGGGAACAGGGCACGCCAAAGCTGTGGCACATTTTCGAAGGTTTGCACGCCAACCTCCGCAAGTACGGTCGGTGGAATGCCGATGTCGGCGACGCTGACACGGCCGCAATGAAGCCGCCCGGGCAAAAGCATATGTCCGACTTTCTTACGAAAGAAGGTGACGCTCTGCGTGGCGTTGACGGCGACTCCCATAACCGCACCGGTCGCGCCGTTGATCCCGCTCGGCAAGTCGATCGCCAGTATCGGCACAGGTTGGGCGTTCATGGCGTCGATCATGGCCCGCGCCTGCCCTTCCACCGGCCGATCAAGGCCAGCACCGAACAGAGCGTCCACGACTACGCGGGCATTCGCAAAACCGTCCGGATGTGGCGACGCAACTGGACCTTTCCACTGTGCCGCGGCGGCCGCCGCATCGCCTTTGAGGCCCGCGACCTCTCCGGCGAGCATCAGGTGCACGCGAAAGCCGCGCATCGCCAACAACCGCGCCGCAACGAAACCATCGCCGCCGTTGTTGCCGGGGCCGGCCAGCACCACGACCTTGGACCCTACAGGGTAGCGCGCGGCAACGGCGTCGGCGACCGCAGCGCCGGCGCGCTCCATGAGTGTCAGACCCGCCGTTCCACCGACGATTGTCAGCCGGTCGGCTTTCGCCATTTCGGCATTGCTCAGAAGTTCAATCATTAAGCAGCGAAGATAATGACGCCGCTCGATGCGGCAAACCAGGCAAACGCCCTGAGCGTTTGTCATCCCACGTTATTGACGCGATAATAGGCAATATGCCCATTTTGGCATCCGGATCGGCGCAGGAGTTAGTACTGCGCAGTCAAAGTGCTCCTTTAGGCGGCTGATTTCGCAGCATTTTTGCTACTTTCTCAGCCTTGGCACGGGAACTGCTAACCAAGCGACGGTTCTGGCGGGCCGATTTCCAGTGCTGGAGCCGGGAGACGAAACGCGATGAAGAAAATCGAGGCCATCATCAAGCCGTTCAAACTCGATGAGGTGAAAGAGGCCCTGCAGGAAGTCGGACTGCAAGGCATCACCGTCACCGAGGCCAAAGGCTTTGGTCGCCAGAAGGGCCACACCGAGCTTTATCGCGGCGCTGAATACGTCGTTGATTTTCTGCCGAAGGTGAAGATCGAGATTGTGCTCGGCGATGATATGGTCGAAAAGGCCGTCGACGCGATCCGCCGGGCAGCGCAAACCGGCCGCATTGGCGACGGCAAGATCTTTGTTTCCACCATCGAGGAAGCCATCCGGATCAGGACTGGGGAATCCGGAACGGACGCCATTTGAAGATTTTTGCTGCCGTTGCCGCCAGTAGCGAACTTCAATCAGCACAAGCCAATTACCAAACGCACGAAAGGGTACGCCTGCCATGACCACGCCGAAGAATGTCATGAAGCTGATCAAGGACAGCGACGTCAAATATGTCGACTTTCGTTTTACCGACCCGCGCGGCAAGTGGCAGCACGTGACCTTCGATGTTTCGCTCATCGAAGAAGAGACCTTCGCCGAAGGCCAGATGTTCGACGGTTCTTCGATCGCCGGGTGGAAGGCGATCCACGAATCCGACATGTGCCTGATGCCGGATCCCTCGACCGCCTGCATCGATCCGTTCTTCGCCGAGACGACGCTGGTGCTGGTGTGTGACGTGCTCGAGCCCACCACCGGCGAGCCCTACTCGCGCGACCCGCGCGGCATCGCCAAAAAAGCCGAGGGCATGGTCAAATCCATGGGCATCGGCGACACGATCTACTTCGGACCCGAGGCCGAGTTCTTCGTGTTCGACGACGTCCGCTACAAGGCCGACCCGTACAACACCGGCTTCAAGCTCGATTCGGTGGAGTTCCCGAGCAACTCCGACACCGAGTTCGAAGGCGGCAACCTGGGTCACCGGGTGTGGACCAAGAAAGGCTATTTTCCGGTGCCGCCCCAGGATTCCGCGCAGGACATGCGCTCGGAAATGCTGGCGGCCATGGCGCGCATGGGCGCCAAAGTCGAAAAGCACCACCACGAGGTCGCGTCAGCACAGCACGAACTCGGGCTGAAGTTTTCGCCGATGGTGCAGATGGCCGACCATCTGCAAGTCTACAAATATTGCATCCAGCAAGTGGCGCAGGTTTACGGCAAGACCGCCTGCTTCATGCCGAAGCCGATCTACGGCGACAACGGTTCGGGCATGCATTGCCATCAGTCGATCTGGAAAAGCGGCAAGCCCGTGTTCGCCGGCAACAAATACTCGGACCTGTCCGACACCTGCCTGCAATACATCGCCGGCATCATCAAACACGCCAAGGCGATCAACGCCTTCACCAACCCGACGACAAATTCCTACAAGCGGCTGGTGCCGGGCTTCGAGGCGCCGGTGCTGCTCGCCTATTCGGCGCGCAACCGCTCCGCCTCCTGCCGTATTCCCTACACGACCAACCCGAAAGCCAAGCGCGTCGAGGTCCGTTTCCCCGACCCGCTGGCGAACCCGTACCTCGGCTTCGCCGCCATGCTGATGGCCGGCCTCGACGGCATCAAGAACAAGCTCGATCCGGGCGAGGCGATCGACAAGGACCTCTACGATCTGCCGCCGAAGGAGTTGAAGAAAATCCCGACCGTGTGCGGCTCGCTCCGCCAGGCGCTCGAGGAGCTCAACAAGGACCGCGGCTTCCTCAAGAACGGCGGCGTGTTCGATGACGATTTCATCGACGCTTACATCGACCTGAAGATGGGCGAAGTGATCCGCTTGGAGCACACCCCGCATCCGGTCGAATTCGAAATGTACTATTCGGCCTAGCCGCACCGGCCGGCGCCGGCGATCCGTTTGTTTGGTTTGTCGGCGTACGCGTAAACATTCCTCCCTGAATTTGCGTCCAACCAACTCAAAGGGCGCCGCGTTTGCGGCGCCCTTTTTCTTTCGAAGACGCGCTTTTCCCCGGCGCGGCGACGGCCGACCAAAACCGCAAAAGGCCCGCGAATATCCGCGGGCCGTCCACTCGATCGAAGTTTTGGGTTTAACGCTTGGAGAACTGGAAGCTGCGGCGTGCTTTCGCCCGGCCGTATTTCTTGCGCTCGACGACGCGCGGATCGCGGGTGAGGAAACCGCCGCGCTTGAGCACGGCGCGCAAATCCGGCTCATGGCGCATCAACGCCTTGGACAAGCCGTGGCGCACGGCGCCCGCCTGGCCGGAAAGACCACCGCCGGAGACGGTGCAAACGACATCGAATTGACCCTGGCGATTCGCAGCGACGAGCGGCTGCTGGATCAGCATGCGCAGCACCGGCCGCGCGAAATAAGTTTCCACCGGGCGTTCGTTGATGACGATCGTGCCACTGCCCATTTTGATCCAGACGCGCGCAACCGCATCCTTGCGTTTGCCGGTGGCGTAAGCGCGCCCCTGCTTGTCGAGTTTCTGTACGTATTGCGGCGGTTGCGGCGCTGCAGCCGGCTTTAGCGCGGACAGTTCTTCGAGCGTCTGGATAGTGTCGGCCATTAGGCGGACCTCTTGTTCTTGCGGTTCATGGCGCCAACGTCGAGCGACTGCGGCTGCTGCGCGGCGTGCGGATGCTCGGCATGCGGATAAACCCGCAAATTGCCGAGTTGCTGGCGCCCAAGCGGCCCGCGGGGCAACATGCGCTCCACCGCCTTTTCGACAATGCGTTCGGGGAAGCGCCCGGCCAGGATCGCCTTGGCGGAACGTTCCTTGATGCCGCCGATATAGCCGGTGTACTTGTAATAGACCTTCTGCTCGACCTTGCGGCCTGTCAGCACGATCTTCGCCGCGTTGATGACGATGACGTTGTCGCCGCAATCGACGTGCGGGGTGTAGGTCGGCTTGTGTTTGCCGCGCAGCCGCATCGCGACAATAGAAGCGAGCCGGCCGACCACCAATCCGTCGGCGTCAATCATCACCCACTTCTTGTCGACGTCGGCGGGTTTGGCCGAAAAGCTTTTCATAATCGCATCCATTGGGAACCGGCGCTCGCCAAAGAGCGAGCAGCGCGCCGGGTACTTAGCGGCGAAAGCTTCCACGGTCAACCCTGCGGGTGGGTTTGGGCCAAGATTCAATAGCTTGGCATTGAGGTATTATTTTACCGGTCTACCGGGATGGAGTAGGTGCAAGTGGCGTGGGCGACGACATCCTCCTGGCCGTCGGAGCGAATGGATACGTCGCCTACCACGAGGCGCTTGCCGAGCTTGAGCAATTTCGCCTCCCCCAACAGGTCGCGCGGCGCCGGCTTGCGCAGAAAATTGATGTTTAGATTGGTGGTCACCGTCAACGGTTTCCAGCCGATGGCGGCGAGAATGGCCACGTACATGGCGATGTCAGTCAGCGCCATCAAAGTCGTGCCCGCAATGGTCCCGCCCGGGCGCAGCGACGCCTTGTCGAAATGCTTGCGCACGCGGCTGCCGCCGAGCCAGACTTTTTCGATGACGTAACCGCCGTCGGCGTGAAACGTTTGCGGAAACTCGGCGTCGAGCAGGCGTTGCAGTTCCTCAACCGTAAGCTTTGCCGCCATTTCCGTCCCCCTGCCCCGCCGCGTTTGATCGGATACAATGAGACCGGCCGCTTGCCAAATCGCTGTCGGGCGCTGATCTAAGTGATCCCGAGAGGACGGAAGCCATGAGCGCCCACACCGCAATCGCAACGCCTACCGGCGCGTCGGCATTGATGCTGCTGCGCAAGGACATTGCCGGAGTGGCGGTGCTTACGCTGAACCAGCCGCAAAATCGGAACGCTCTTTCTGAAATCATGTTGCAAGCGCTCGGCGATGCGCTCACCGCGATCGCCCACGACCAGAGCGTGCGTGCGGTCGTGCTGGCGGCCAACGGCCCGGCATTCTGTGCCGGCCACGATCTGAAGGAACTGAGCCGGCACCGTTCCGAAGACGACGGCGGCCGCGCTTATTTCAAGCACATCATGACCATGTGCAGCACCATGATGCAGCAGATCGTCAACTTGCCGCAGCCTGTCGTGGCGGCGGTCCAAGGCCCGGCCTCGGCGGCGGGCTGCCAGCTGGTGGCGACCTGCGACCTCGCGATCGGCTCGAAGGTCGCCAAGTTCGCTACGCCGGGGGTCCATATTGGCTTATTCTGCTCTACCCCGATGGTGGCGCTGTCGCGCGATGTCGCCCGCAAGCACGCCATGGAAATGCTTTTGACGGGAGATCTTATTTCCGCGGAGGAAGCGGCGCGCATCGGCCTCATCAACCGCGTGGTGGCAAATGGCCGCGAGCGCGACGCCGCTATCGAGCTTGCGCGCGGCATCGCGGAAAAATCGGCCATGACGGTCAAACTCGGAAAACAGGGATTTTACCGACAACTGGAAATGCCGCTGGCGGACGCCTACGAGTACGTCACCGAGGTGATGGTCGAGAACATGCTCAAGCACGATGCCGCGGAAGGCATTGGCGCTTTCATCGACAAGCGCGAACCTAAATGGGAAGACCGCTGAACGAAGGTCCGATGGAACACGATACATATTCCGACAGCTACGTTCGCGGCATTCTCAATACCGTAAAGTCGATCGCGATGGTCGGCGCGTCGGAGAAAACCAATCGGCCGAGCTATTTTGCGTTCAAATATTTGCTCGAACGCGGCTACCACATGATTCCGATAAATCCGGGATTGGCCGGCAAGGACATGCTCGGCCAGCGGATTTATGCGCGGCTGGCCGACGTGCCCGAACCGATCGACATGGTCGATGTCTTCCGCAGTTCGCAACACGCGCTGCCGATCGTCCAGGAGGCCCTGGCGCTTAACCCGCGGCCGCGGATCATCTGGATGCAGCTTGGCGTCCGCAACGAGGAGGCGGCGGCACTCGCCGAGGCCGCCGGGGTAAAGGTGGTGATGAACCGTTGCCCGAAGATCGAATATGGCCGCCTCTCCTCTGAGATCTCGTGGATGGGCGTGAATACCCGCACCCTCTCGTCAAGGAAGGCGAAACTCGGCGGCGGCATTCAGCGCTTGTCGCTCAACCGGGTATCCGCTCCCGGCGGCACGACCGGCGCCAGTGAACGCGCACAACGCCAGGACGGCGGCGGCTGAGTGAGCGCCGCAGGCGTCCGCGCTTTTAAGCGAAAATTACCGGTCAAATCGCGATTTGTATAAGCCCGGTGCGGAACTTCTTTACATCTTTGTGATTTTCTGCAGCGGCAAACAACGGGCGCTTCTGCCCCAACGTTGCAAAAGAAACTCTGGATAATGAGGAACGGGTCATGAGAATGGGCTCGGTGGCTGTACTTGTCTTCTCGGCACTCGCATTCGTCCCGTCCGCCAGTTATGCGGACAACCGGCAGGACGACGGCGCGTGTGTCAGCGATGCGATGAATATCTGCTCGCAGTTCATCCCCGACCGCACGCGGGTCGCGGGTTGTCTTATGAGCAATCGCAATCGCATTTCGGCGTCATGCCGGGCGCAGCTGGCGCACTGGAAAGACTAAAAACTTCGCATCGTTACCGCTGGGATCGGTCGCCGCGCCGGCAACGCACGGCGACCGTCCTCGCGCGTTGCGTCGTGATGCTTGACGGGCTTGGCGGCTCCTATAAACCGGACCTCAAGTCTCGCCCCTCGGACCCGTCAAGGACAGATCGATGAGCGAACGCATTCCCGGTTTTTCCACGCTCGCCGTACACGCCGGCGCCCAGCCCGATCCGACGACAGGGGCACGCGCGACGCCGATCTACCAGACTACATCGTACGTTTTTGAAAGCGTCGATCACGCGGCCTCGCTGTTCGGCCTGCAGACCTTCGGCAATATTTACACCCGGATCGGCAACCCGACCAATGCGGTTCTGGAAGAGCGTGTCGCAGCTCTTGAGGGCGGCACGGCCGGGCTTGCGGTCGCCTCCGGCCACGCGGCGCAAGTCATCGTCTTTCATTGCCTGCTGCAGCCGGGCGGCGAATTCGTCGCCTCGAAAAAGCTCTACGGCGGCTCGATCAACCAGTTCAACCACGCGTTCAAGAACTTCGGCTGGAACGTGGTGTGGGCCGACCCCGACGATATCGCTTCGTTCGAGCGCGCGGTTTCGCCGAAGACCAAGGCGATCTTCACCGAGTCGATTGCCAATCCCGGCGGCGTCATCACCGACATGGAAGCGGTGGCGAAAGTCGCGCGCAGCGCGGGCGTGCCCTACATCGTCGACAACACGCTGGCGACGCCGTATCTGTGCAAGCCGATTGATCACGGCGCTGACGTCGTCGTTCACTCGCTGACCAAATTCCTCGGTGGTCACGGCAACTCCATCGGCGGCCTCATCGTCGATGCCGGCACGTTCAACTGGTCGCGTGACAATCGCTATCCGATGCTCAGCGCGCCGCGGCCTGAATACCAGGGCATTGTGCTGCACGAAACCTTCGGCAATTTCGCCTTTGCCATCGCCTGCCGGGTGCTGGCGTTGCGCGATATCGGCCCGGCGTTGTCGCCGTTCAACGCCTTTCTCATTCTGACCGGGATTGAAACGTTACCGTTGCGCATGCGCGCGCATTGCGACAACACGCTCGCGGTCGCCGAATGGCTCTTGGCGCATTCGCAGGTCGCCTGGGTCAGCTATCCGGGGTTGGCGGGTGACCGCTATCACGGGCTCGCGCAAAAATATTGCCCGAACGGCGCGGGCGCGGTGTTCACCTTCGGCCTGAAGGGCGGTTACGACGCCGGCGTAAAACTCGTCTCCAACGTCCAGTTGTTTTCGCATCTCGCCAATATCGGCGACACCCGTTCGCTGATCATCCATCCCGCCTCGACAACGCATCGGCAGCTTACCGACGCACAAAAGACCGCGGCCGGCGCCGGCCCCGACGTGGTGCGGCTTTCAATCGGCATTGAAGACAAAGACGACATCATCGCCGATCTTGAGCAGGCGCTCGGCGCTTAATCGGCAACGGCTGCGACGGGATTGTCGGCCGGCCGACGCTGCCAACCCGCCGCGACAAAATCGGATCGCGCGGTGACGTTCGCTGTGTGCAGCGTCGCCACGGTCAGCACCAGCATCGCGCCGGCTTGATGCAATAGCGCGAGCGGCAACGGCACCACCAGCATCAAAGTCGCGATGCCGATTATGGTTTGCAATGCGACGGCCGCAAGCAGTACCAGCGCGGCGATCCGTCCCCTCGCCTTCTCATTGCGCGTTACGTCAATCGCGTGGACGACCGCGCCGATGAAAACCAGATACGCGATCATGCGGTGATCGAATTGAACAGTGAGAATATTTTCAAAGAAATTCCGCCAGGGCGGTGTCTGGAACAACAGATCGGCGGATTTCGGTATCAGCCCGCCATCGATGAGCGGCCAAGTATTGTAAGCGTAGCCCGCGCGCAGCCCCGCGACCAGGGCGCCGAGATAGACTTGCGCCAGAACAAGAACGAGAAGAACCAGCGCACCCGCGCGGGTGGCGGCGCGGGCGGCGGCCACAAACGGATTTGCCCGAGCGGCCGCGGTCCACAGCAGTGCGACATAAATGACGCTGGCGAGGATCAAGTGTGTGGCCAGCCGGTATTGCGAAACCTCGGTCCGCTCGGACAGGCCGGACGCGACCATCCACCATCCGACCGCGCCTTGCAGCGCGCCGAGCACAAATATGAACCACAGCCGCGGGCGCAGCTCGCGGGGTATCCAGCCGCGCCACAAGAACCACAGAAACGGCAAAAGAAATGCGGCGCCGATCACGCGGCCGAGCAGACGGTGCGTCCACTCCCACCAGTAGATCGTTTTGAAGTCCGCGAGACTCATGCCCGCGTTCAGCGCTTTATACTGGGGGATCGCCTGGTATTTTGCGAAAACATCCTGCCATCCGCCGTCGCTGAGCGGCGGCAACACTCCAATGACTGGACGCCACTCGGTGATGGAGAGGCCGGATTCGGTCAGCCGCGTCGCGCCGCCGACCAAAACCATGGCCAGCACAAGCGCTGCCACGGCATAAAGCCATACCCGAATGGCGCGCGCGTGGGTGCCGTACGACGCCGTGTTGATCATCTTGTTCACTGGCGCGGACCATATAGCGCGGGCGTTACGGCCGGCAATGCGTCAAAGCCGTCCGCTAGTTCCGGCGCTACCACCGCCTATTATTTCGCACCGGCCGCAGCGGCCATGACGCGCGTTGCCGCTTGTGATAGCACACGCCGCCATGCAGGTTCGGGCACGCAAGTTCATTGGCGCCATTGCGCTGTTTGTGCTGGTCATCGTCTGGGCGCTGGTCGCGATGGCGCTGGCGCAATCGCCGGCCATTCGCGACAATTCCGTCATCTCCGTCGTCTACTATGTGGTCGCCGGCCTGGGCTGGGTTATTCCGGCCATGCCGCTGGTGCGGTGGATGTCAGGAACCAGACATCAGTAAGTAACCAGGCGTCAGGCGTCAGGAACTCCGTGACGCGTAATCACTGACTGCCGGTTACTGATTCCTGGCTACGCCGCCTGCGGCGCGCGGAAGCCGTTCCACATCGCCGTTGCCGCGCCGGACAAAAGGACGCGCACGTAACGCAGCTGCTGATATTCGCCATTGAGCGAAATGCGCGGCAGGGCGGTCAACTGAGTGCGGTGTGTGGGAAACAGCACACCTGGCCGCGTGGTCACCGCGGTCTTAAATCCCATCTCGGCTGCAATCTGAAACTCACGCGGCCCGGCGGACGTGGCATCGCCATACGGATAGGACAAATGCACCGGCCGCAACGCCAGCGCTGACTCGATAACCGAACGGCTCATCTCCAATTCGGTCCGCACCGCTTTTTCTGAAAGCTTCGCCAGCATCGGGTGATTGACGGTGTGGGCGCCGATGGTCACCAGCGGATCGGCAGCGAGCTCGGCCAGCTCCTTCCAGTCCATGCACAAATCTTTGCAGAATGCGGCGATGTCGACGCGATGGCAGGCGGCAAGATTACGCATGATGGCGCGCGCATCGCTCTCGCTAGGCTGGCGCCGCAGCCACCAGTAAAGCTCCTCGTAAAGCGCCCACTTTTCCGCAACCGTTTTGCAATCGAATACGCGGTTCTCGCCGTCGATCACGACGCCGACCCGGTCGTTCCTGGCAACGATCGCTTCCAGCGCCAGCCACCACAGTTCGCCGAGGCGGTCGGGGAAACTCGTCGCCACATAGATCGCAAACGGCACGCCGGCGGTCTTAAGGATCGGATAGGCATGCTCCTTGATGTCGCGGTAACCGTCGTCGAACGTCAGGCATACAAAGCGCTTGCGAAAATCGCCCTCGCTCATGCGGCGATATAGTTCATCCAGACTGACAAGATCGACGCCGGAGCGGCGCAACAGCGCAACGACCCGGCTGAGAAATCGCGGCGTGATTTCGAGAATCCGGTTCGGATGGAAGCGCCCGGGCTGCGGCGGACGCACGTGATGCATGGTCAGAATGACACCGACGCCGCCGACGATTGGCCGCAGCGCCGTATAGGCTCCCGTGAAGTAAAGCGACTCCAGTCCGCCACGGATGATCGCCTGTCGCAGTGCCGCCACGTCATGTTCCTTCTTGACCGGTCATCCTAGCCGGGGCGTGGTTGACAATCCTTTGCCCGGCTGCGCGTCAGCGACACCCGAGCCTCGTCGCCGATGTGGCGAGCCGCGGCCTTGTTTCGCGCCCGACGGCTTGAATCTAAGCCGCTTCGGCTGATGCCGCAGTGGCTTCGGGCGGCCCGATCACAAAGATGGTGACGTGGTGGAAGCCCGCCTGTAAGAGCTCCTGGTAGGCCTGGGCAATCCCCTCATCGGCGGTGTTCTCGACCAGGAGGATAGCGTGAGGCGCGAATCTGGCGATCGCCTCGGCGGCCCCCGCCCCCAGCACGCCGGCATCGATCACGACATGGGCATATGCGGCAGAAAGAGCTTTAAAGCTCTGCGCCAGGCTCGTTTCTTTTAACAGCGCGGCCCGCGTGGCCGGCGCGCGTCCCGACAGAATAAGATTGAGTCCGGAAAAGCGGTCGCGCGCAATGATATCTCCGAACGAAGCGGTTCCGGCGACGAGTTCCGCCAAACCGGGCGCGAAGGGATCCGCGGCAATCTCATTAATGGCGGCGTCACCTGAGCCCAAACCGATCAGTACGACGCGAGCCTCGCGTGCAAGAGCGCGGGAAAATTTGATCGCTACTCCGATCCGATCCAGATGCGGTTCCGTTCCGAAGATTGCGATTTGGCTGTTAGGCACGCCTTCAGCATGCAAATGATGCGCGAAATCTTCCAGCACGCTGATGGGAATCCCGACCGGCGCAGGCTGGCCGGGTTCCGCAGTTTGTTGCATGCCCTTGATGGCGGAAGCCGCGCGGGCAGCCAATTTTTCCTTGGCCGCCAGCATCCGGGCAAACGGGCCCACGCCGGGTGGCCTCTCAACGCCAGCATTAAGGGGATCAACCGAGATTTCCGCCGTTTCGGGCCGCGGCCCGCCGAGAAACTCGCGGGTGAGCACAACGCCGCTGCTGACGAGGAGCGTCGCCAGTGTAACGATCAACACCGTCGGCAGCTTTTTCGGATAGGCCGGAACGTTGGAAACGGTCGCACGCGAAATGACCCGCGCATCGGCCGGCGCTGAAGCGATGCTATCGCGGGCGCTCGCCTCGCGGTACTTCGCCAGGTACGATTCCAGGAGATCCCGTTGCGACTTCGCATCGCGCTCGAGCGCGCGCAAGTGTACGTCTTGCTCGTTTGTCGAGGCGGCCTGGCTTTTGAATTGATCGAACATCAACATTTGCGCCTCGACCCGCGCATCCGCGAGCTTGGCATCGTTTTCAAACGACCGCGCCATGGTCTCGGCTTCGCGCCGGATTTGCCGGTTGAGATCATCGATCTGGGCTTTTAGCTCCTTGATGCGCGGATGATTGCCGAGCAACGAGGAGGATTGCTCCGCAAGCTGGGCAGTCAACGTCACCCGCTGCTCGGACAACCGCCGAATGAGCTCGGAATTGAGAATGTCGGACGACTCGATCGGCTCGCCCGACTTGAGCATCTGCCGAATAATTCTCGATTTGGCTTCGGCATCGACTTTTAGCGTACGCGCGGCGGCGAGCTGTCCGTTGAGATCGCCGAGCTGCTGGGCCGAGAGCGTTGTGCCGTTGGGACCAACCAGGAGGTTCGATTTTGCGCGGAACGCCTCCACTCTCGCTTCCGAATCGGCCACCTTCTTGCGCATCGATTCGATCTGGCCGGACAGCCACTCGCCGGCGGCGCTCGCCTGCTCCTGCGTCGCCGCGCGCTGCCGCTCGATGTAAGCGTCCGCAATGGCGTTGGCGACCCGCGCCGCGAGCTCGGGATTTTGCGACATAAAGTCGATGACGATGACGCGGGACTTTTCTACCGGATAGACGTTCAGGCGGGCGTAATAAGCGTCGAGGGTCCGCTCCTCCGGAGTCATCCGCATCGGATTTTTGGTGATGCCCAACGTGCCGAGCAACCCCTTGATCAGCGAAACGCCGCCTCGCGCCGGGTCGAACTCCGGCAACTCGTTGAGCTTAAGCTTGGCGATCACTTCGCGCGCAAGATCGCGCGAAAGGATGAGCTGCACCTGGCTCGTCACCGCTTCTTGATCGATGGTGACGCGGTCGGCGATATCCTTGTCAACGTCAGGCCGCAGGAAGACGTTGTCACGGCCGACAATCAACACGCGCGACTCGGAGAGGTATTTCGGCGGAATGATCGTCACCACCGCGAACGCAAGGATCGCCATCAGGATGGTGGGCCACAGCACCTTCCGGCGGTTACGCCACAGCGCCGCCCCCAGGACGGAAAGGTCGAATTCAGCATCCATGAACGGTTCGCGCGACGGGGCATCAGGTACTTGCGATGCCATACTCATTTCGAGGCTCCCACCATGTCCAAGCCCGGGGCCGAATAAGAAACTATTAAGGTTGCCATCCGGTTAAGCGATTGCGGGCGCGCCGCTTTGCCGGTCCCACCGGATCAGCCGTCAGACTTTCTTAACCGCAGCGGGGCTCAATCCCGCTTAACTTTCTCGCGTGACTTTTAGGGAATCGACCGATGGCCGACGGAAGTGCCGCCGTCCACCTTGAGCCGGCCGGCAGCGAAACCAGCGCGGCATGCGCACCGGTCAACAGCGATCGCCGCGCGCCGGCGGCCACTTCGCTCGCCATCCTGCATGTGCTGCGCGCTCCGGTCGGTGGCCTGTTCCGGCATGTGCTCGATATCGCGCGCGGGCAGGCCGAGCGCGGGCATCGCGTTGGCCTCGTCGCCGACACTTTGACGGGGGGCCCCCGAGCCGATGCGGCCCTTGCTGAACTTGCCCCCAAGCTTGCATTCGGCGTGCGCCGGGTCGCCATCAGCCGGCAGCTCGATTATTCCGACTTGCACGCTTTGCGTGCGATCTCGCCGTGGATCGCAAGCGCCGCGCCCGACGTCATTCACGGGCACGGCGCCAAGGGCGCGGCCCTCTCCCGATTGACCCGAAGCGCGCCCCGCGCGATCCGTGTTTACACCCCTCATGGCGGAACGCTTGTTTATCGTCCCGGCACGCTCTCAGGCGGGTTTTATCGATCGCTCGAGTGGCTCCTGAAATGGCGCACCGATTTGTTTTTGTTCGAGAGCAATTTCGCGGCCGCGCAATTTCGCGCGCAAATCGGCCGGCCGCCCGGATTGGTGCGGGTCGTGCACAATGGCGTGAGCGACGATGAATTCGCGCCGGTAAGCCACCCCGCTGACGCGACCGACATTGTCGCCCTTGGGGAATTGCGCCCCGTCAAAGGCTTTGATCTTCTGATTGAAGCCCTGGCGATGCTGAACGTCTCGGGCCACCGCCTCACCGCGACCATCGCCGGTGCCGGCCCCCTCGATGCGGAACTCAAGGCAGAAGCCGAGCGCCTTGCCGTAGCCGATCAAATCCGCTTTGTCGGCCACCGCACGGCCCGCGAGGCGTTCGCTATGGGGCGGGTGATGGTCCTTTGCTCCCGCGCCGAATCATTGCCGTATGTGGTGCTCGAAGCCGCCGCTGCGGCAATGCCGATGATCGCGACCCGGGTCGGCGGGATGCCGGAGATATTCGGCACCGACGCCGACCATCTTGTCGCACCCAACAGTTCCCCGGCGCTCGCTGCCGCAATTGGCGCGGCAATGGCCGACCCTACCCAACTGCGGCGTCTCGCCCAATCCGTATGCACTCGCGTGCGCCGCGAGTTTTCGGCCCCGGCGATGGTAGATGGCGGTTTAGCGGCCTATCGCGAGGCCATTGCGATGCGAAAACTGGCGCAGTTCGCATAACGATTCTTTGAATTTTATTTACTATTTTGCCCGCCATCTGCCCGCAACGCGAAGCCAGCACGGCGTTGCCGGCGTTAACGCGGCTTGAGAATGTCCAAACCCGAGCACGGCGCCAGTTTCGACCCGTCTGCCGCGATGTTGTCCGCGGTTTCGGCCTTGCCGAACGAAGCGCCGCGCGT
Source organism: Xanthobacteraceae bacterium (assembly GCA_036490575.1). GTDB lineage: Bacteria > Pseudomonadota > Alphaproteobacteria > Rhizobiales > Xanthobacteraceae > BOG-931. The sequence goes on from DASXDP010000136.1 coordinate 63,910, forward strand.
GACGGCCGGGCTTTCGCCTGCGGCGCAGGCGGCGGCCGCGCAACCGTACGGCGCCGCTTATTCGCCGATCGTGCTCGCCGGACTCGTTCGCCTGATTGAATTTTTCCTGGTGATGGCGGTCGGCCTCGGCGTTTACCTGGCCTACGTGGTGCGGGCCGATGGCTTCGCCTGGTACTATGTCCTCGCCATTTTCGGCATCGCGCTGCTCGCCATTTTGGCTTTTCAGGCGGCCGACATTTATCAAGTCCAGGCGTTCCGCGGCTACGAAAAGCAATACATGCGGCTCGCCTCGGCGTGGTCGGTGGTTTTTCTGATCGCAGTCGGCGTCTCTTTCTTTGCCAAGATAGGCGATCAATTTTCGCGCGCGTGGCTCGGCGGCTTCTTTGTCCTCGGACTGTTGTGTTTGGTGCTCTTCCGGCGCGGCTTGTTTCTAATGGTGCGGTACTGGACGCGCGAAGGCCGGCTTGACCGGCGGACCGTCGTCGTCGGCGCCGATCCCAACGGCGAAATGCTGATTCAATCGCTCGCCGCACAGCGCGAATCGGAAGTGCGCGTCATCGGCGTATTTGACGATCGCAGCGACGAGCGCAGCAGCGAGAGTGTCGCGGGTGTCGGCAAGCTCGGAACGGTCGATAACCTTGTGGAATTCGCGCGCCGCACCAGGGTTGACCTGGTGATCTTTGCGCTGCCGGTGACGGCGGAAAGCCGCATCCTGCAAATGCTCAAGAAGCTTTGGGTGCTGCCGGTCGACATCCGACTTTCCGCCCACACCAACAAGCTGCGCTACCGGCCCCGCACCTACTCCTATCTCGGCAGCGTTCCGGTGTTCGACATTGTCGACAAGCCGATCGCCGACTGGGACGTGGTGATGAAATGGCTGTTCGACAAAATCGTCGGCGCGCTGGCGCTGATCTGCGCCGCGCCGGTCATGCTGCTGGTCGCCATCGCCATCAAACTCGACAGCCGCGGCCCGGTGTTCTTCAAACAAAAGCGTCACGGCTTTAACAACGAGCTCATCGAAATCTACAAATTCCGCTCCATGTACACCGACAAGACCGACGCAACCGCCAGCAAGCTCGTTACCGCCGACGACCCGCGCGTGACCCACGTCGGCCGCTTTATTCGCAAAACCAGCCTCGACGAGCTGCCGCAACTGCTCAACGTGGTGTTCGCCGGTAATCTGTCGCTGGTTGGGCCGCGGCCGCATGCGTTACAGGCGAAAGCCGAGAACCGGCTCTATCAGGACGCGGTGGACGGATATTTCGCCCGCCACCGCGTCAAGCCCGGCATCACCGGCTGGGCGCAGATCCATGGCTGGCGCGGCGAGACCGACAGCCAGGAAAAAATCCAGCAGCGGGTTGAGCACGATCTCTATTACATTGAAAACTGGTCGATGCTGCTCGACATCGCGATCCTGGCGCGCACCCCGTTCGCGCTGATCCGCGCCAAGAACGCGTACTGACGTTTCCGGCTCGACGCGCAACCCGGATCGCCTTGGCGAGATCGACTCGCCCTGATCATCGCACCAGGAAATAATCCGCGATCCGCACTGCGACGGCGGCAAGCCAAGTAATGCCGGCAAGGCAGATGCCGCAAAATACCGCAGCGGAGCCGAAGTCCTTGACCCGGCGAATTTCAACGTGCTGCTCGCGCGTGATATAATCTGAAAGCTTCTCGACGGCCGTGTTAAGGAATTCCACGGCCAGCAAGACGAGCAGCGATTCAACCATCGCGACATACCAAAGCCAGGTCGGCGCAACGACAACGCCGACGAGCACGCCGGCGATCAAAAGCGCCGCCTCCTCGCGCAGCGCCGCCTCGGTGGCAATGCCATAGCGGATGCCGCGCAACGAATGGAGCGTGGCGCTGAAAATTCGTTTCACAGCCGGTCCAAGAAGCGAATCGACAAGCGGAACCCCGCGGCAGCGTTTCCGCCCGTTTAGCCAGCATATGTTGAGGTTTCGTGTCTTGTGCCCCGAAGGAGCGGTTACTATAGTCTGGCCGCAATGTTCGGAGCGTAGCGCAGCCCGGTTAGCGCACCAGTCTGGGGGACTGGGGGTCCCGAGTTCAAATCTCGGCGCTCCGACCAA
>DASXDP010000137.1:0-67987 GCA_036490575.1 Xanthobacteraceae bacterium
GACTATGACGTGGTGCGCAAGGCCATCGGGCATATCCGCGGCCACTGGCGCGAGCAGCCTGAGGTCGAAGCCATCGCCGAGGCCGCCGGTGTCACGCCCACCGAGCTGCATCACCTGTTCCGCCGCTGGGCCGGACTGACACCGAAGGCGTTCTTGCAGGCGCTGACACTCGACGGCGCGCGGCAGCTTCTGCGCGACTCGGCAAGCGTGCTCGACGCCACCTATGAAGTGGGACTCTCCGGTCCCGGCCGGCTGCACGACCTGTTCGTCACCCACGAAGCGATGTCGCCGGGCGAATGGAAATCCGGCGGCGAGGGTACGACAATTTATTTCGGCTTTCACCCCTCGCCGTTCGGCAGCGCGCTGGTGATGGCGACCGGGCGCGGACTGGCGGGTCTCGCTTTCGCCGACCCCGGCAAGGAACGCCCGACGCTCGCCGACATGAAAGGCCGCTGGCCGCGCGCCACCTACCTTGAGGATAGCGCCCGCACTGCCGTCATCGCCAAGCGGATTTTCGACCCGTCGCAATGGCAGGCGCAGCAGCCGCTTCGGGTGGTGCTGATCGGCACCGACTTCGAGGTGCGCGTATGGGACGCGCTGCTACAGATCCCGATGGGCCGGCTCACCACCTATTCCAGCATCGCGGCCAAGCTCGCCAAGCCCACTGCGTCACGCGCGGTCGGCGCCGCGGTCGGCAAAAATCCGGTATCGTTCGTGGTGCCGTGCCATCGTGTGGTCGGCAAATCCGGCGATCTCACCGGCTATCACTGGGGCATCACCCGCAAACGCGCCATGCTCGGCTGGGAAGCGGGCCGGGTTTCAGGAGCGGCGGCTTAATTGATTCACCCCGCCCCGCGATAGCGGTGAGGGGGACCATCCGAGACTCGCGAAGCGAGCGAAGGATGGTGGGAGGGGCGTCAGAGATGAGGCGTGCCTGTGCCTCGACGCCCCCTCCACCATGCTTCGCATGGTTCCCCCTCCCCCGCTGCGCGGGGGCGGATGAAAAGAATTACCCCGCCAACTCCTTGTTCTCCGCCACCGTGGAATCGGCATTGAGGCGGTAGATCAGCGGCACACCGGTCGCGATTTCGCGCGCGACGATCTTCTCCGGCGACAGGCGCTCCAGCACCATGATCAGCGCGCGCAGCGAATTGCCGTGCGCGGAGACGAGCACGTTGTCGCCGTTGAGAACGCGCGGCAGAATGTCAGCAATATAGTAAGGCAGCACCCGCGCGGCGGTATCCTTCAGGCTTTCGCCGCCGGGCGGCGCGACGTCATACGAGCGGCGCCAGATGTGCACCTGGTCCTCGCCCCATTTTTTCCGCGCGTCGTCCTTGTTGAGGCCGGAGAGATCGCCGTAGTCGCGCTCGTTGAGCGCCTGGTCCCTGACGACGGCAACTTCTTTCTGCCCGAGCTCTTCGAGCATCAGGTCGAGCGAGCGCTCCGCGCGTTTCAGCACTGACGTGAAAGCAATATCGAAGTGCAACCCTTGCGCCTTGAGCGCGCGCCCGGCGGCCCGCGCCTCGGCGATCCCCTTCTCGGTCAGATCGACGTCGCGCCAGCCGGTGAACAGATTTTTCTTGTTCCACTCGCTCTCGCCGTGACGAACAAGCACAAGCAAACGGCTGCCCATTGGTCTCCGTTTCACTCCCCTCCGGGGAAGGCGATGCTATTTAGTGCGTCAGATTGACGGTGACATTCTTGCCCTGGGTATAGCTGTCGAGCATGCCTTCGAGCGAGAACTCGCGGCCGATGCCGCTTTCCTTGTAGCCGCCGTAGGAGTGGCCGGGGCTCTGACCGAGACCCTGGTTGACCTGAACCCAGCCGGACTCGATGGCGTGCGCGGTGCGCAACGCCTTGCCGATGTCGTGCGACCAGACATACGCAGCTAATCCGTAATGGCTGTCGTTCGCCATGCGGATGGCGTCGGCTTCGTCGGTCCACGGAATCGCCACCAGCACCGGTCCGAAAATTTCCTCGCGCGCCAGCCGCCAGTCGTTGGCGGCGTTGGCGAAGATGGTGGGGATGGCGTAGTAGCCTTCACTCAGCGGTCCGTCTTTTGGCGGCAGGCCGCCGATGACGACGCGCGCGTCACGCTGCTTGAGCCCTTCCTCGACGTAGCCGCAGACTTTCTTGAACTGCTTGGCGTTGATGATGGTGCCGATATCGCTTGCCTCGTCGAGCGGATCGCCGATCTTGAGTGCTTTGACCTTGCGGCCGAGTCCTTCGAGGAAGTCGTCGAAAATGTCGCGATGCAGGAACAACCGCGAGCCTGCGGTGCACGATTGGCTCTGACGGGAGAAGCGCATGGCGGCGACCATGCCGTCGAGCACCCAATCTTCGTTGGCATCGGGAAAAACGATCGACGGGCTTTTGCCGCCGAGCTCGAGCGAGATCGGCACGATGCGATCGGCAGCCGCGTGCATGACGCTTTTGCCGACCGCGGTCGAGCCGGTGAACGAAAGCTTGCGCGGGGTCGGATGAGTGGCGAGCGGCGCGCCGCATTCCACGCCGGTCCCGGTCAGTACGTTGAGTACGCCCGGTGGCAAGAATTGCTGGCACACTTCGGCGAGCAACAAAACGCCGAGCGGGGCGTCTTCCGCCGCCTTGAGCACCATGGTGTTGCCGGCGCAGAGCGCAGGGCCGATCTTGACCGCCGAGAGCAATACCGGCGCGTTCCACGGGACGATGGCGCCGACGACTCCGAGCGGCTCGCGCCGCGTATAGCAAAGCACGCTCTCGCCAAGCGGGATGGTGTCGCCCTTGAGCTCGCTGCCAAGCCCGCTGAAGTAGCGCAGGATGTCCACCGACCCTTTCGCTTCCGGACGCGATTGGGTGCGGATGGCATTGCCGGTTTCGAGCGCAATGGTGCGTGCAAGCTCCTCGACGCGCGCCTCGAGCGCATCCGCGATGCGCGCCAGAATGCGTCCGCGCTCGCGCGGCGGCGTGCGCGACCAAGCCGGAAAAGCTTCGGCGGCAGCCTTCATGGCGCGATCGACGTCTTCGGCACGGCCGCGCGGCACCTCGGCGATCGGCGCACGATGTGCGGGGTCCTCGACCTGAAACGTTTCGCCCGCGGCGCTGTCGACCCATTTGCCGCCGATCAGCATCTGCGCCTTGCGCAACGCCACTTTGCCGTCCCGCGCCGTTGTGACCGCCGTCATTGAGCGTCTCCTTAACTCCGGACAGCCCCTGCGATTTAGATATTTTGCCGATGCCGCCGCAGCAACCGATAGGCCAAGGCTGCGACAAGGACAACGCCGACCGCGGCTCAGAATCGTCAAAAGCAAAATGGCGGCCGGTGAAACCAGCCGCCATTAGGTCGTCGAGATCGGGCGCTCCAAGCCGGAGCGCGTCAGGTCTATGGCAGGGCTTGTCGCCGCTTAAGGAGTCCAGCCGCCGCCGAACTTCCAGTTCAGGCCGACCTTGAAGGTGTGAAAGGCGGTTTTCTCGCTAACCGAAAACAGCACGGGACCGACTGCGCCAGAAGCGAGCGTAGCCGAGCCCAGATCGACGTAAAGGTATTCGGTCTTGAGCGAGAGCCAAGGATTGAAGGCGTATTCGAGACCGGCGCCGGCCGTCCAGCCGTTCTGCTGGTTGCTGCTCGAAATCGCGGCTGCTGCGCCGAAAGCCGCTGCGCTGGCCGACGATGTGGTATGGCCGTAAGCCCAGCCGCCGGTGCCGTAAAGCAGCGCATTAGGCGTGACGAGAACGCCGGCGCGGCCGCGGACGGTGCCAAACCAGTTCACCGTGGTCCCGGCATTTGCAGTAGCAAACGGCCCGCTGGCGCTTGCCTTGCTCTGGATGTTGGTGCCCTCGAAATCAGTTTCCACGCCGATCACCCAGAGCGGCGCGACTTGCCAGTTGAAACCGGCCTGACCGCCGCCGAGGAACCCACTGGAAGTGAGCGAGGCGCTCGCCGGAATGCCTGCGACAGTGGCCGAATAAGTCGTGTTGTTGCCGCCGAATCCGGCGTTTGCGCCGATATAGAAGCCCGACCAGCTGTAAACCGGCGGCAAAGGCGGCGCTGCTTTATAAACCGGCGGCGGCGCAATGTCGGCGGCGTAGGCCGATGCACCGAGCGCCAAGGTTGCGATCGTGACCGAAAGAATGCGTGTTGTCATGGCTATGGCCCCTCTCCCCGTTGCGGGAACGCGCGACGCCGGCTGATGCAAAGTGCTTCGCCGGACGCTGCAAACTCCGCGAGTCCTCACAACAGTAATGACGAAGAATTAAATTAAATGTTATGCGAGTCGCGGGCCGAAAACAACATAGTTAATCCAGGGTGAACTGCTCCCGCCGGCCGGCAAACCGCTAGATATCCTTCAATCCGAGCACATCGGCCATCGAATACAGGCCGGGTTTCTTGCCGCGGGCCCAAAGCGCTGCATGCAGCGCACCGCGGGCGAAAATCATGCGGTCCTCGGCCCGGTGGGTGAGCTCGATGCGCTCCGCCGGGCCGGCGAAGATGACCGTGTGATCGCCGACGACGGTACCGCCGCGCAGCGCGGCAAAGCCGATATCGCCGCCGCGGCGCGCCCCGGTCATGCCGTCGCGCCCACGTGCCGCGTGCCGCTCGAGCTCAATCGCCCGGCCCGCGGCCGCGGCACGGCCGAGCATGAGCGCGGTGCCGGACGGCGCGTCGATCTTTTTGTTGTGGTGCATCTCAAGAATTTCGACGTCGTACTCGGCGCCCAACGTCTGCGCGACGCGCCTGGTCAGCGCCGCGAGCAGATTGATGCCGAGACTCATGTTGCCGGACTTGACGATCGGCGCGCGGGCCGCCGCCTTGCCGAGCAAGGCTTCCTCCTCCGCGGAATGCCCCGTCGTGCCGATGACGTGGACAATGCCGGCGGCGGAAGTCAATTCGGCGAGCGCGAGCGTCGCCGCCGGAATGGTGAACTCAATGAGTCCGTCGGCCGCCTTTAGAAGCGGAGCGGCATCGCTCGTAACTTTGATGCCGTTGGCGCCAAGGCCGGCAAGCTCGCCGGCATCGCGATCGATCACCGCCGAATCGGAAGCTTCGATGGCGCCGACAAGCGTCACGCCCCTGGTTGCTGCAATGGCGTGCATAAGCGCTCGCCCCATGCGCCCGCCGGCGCCGGCGATCACCAGTCGCATGTCGGAATTTGCCGCGGCCATTCGAGCTCGTCTCCCGTTGGCTCGGTATAATCTTTTTTCCTCCCCCTGAAAGGGGGAACGATTCTTGAATTTTATGGCTGCGGGCCGTCGTAACCCTCGACGATGACAATGTCGGCGGTGGAATACGGCAGCCGCCGCTTGATGTTTTCCTGGTATTCGGGCGAGTGGTAGCAGGCGAGCGCGGTAGCGACGTCGGCAAATTCGATCACCACGTTGCGGGTACGGCTGGAGCCTTCCAGGGAATCGAACTTGCCGCCGCGCACGATGAAACGGGCGCCGAATTTCTTGAAAATTGGCGGGTTGGCGGCGGCGTAGGGCTTGTAGCCCTCCTCGTCGCTGACGTCGACGCGCGCAATCCAATAGCCCTTGGCCATGGCATTACTCCTTTGTTTGCTGTTCGGCGATTTCGGCAATGATGGCTTCGGCTGCCGCTTTCGGTTCGTCGGCGGCGATAATGGGGCGCCCGACCACCAGATAGTCGGCGCCGGCGGCAATCGCCGCCGCCGGCGTGGACACCCGCTTCTGATCTCCTATCGCGGCGCCGGCAGGCCGGATGCCCGGCGTGACCAAGAGCATGTCAGGGCCGACGATGCCGCGCAGGTTCGCCGCTTCCTCGGGCGAGCAGATCAGCCCGTCGACACCGATTTCCAAAGCGTTCCTGGCCCGCTCGGCGGCGGTGGCGCGGACGCCCGCGCCATAACCGGCGGCGGCGAGATCGCGATCGTCATACGAGGTCAGCACCGTGACGGCGAGGATTTGCAGGCTTCGCTCACGCGCCTGCGCCGCAGCCTTCATGGTCTGCGGGTAGGCGTGCACCGTGAGAAAGCTCGCGCCGAGCCGCGAGACGCTCTTCACTCCTTCGGCGACGGTGTTGCCGATGTCGTGCAGTTTCAGATCGAGAAAGACTTGCTTGCCGGCATCAACCAGCGCTCGGGCGTAGGGCAGTCCGCCGGCGTAAGCGAGCTGATAGCCGATCTTGTAGAAGGTCACCGCGTCGCCGAGCCGTTTCACCATGGCCTCTGCCGCCTCGACCGATGAAACATCGAGGGCGACAATCAGGCGCTCGCGCGGCGCTATCCGCATGACAAGCGTTCCTTACATCGCTTGAGCGCGCGGCATCAAGCTCGCCAGTTCGACGAGGCGGCGCACCAAAGTTTTCAGCGCAGTCGCGAGATTTTCGTCCTTGAGATTGTCCATATCGTCGAAAGCTTCCGCGGCGCGTCCGACGTTGATCTGTTCCGGGATGATCAGCGCGCCACAGCCGAGCTCAAGAACCTGGCGAAGCGCCATCAGCCCGCGCACGCCGCCGGCCGCCCCGTTGGCGGCGGAGCCGACGGCAAACACCCTGCCCTTGAAAGAGGTGTAGGAGGCCTCGCCGCGCTCGCCGGGACGCGACATCCAGTCGATGGCGTTTTTCAGAAGCGGAGAGATCGAGGCACTGTATTCCGGGCTGGCGATGAAAACGCCCTGATGCGCTGTGAGCATCGCTTTCAGCTCGATCGCCTGGCGCGGCATTCCGGATGCCGTGAGCAAGTCGGCGTCCATCAGCGGCAGCGGATAATCGGCAAGCGATATCCGCGTCACGTCCGCATCGGCAAGCGCAAACTCTTTGGCGGCAAGCGCCGCAAGCCGCGCATTGTGCGAGCCTGCGCGCAACGAGCCGGCCATGATCAGGATTTTCGGAGTGGGCATGTCAGCGAGTCGGATATCAGGGGATCAGGTAACAGGACCAGCGTATCGGGCATCGGCTCGCGACTACCTGATAGCTGATTTCTGATACCTCATGCTTTTCGATAGACCCACACCCGTGCGGGCGGGATGTTCATCCAAATTCGCTCGGACGCTTCCGCCGAAAAACCGCCGAAGCGGCGCGGCAGCGGCGAAGCGACCGAATAGGTGAACTGCACGAACGGCGCTCCGGGCAGCATGAGGTCGAAGGCGTCGCGAAGAAGCCGCAGCCGCATGCGGATCGGTTTGGTGACAAGCGGCAGTCCCGAGACAACGGCTGCCGCCGGCTGGATGAGCAACGTCTCCAGTAGCCGGCGCAGGCTATAGGCGTCGCCCTGAACCAAAGTTGCGTCGGGATAGCGGGCTTTGAGGATGCGGCAGAAGCCCGGGTTGAATTCCACCAGGACGAGCCGCGAAGGCGCCACCCCGGCCTGGACCAGCGCTTCCGTCACCGGCCCGGTACCCGGGCCGAGCTCGACAACCGGTCCGGTGCAATCAGGATCGACATAGCGCGCCATGGCGCGCGCCAGCATTTTGCCCGAAGGCGTCACCGCGCCGATGGAGAGCGGCCGCTCGATCCACGAGCGGATAAAACGCACCTCGTCGTCGAGCCGAATGCCCCGCTTGCGCTCAAATTGGCGGATCTGCCGCTCGATCTTTTTGCCGAGCCCGTCGCGTTTTTTTTCGAACAATCTGATGCTGCGTCCGATGTTGCGCTCGAATTCGGTTTTCTTGAGCTCAAGCAACCGCAATTGCCGCTCAAGCTCGTCTTCGAATTTGCGCAGGGCGGGGAGCGACATGGCCAATCACGCGCGACGAATTGCTGCTTTTGAATATTAACTGCCAGACAAGTTATAATACCCGGCCGGCAAAGGCCAGTAAGCCACGCAAAGCAGAGAGTTAGGCTGAAGTCGTGCTCTTGCTGCCGAGCCCGTCGATGAAGTCTTTGACTTTGCCGAAAAATCCCGTCGATTCCGGCTGCGTCTCCGCCGACGACAGCCGGTCAAACTCGGCCAAAAGGTCGCGCTGTTTCCTGGTCAGTTTCTGCGGCGTTTCGACCATCACCTGCACGTACATGTCGCCGGTCTGGCGCGAACGCAGAACCGGCATGCCCTTGCCTTGCAGGCGCAAGCGCCGGCCGGATTGAGTGCCTTCCGGCACTTTGACGCGGGTCTTGCCGCCGTCGATTGTCGGAACCTCGAAATCGGCGCCGAGCGCAGCGGCCACCATGGAGACCGGCATGCGGCAATGAAGGTCCGCGCCGTCGCGTTGAAAGAACGGATGTGTGGCCATCGACAGGAAAATATAGAGATCGCCGGGAGGACCGCCGCGCACGCCGGCCTCGCCTTCACCGGCCAGCCGGATGCGCGTGCCGTCTTCCACGCCCGGCGGGATGTTCACAGACAGCGTGCGCTCGCGGGTGACGCGGCCCGATCCGACGCATGACGCACACGGGCTTTCGATCACCTGACCGCGGCCCTGACAGGTCAGGCAAGTGCGCTCAAGCGTGAAGAAACCCTGGGCGTGACGGACTTTGCCGAAGCCGCCGCAGCTCGGGCAGGTTTTTGGCTTGGTGCCGGGCTTCGCGCCCGTGCCGGAGCAAGACTCACAGGTCACCGATGTCGGAATGCGCACTTGCGCGGCCTTGCCGGCGAAAGCTTCCTGCAGCGAAATTTCCATGTTGTAGCGCAGATCCGCGCCGCGTTCGCGTCCCGAGCCGCGGCCGCGGCGGCCGCTCATGCCGAACAGATCGTCGAAAATATCGGAGAAGGTTGTGGCGAAATCAGCGCCGAAGCCGTGCGCCGCGCCGTTGCCCTGCTCGAACGCTGCATGACCGAAGCGGTCGTAAGCGGCGCGTTTGTCGGGATCCTTCAGGATCTCGTAGGCCTCGTTGATTTCCTTGAACCGATGTTCGGCGTCGGAATTGCCGGGGTTACGATCCGGATGATGCGCCATCGCGTGCTTGCGAAAGGCGGATTTGATCTCGACTTCGCTTGCGGTGCGCTCGATCGTAAGCGTCTCGTAGTAGCAACGCTTCGTCATCACTCCCCACCCGATCGCGCCCGGCCGGGCTCAGTAGTGCAGGGAGAAAGTTGCCAAGTCAAAGACGTCCGAAAAAACATGCACCCCCGTTTAGCCTGCGGGGGTGCCATACTTTCGGATCGCTGCGGCATGGAAACGTCCCGCCGGATCAAGCAGACTTTTTGTTCTTCTTGTCGTCGTCGACTTCAGTAAATTCAGCGTCGACGACGTCATCCTTCTTGGTTTCGGCGCCGCCGTCCGGACCGCCACCGCCCGGCTGCTGCTCCGCGGATTGCTTGTACATCGCCTCGCCGAGCTTCATGGACGCTTGCGCCAGCACGTTGGTCTTGGCCGAAATCGCTTCGCCGTCGTTGCCTTTGAGCGCCTCCTTGAGGTCGGCCATGGCGTTCTCGATCGCACGACGATCGGCCTCACCTACCTTGGAGCCGTGCTCGGCCAGCGTCTTCTCGGTCTGATGCACCAACGCCTCGGCGTGGTTCTTGGCCTCGACGGCGGCTTTGCGCTTCTTGTCGTCCTCGGCGTGCGTTTCGGCGTCTTTCACCATCTTCTCGATGTCGGTCTCAGACAAACCGCCCGACGCCTGGATCCGTATTTGCTGCTCCTTGCCGGTGCCTTTGTCCTTGGCCGAAACGTTGACAATGCCGTTGGCGTCGATGTCGAACGTAACCTCGATCTGCGGTATGCCGCGCGGCGCGGCCGGCAGGCCGATCAAATCAAACTGACCTAGCATCTTGTTGTCAGCCGCCATTTCGCGCTCGCCCTGGAACACGCGGATGGTCACCGCGGTCTGTCCGTCCTCGGCGGTCGAGAACACCTGGCTCTTTTTGGTCGGGATCGTCGTGTTGCGATCAATCAGCCGGGTGAACACGCCACCCAGCGTCTCGATGCCGAGCGACAGCGGCGTCACGTCGAGCAACAGAACGTCCTTGACGTCGCCCTGGAGCACGCCGGCCTGGATCGCGGCGCCCACCGCGACCACTTCGTCGGGGTTGACGCCCTTGTGCGGCTCCTTGCCGAATAACTGTTTGACGACTTCCTGCACCTTCGGCATGCGCGTCATGCCGCCGACCAGGACAACCTCGTTGATGTCGGCGGCGGTGAGGCCGGCGTCCTTGATCGCCTGCCGGCACGGCTCGATGGTCTTCTGCACCAGGTCGTCCACCAGCGCCTCGAACTTAGCGCGCGTGAGCTTCATGGTCAGGTGCTTCGGACCGGAAGCATCCGCGGTGATGAACGGCAGATTGATTTCGGTCTGCGTGGTCGACGACAGCTCGATCTTGGCCTTTTCCGCCGCCTCCTTGAGCCGTTGCAGCGCGAGCTTGTCGCGGCGCAGGTCGATGCCTTGCTCCTTCTGGAACTCGTCGGCCAGATAGTTGACCAGCCGCATGTCGAAATCTTCGCCGCCGAGGAAAGTGTCGCCGTTAGTCGACTTCACCTCAAACACGCCGTCGCCGATTTCAAGAACGGAAATGTCGAACGTGCCACCGCCGAGGTCGTAAACCGCGATGGTGCCGGTCTTGTTCTTGTCGAGCCCGTACGCCAACGCAGCCGCGGTCGGCTCATTGATGATTCGCAGCACCTCAAGGCCGGCGATCTTGCCGGCGTCCTTGGTGGCCTGGCGTTGGGCGTCGTTGAAGTAGGCCGGGACGGTGATGACCGCCTGCTCGACCTTGCTGCCGAGATAGGCTTCGGCAGTCTCTTTCATCTTCTGCAGGATGAATGCGGAAATCTGTGAGGGCGAATAGGTCTTGCCCTCGATCTCGACCCAAGCGTCGCCATTCGAGGCGCGCACGATCTTATAGGGAACGAGCTTCTTGTCCTTCTCCACCATCGGGTCGTCGTAGCGGCGCCCGATCAAACGCTTCACTGCAAAAATTGTCCGCTCGGGATTGGTGACCGCCTGGCGTTTGGCCGGCTGGCCTACGAGCCGCTCGCCTTCGTCCGTAAAAGCGACGATCGACGGGGTCGTCCGCATTCCCTCCGCATTCTCGATGACCTTCGGCGTCTTGCCTTCCATAACGGCGACGCACGAATTGGTGGTCCCGAGATCAATACCGATGACCTTGGCCATGGTTGTTAATCCTCTCTTGTTCGGCAGGTCGGGCTGGCCCGAATGGCACCCTTGTCCGACCCCCTTTAATTTCAGCATTTGCCGGCGCTATTTGCCGGCAATTTCCCTCGCCTCATATAGGAGGGCGCTATCCGGCCGCAAGACAGGCGGCGCGGTGACGGCCTCCATAAGCCGCTGCCGATGCTGACAAACCTTGAGAGTACCCGACCATGAACCTCAACACGACGTTGGCCGGGCTTCGCATCTATCCCGGTTACTTCGAACGCGGCGCGCAGACCGAATTGCTAGGTGCGATACGTAACGTCCTGACCGCGGCGCCTTTGTACACGCCGCGCATGCCGAAATCAGGCCGACCGTTGAGCGTCCGCATGTCGAATTGCGGATCGCTCGGCTGGACTTCGGATGAGAACGGCTACCGCTATCGGCCGACCCATCCTGAAACAGGACACCCATGGCCGCCGATCCCTGAGCCGCTCGTTGCACTCTGGCGCGATGTTGCCCATTACGCCGGCCTGCCCGAGGCTTGCCTCATCAACTACTACGACCGGACGGCAAAAATGGGCCTGCACCAGGACCGCGACGAAGCGGACTTCGACGCGCCGGTCGTCTCGATTTCGCTGGGCGACGATTGCCTGTTTCGGATCGGTGGCCGGGAGCGCCGCAATCCTACCAAATCCGTTCGCTTAACCTCGGGAGATGTGCTTGTGCTTGGTGGCGACGCCCGTCTTGCGTTCCATGGCGTCGATCGGATTTATCCCGGCACCTCGAGCTTGCTCGCGGATGGCGGGCGGATCAATTTGACGCTGCGCCGGGTCACGCGGCAACGCGCCAACTCCATTTCCGCGCCAGCGGAAGCAAAGGCTCGGCATCATGGCTGACGACAAACGCAAATCGGCGGCGCCCCTTATCGCGTTCGTAGCGGGCTTTGGGCTTTGCCTTGGAGTTTGCTTATCCGCGGTACCGGCGCTTGCCGCAGATCCGATTTATCCGACCGGCTCGCGCGTCGGCCTCGTTCCACCGGCAGGGATGGTGAAAAGCGACAAATTCGATGGCTTCGCCGACCCTGGCGAGGAGGCCGCCATCCTTATCAACGTCTTGCCCGCGGCGGCTTACGCGCAAATCGAAAAGACGGTGGATACGGACGCAGCGAAGAAACAGGGCGTCCACCTCGAGAAACGCGAGCCGATCACCCTGAACGCCGGCAAGGGCGTTCTGCTGAGCGGCTGGCAAATGGCCGAAGGCTCTCGTTTCCGCAAATACCTCTTGCTGCTGGCGGCCACCGACTTGACCGTGCTTGTCACCATCCAGGTGCCCGATCAGGACGCGGCATATCCCGATAAGACTGTCCGTGAGGCGCTGGCCACATTGAGCCTGCGCGACAAAGTACCGGAAAGCGAAGAGCTCACGCTCCTGCCGTTCGAGGTCGGCGATCTCGCAGGCTTCCAGATCGATGGCGTGTTGCGCGGCCGCGCGCTCGTCCTGAGCGACCCGCCAACGGCGAGCGCCAATAACGGCGGAAAGGACGGCGCCGTCAGCGAATTGCGTGCGCGTTTCCTTATCGCTGCCGTACCGGGCGGCCCGTCCGATCCGGCCGACCGCGGCAATTTTGCCAAGCTTTCCTTCGACGAGATCGGCGGGATCAAAAACGTCCGCCTCACCATGTCCGAGCCGCTACGTGTCAGCGGCCAATCCGGCTACCAGACCATGGCGGACGCACAAGACGCGCGGACCGGAGCAGACATCAAAGTCGTGCAATGGCTGCGCTTCGGCGGCGGCGGCTTCCTGCAAATGATCGGGATTGGGCCGGCGGAGTCGTGGACTACCGCCCTCGCCCGGCTGCGGACGGTCCGCGACAGCGTCGAGCTGAAGTGACGAGCGGCGCCGGCTTTAAGAGTGATCGCCTGGGGCGGTCGAGTTGTCGTTCACCGAGGTCGCGCCAGGCGCCTGCTTCTGGCCGCCCTTTGAGACCCCGACCAAGGCCGGCCGCAGCACGCGCTCGCCAATCTTGTAGCCCGGCTGCATGACCTCGACGACGCTGCCGGCGGGCACCGAAGCGTTCGGCACTTCAAACATCGCCTGATGAAAATTGGGATCGAATTTCTCGCCGCGCGGATTGAATTGCTGGACGCCGTTCTTCTCCAGCGCCTTTTCCAGCTCCCGCTCGGTCAGCTCCACGCCTTCGATAAAGGCTTTGACCCCCGGCTCGGCGCTCGCGCGCATGGCCGGCGTAACGGCTTCGAGCGCACGCCGCATGTTATCGGCGACGCCGAGAAGGTCGCGCGCCAAGGAAGTGACGCCATAAGCGCGCGCATCCGTTACCTCGCGCGCCGTGCGTTTGCGCAAGTTTTCCATCTCGGCAAGCGTGCGCAGAAGCCGGTCCTTGAGCTCGGCCGCAAGCGCCGCCGCATCACCGCCCTCAGGTCGCGTGGCTTGCTCGGGCCCCGACGATGCTTCTTGCGGAGCCGCCGCGTCCTCAGCACGCGCGGTCTGTTCCGTCATCTTGGTATCCATCCGTTTACTGTGCGGCATATCAGGGCTCTATCGACAAAAATCAAGCGCACGACCCGACAGCGCTGCCAGCGCGGCGGGCTCTTTTCGGCAACGGGCAGCTATCGGAACCACTCCGCGTGTTCAACGATGGCAGCCCAACCGACAAGAAACAACAACACGCAGATGATGTTCACCTGGATCGAGAGGGATTTGCTCATGCGGGCTCCCTTCGCAGCTAGACACCCACGCCTCCCGGACGACATTTTAATGGCCTTGACCGTTAAGAAATATTGTCAGGCGGCTCCCCGCCGATCCCAGGCGTTAAAAAGCGACGCCAATGGCCATCAAAGGCCCGGTGGCCTCACCCTCCATGGAACAGGAGCTGAGCGCTATCGCGCAAGCCTGGCGAGACTCTGCAGCGCGGCAAAATGCGCTTCACGAATTTCCGGATTAAACAGCGACCACGCTTCGGCCGCTTTCAGTGTCGGCGCCGCCGCGATCACCAGCGCCTTGTAGTCGGCATAGGCCTGGCTGGCGGCGTCGAAATCGCCGGCCGCCGCGGCCATTGCGACCTCGCGGAGCGCCAGCACCACGCCACGCACTGCACCGCGCGCGTGAAGACGTTCGCTCAAGCCGCCTGCGACACTGGTGTCGCCCCGGCCCGGAAAGTGCTCCCCGAGCTCACGCCATTCGTTGCCGACCACATCGACGGCGAGCGCAACCGTTGTCTTGTCGTGCGCTGGAATCGCGGTGTCGAGCACGCTCGCCAGATACCCGATTTCGGTGACCTCTGCTTGGACGCTCTTGCGGCTTATCGGCTCGGCGGCATCTCCGACCGCGTCGAGATAGGCGAGTAGATCGCGCTTGTCTTCTGCGGTCAGCCCCAAATCGAAGTGGCGGTCGAAATGCTCGATCACCTGCTCGTATGTGTCGTAGCGGCCGTCGTGGAAATAGGGCGCGTTGAAATCTGCGTTGAGCAAAGTCGAGGTTTTGAAGGTGCCGCCGCTACCGACGTCGTGCACCTTGTGGTCGGCGAAATCGGCGGACGGCTGATGGCAGGACGCGCAGCTCATGGCCGCGTCGTGGGGGAACGGCCTGTTGAATACCGCTTCGCCGCGATGTGCGGCGGCCGAGGCCGCCCCGGTCAGCCGGCCGTCCGGCCCAAGTTTCGGGTTGGGCAGGAACGATATGTCTTCAATGTAGGCGACCAGTGCATCGAGAATTTCGCCGGACGGCTCGGCGCCGGCAAATTCGTTGACGATGACGTTGCGCACGAAATCGCGCAGCGTGGCAAAACGCCCGTCATGTCCGTAAGGAGCGAGACGTTTGGCGCCGCGCAAGCTCGGCGGTGTCACCGGATCGAAAATGCCGTTGTCGGATTTGGGTTCGAACAACGCACCGGTCGTATCGAACGTGCCGGGCCGGCTCGACAGGCCCGGAACAAATAACTTCGGATTATTGTGGCCCTGCTGATGGCATGTCTGGCAGCTCAGGCCGGCCTGGCGCGCGACGCCGCCCAAAATATTGGGCGAGGAAAACAACACGTCTCCGAAAATCGACTGGTAGGAACGCTTGCCGGCGAGCTCGGAAGCGAACAATTCCGTCGGCTGATCGAGCGGCTCCTCGTTCAGCTCGGTACCCGGCGGCAAAACGCTTTCCCGGCTGGTAATGGGCGCACAATTCGCGCCGGCCACCGCCAGCGCCAATATCGCCGCCGCACCGCAAACTATTCCATATGGAACGGCGCGCATCACTCGCCGAGCGCGGGCTTCTT
The DNA here is from genome assembly GCA_036490575.1 of Xanthobacteraceae bacterium. Lineage (GTDB taxonomy): Bacteria > Pseudomonadota > Alphaproteobacteria > Rhizobiales > Xanthobacteraceae > BOG-931. The sequence continues at coordinate 15,249 of DASXDP010000137.1, forward strand.
GAGCTTGAGCTGGACCGCGGAGCTTTGCAGCAGCACCGCGAGTTCCTCACCGGCATTTTTCAGTGCGGGCTGATCGACACTCTTCATGTCCGGCACTTTCACCAGCTTTTGCAGGTTTTCGATTTTCCCGGTGATGCGGGCCGCGAGCTTCGGATCGCGCGCCTGCAAGCTCGGCGCCAGTGCCAGCTTGTATGCCGCCGCGATGCCTTCGACATTCTGCTGGATGTCATTCAGCGACGTGCCGGAATATGGCGATTCTCCACCCTTGGATTTGTTCTCGCCGACTTCATAGGCGAGCTTGGTCGCGCCGTTCAGCACGCCTTGCGGCTCGAACTGGAATTTCGGCGCCGATAGCCGGGCATTAAACGCAGTCAGATCGGCAACGAGCTTGTTGGCCGGCGCCTTGATCTCATCGAGCTTGCCGGCGAACAGCGCCGCCTCGATGGCGTGGTAGCCTTGTTTGGCGTCGGGCCAGGCGTCAATCGCCTCGTCGAGTTTGGGGAAGAATTCGCCGGTGATCGGCTCGGCCGCCTCCCAACCCTGTCGTGACGTAATCCACGCCGCCTGCGCGGCCTTCACGTCGCCCGCCTTGATCGCCGCCTGCAGACTTTTCCCGCCGGCTAATGCGGCGCCGATTTTCTCCGCCGCGTAGGCCTTGTAGTCCTTGGCGCCGGCGGCAAACGTGTCGACGGCATAAGCGGCGGCGACGACCGCAAGCGTGAAACTCACAGACACGATCAACGCAACGCACGGCCTGCCGATGCGCGATTGCGGCAGCAACCTCAATGGCGATGACATCAATTTTTCCCGCGGCAATGGATTGCCGCAGACTTGATCCCAAACGCGATTGGCGTCAACGAAAACCGTTTGTCAGATCAATAGGTTAGAATTATTCAAATTCCAGTCTGGGACACGTTTCCCAAAAAGCGGCACCGATTTTCGGAAAACAACGTGCTCTATGACAAGCACGGCTCAGCCGCCCAGCAATTTGCTCACGACTTTGGCGGTGTAGTCCACCATGGGAACGATGCGGGCATAGTTGAGCCGGGTCGGACCGATCACGCCGAGCACACCGACAATCTGACCGGACGCGTCGTGGTATGGCGCGACGATCGTCGACGAGCCGGAGAGCGAGAACAAGTTATTCTCCGAGCCGATGAAGATGCGCACGCCCTCGGCCTGCTCGGCGCGGCCCAGAAGGTCGATGACCTCGCGGCGGGTCTCCAGGTCGTCGAACAACAGCCGCACGCGCTCCAAATCCGCCAGCGCTTTCAGATCCTCCAGCAAGTGAGCTTGCCCGCGGACGATCAGCTTGCGCTCGTCGCGCTCACCGCCCGACCAGCTCGCAAGCCCGGCGGCGACGATCTTTTGCGTCAGCTCGTCGAGCTCGGCCTGGCCTTCCTTGAGCCGCCGCTCGATATCGGCCTTGACGGCGGCCAAGGTCCGGCCGCGCACACGCGCGTTGAGGAAATTCGCCGCCTCGATCAGCGCCGAGGTCGGCAAGCCGGCCGGAATGTTGAGCACGCGATTTTCGACCTGGCCATCCTCGGCAACCAGCACCACCAGTGCGCGCTCCGGCTCGAGCCGCACGAATTCGATATGCTTCAGTCGTTGGTTCGACTTTGCCGTCAACACGATGCCGGCTGCGCGGCTTAGTCCGGAAAGAAGGCCCGAAGCTTCGGTCAGCACTTCCTCGAACGATTTCGATTGCCCGGCGACCTGCGCCTCAATGGTCTTGCGGTCGGCCTCGGACAGATCTCCGATCTGCATCAGCGCGTCGACAAAGAAACGCAGCCCGACTTCGGTCGGCAGCCGCCCAGCCGAGATATGCGGCGCGTAGACAAGGCCGAGTTGCTCGAGATCCGACATGACGTTGCGAATCGAAGCCGGCGACAACGTCATCGGCAGGATGCGGGCCAGGTTGCGCGACCCGACCGGCTCGCCGGTCGCCAGGTAGCTCTCGACGATTTGCCGGAAGATTTCGCGCGAGCGCTCGTTGAGCTGCGCGACGCTGAGCTGACCAGACGCTAGCGGATGATCATGTGCGGCCAAAACGACCTCTTCACAGGTGGAGCGGCGCCGGCGCCGGTTCGGCCTCATCGAGCCGATCGGCCGATTTCAACAACCACAGCGTCGCCAGCATGGGAAGAGCATATTTGTCCCAAGCCACGTGTGCGCAAGCCAACAACGCTGCATTAGCATAAAGCATCAAGCCGGCGGGGGAGAGCGGGCGAAATCTCAAGACGGCGAGCATGGCTAACGCCCAAAACAAGATGACCCGCGCCGGCGTCGGCAGCACGGATCGCGCGGCGATGTCCAGATAGCCCATCGTCGGCACCGGCGGATTGATGTTTTGGATCGGCGAAAAAAACAGGAAAAGGACGGCGACCGCCGCGGCTATCACGATTGCTTCCGGGCGCGGCGCGCGTAACGGAGCAACGGATCGAAACAGGATGCACTCGACCACGACGAAATCTAGCCCGATGCAGCTCAGGAAATAGAGTCCATGCTCCGGATAGAAATGCGCTGTGGTCAGGTTCTGCGCCTGCAAGGCCGTCTGTGGCGCGAAACCGTCAAAGAAAGCGTACCAGCCGCCAAGTGAAAGCGCTGCGATCGCGGGAGCGATCAAGCCGCTACGGGCGGCGATTTGCTCAAACCTGGCGCGCAGCAAGACCCCGCGCGCCAACAGCGCGAGCGGAAAGGCGACAATATATTGCCGGCAAGCGATGCCGAAGATGAAACAAACAGCGGAGCCCCACGGCCGGCCGCGCTGATAAAGCGCAACGCCGGCGACGGTGCACAACACCGCCAACGGATCGGTGTAGAGATGCGTGCCGACCAGCGCGAAGTACGGGAACAGAAGAAGCCCTGCCGCGCACAGAAACGCGCGCAATGAAAATTTCCCGGCGGCGCCAATGATAACAAGGACCGCGAAGGAGGTCGCCATGTTGATGGCGCGGCCGACAATGATCCCGCCGTGAAAGACGTACTCAAGACCGCCGAAAATCAGAAACGGCAGCGGCGTGCTCAACTCGTTGTAGGTTCGCAACTGAGTAAGTGTCGGAAGTCCGTTTTGAAACAACCCAACCGAGGCCGGCCAGAAATGCAGCTCGTCGGCGCGAATGGGAAAGCGAAGGAAATCGAAGCCGGCGAGCAGCGCCAGGAACAGCAAGGCCAGGGTCGCGAAAAACCAGATCCGCCGCGTCCCCGCCGGTGGCGAAGTCCCGTGTTCCACGCTATTCGCCGCGGCCCCTTGCATGCCCGACCGTACTGGCTGGGCGCGCCGCGTGGCAATGACCCTGCCCGCCGCGCCGTTGTCATTGTCATTGCACTTGTGAGGCCCATGCCTCCCCTACTAAAAGACTGACCGCTTCGTGTGACACTTGCGGCCAACGACAGGGGAGCCTTGCCAATGCGGCCGAGCCGCCGACAGCCCGATGAATTGCGGCCCGTTTCGCTGGAACGCGGCGTGGTCAAATTCGCCGAAGGGTCGTGTTTTGTCCGCTTCGGCGACACCCACGTGCTGGTCACCGCGACGCTCGAGGATCGCCTGCCCCCTTGGCTCAAGGGCCAGGCGCGCGGCTGGATCACCGCCGAATACGGCATGCTGCCGCGGGCCACGCTGGAACGCACGCGCCGGGAGGCTTCGGCCGGAAAGCAGAACGGCCGCACCGTCGAAATCCAGCGCCTGATCGGCCGCAGCTTGCGCTCGGTCGTCGACCTCAAGGCGCTCGGCGAGCGTCAGATCACCATCGACTGCGATGTCATCCAGGCCGACGGCGGAACCCGCACCGCCTCCATCACCGGCGCATGGATTGCGCTGTACGATTGCATCGCGTGGATGAAGACGCGGCAGATGATCGACCAGGAGGTGTTGCGCGACCATATCGCGGCGATCTCGTGCGGTGTGTGCTCGGGCACGGCGGTGCTCGATCTCGATTACGCCGAAGACTCGCAAGCCGAAACCGACGCCAACTTCGTGCTCACCGGATCAGGCAATATTGTCGAGGTGCAGGCCACCGCGGAAAAGACGCCGTTCTCGGAAGAGCAACTCACCACGCTGCTGGCGCTCGCACGCAAGGGCGTGACCAAGCTCATCGATTTGCAAAAAATGGCGGTGATGTGAATCGTCCGCTCACGGGCCGTCTGGTGATCGCGACACATAATTCCGGCAAGCTTGCGGAAATGCGCGAACTCTTGGCGCCATTTGGAATAGAGGCCATATCAGCGGGCGAAATGGGCCTCGACGAACCTGAAGAAACCGGCGCGAGCTTTCGCGATAACGCGCGCATCAAGGCGCATGCGGCCGCGGTTGCGTCGGGCCTGCCGGCGTTTGCTGATGATTCCGGTTTGGCGGTCGACGCGCTTGGCGGCGAGCCGGGAATTCACTCGGCGCGATGGGCCGGAGCCGACCGGAATTTCGGTCGCGCGATGCAAGAAGTGCAAGACAAGCTGGTGGCGCAGGACGCGACGACGCCGCAGCGCCGCAAAGCGCATTTCGTGTCGGCGCTTTGCCTTGCCTGGCCCGATGGCCACGTGGAAGATTTTGAAGGCCGTGTCGATGGCACGCTGGTTTGGCCGCCGCGCGGCGACAAGGGATTCGGCTACGATCCGGTCTTTCTTCCCGACGGCTATTCACGCACCTTCGGCGAAATGACGAGCGAGGAGAAACATGGACTGCCACCCCGCGGACTCGGCCTGTCGCACAGGGCGCGCGCGTTCGTAAAACTTGCGGAGGCCTGCCTTGAGCGATGAACCCGCGGCCTTCGGTGTCTATGTGCACTGGCCGTTCTGCCTGTCGAAATGTCCCTATTGCGACTTCAACAGCCATGTGCGCCGTGCCGCCATTGATGAACCGGGCTTCGTGCGCGCGTTCACCGCTGAAATAGCCGCGACCGCGGCGCGCACGCCCGGCCGCACAGTTTCCTCGATCTTCTTTGGCGGCGGCACGCCGTCGCTGATGCAGCCCGGCACCGTTTCCGCAGTGCTCGACGCCATCGCGCGGCATTGGTCCGTCGCGCCCGACGCCGAGATCACGCTCGAAGCGAACCCGACCAGCGTCGAGGCCGAACGCTTCCGCGGTTACCGCAGCGCCGGGATCAATCGCGTCTCGCTCGGCGTGCAGGCGCTCGATGATCGCGTGCTGGCCGAACTTGGCCGGCTGCACACGGCGAAGGAAGCCCTCGCCGCCGTCGCCGTCGCGCGCCAAACGTTCGATCGCTACTCGTTCGATCTGATCTACGCGCGCCCGCGGCAGACACCGCAGGACTGGGCGAAGGAACTCAAGCTGGCGCTGGCCGAGGCCGGCGATCATCTTTCGCTTTATCAATTGACCATCGAGCTTGAGACGCCGTTCGCCGCATTGCATGCCGCCGGCAAGCTGAAAACGCCCGACGATGACACCGCACGCGCGCTCTACGACACCACGCAGGAAGTCTGCGCCGCGCATGGCCTGCCGGCTTACGAGATTTCCAATCACGCCCGCCCCGGCGGTGAATGCCGGCACAACCTCGTCTACTGGCGCGCGCACGAGTACGCCGGCATTGGTCCGGGCGCGCATGGGCGGCTCGATATCGAAGGCGACCGTCACGCGACCGCGACGGAAAAGCGTCCCGAAGCCTGGCGTGAGCAAGTTGAGCGCAACGGCCACGGGCTCGTAACCGACGACGTGCTCACCCGCGAGGAAGCATCCGACGAGTTTTTGTTGATGGGCCTGCGACTGACCGAGGGAATTGATGTTGGACGCTACGTCGCGCTGTCCGGCCGTCCCCTCGACCCGGAACGGCTTGCGGCGCTGCGTGAGGCAGGGCTGGTCGAGAACCTGTCCGCCGATCGCCTGCGGGTCACCTTGCCGGGCTTTCCGATACTCGATGCGGTGGTCGCCGATCTCGCGGCGTGAGAGGCAGCGCTAGATTCCCGACGCGCCGAAACTGCGCGGTGAAGCCGCGACAACCTGCGGCCCGGTCGGCGTCACCCGCAGGACGGCAAGTCCGCGCTCATTGGTGCCATCGGCGCGGAACCGGAAAAGACCGTCAATTCCCGAGAAGCCCGACGGATTAGTCAATATTTCAGGCGAGAAGCGCTGCGGGCCCTGCGTTTTCACCAGCGCGGCGATGAGTGCGACCGCATCGTACGCCAGCGTTGCCGTGCGCACCGGCTGTTGCTTGAAACGCGCCGCATAGCGGTTGGCAAAATTCCGGTAGCCTGCGGCATCCGGCGCGGCGTACCAGCCGCCATCGAGCGCCGCCGTGGCGTTAATCCGCGGATCGTCGCCCCATAATCCAGTACCGAGAAGCTGCAGCCGCTTGATGTTGACGCCGTCGCTGACCAACTGTTGCGCCACGTCCGGTACCGCATCGCTGCCGTCGGGAATGAACAAAGCATCAGCGTGCGCCGCCGCGGCGGCCACGTTCTTGATTGGCCCCGCCATGGCGGCTTTGTCGTGCGGATAATGTTCGATCGCGACAATGCGGGCGCCGCGGCGCCCAATGTCCTGGCGGAACGCCGCTTCGACCACACTCCCGTAAGGATTGTCGGGGATGAGCGCGGCGTACGAGCGTTTTCCGACCGAGTAGGAATATTGCACGATGCGCGCGACGTCGGTTTCCGGAAGGAAGCTCAGCAAATAAACGCCGGCAGAGGCGACGTTGGCGTCGGTCGAGAAGGCGATCACCGGGACGTTGCGGGCGCGGGCAACCTGCCCGACCAGGGTAACGGATTGAGCGAACAGCGGCCCGAGGATGATCTCGGCGCCTTCGTTGAGCGCCTGCTGCGCGGCCTGCCGCGCGCCGTCCGGACTTCCGGCATCGTCCTTCACCAGCAGCTGGATATTGGGCGCGTTGAATTCCGCGAGCGCCATGTCGGCGGCGTTGCGCATGGCCTGGCCGGCGATGCCGGCGTTGCCCGGAGCCGAGATCGGAAGGATCAGAGCCGCCTTGACCTGGCCGGTGCCGAGCGTGGCAGCGGGCTGGGCGTTCGGCGCCGGCGTCGTGGGGAAGGACGAAAAATAGGTCGAGTTTGACGAACACGCCGCGAGCACAGCGGCGGCGCCGGCCACGAGGGCCGCCAGCGATGCCCGCCGCGTTGCGGCCGAGCCCCTATCCCGTAATTCCCCGGACAAAAGCGGTTCTCCTCACCGGCATAGTACCGAGACACTAGGTTAGCGGCATTCTGTCATTCTGGGGGCGAATCGTTAACCAAGCCAGAAGGCCGCGGAACCCTTCAGGAACATGACGCCTGAACGGCTCGGCGCTAGGGTATCGCCCATGAACGACGCGCCCTCCAACCGTGCCAGCCGGCCCGCGCGGACGCCAGCAAGCTATGTACTGGAGGGTCACACTTTTAAAGCCGCCGGGGTCGGGCCCGGCCTCCATATTGTGTCGACCCCTATCGGCAACCTCGGCGACATCACGCTGCGAGCACTGGCGACGCTTGCCGCCGTCGACCTGATCGCCTGCGAGGATACGCGGGTCACCCGCAAACTTATCGATCGCTACGTTGTCGCCACCGCGCTCACACCTTATCACGACCACAATGCGGCGGCGGCACGGCCGAAATTGCTGCAGCGGCTGGCGGAGGGCGCGGCGATCGCGCTCGTTTCCGATGCCGGCACGCCGCTTTTGTCCGATCCGGGCTTCAAGCTGGTGCGGGCCGCTCAAGAAGCGGGCCACACCGTGACCGTGCTCCCCGGCGCTTCGGCGCCGCTGGCCGCTCTTGTCCTCGCCGGCCTGCCGACCGATGAATTTCTCTTCGCCGGCTTCCTGCCGCCAAAACAGGCCGCACGGCGCACACGGATCGCGGATCTTGCGGCCATTCCGGCGACCCTTGTCCTGTTTGAAACCGCGCCGCGCATTGCGGCTGCGTTAGGCGATCTTGCCGCCGGCCTCGGCCCGCGTGAGGCCGCGGTATGCCGCGAGCTCACCAAGTTGCACGAAGAAGTGCGCCGCGGCGATCTGGCGACGCTGGCGCAAACCTTCGGCGAAGCGGATACGCGCGGCGAAATCGTGCTCGTCATCGGGCCGCCGGCCGCGGCGCCGCCCGCCGCCATCGGTGACGCCGATCCGCTTTTGCGCGAAGCCCTGATGCGGGCTTCGCTGAAAGATGCCGTCAGTGAGGTCGCGCAGGCAACCGGACTGCCTCGCCGAGAGGTCTACCGCCGCGCGCTCGCGCTCGCGAAGCAAGCGCCGGAGCCATGAGCCGGCCGGCGAAACCGCGGCCGCGTGCGGCCGAACCGGAGCGACACCGCGTCGCGGCGTTCCGGCTTGGCCTGTCGGCGGAGAGCCGCGCCGCCATGTTGCTCATGGCCAAAGGCTACCGCATCGCGGCGCGGCGCTTCAAAACGCCATTTGGCGAAATCGATATTGTGGCTCGCCGCCGGAACGCGCTCGTGTTTGTTGAAGTGAAAGCGCGCGATACCGCCGACGACGCCGCGTTGGCGGTGACCGAACGCGGCAAACGGCGCATCCTCGGGGCCGCCGAGCTCTGGCTCGCGCATCATCCGTCCGACGCGCAGCGCCTCATTCGCTTCGACGTCATTCTGGTGACTCCCGGGAAAATGCCCCGGCTTCTGGCCAATGCATTTGACGCGAGCCGCTAAGCGCACTTCGCGGCCAGTGGTCCGATTCTGCTCCACCGCCATAGCCGCCGAAGCCAAAATTGCGTAAGAGCGTGCACGGTGTCAGCAGCGGCAAAACCTCCATGCGCTTGAATATGGTAGTTCAAATGGACCCGATCGAGCGGATCAACGTCCGCGGCGATTCCACATTCGCGCTGCTTCTGGAGGCGCAGCGCCGTGCGCACGCGCTTTGCTATTACACCCCGGACCGGCTGGCGCTTCGCGACGGCAAAGTTTTCGCTGCCGTCCGGCCGCTCGGGGTGCGCGACACCGCCGGCGATCATTTCACCCTCGGCGAGCCGCAGCTCACGGACCTTTCGACCTTCGATGTCGTTTTGCTGCGGCAGGATCCGCCATTCGACCTCGCCTACATTTCCACGACGCACATTCTCGAGCGCGTCCATCCGCGCACGCTGGTGGTCAACGATCCGGCGCAGGTCCGCAACGCGCCTGAAAAGATTTTTGTCACTGAATTTTCCGACCTGATGCCGCCGACGTTGATCACGCGCGACCTGGAAGCGATCAAAGCGTTTCGCGCCGAGCAAGGCGACATTGTGATGAAGCCGCTCTACGGCAAAGGCGGCGAAGCGGTATTCCGCGTGGCGCGCGAGGACATGAACTTCGGCTCGTTATACGATCTCTTTGCCACCATGTTCCGCGAGCCGTGGGTCGTGCAAAAATTCTTGCCGGCGGTGAAGGACGGCGACAAGCGCATCATCCTGGTCGACGGCGAGTTTGCCGGCGCGGTCAATCGGGTGCCGGCGCCGGACGATCTTCGCTCCAACATGGTGCGGGGCGGCGTGCCCAAAGCCACCGACTTGAGCGACCGCGAGCGCGAAATCTGCAATCGCCTCGGACCTTCGTTGCGCGAGCGTGGACTTCTCTTCGTCGGCATCGACGTGATCGACGGCTTTCTCACCGAGATCAACGTCACCTCGCCGACCGGCATCCGTTCGGTGAAGAATCTCGGCGGTCCCGACATCGCGGCGCTGATCTGGGACAAGATCGAGGAAAAGCGGACTAAGGCATGATCCGGAAAAGCTTGCCCTCGGACTTGATCCGAGGGTGGAAGCCGGTTTTCCGAAAAGACCTTGCTCTGCTAGTTAGCCCCGCGCCGGCGCGGGACTTGGCGCGCCGAACCCGGTCGCCGACGGCTTGGCGATAAAAAGCACCAGGCCCGCCGCGATGAGGCACATCGCGCCGGCGACAAAGAAGGCCGGCAAATAAGTCGCAAACTCGGTGCGCGAAAATCCGGCGCCGAATGCCGCGCACGCGGCGCCGATCATGTGGCCGGCAAATATCCAGCCGAAGACAATTCCGGCGCGTTCGCGGCCGAAGCGATCCGCCGTCAGCTTGACCGTCGGTGGCACGGTTGCGATCCAGTCGAGGCCGTAGAACACGGCAAACAGCGACAGGCCGTAGAAGGTGAAATCGGTGAAGGGCAAGTAGAGCAGCGATAAGCCCCGCAGACCGTAGTACCAGAACAGCAGCCAGCGGTTATCAAAGCGGTCGGACAACCAGCCCGAGCCGATGGTGCCGATGAAATCGAACAACCCCATGGTCGCCAGCACGCTCGCGGCGGCAACCGCCGCAAGTCCGTAGTCGGCGCACAGGGTGATGAAATGGGTCTGGATCAGGCCGTTGGTGCTCAGGCCGCAGATGAAAAAGGTCGCGAACAGCACCCAGAACTGCGGGACGCGTGCCGCCTGGCCAAGCACCGTCAACGGTGAGGCCAGCAATGACCCCAAGCCCTCGCTGGTGGCGGGTGGCGGCGGGGCAACCGCAGTCTCCCCATAGGGCGCCAAATTCAGATCGCTCGGCCGGTCGCGCATCAGTACCAGGACGACAATCGCCGCCAGCGCCAAAAATGCGCACACCAGCAGGAGCGCCGCGCGCCATCCCAAATGCTCGGTCAGGCCGGCGATCAGCGGAAGAAACAGCAACTGGCCGGTCGCCGAGCTCGCGGACAGAAGCCCGATCACGAGGCCGCGCCGTTCGGTAAACCACCGCGCCGCGACCGTCGCCGCGAGAACGATGGCGGTCAGCCCGGTGCCGGTGCCAAGGACGATCCCCCAGAACAGGATGAGCTGCCACAGCCGTGTCATCGCCAGAGAAGCGAGAAGGCCGAGGGCGATCAGGGCCAGCGCGGCGATCATCACCTGGCGCAAGCCGAAGCGGTTCATGAACGCCGCCGCGAACGGCCCGAACAATCCGAACAGCAGGATACGGATCGCCAACGCCGTGGAGATGGCCTCGTTACTCCAGCCAAACTCGCGCTGAAGGGGGACGATCATCACCCCCGGCGCGCTCATGGCGGCCGCCGTCACCAGCATGGTCAGGAACGTCACGGCGACGACGACCCAACCGTAGAAAATGCGGCGGCGGGCTAAGGCATTGGCGAGTGAAGACGAAAGCATTGATCTCTCGCAGCTTTATCTACTATGTAATTTTTAGATGATGATTATCATCATTGCTTTTACTATTGATGACGGCTATCATCTAAAGTGTCAACGTCGTTTTTCGAATTGCATGACTGAGGCGCCGCATGAAAGTGAGCCGCGAGAAAGCCGCGCAAACGCGGGCCCGCATTGTCGAACAAGCCGGCGCGCTGTTTCGCGCCAAGGGCTTTGGCAACGTGGGCGTCGCCGACATCATGAAGGCTGCGGACCTTACCCATGGCGGCTTTTACGGACATTTCGACTCCAAGGATGATCTTTCCGTGGAAGCGAGCCGCCGCGCGCTCGCCGGATCTGCCGACCGCTGGCGGGTCATTGTAGCCGAAGCGGGCGACAAGCCCTACCCGGCGGTGATTGAGCATTACCTGTCTTCGCGGCACCGCGACGAGCCCGCCGGCGGCTGCGCCTTGTCGGCGCTCGGCACCGACGCGGCGCGGGCCAGTCCGGCGTTGCGCGGCGTTTTCGCCGACGGCTTGCGAGCGCTTGTCGATATCCTCACCGGTGCGCTTCCGGGATTTTCCAAACCGGCCAAACGGCGCAAGGCCGTCGCGGCCATGGCGACCATGGTCGGGGCCGTGACCCTGGCACGCGCGGTCGATGATCCGGGGCTGTCCGAGGAGATCCTGGACGCCGCCAGGCAGGAGTTGCGCACCGCCGCTTATCGCTAAAGCGGCCGATCACGGCATGTTCACTAAATGTTCTTGACGCGGCAAGACATTCAGATATGTTGAAATGCGTTTAGGGCGGGACATGGTCCAGCGCGTTTCCACCGTCGCTTTCGAGGGCATCGAAGTCCAGCCGGTCGATGTTCAGGTGCAAGTCGCGCCCGGCATGCCGGCCTTCGCCATTGTCGGCCTCCCCGACAAGGCGGTTTCGGAAGCCCGCGAACGGGTGCGCTCCGCGTTGATTGCCTCAGGGCTGGCGCTGCCCGCGCGGCGGATCACCATCAATCTTGCGCCAGCCGACCTGCCGAAAGAAGGCAGTCACTACGACCTGCCGATTGCGCTTGGCCTCATGGCGGCGATCGGCGCCATTCCCCATGACGCGCTGTCGGGCTTTGCCGTGTTGGGCGAGCTTGGCCTCGACGGCTCCATAGCGCCAGTCGCCGGAGTGCTGCCGGCGGCGATCGGCGCCAATGCCCGCGGCGAAGGCTTGATCTGTCCGGCGCGCTGCGGGCCGGAAGCGGCATGGGCGAGCCCGGAAATCGAAATCATCGCGGCCTCTTCGCTCATCCAGCTTGCCAATCATTTCCGGGGCACACAGGTGCTGTCGCGGCCGCAGCCGAAAATTCTCGAAGCCCAGGGCGACGCGCTCGATCTTGCCGACATCAAGGGCCAGGAAAGCGCCAAGCGCGCGCTGGAAGTCGCCGCTGCCGGCGGCCACAACCTTCTCATGGTCGGACCGCCGGGCTCCGGCAAATCGATGCTGGCGGCGCGGCTTCCCTCAATTCTGCCGCCGCTGGCGCCGGCCGAACTTCTGGAAATCTCGATGGTCGCTTCGGTCGCCGGCGAAATTGAAGGCGGCGCGTTGACCAATCGGCGGCCGTTCCGCTCGCCTCACCACTCCGCCAGCATGCCGGCGTTGGTCGGCGGCGGCCTGCACGCGCGGCCCGGCGAAATTTCGCTCGCACATCATGGCGTTTTGTTCCTGGACGAGCTGCCGGAATTTTCCCCGCAGGCGCTCGACTCGCTCCGTCAGCCGCTGGAAACCGGAGAAGTGTCGATCGCACGCGCCAATCATCGCGTGACCTATCCGGCGCGGTTCATGCTGGTCGCGGCGATGAATCCCTGCCGGTGCGGACGGGCTGACGAACCAGGCTTCGCCTGCCGCCGCGGCGCTAATGCGCGCTGTTCCGCGGATTACCAGGCGCGGATCTCCGGGCCGCTGCTCGACCGGATCGATTTACATATCGAAGTGCCGGCAGTAACCGCCGCCGATCTCATCCTGCCGCCGCCAACCGAAGGAAGCCGCGACGTCGCTGAGCGGGTTGCGCGCGCGCGCGAACGGCAGGCGGCGCGTTACGCTGCAATGGGATTGCCGCACGTTCGCAGCAATGCCGCGGTCCCAGCCGCCATTCTCGAAGATGTGGCGCGGCCGGAAGCGAGCGGACTGTCGTTGCTGCGTGAAGCAGCCGACGCCATGCGGCTTTCGGCGCGCGGCTATCACCGCGTGCTGCGGGTGGCGCGCACGCTTGCCGACCTCGACGGCGCCGACAAGGTCGGCCGCGTCCATATTGCGGAAGCTTTGTCGTATCGCGCGCTCGCCGACGAAGTCCGCCGCGCGGCGTAAGGCACCGGCCGGCGCCCACGCGCAAAATTTCAGCGGGCCTATTCGCTCACGTCATCCGTTGGCGAGGCTGATCGCGCCGCGCATGCCGATCGCCGCCAAAAACTCATGACGGGTTTCGGCATTGTCGCGGAACACGCCGAGCATACGGCTCGTCACCATGGTGACGCCGGGTTTGTGGATGCCCCGCGTCGTCATGCACTGATGCGTGCCTTCGGTGACAACGGCGACACCGTGCGGCTTCAGCACCGCCTCAAGGCATGCCGCGATCTCGGCGGTCATTTTCTCCTGAATCTGCAGCCGCCGCGCGTAGACTTCGACCAGGCGGGCCAATTTAGAGATTCCCACCACGCGATTGCGCGGCAGGTAGCCGATATGCACGCGTCCAATGACCGGCGCCATGTGATGCTCGCAATGCGACTCGAAACGGATGTCGCGCAGCACCACGACTTCGTCGTAACCGCCGGTCTCCTCGAATGTGCGTTTAAGATAGGCTTTGGGGTCGTCCCTATAGCCCGAGAACCATTCCTCGTAGGCGCGGACCACGCGGGCGGGGGTAGCGCGAAGTCCTTCGCGGTCGGGGTTGTCGCCGGCCCACTGGATCAGCGTACGGACGGCCGCTTCCGCCTGTTCGCGCGTCGGCTTCTCTGCCGCCGCGTCCGCCGCTTTCGCGCGTGAGCGCTTCGCATTTACGACATTATCCATTCGTGTTCTCCGGCCACGCCATCGGTTGGCGGCTTCCCCTTGGGGCACAATGTTAACAAAGCATCAACCGTGGCTCCAAGCGGGCCGGTTGCGCGCAAGCAAAGCGCAAGATTCATGGGCCAAAACTACCCGCCGTCAGCCACGGTACCCCTGCGGCATAGATAAGTGCCGCGGCCGAGCGTGCCAGGCGAAAAGGAAATATGCGCCCCCGCACGACGCTCGGACAGCAGATCATTCTCAGCCGCCGTATCCTGCTGGTCGTCGTGCGCGCCGCGGCGATCGCCTCAATGTCGTTCGCGGTCGGCTACGGCTTTCTTGCCGGCGCCACCTCGCAGCAGGCGCACTACGACCCGCACATGTTCGCCATCGGCGTCTCTTCGCTGTTCGGCGCCGCGTGTGGCGCCCTCGGCATCCTGGTTTCCCGCGTTCGCCAAATGAAGCAGGATTTGCGCAATCTCGAGACGCGGCTCGATGACGCGGCCGACCGAAACTGGGAAATGAGCGAAGCCCAGGAACGCACCAGAAGCTTTTTCGAGGCGCAGGACGATGTCATCGTGCGCCGCGACGGCGACGGAAACATCACCTACGTCAACGATGCGTTCTGCCGGCTCGCCGGACGGACGCGACAAGAACTCGACGGGTCCGCCTTTGCGCTGCCGGTGCTCGAGCAAGGCGAAAGTGGCATGCTCGCGGACGGCACCCGGGCGTACGACCAAAAAATCGAAAGTGGCGACGCGGCGCGCTGGATTGCGTGGCGGGAAGTCACGATTCACCGAGGCGCCGGCAACGAAGTGCAGAGCGTCGGGCGCGACATGACCGACCGTGTGGGCGCCGAGCACGCCCTGGCCGACGCGCGCGATCAGGCCGAAGCCGCGAACCGCGCCAAGTCCGGCTTCCTCGCCATGGTCTCACACGAGATTCGCACGCCGCTGAACGGCATTCTCGGAATGGCCGATCTTCTTTCCGACACGGCGCTGACCGCGGAGCAAATAACCTATCTGAAGGCGGTGAAAGCCTCGGGCGCGAGCCTGTTGTCGTTGATCGAGGAGATCCTCGATTTTTCCAGAATCGAAGCCGGCCGGATTGCGCTTGCGGCCGAGCCGTTTCCGCTGGGGCTCATGATCGAAGAAGTGGTCGAGCTTCTCGGTCCCCGCGCCCAGGCCAAGGGCCTTGAGATTTGCGGTTATGTCGACGAGCGATTGCCGGCGCGCGTGGTCGGCGATCCGTCGCGGCTTCGCCAGGTGTTGTTCAACCTGGCCGGCAACGCGATCAAGTTTACCGAATACGGCGGCCTGTCGATCGTCGCGGAACCGGGCGAGCAGGCCGACGAAGTCCGCATCTCGGTGCACGATACCGGTATCGGGATTTCGGCGGCCGACCGGGCGCGTATCTTTCTCGAATTCGAGCAGGGCGAAAGCGGACCGGCGCGCCGTTTCGGCGGCAGCGGGCTTGGCCTCGCCATCTCCAGGAAAATCGTGGAAGCCATGGGAGGTGCGATCGCCGTCGAAAGCGGCGAGGAGCCGGGAGCGACGTTCAATGTTCGCCTGCCGCTGCGTAGTGCCGGTGACGCGGCGGAGCCGCCCTTCGTCATACCCGAACTCGCAAACGAAAACGTGTTGATTGTTGCTCCGGGCGCGCTCGAAGCTTCACTGATTGCCCGCCGGCTCGCCCGCTGGGGCGCCTGCAGCAAAATCGTCCCCGACGAGAAAGTGGCCGCAACGCTGTTGCCCGAGCAGTTGTGGTCCAGCGTGATCATCGACCACACGCTGGGGACACAGGCATGCATGGCTTTTGCCACGGCCGCAGCCGCGGTCCCACGACGGCTGGTCCTGGTGACCCCGGCCATGCGCAGCGAACTCACCGGCCTGAAAGAAGCAGGCTTTACCGGCTACCTGATCAAGCCGGTGCGCGCCGCTTCGCTGGCCGCGCGCATGTCAGATGATGACGCCTTCGACCTGGCCGCGGCTGAGGCCGTGTCGGCACCCGCCATGACGCCCTTCGCGGGCGGCCTGCGCATCCTTGTCGCCGAAGATAACGACATCAACGCGCTGCTGGCGCGGGCTTTGTTGCTCAAGATCGGCCACCGGCCGATCGTCGCAATGAACGGCGTCGAGGCAATCGAATTCTGGAGCGCGGCGCAGGCCGCCGGCACGCCGTTCGATCGGGTGCTGATGGACGTTCACATGCCCAGCCTCGACGGCCTGGAAGCCACGCGGCGGATACGCGCCCTTGAAACCGAAACCGGCACCGCGCGGACGCCCATCCTGGCGCTGACCGCCAACGCCTTTGCCGAGGATCGCGACGCCTGTTACGCCGCGGGCATGGACGGATTTTTGGTCAAGCCGCTCGACCGCGAGAGTCTGGCGGCGGCGCTTGCCTCTGGTGCGGCTGCACTCGCGGCGTAACGGTAAACTTCTGACCGTTGCTGGAGATGACCGGCAGCTTCGATCTCGTCGCCGGCTCACAATCTGCGCAGCGCGACTTCCTCAACTTCGTGGCTCTCGCCCTTCTTGAGAATGAGATCGGCGCGCGGCCGGGTCGGTAAGATATTCTCGCGCAGATTCACAAGATTGATGCGATTCCAGATCGACGTCGCGGTTTCGATGGCTTGCGTGTCGGAAAGCTTCGCATAGCGATGGAAGTAGGATTTCGGATCGGCAAACGCGGTGCCGCGAAGAGCCAGGAAACGTTTGACGTACCATGCCAGCAACACGCCTTCGTCGGCGTCGAGGTACACGGAAAAATCGAAAAAGTCGGAAACGAACGGTACCGCCTTGCCGTCCCGCGGCAGGCGGCCGGCCTGAAGCACATTGAGGCCCTCGACAATCAGAATTTCGGGCCGGTCGATCTCGATCCATTGGTTCGGAATTACGTCGTACACCAGGTGCGAGTAGACCGGCGCGCGGGCCGGCCGGCGCCCCGCTTTGATGTCGGAAAGAAAGTGCAGCAGGGTCGGCAGGTCGTAGCTCTCCGGGAAACCTTTTTTCTCCATCAGCCCTTCGCGCTCGAGCACTGCGTTGGGATACAAAAACCCATCGGTGGTGATCAGGTCGACTTTTGGAACGTTGGGCCAGCGCGCCAGCAACGCTTGCAGCACGCGCGCCGTCGTCGATTTGCCGGCCGCAACCGAACCCCCGACGCCGATGATGTACGGCATCTTGGCGTCTTCGGTACCGAGGAAGCCTTGTTGCGCCCGGAACAGCCGCTGTGTAGCGGCGACATAAAGCGAAAGCAGCCGCGACAGCGGCAAATAGATTTCCTCGACCTCCGACATATCGAGCCGGTCGTGCAGCGAGCGCAGCCGCACGATTTCTTCGGTCTCGAGCGTCATCGGCGTGTCTTCGCGCAGCTTCGCCCATTCGAGGCGCGAAAACACGCGATACGGCGAGACATCCGGCTCGGTGCGTTGCTCCATTGCGATGCCTTCAGCCGCCTTTACGCGCCGCCTTTTCGTCAAGCCCTGACTGCAGCGTGCGTTCCGCCAGCGCGGCTTCGACTTCGGCGAGCGAAACGCCGCGGGCGTGGAGCACGACAAGGAGATGATAGAGCACGTCGGCGGCCTCCGCGACCATCCGTTCCCGATCCTCGGCCACTGCGGCAATGGCGACTTCGATCGCCTCTTCGCCGAATTTCTTGGCGCAATGATCGACGCCGCGATCCAGGAGCTTGCGGGTATAGGACACATCCGCGCTCTCCTGGGCGCGGTCCCGGACGCGTTTTTCCAGATCGTGCAAGGTAAACGTGCTCATAAGGCGCTTTCCTTGGCCGCCTCCTTAGCATCTCTCCCTGCAACCGGGGAGAGGGACCCATAGTCCGATTTTAACATTCGCATCCCGCCCCGGCACGCTCTCGTGCGAATGTTAAAATCTTTCGGGCCTTTTATCCCAGGGTTGCCATGGCCGTTCCTTATCTCGATTTCTGGTTCGATTTCGCCTCCACCTACTCGTACCCCGCGATCATGCGCGTCGGCGCGCTGGCGCGGCGAGAAGCGGTTTCGGTTAATTTTCGGCCGTTCCTGCTGGGGCCTATTTTCGAGGCGTACGGCTGGAACTCCTCGCCGTTCAATCTTTTCCCGGCCAAGGGACGCCACATGTGGCGCGACGTGGAAAGGATCTGCGCCGAGCTCGGGCTTGCCTTCCAGCGGCCCGAGCCATTTCCTCAATCGAGCGTGCTGGCGGCGCGGGTCGCGCTGGTCGGTCTTGACGAGCGTTGGGGGAACGATTTTTGTCGCGCAGTCTTTCACGCCGAATTTGCCGAGGGACGCCGCATCGACGAGGCGGAAACCATCCGCGGCATTCTCTCCGGCCTCTCGGTCGACGCCGGCGCAGTGCTTGAGGCCGCGCAGGCACCTGCGATCAAGGACCGGCTGCGCGCGGAAACGGCCAGAGCGCAAGAGCTCGACATTTTCGGCGCGCCGAGTTTTTGCACCGCCGACGGCGAACTGTTCTGGGGCAACGACCGGTTTGGTTCGGCGCTCGCCTGGGCGAAACGCGCAAGCTGAAGCGCCGACGCGATCAGGGATCAAGCCGCATCGGCAGGCCGGCGCGGGCCATGTGTTCCTTGGCCTCGCGCACCGAGTGCTCACCGAAATGAAAAATCGACGCGGCCAGTACCGCACTGGCGTGGCCGTCGCGAACGCCTTCGACAAAATGTTCAAGGGCGCCCACGCCGCCGGAGGCGACGACCGGGATCGATACGGCATCCGCGATTGCGCGGGTGAGCGCGATGTCAAAACCTTTCCGCGTGCCGTCCCGATCCATGGAGGTGAGAAGGATTTCGCCGGCGCCGAGCGCCATAACCTCACGTGCATAGTCGATCGCATCGAGGCCGGTCGGGTGGCGGCCGCCGTGAGTGAAAATCTCCCAGCGGTCGGGCGCCGCATCCTGCGAAACTTTCTTGGCGTCGATGGCGACGACAACGCATTGGTCGCCGAACTTTTCCGCGGCTTCCTTGACAAAGGCGCGACGCGCCACCGCGGCAGTGTTGATGGACACTTTGTCGGCGCCGGAAGCGAGCAGGACGCGAATGTCTTCGACGGTGCGCACGCCGCCGCCGACGGTCAGCGGCATGAAGCAGGCTTCGGCGGTGCGCTGCACCACGTCGAGCATGATGTCGCGATCCTCGTGGCTCGCGGTGATGTCGAGGAAGGTGAGTTCGTCCGCGCCCGCAGCGTCATAAGCGATGGCCGCTTCGACCGGATCGCCGGCGTCGCGCAGATTGACGAAATTGACGCCCTTGACGACCCGGCCGTCTTTCACGTCGAGGCAGGGAATGACGCGGACCTTGAACATCGCTTAAGCCGCCCGCGCCGCGCCGATCAGTTTGAGCGCCTCAGCCGCATTAAGCCGGCCGTCGTACAGCGCACGCCCGACAATGGCGCCGGCAAGCTTTTGCGCCCGCGGCGCAAGGAGCGCACGCACGTCGTCAAGCGATGCAAAACCGCCGGAGGCAACGACCGGGACGGATAGCGCCTCAGCAAGCGCGATGGTGGCGTCGAGATTGAGCCCCTTGAGCATGCCGTCGCGCGCAATGTCGGTGTAGACGATAGCGGCAACGCCGGCATCCTCGAAGCGGCGCGCAACCTCGAGGGCAGAGAGCTCAGACGTCTTGGCCCAGCCCTCAACCGCCACGTTGCCGTCGCGCGCGTCGAGCCCGACCGCTATGCGGCCGGGAAAACTTTTCGCCGCATCTTTCACCAGCGCCGGATCGCGCACGGCGGCGGTGCCGATAATTACCCGCGCGACCCCCTTGTCGAGCCACGCTTCGATGGTGGCGCGATCGCGGATGCCACCGCCGAGCTGCACCGGAATTTTCACCGCGGCGAGGATGCGCTCGACCGCCGCCGCGTTCATCGGCCGCCCGGCAAAAGCGCCGTCGAGATCGACAGTGTGCAGATACTGAAATCCCTGCGCCGCGAACAGCCGCGCCTGTTCGGCCGGATCGCGGTGAAACGTGGTCGCCCGCGTCATGTCGCCTTGCTCAAGGCGCACGGCCTCGCCGTTTTTCAGATCGATTGCGGGAAATAAAATCACGGCGTCCACTTCAGAAAATTGGCGATCAACGCCAAGCCAAGCTTTTGGCTTTTCTCGGGATGGAATTGGGTGCCGACAATGTTGTCGCGCGCGACAATGGCGGTGACCGGGCCGCCATAGTTGGCTTGCGCGACCAGATCGGCGCGGTTCGCGACCTTCAGTTCGTAGGAGTGAACGAAGTAGGCGTTGAGGCCGCCTGCGCCCAGCGGCAAGCCTTTGACCAGCGCGTGCTCGCGCGCAAGGTCGAGCGTATTCCATCCCATGTGCGGGATTTTGAGCTTCGGATCCGACGGCGTGATGCGATCGACCTCGCCAGCAATCCAGCCCAAGCCCTCGGTGATCTCGTACTCGCGACCGCGCTCGGCCAGAAGCTGCATGCCGACGCAGATGCCGAAAAACGGCCGACCGCGCTTTCGCACCGCTTCATCGAGCGCCGCGACCATGCCGTCGACAGCATCGAGACCGCGGCGGCAATCGGCAAACGCGCCGACGCCCGGCAGCACCACGCGATCGGCCGATGCGACCGCGGCCGGATCGCGCGTCACGACAATCGTCTCGCCGACACCGGCATCGC
Organism: Xanthobacteraceae bacterium; assembly: GCA_036490575.1. Classification (GTDB taxonomy): domain Bacteria; phylum Pseudomonadota; class Alphaproteobacteria; order Rhizobiales; family Xanthobacteraceae; genus BOG-931. The sequence goes on from DASXDP010000137.1 coordinate 35,916, forward strand.
GCGCCGCGCGTTCGAATGCTTTGGCGGCCGAGTGCAAATTGCCCGAGCCGTAATCGACGATAGCGACACTCACCGGGTGCCGCCTCCCGGTTCGGGAAACAGGCCGATGATGTCGGGGGATGGGGTGGCCCGCGGCGGGTCGGATGGAATAGGCGGCTCGGCGCGCCCGCTCGGGACAGCTTGCACCCAGGCGTCGTAAAAACGCCGCTCCGCGTCTTCCAGATCGTCGCCGCTGACGATGCCGATATTTCTCCAGCCGCGGCTGGCCAACGAAAATCGCCGCAGCGACGCCGCCTCGACAGCGACCAGTACCGAGATCAGGAGCTGGACCAGAACAATACTGCCGGTGCCGAAGCCGGCGAAATGCATCGCGCTCTCGATGGCGATAGCAACCACGGCGTAGAGGATGAACACGAGCCAGAGTCCCCGCCACAGCATCCACAGCGGCGTGAGCAAAAACGCCCAGACATAGACGCCGTCGCGTACGAACACGAAACGCTCCGGGTCCGGCAGGTTCGCGGTCGCCCGCAGCGGCGGTTCATGAACCGTGAAAACAGGCATGACTTTCTTCCAGTGCTCGCACCAAGGTTTGAGAGCCGATAACGGCTCAGGCGCTCAGCGTGCCCTTGGTCGAGGGTACTTCATGCGCGGCGCGCGGATCGATGGCAACCGCCGCCCGCAGCGCGCGCGCCAAGCCCTTGAAACATGATTCCGCTATATGGTGATCGTTGGTGCCATAAAGCGTCGCAACGTGCAGCGTCACTGCCGCGTTGATGGCGAAGGCCTGAAACCATTCCTGCACCAGTTCGGTGTCGAACGGGCCCACCTTGTCGCGCACGAATTCCGACTTGAAGACCAGGAACGGCCGGCCGGAAATATCGATGGCGACGCGGGTCAGCGCTTCGTCCATGGGCACGTGCACGTCGGCGTAGCGGGTTATGCCCTTCAGGTCGCCGAGCGCCTTCTTCACCGCCTGGCCGAGTGCGATGCCGACGTCTTCGGTCGTGTGGTGGTGATCGATGTGGAGATCGCCCTTGGCGGTGATTTCCAGATCGATGCGCGAATGCCGCGCCAGCAATTCGAGCATGTGATCGAGAAAGCCAATCCCCGTGGCAATGGCGGCTTTGCCCTCGCCGTCGAGGTTGACCGCAACCTCGACCGCGGTTTCTTTGGTGGTCCGTTTTACGGATGCCGTGCGCATCATCTTCTCCGCAACGCCGCGCCTTTTATCAGGGCTTTGGCCGCTTCGCCAATCGCCGGGACGCGCAATTGCAATGCCGGGGGCCAAGCCCTAGATCAATGCTCAAGCGAAGGCTCCCCAGCACATGCAATCTCCCGATTCCGGCTCCTCCGGCCTTTGGCATGGCACCACCATCCTAACCGTCCGCAAGGGCGGCATGGTAAGCGTCGGGGGCGACGGCCAGGTCTCCATCGGCCAGACCATTGTCAAAGCCAACGCCCGGAAAGTGCGCCGTTTGAGCGGCGGCGAGGTGATCGGCGGTTTCGCCGGCGCCACCGCCGACGCCTTTACCCTGTTCGAGCGGCTGGAAGCGAAACTCGAGCAATATCGCGGTCAACTCATGCGGGCGGCGGTCGAGCTTGCCAAGGACTGGCGCACCGACCGTTTTCTCCGCCGTCTCGAAGCCATGATGATCGTCGCCGACAAGGATACCTCGCTGGTGCTCACCGGCACCGGCGACGTGCTCGAACCGGAGGCCGGGATCGTCGGCATTGGATCGGGCGGCAATTACGCGCTGGCCGCGGCGCGGGCGCTCATTGACGGTCCGCTCGATGCAGAAGCGATTGTGCGCCGCTCGCTCGACATTGCGGCGGACATTTGCGTCTACACAAACCGCAACGTCACGGTCGAGACCCTCAAAGGCGCCTGACGCATGGTGTCGGACGGTTATGCGTTTCGCCCGATGTCGGCCGCTGATTTGCCGCTGATCAAGAGCTGGCTGGCAATGCCGCACGTTCGCCAATGGTGGGGCGATCCGGAAACGCAGTTCGGCCTGGTAAGCGAGGATCTGGACCACCCGTCCATGCAGCAATTCGTGGTGACAACGAACGGCCGGCCGTTCGCCTACCTGCAATGCTACGATCCGGCAGCATGGCCTGATAACGGTTTCGGTGCGCAGCCCGACGGCGTGCGCGGCATCGACCAATTCATCGGCGAAGCTGACATGATCGGGCAAGGTCATGGTTCGGCGCTGATCCGCGACTTTGTCACCGGCGTGTTGCGCGAAGGTGCGCCGCGCGTCATTACCGATCCCGATCCGGAGAATGCTCGCGCCATCCGGGCCTACAAAAACGCCGGATTTCGCGAAGACCGTCTAGTGAACACTCCCGATGGGCGCGCAATGCTGATGGTATGCGGTAAATGAGTGATTTTTCTCCCCGTGAAATTGTTTCCGAGCTCGATCGCTTCATTGTCGGGCAGGCCGACGCCAAGCGCGCGGTCGCCATCGCGCTGCGTAATCGCTGGCGGCGGCTGCAACTGGACGAACGGCTGCGCGAGGAAGTGCTGCCGAAGAATATCCTGATGATCGGGCCGACCGGCGTCGGTAAAACCGAAATCTCCCGCCGCCTGGCCAAGCTCGCCGGCGCGCCCTTTCTCAAGGTGGAAGCGACCAAGTTCACCGAAGTCGGCTACGTCGGCCGCGACGTCGAGCAGATCGTTCGCGACCTCGTCGAAATCGCCATCGCGCTGACCCGGGAACGCAAACGAAAAGACGTCCAGGCCCGCGCGCAGCAGGCGGCCGAGGGCCGCGTGCTCGACGCGCTGGTTGGCCCTGGCGCCAGCGCCGCCACCAAAGAGGCGTTCCGCAAGAAGCTGCGCGCCGGCGAGCTCAACGACAAGGAAATAGAAATCGAGGTGCAGGCGTCCGGCGGCGGCATGCCGCTATTCGAGATTCCGGGCATGCCGGGCGCACAGATCGGCGCTGTTTCGATCGGCGACATTTTCGGCAAGCTCGGCGGCGGACGCAGCAAAACCCGGCGCGTCAGCGTCGCAGATTCCTACGAAATTCTGATCAACGAAGAATCCGATAAATTGCTCGACACCGATCAGCTGACACAGGAAGCCATAAAGAACGTCGAGAACAACGGCATCGTCTTCCTTGATGAGATCGACAAGATTTGCGCGCGTGACAGCCGCGTCGGCGGCGACGTTTCCCGTGAAGGCGTGCAGCGCGATCTCTTGCCCCTGATCGAAGGCACCAGCGTCGCCACCAAACACGGCACGGTGCGCACGGACCATATTTTGTTTATTGCGTCGGGCGCTTTTCACACCGCCAAGCCATCCGACCTGTTGCCGGAGCTGCAAGGCCGTTTGCCGATCCGGGTCGAGCTCAAACCTCTGACGCGCGACGATTTCCGCCGCATCCTCACCGAGCCGGAAGCCTCGTTGATCAAGCAATACATCGCGCTCATGCAAACCGAAGGCGTGACGCTCGAATTCTCGGAGGATGCGATTGATGCGGTCGCCGACACCGCGGTGGCGGTCAATTCCAGCGTCGAGAATATCGGCGCACGCCGGCTGCAAACTGTGATGGAGCGCGTGCTCGACGACGTGTCCTTTTCCGCGCCCGACCGCTCAGGCGAGACGGTCAAGATCGACGCCGCCTATGTTGAGGAGCATGTCGGCGATCTCGCGAAGAACGCAGATCTAAGCCGGTTTATTCTTTAGAGCGCCTGATCTTTTCGGAAAACCGGTTTCCACCCTCGGATCAAGTCCAAGGCAAGCTTTTCCGGATCATGCTTTAGGCGACGGATCGTCTGAAGGGATGATGGTCGGAGCGTGCCGCTCGTGCGCAAGCTCACGGATGATGGTCATCCACTTTTCGACTTGGGTCAGCGCCTGGCGATCCGACGTTTCGCCGCGCGCCGACGGCGGCACTAAAGGCATAGCACTCGAACTCGTCTGCGGCATGGCCGCAACTATTGCCCCCAAACAAGACATTTTTTCGCCGGTACAACGGCTTTAAATCCGATTTGCGATGGGTACGGTTAATGCCCGATTACCGGGCCCGCCGCAGCCGCACGTAAAGCGCCCCCGTCCCGCCGTGGGTGGCATGGGCGTCTTCCACGCTAACGACGAACGGCCGAAATTCCGGGAGCGACAGCCACATAGGGACTTGGCGCCGCAGAATGCCTGGCTCCCTGGTTTCGGGATAATCGCCTTGCCCCGGTAGCCGCCGCAGCGTGCCCTTTCCGGTAACAACCAGCACGACCTTGGCGCCGGCCGCCTGCGCGCTCCGCAAGAAACGCAAAAGCGCCGCATGCGCGTCCCTTTGGGTGAAGCCGTGAAGGTCAAGCCGCGCGTCGATCGGCGTGCGGCCCCTCGCCACGCGCTGCTTGAAGCGCCGATCGAGTGGGGCCAGCGGCGGCGGTTTTTCCGGCTTCTCCGCCACAGGCATGGCGTGGCGCACCGGGCGAGGGCCGGAAACGGAGGCAGGCATGGCCGGGCCGCCGGCGTGATCAGGCGGTTTCGAACGCTTTTTTGTCTGCCGCAGCGGCGTAATCGAGCGCGCAATGCCCGACCATAGCGCCTCCTCCTCGTCGCTTAATCGGCGGCGGCGGGTCACCATTTTCGCTGCGCCGTCACTTTTGGCCGCGGTCTGAAACCAGGCAGCGCGGCCGGCTTTGCCGCCGGCGCCGGTACCTCGTCAGCCGTTGTATCGACCATTGCATTGGCGCCTACCTGAGCCACCCCGGCAGGCCGACGTTCGGGCAACGGAATGTTTTGCGACGCCACGACGGGATCGACTTCGCGCGGGATCAGCATGACGAATTGTCCGGTGTTGCGAATGCGGCCGGCGATGCGGCCGGCCTCGTCGCCGGCGCCGAAATAAATATCCGCCCGCGCCGGACCGACAATGGCGGAGCCGGTGTCCTGCGCGAACACCAGCCGGCGAAATTTGGTGCCAGCCCTGTCGTTGGTGATTGGCAGGTCAGCGGCAATAAAAAACGGCGTGCCGTAGGCGTGCAGCGACCGGTCGACGGCAATGGAACGTCCGGGCATCAACGGCACCCCTTGGCCGCCCACCGCTTCATCCTGGTTGGAGAGGTCGGTGATCCGGAAGAAAACGTAAGCTTTGTTCAGCCGCCGCACTTCCTTGGCCTGATCGGGATTGGCTTCCATCCAATCGCGAATGCGTTGCATGGAGACTTCGTCTTTCGTCAGAATTTTGCGCTCGATCAGCGCACGGCCGACCGGCGTATAGGGCCACCCGTTATGCGAGTCGTAATTGACGCGCAGAATGGCGCCGTCCTCAAGCTTGATGCGCGCCGATCCCTGGATTTGTGCGAACAGAACGTCGAGCTGGCTTCGCAGATAACAGATTTCCAGATGCCAGCCGTCGAGTGCCCCATCCTCGATCTCGCCGCGGTCGTAATACGGGACTATTTTCCGCCGGCCGACGCGGCGGCCGACTTTGACGCCCTTGTTCGGGAAAGCATCGCCGAGCTTGTGCCGCCCGGAAACGACGAGGTTAGGCGGCCGCCGGTAGAGCGGCGCCTGGAATTCGCCGGTCGGCACTCGCGAGCCCTCGATGATCGGCTCGTAGTATCCGGTCAGCAAGCCCTCGGTCTCACCGAGCTTGCTGATGCGCAACGGCCGGAAATTGTCTTCGAAGAACTTGCGCGCGCCGTCCTCCTCGAGCGGAACGGCGGCAATGCCGCGGGCACAAACAAGCTTCAGCGCGTCAACAATCGCGCCTGGCGCCGCCGACTTGATGGCGCGGCAGCTCTCAAGAAAAGCGGCAAACGCGGTGGCGTGATCGTCGCTGGCCCAGCCATCAAGGCTCGCCCAACTCACCGGCACGTACTGGGTATCGGGAAATTTGATCGGCCAGCGCTCGCCGGCATGACCGTTTGCCGCGAGACCTGCAAAAGCCATCGCCGTCGCGATGACACGCGCGAAACGGGTAACGGACATCGCCCTCACTGTCCGGCTTCGGTAGCGATGACCTTCCAGTTGGGATCGCGCGAGGATACGTCGCGCGCAAATGTCCACACGTCGGTGACGTCGGTCACCTTCTCCGCGTTGCCTTCGATCACCGCGCCGGACTTGTCGCGCGTTGCGGTGATCAGCTCGGAGACGAAGCGAATTGTGATCTGCGCGGTGCGGGCGCGCAATTCGGCCGCTGTCACCGTGGCGCCATCGATCGAGACGAAACGTGTCTCGGCGGTTTCGCCGCGGCGCTCGCGCTCGGTGATCGCGGCGTCGAAACCATCAAAGACTTCACGCGAGAGCAGGCTGCGCAGTTGGCGCCGGTCGCCCTCGGCAAATGCCGTGACCACCATCTCGTACGCGGCGCGCGCACCGGTGATGAAGTGCTGGACGTCGAAATTGGCGTCCGCGGATACGATGGCGTCGAGCCCGGCGGCCGCAGTCGATCCGGTGTCGGCGACGCCTTTCCAGCGGTCCGCGGGCGGCGCGGAAGGAACCTCGACGGATCGCGTCGGTGTGGGTTCGGCCGCCGGACGGGGCGGCAAAGTCACGACCTTGTCGGTCGCCGGGGTGCGCACCTCGCGAGCGGAATACGGGTCATAAGGCGGGCGCTCCCGGCCCGTTCGCTGCCCCAAGACGCTCCGAAGGCGGAGGAAAATGAAAACCGCCAGCGCCAGGAAGATAATGGTGTAGATGTCGAACACGTCTCAACTCTCTCGGCGTCTCAAGACGGCACGGCGAGCCCCGGAAACGATCTCAATAGCAAATCCGCAGGGCACGGTCCCCAATTCATGTAGGCACGCAAGGGGAACCATCCAGTAGCCGCTGTCCGGATATTGGCGTGCCAGCGGCGAAGTTTAAACGATCGGGACTGCCGCGCCAACATCGGAAGCAACTTGCGCCGATCACCTTTAATAACTCCACTACCGCCGCGATGGTTGCCATCGAGATGACATGATCGCGCCCGGCAAAACCGAGCCGGTGCGGCGAAACGCAGGACAAACGCGCGGCATTGTCGCCCCTGGATTGCTATGTTAGCCAGACCTTAAGCCTGCGCGGGAGACGAGCATGTCGGCCACAAACGGCGGTCCTCAACCACAGGCGATGCCCCAGATCGGCGTGCTTGCCCAATACGTGAAGGATTTTTCCTTTGAAAATCCGAACGCGCCGCGCTCCATGGCGCCGACCGGGCAGCAACCGGCCATTAACATCCAGGTGAACGTCGATGCGGCGCCGGTGAGCGCCACCGATTTCGAGGTCACGCTTCGGCTGGAGGGGAAGGCGGAATTGCCGGGCCAAACGCCGTTGATGCTGTTCAGCTTCGAGCTGGTGTTCGGCGGACTCTTCCGAATTCAGAACGTGCCGGCCGAAAGCACGCAGCCGATCGTGCTGATCGAATGCCCGCGGCTATTGTTTCCGTTCGCCCGCGAGATTATCGCGACTATGGTGCGCAACGGCGGCTTCCCGCCGCTGCTTCTCGACCCGGTCGATTTTGTCGCGCTTTACCGCCAGCGGCTCGCCGCCGTAGCGCCGCCGCCGTCCCAGCCGGTCAACCCAAACTGACGTAGTCGAGCCAGATCGCGCCTTCGCCAAGATCGGCGAGAAAAGCGCGGTGCGCGGTGCGTTCGTCGAGCGTTAAAACCGGCGCCAGCGGCGTCGGCCGCGCGCGGATGATGATGGGCTCGCCGGCGAGCCGGCCGGTCACGGAGGCTTGCGCCAAAACAAGTTGCGCCTGGCGCATGCCGGTGAGCTCGACATAGACCTCGGCAAGCAGTTCGGCATCGAGCAGCGCGCCGTGCTTAGTCCGGCGGGAATTATCAATGCCATAGCGCAGGCAGAGATCGTCCAGCCGGTTTGACCCGCCCGGATGCTTGCGGCGCGCGATCAGCAACGTGTCGACCAATCGCTCGCGCGCAATCGGCCGGCGACCTGCCCGTTCGAGTTCGGCGTTCAAGAACCCGAGATCAAAAGCGGCGTTGTGGATCACGAGAGGCGCGTCGCCGAGAAACGCGACGAGATCGTCGGCCGCCTCGGCAAAAAATAGTTTGTCCTTGAGGAAGTCCTCGCTCAGCCCGTGCACGGCAAAGGCTTCAGCCGGCATGCCGCGTTCCGGATTGAAATAAGTATGGAAGGTCTGGCCCGACGGGATGCCGTTGACCAGTTCGATGCAGCCGACCTCGACCAGGCGGTGGCCGTCGAGCGGATCGAGGCCTGTGGTTTCGGTATCGAGAACGATTTCGCGCATCGAGATTCAATGTCCGGCAACAGCGGCCGTTTTACGAATCACGGGCGCGCGGCGTCATTGTAGCGACACGGCGCAAAATGTCGCGCACCTGGGCGCGGGCGTGGTCGAAGGACTGCGAAGTGTCCACGATAAAATCGGCGCGCTGCCGCTTCTCCGCATCCGGCAGCTGCTTGCCCAGCAACGCGGTGAACTTTTCCTCGGTCATGCCCGGCCGTTCGAACGCACGCCGGCGCTGCATGTCGGCAGGCGCCGACACGACGACCACGGCATCGCAAAGCCGCTCGCCGCGGGTCTCGAACAGCAGCGGTATGTCGAGCAGGACCACATTGGCCTTGTTCGCTCGCGCCTCGGCCAGGAATTTCTCTCTTCGCGCGGCGACCCGCGGATGCACAATGGCTTCAAGCCGCGCCAACGCGCCATCGTCGCCAAGCACCAGCGCCGCGAGTTGCGTCCGATCGACTTTGCCGTCGACGACCGCGCCGGGGAAAGCTTTGGCAATCAGCGGCACCGCTTCGCCGGCGTAAAGCTCGTGAACCGCGGCGTCGGCGTCGTAAACCGGCACGCCCTGTTCCGAGAAAAATTGCGCGGTTCGCGACTTGCCCATGCCGAGCGAGCCGGTGAGGCACAGGATAAAGGGCTGTTCGTTGCTCATGTCATCAAGCAGCCGTTCCGGCGCAGAAAGTCCAGCGTCGGCAATAGCGGCAATCCGAGAATGGTAAAGTAGTCGCCCTCGATCCGCTCGAACAACTGGATGCCGGCACCTTCAAGCTGGTACGCGCCGACGCTTGCGGTCACCGCGTCACCGGCAGCGACCAGATAGCGGTCGAGAAACTTATCCGAGAACGAGCGCATCGTCAGCCGCGCGGCATCTGCGTGTTGGAACAATGTGGCCTCGTCCTGCACCAACGTGACCGCCGAGTGAAGCTCATGCGTGCGGCCAGCAAAGGCGCGAAGTTGCGCCCGCGCCGCAGCCCGGTCCGCCGGTTTGGCGAACCGCTTGCCGTCGAACGTCAATATCTGATCCGCACCGAGGATGAGCCGTCCGGGAAACGATTTCGCGACCGACAAAGCCTTGGCCCGCGCCAGAAGCGCGGCAATTTCCGCCGCCGGCATCGATGCGGCCTCCGCTTCCAGGCGTCGTTCATCGATATCGGCCGCGTGCGCATCGACCGGAACGCCGGCGGCTGCGAGCAAAGTCCGTCGCACCGGGCTACGCGACGCCAGCACGAGCGGTTGCACGGAAAGCCACACGGTTAAATCTACGACGCGAGATGCCGGCGCCGGTCGGCCAAATGCGCAAGCACGGCCGCCGCGGTCTCTTCGATCGAACGCCGCGTCACATCGATCAGCGGCCAGTTGTGCTTGGCGCATAAACGACGGGAGGCCGCAAGCTCCTCCGCGACAGCCTGCTGGTCGATGTATTTGTCGCCGTCGCGATGCGCTTTCAGCCCAAGCAAACGGTTTTGGCGGATTTGCACAATGCGTTCGGCAGAGGCGAAAAGTCCGACCACCAACGGCCGCTTGAGGCCTTCGATACCCGGCGGCAGCGGGATGCCCGGTACCAACGGTATGTTCGCGGTCTTTACGCCCCGGTTGGCGAGATAGATTGACGTTGGCGTTTTCGAAGTCCGCGATACCCCGATCAGCAATACGTCGGCTTCCTCAAGATCGCCGGCATGCTGCCCGTCGTCGTGCATCATGGTGTAATTGAGCGCGTCGATCCGGCGGAAATATTCGGCATTAAGCGTGTGCTGAGCGCCGACTTTATGGGTCGACTCGGCGCCCAAATAGGCCTGAAACAAGTGCAGAACCGGGCCCAGAATTGACAGGCATGGCACGCCAAGTGAGCGGCATTTTTCTTCGAGTTTGGCGACCAGATTCTCCTGCAACAAGGTGTAAAGCACAATTCCCGGCGATTCCTCGATGTCGGCCAAAACCCGATCGAGCTGCTTTTGGTTGCGAATGAGCGGATGCACGTGCTCGACCGGGACCATTTTCGTGTACTGCGCCGCGGCAGCGCGCGAGACGGTGATCAACGTCTCGCCGGTGGAGTCCGAAACCAAATGCAGATTGAAATGACCGGGCGCCGGCGTCATCGGACGGTATAACCTGTTAACTGACCGGGAGAAGGCCATGGCTTTGGCCACGGCGCAAGAACCCTCGGCGAATAACCTGCGGGTTCATCCACATTGTCGCCGGCGGGATACGAAACGGCCGGCAACGAGCGGCAGCAATGATATGTGGAAAGCCGGAGGATAATCAGGCGGCCGGAAGCGGAAAAACGTAAGCGCCAGGCTTTTCTCTGCGCTATCGCCTCCGCACCGCACTCAACAGGTGAATATGTGGGCGGCGATGGAATGAAGTGTGGGTAGCAATGTGCGACCGCAATCCACGCACCAAACACTACAACAGAGTCTTTATAGATTTTATTTGTTTAAGGAGTGGCTTATACCGCTGAGCTGATGGACAAACCGCTTCTTCGCGTTCTTGCTGGTCATTGCGAAAAAATTCCGCCGATCTGGCTTATGCGTCAGGCCGGAAGATACTTGCCGGAATATCGCGAGCTGCGCAGCAAGGCCGGCAGCTTTCTCGAGCTGTGTTTCAATCCGAAGCTCGCTGCTGAAGTGACGTTGCAGCCGATCCGCCGCTTCGGCTTCGATGCAGCGATCTTGTTTTCCGACATTCTGGTCATACCGCATGCACTCGGGCAGCACGTCAGTTTTCACGAAGGCGAAGGACCACGGCTCGATCCGATATCCGATCCCGCGGCGCTCGCTCGATTGCATCGCACGATCGATCAGCAGCAACTCGAACCGATCTACGAGACGATTGCGCGGGTGCGGAGCGAGTTACCCGCGGGCGTCGCATTTATCGGGTTCTGCGGGGCCCCCTGGACTGTCGCGACCTACATGATTGCCGGCGCGGGGACACCCGATCAGGCGCCGGCGCGGCTGTTCGCCTATCGCTTTCCTGAGGCGTTCGCCGCATTGATGGAAATCTTGATCGAAGCCTCGGCAAGCTATTTGATCCGGCAGCTCGCGGCGGGTGTCGAGGCGGTACAGATTTTCGACACCTGGGCGGGAATTTTGCCCGCCGGTGAGTTCGAGCGCTGGTGCATCAATCCTTGCGCGCGAATTGTCGAGCGGGTGCGCAAGGAGATTCCGGGTGCGAAGATCATCGGCTTTCCGCGCGGAGCGGTGTCTGGGTTGCCGCGTTTTCTCAACGACGTTGCCGTCGACGCCATCAGCATCGACTGGACGGCCGAACTAGATTTTGTCCGCGAGCGCATTCAGCGGCTGCGGCCGGTTCAGGGCAATCTCGATCCGCTGGCGCTGATGGCCGGCGGTCCGGCGCTCGATCGTTCGGTCGATGCAATCCTCGAGGCGTTCTCGTCCGGACCTTTTATTTTTAATCTCGGTCACGGCATTTTGCCCGAAACGCCGATCGCGCACGTCGAGCAGCTTCTTGCGCGTGTTCGCGGTGCGGCGCGCGGCTGAAGCGGCTTGATCGGGCGGCGGGCGGAGAGAACGAGTGGAGATCTACGGGTGGCTCAAGGCCTTCCACATCATCGCTGTGATCGCGTGGATGGCGGGAATGCTCTATCTGCCGCGCCTCTTCGTCTATCATTGCGCGGCCGAGAAAGGCTCGATCCAATCGGAAACGTTCAAGCTGATGGAGCGGCGATTGCTCCGCGCGATCATCAATCCGGCGATGATCGCGACCTTTATTTTCGGTATCTGGCTGGCCTGGTTGACCGCTGATTCTCGTTATCCCGCCTACCTGCCTTACTGGCTTTGGACCAAGATAGCGCTCGTGGCAGCGCTCTCGGCGGTGCACGGCCTGTTTGCCCGGTGGGTAAAGGATTTCGCCACCGACAACAACCGTCATTCACAGAAATTCTATAGAATTATCAATGAGGTACCGACTGCGATTATGATCCTGATCGTCCTCCTGGTGGTGCTGAAACCGTTCTGACCTCAGGGCGTTTTTTAAGCAAATTCCGTTTCGCCTCTTGCCTGAAGTGCCGTCTTTTCTTATGTTTGCGCCATCCCACCGAACGTAGGCGGATGCATTCGCGTTCTGGCTCCATAAGAATCGGAGCCTGCTGATGCATCGGGACCGGGGTGTAAAGCCCCCAGAGCCCGTGGACCTGCGACTTTCTCTCTCCTCGCCAGCGACGCTTTTTTCCCTCCGAACCGCTGGCCTAATTTCCGTAGGACATCCCCATGCGGGAAATGAAACTCCAAGAACTAAAAACCAAGACTCCAGCCGAACTCGTTTCCTTTGCCGAAGAGCTCGAAGTCGAGAACGCTTCGACCATGCGCAAACAGGAACTGATGTTCGGCATTCTCAAACAACTCTCCGCCCGCGAGACCGACATTGTCGGCGAGGGTGTCGTCGAAGTATTGCCGGACGGTTTCGGCTTTCTGCGCTCGCCGGAAGCCAACTATCTCCCCGGCCCGGACGACATCTACGTTTCGCCCTCGCAGATCCGCCGGTTCGGACTGCGCACCGGTGACACCATCGACGGACACATCCGCAGCCCCAAGGAAGGCGAGCGCTACTTCGCGCTGCTCAAGGTCAATTCGCTCAATTTCGAAGACCCGGAAAAAGCGCGCCACAAGGTCAACTTCGACAACCTGACGCCGCTCTATCCCGACGAGTGGCTGAAGATGGAATACGAAGATCCGACCAAAAAGGATCTTTCGGCGCGCGTCATCGACATTGTGGCGCCGGTCGGCAAGGGTCAGCGCGCGCTGATCGTGTCGCCGCCGCGCACCGGCAAGACCGTACTGTTGCAGAACATCGCCCACTCGATCACGCACAATCATCCGGAATGCTATTTGATCGTGCTGTTGATCGACGAGCGGCCGGAAGAAGTCACCGACATGCAACGCTCGGTGAAGGGCGAGGTGATTTCCTCGACCTTCGACGAACCGGCGGTGCGCCACGTCCAGGTCGCCGAGATGGTGATCGAGAAGGCCAAACGCCTGGTCGAGCACGGCCGCGACGTGGTGATCCTGCTCGACTCCATCACCCGGCTCGGCCGCGCCTACAACACGGTCGTGCCCTCCTCGGGCAAAGTGCTGACCGGCGGTGTCGACGCCAACGCCTTGCAGCGGCCGAAACGCTTCTTCGGCGCCGCGCGCAACATCGAGGAAGGCGGCTCGCTGACTATTATCGCCACCGCGCTGATCGATACCGGCAGCCGCATGGACGAAGTGATTTTCGAAGAGTTCAAGGGCACCGGCAACTCGGAACTGATCCTCGACCGCAAGGTCGCCGACAAGCGCACCTTCCCGGCCATGGACATCACCCGCTCCGGCACGCGCAAGGAAGAGCTCCTGGTGCCGGCGGATCAACTCAAGAAAATGTACGTGCTGCGCCGCATCCTCAATCCCATGGGCACCATGGATGCGATGGACTTCCTGCTCGACAAGCTGCGCAACACCAAGAACAACGGTGAGTTCTTCGACTCGATGAATACTTAAACGCTGGATCGCATCCGGCGTTACATCCTGGTCGCGACGTCGTTCAAAAGAACATTGCTCGTCGTATTGTCCCTGGCGCGGAGGGGAGCTTCCCCTCCTCCTTACTTCTCGAGCACCAGCGCGGCTGCGGTCGGTGGAACAAGGTAGGCCTGCGCCGGCGCGCGGCCTTTGGCGTTCCGCGCGACCTCCGGATTGACAAAGCACATCCCGCCTTTACCGAGCGCGCTTTCGCATTCGTTGATCGAAGAATAGCCGCATTGGATCAGCGACTTTTGCCGCGCTCCATAACCGCACCAGTCTCCGGCGTGAGCCGCCGGAATGCCCATGAGCAGGATGGCGCCCGCCAGAACGATCGCACCGCGCATTACCGCTTCTCCGCACTGCGCCCCCAAACCAGTCTAAGCACGAATTACGGCGGTGCGGAGGATGGCGTCAATTTTGTCGCACGTTCTTCATCGTGCTGAGGAGGCCCGCTTCATCCGTCACCGGCAGCGAGCAGGTTTCTCCGACGCAGACGAAAGCTTGCGCCTGACCCTTGGCCGCTTCGATCTGCGCGCGCGCCGGATGCGCGGCCGGCAGCGCGTCGCCGGTGGGCACGTGGAGAATGACGCGGGCAAGCGGCGGTATTTTGCGCGCTGCGACGAGCAAAGCGCTCGCCGAGGTCCCCTCCCCGGTCACCACAATCTCGGCGGCGCGCAGCCGCAGATCCACGGCGTTGAACAGCGCCATGTGCATGTAAAGATTTTCGACCGCATGCGGCGCGACGCCCGCGATCAGCCGGTCGGCTCTTTCGCGCCATTTGTCGTCGCCTGCCAATAGCGCCAGCCGAATCAGATTCTGCGCCGCAACCGCATTGTGATTCGGCGTCGCCTCGTCCGCGGTCGAAGCCGGACGAATGACAAGCCCTTCGGCGTCGGCCGCGGTGAGATAATACGTGCCGGTATCCTTGTCGGCGTAGTCGCGATCCAGCGCGCGCTGCCATGAGAGTGCTCGATCAAGGTACGCAGATTTCCCGGTTGCCTCATAAAGCGAAAGTGCGGCGCGGATCATGGCGGCGAAATCCGACGCCATGCCTGGAAATTTCAGTTGGCCCTCGCGCCAAGAATGGCCGAGCCGGTCGCCGCGGGTCATCTCGCGCACGACAAAATCGAAAGCGCGCGCGGCCGTCTCCAGCCACGACGGTTCGGCGAGCATTTGGCTCGCATTGGCGAGCGACGCGATCATCAATCCGTTCCAGTCGGCAAGGATTTTGTCATCGAGGCCGGGCCGGATGCGGGTTTCACGCACGGCGAGGAGCTTTTCACGCAGCGCACCGAGCAGCACTGCGTCGGCCTCACTGTGCTCGTGGGACTTGAGCCGGTTGAGAATGTTGTGGCCTTCGAAATTTCCTTGCGGCGTCACGTCGTAGTGGCGCGCGAAAAATTCGCCGTCTTCAGGGCCAAGGTCGCGCAGCACCTGGTCGTAAGACCAGACATAAAACTTGCCCTCCTCGCCTTCCGAATCGGCATCGAGCGACGCACAAAATGCGCCGCCGGGATTTGTCATCTCGCGTGCGAGCCAGTCGACGGTCTCCTCCGCGCGCTGGCGATACAGCGGCTTGTGAAAATGCAGATGTGCGATGGCGAGGAGTTCGAGCAGTTGCGCGTTGTCGTAAAGCATTTTCTCGAAATGTGGCACCAGCCAGCGCTCGTCGACCGAATAGCGGGAGAAACCGCCGCCGAGATGATCGTAGATGCCGCCTTCGCAGATATGATGCAGCGTGACGTCGACGGCGGCGAAGTAGCGCGCTTCGCCGGTGCGCAATCCGCCGCGCCAAAGGAGCTCGAACAAAGACGCCTGCGGAAATTTCGGCGCGCCGCGCGTGCCGCCGTTGACCGGATCGATGATTCCGCCAAGCTGCTGGGCGGCGTTGTTGAGCTCGGCCGCACCGATGACGGCGACGCCTTCCTTGCGCGCGGCGCCGGCGAGCCGCTCCATCAACGCCGCACGGTTCTGCTCGATCTTCTGCGGTTCTTCGCGAAACAGCCGCGCGATTTGGCGCAGCACGTCGACAAAAGCCGGCCGGCCGTAGCGCGATGAATTCGGAAAATAAGTGCCGCCCCAGATCGGCTCGCCATCAGTCGTGAGAAACATGGTCAGCGGCCAACCGCCCTGCTCGCCAAGGTGATGCAGGGCCGCCATGTAGATCTGGTCGATGTCCGGGCGTTCCTCGCGATCGACTTTGATGTTGACGAAGAGTTCGTTCATCACCGCGGCGGTCGCGGCGTCCTCAAAACTTTCGTGGGCCATGACGTGGCACCAATGACAGGCCGCGTAACCGACCGAGAGCAGGATCGGCTTGTTAGTGCGCTTGGCTTCCGCCAGCGCTTGCGGCCCCCACGGCCACCACTCAACCGGATTGCTTTTGTGCTGGAGCAGATAAGGGCTGGTTTCGCGCCCAAGGCGATTTTCGTGAGGCGTCGTCTCGGCAGCAGTCATGATCCCGACCCGGATGAACGGCATGCAGAACCGGTTACCCTTACAACGTTTGCCGCCCGATGGCAGTTGCGCCGGAATTGGTTCGACCGGATATGTCAGCTCTATGGATGCTTCATCGCGCCCCACCATCTACGCCCTCTCCTCCGGCCGGCCGCCGGCGGCGATTGCCGTGGTGCGGCTGTGCGGACCGCGCGCAGGCGCCGCGCTGGAGAAACTGATCGGCCGTCTACCAAAGCCGCGGCAGGCGAAGCTGGCGCGTGTGCGCGATCCGGCGAACGGCGAAGTGATCGACGAGGCGCTGGCGCTTTGGTTTCCGGGTCCGCACAGCGAGACCGGCGAAGACATGGCGGAGCTTCAGCTTCACGGCAGTCCAGCCGTTGTCGCCGCGGTCTTCGATGCCCTGCGGATTATCGAAGGATGCCGGCCGGCCGAGGCCGGCGAGTTCACCCGCCGCGCGTTCGAAAACGGACGGCTCGATCTGACCGCGATCGAGGGTTTGGCCGATCTGATCGCGGCCGAAACGCCGGCCCAGCGTCGGCAGGCGTTTCGGCAGCTCAAGGGTTTGATCGGCGATCGGGCCGACGCCTGGTGGGCGCAAATCATTTCCGCGCTGGCGCAGGTCGAGGCGCGGATTGATTTCTCCGACGAGGCTGATGTGCCGGAAGATCTGATCGGCCCGGCGCTTCGCGTGGCGAAAGAATTGCGCGACGAGATCGCAGGCGCGTTGGTCCAGTCGGGGCGAGGGGACCGCCTGCGCGACGGCTTCGTCGTCGCCATCGCCGGACCGCCGAACGCCGGCAAATCGACATTGCTCAACCGGCTGGCACAACGCGACGCGGCCATTGTCTCGGCCCATCCCGGCACAACGCGGGACGCTATTGAGGTGCACCTTAATCTCGATGGCTATCCGGTGACGCTGATCGATACCGCCGGCATCCGCGACAGCGCCGATCCGATAGAGCAGGAGGGTATTCGTCGCGCGCGCGAGCGTGTGGCAATGGCCGACCTGGTTCTCTGGCTCACTGACGCATCGGCCGAGGGCACAGACGGGAAGGGTGGCGGGGAGGGAAACCTCTCGGCTGGAGAGGTTTGGCACGTACACAACAAAATCGATCGCATCGGCGGTAACGGGCGCTCAAGAAGTGAACTGCCATCCACAAATAAATCGAAAAATGAACCGGCAAGGGATTTTTCACTTTCAGCGCTGACTGGCTCGGGCGTAGGGGGCTTGGTGGCCGAGCTCTCGCGCTCCGCTGGGCGGTTCTTCTCCGGAGCCGAAGCGCCCATTGCAACCCGCGCGCGGCATCGCCGCGCGCTCGAGGAGACGATCGCCGCGCTCGGCCGGGCCCTGGCACATGGGTCCGACGGAAGCGAAGAGCTGATCGCCGAGGACTTAAGGTCGGCCGCCACCGCGCTGGGACGGCTTACGGGGAGGGTGGACGTTGAGGATCTGCTTGATGTGATCTTCCGTGACTTCTGTATTGGTAAATGAAGGGCTAACGGCAACGGTTCGTTAACGTTAACGACCGGTTCGCGGCGGGGAAAGTCCGACCGGCTCCTGTTTCACGTGAAACATGACGCCGACTTTGACCGCCCAATCGACCGCGGATAGAACGTGCCACTTCCGGTGGACCTGATGAGCGCAGCATTCGATGTGATTGTCGTCGGCGGTGGGCATGCCGGGTGCGAAGCCGCGGCGGCCGCAGCCCGCATGGGCGCGCGAACCGCACTCGTCACCCAGCGCTTTGCCACCATCGGCGCCATGTCCTGCAACCCGTCCATCGGTGGGCTCGGCAAAGGCCATCTGGTCCGCGAAATCGATGCGCTTGACGGACTCATGGGCCGGGTGGCCGATGCCGCCGGCATTCAGTTTCGGATGCTCAATCGCCGCAAAGGACCGGCCGTGCGGGGTCCGCGCGCCCAGGCCGACCGGAAGCTCTACGCGGCGGCCATGCGGCGCGCGATTTCAGAAACCGCAAATCTGACGGTCATCGAAGGGGAGGTCGACGATCTCACCCTTCTCGACGGCCGCGTCGCTGGCATAGAGCTGGCCGATGGGCGCGCGTTCCCGGCCGCTTGTGTGGTGCTGACCACCGGGACGTTTCTGCGCGGCCTCATCCACATCGGCGACCGGCAAATTCCGGCGGGACGCGTCGGCGAAGGCCCGGCGCTAGGGCTATCGCGGACGCTCGAACGCGCAAGCTTCGCGCTTGGCCGACTGAAGACTGGAACCCCGCCGCGCCTCGACGGCACGACCATTGACTGGACGGCGCTGGAAATGCAGCCGGGTGACGACCCGCCGGAGCCGTTCTCAACGCTGACGGAGCGAATTTCTAATCGGCAAATCGAATGCGCGATCACCCGCACCGCCGCGGCCACGCACGCGATTATCCGCGAAAACGTGCACCGTTCGCCGATGTATTCCGGCCAAATCCAGAGCCGAGGCCCGCGCTATTGTCCGTCCATCGAAGACAAGATCGTGCGCTTCGGCGACCGGGAAGGGCACCAGATCTTTCTCGAGCCCGAGGGTCTCGACGATTCCACCGTCTATCCCAACGGCATTTCGACCTCGCTGCCGGAGGACGTTCAGGCCGCCATCATCGCATCTATTCCGGGCCTGGAGCGCGCTCGCGTCGTGCGGCCCGGGTATGCCATCGAGTACGACCACGTCGATCCCCGCGAGTTGACGCCGTCGCTGGAAGCCAAGCGGGTGTCAGGACTGTTCCTGGCCGGCCAGATCAACGGCACAACCGGCTACGAGGAGGCCGGCGCGCAGGGGCTTGTGGCCGGCCTCAACGCCGCGTCGCGCGCGGGCGGGGCAGGGCCGATCGTCTTCGATCGGGCCGAAGGCTACCTCGGCGTTATGGTGGACGACCTGGTGACCCGCGGCGTTACCGAACCGTATCGGATGTTCACGTCGAGGGCTGAATACCGCCTGAACCTGCGGGCGGATAACGCCGACCAGCGGCTTACCGAAAAAGGCATCGCCATCGGCTGCGTTGGTCTTGAGCGCGCCCGCGCCTACCACGCCAAGCTGACCGCTCTTCAGGCGGCCCGCGGCATGGCGGGATCGCTTTCGCTGACCCCCAACGAAGCCGCCAAGCACGGTTTGGCGCTCCGTCGGGATGGGCAACGGCGCTCGGCGTTCGAGCTGTTGGCTCACCCTCAGATCGGCGTGGCAGACTTGAAAAAGGTTTGGCCCTGCTTTGGCGAAATCGAGGCAAAGGTGGCCGAGCAGCTCGAGATCGACGCCAAGTATGCCGTGTACCTGGCCCGGCAAGCCGCCGACGTCGAGTCCTACCGGCGGGACGAGAGTCTCGCCCTGCCCGACGATCTCGATTACGACGGCCTCCCCGGCCTGTCGAACGAAGTCCGCGCCAAGCTCAAGTCACATCTCCCGCGGACGATCGGCCAGGCTGGCCGCATTGACGGCATGACACCCGCGGCGCTGACGCTGCTGGCGGTGCTTTTGCGCCGCCAGGATCGCGGTCGAAGCCGTAAGCGCGATCGCGGCGCGGCATGAGCGGTCAGCGCGGGAAGGGGCAGCAACCTCCTCCACGTCCAAAGCCCGGAGTTTTCCCCGGCTCCGACATCGACCTTTCCACCGATCGGGCGCAGGCGCTCGCCCTCACTCCTGTTTCACGTGAAACATCGGACCGACTGGATCGGTTCGTTGGGGTGCTCCTCCGGTGGCAGCAGCGGACTAATTTGATTGCGCCGTCCACCGAGCGGACGGTCTGGACCCGTCACATCGCCGACTCGCTGCAGCTTGTCGGTCTCGCACCAAACGCTCGGGTCTGGGCCGACCTCGGAACGGGCGGCGGCTTCCCGGGTATGGTGATCGCGTGCGCGTTGGCGGATACGCCAGATACGCGAATTCACCTGGTGGAAACCAACATCAAAAAAATTGCCTTTCTGCGTGAGGCGGTTCGCCTCACGAGGGCTCCCGCTATCGTCCATGCCGCGCGGATCGAGGATTTCGCCGCCCGGCCGCCCGAGCCAATGGACGCCATTGTGGCTCGCGCCTTGGCTCCGCTGCCGAAGCTTCTCGGCCTGGCCGCGCCACTGTTGAAAACCGGCGCGTTGGGACTGTTTCCTAAGGGGCAAGACGTCGCGTCAGAATTGACCGAGACGACCAAAAGTTGGAAAGTTCAAGCCAGTCTGACGCAGAGCCTCACTGATCCGAAGGCTCAGATTGTTGTCGTGCGTGAGCTCGAGCCGAAGCCTTCGACCGCGCGGGGCCCATGATTTTATCTAAACTATTGGGGATACAGGTAGAATCTGCTCCGGCGGTTGATCCGTCGGATACAGGCTCAGCGACTTCGGGCGCGTTGCCTGACGAACCAGACGCTCTCGCCGACAGCGAGGTTCGCACAGAGCGGGTGAGGCATACCCGCATTCTGGCGGTGGCCAATCAAAAAGGCGGCGTCGGAAAAACCACGACCGCCATCAACCTCGGCACCGCGCTGGCAGCGATCGGCGAGCACGTGCTGATCATCGACCTCGACCCGCAGGGCAATGCCTCCACCGGACTTGGCATCGATCAGCGCAGCCGCCGAGTTTCCACCTACGATGTGCTCGCCGGACGCACGGCGTTGCACGACGCCATCGTGCCGACGCTTGTGCCGCGTCTTTATCTCGCGCCATCGACGCTCGATCTCACCGGCCTCGAACTGGAAATCGGTCAGACACGCGATCGCGCGTTCCGTTTGCGCAATGCGCTCTCGCCGCTCACCGCGCCTACCTTAAGCGAACCGGCCTACAGCTACGTGCTGATCGATTGTCCGCCGTCGCTGAATTTGCTGACCGTCAATGCCATGGCGGCAGCGCACGCGATTCTCGTCCCACTGCAATGCGAGTTCTTCGCGCTCGAGGGACTGTCGCAACTTCTCAAGACCGTCGATTCAGTGCGCGATCAGCTCAATCCCGAGCTCAGCATCCATGGCATCGTGCTCACCATGTACGACTCGCGCAACACCTTGTCCGGCCAGGTCGTCGCCGACGTGCGCGAATTCATGGGAGCGAAAGTTTACGAGACCATCATTCCCCGCAACGTGCGGGTGTCGGAAGCGCCGTCCTACGGCAAGCCCGTGCTGATGTACGACCTCAAATGCAGCGGCAGCGAAGCGTATATGCGGCTCGCGACCGAGGTCATTCAGCGCGAACGAGAAATATGCGCCTGACTTTGTTTGGTCGCGCGCTGGCGCGACCGGATCAAATAAGGTGCGGATGACGATCCGGCAGGTGGAGTGGCAATGACTGATGGTTCGGGGAATCCGGCGATGGCGGAGGAGGGAGCACGAAGGCGATTGGGGCGCGGTCTCGCTGCGCTGATCGGCGACGTCGCCGAAGAGCCGTCGCCCGAGCGTCCGCGCAACGGGCGCAAGCTCCCGACCGGTTCCCTGCGGCCGAACCCCCACAATCCGCGTCGCACGTTTTCTGACGCCGAGCTTGAAGAGCTCGCCGCGTCGCTTCGCGAGCGCGGCATCATTCAGCCGATAGTAGTGCGGCAGCCGCGCGGGGCCACCGGCGATTATGAAATCATCGCCGGCGAGCGGCGCTGGCGCGCGGCGCAACGGGCCGGCCTCCACGAAGTGCCGGTTGTTGTCGTCGAAGCCACCGATGCAGAAGCGCTGCAGCTTGCGATCATCGAGAACGTGCAGCGCGCCGATCTCAACGCGCTGGAAGAGGCGCAAGGCTATCGCGCGCTGATCGACGAATTCGGCAACAGCCAGGAAGACATTGCGAAGATTGTCGGCAAGAGCCGAAGCTACGTCGCCAACACGCTGCGGCTGCTAAAACTCTCTGACTCGGTGAAGGCCTACATTCACAGCGGCAAGCTCACCGCCGGCCACGCACGCATGCTGATCGGCGAGCCGAACGCCGACCAGCTCGCGGAAGAAATCATCGCCCGCGAACTCAATGTTCGCCAGGTCGAGGCGATGGCGCGCGAGCGGGCAGGGAAGAGCAACAAACAAACAAAAGGCAAGGGGCGCGGTGGGGCGACCAAAGATGCCGACGTGCTGGCGTTCGAGAAACGCGTGTCCGACGCGACCGGCCTGGTCGTGAGCATCGATCATCGGGAGGATCGCGGCACGCTGACGATCCGTTACGGCAACCTCGAACAGCTCGACGATCTGGTGCAGCGGCTAGTGCGTGGGAACTGAGCCGCTGGGGCGGCCTTGTCGCGCCCGATCGATCCGCTCGATCAGGTCATTAATGACCGGGCTTTTTGAAAACAGCGTAAAATATACCGGTGGGATAAATCCGATTTCATCACCGAAGCTTGTCGGTTGCCGCATCGCCAAAGTGATGCGCGCCGGATGTACAAACGTCGAATAACTTAAGTTCTTAATGTCGCGGAGCGCGACACGCCCGTCCCGGCCGCCGTTTTTGATCAGCAAGGTGTCGCCATCGTCCCAGACTTCATCCACGAGATTGAGTATCGTCTTCTTCAAGAGAAAATAGCCAAAGATCCCCATGGCTATCGGTACGATCAGAAACGGCAATTGCAGGGGGATTTGTCCCCGGCTCGAAACCAGCGGAATCGCGACGAACAGGATCAGGAAGCCAAACCACAAAACCGGGATGACGCGCTTGAAGAAAAACGTCATCTTCGACGAAATGCGCCGCATGACGTTTGCGCGCGCTACTCCGCCGCGGTTTGCCCGGCGCTGCCGGTGCCGAACCGACGCTCAATGTAATCGATGACGAGTTTCTCAAAATCCTGCGCAACGGTCGGACCGCGCAGCGTGATCGCCTTCTTGCCATCGATGAAAACCGGCGCGGCCGGTGCTTCGCCGGTGCCCGGGAGCGAAATGCCGATATCGGCGTGCTTTGACTCACCCGGTCCGTTGACGATGCAGCCCATCACCGCGACGTTGAGTCCTTCGACGCCGGGATAGCGCGTCTTCCATTCCGACATCGAGTCACGGATGAAACTCTGGATCTTGGAAGCAAGCTCCTGGAAGGTGGTCGAGGTGGTGCGGCCGCAGCCGGGGCAGGCGGCGACCAGCGGCACGAAAGTCCGTAGCCCGACGGTCTGCAGCAATTCCTGCGCGACTTTGACTTCCAGCGTGCGGTCGCCACCCGGCTCCGGCGTCAGCGAGATGCGGATGGTGTCGCCGATGCCTTGCTGAAGGAGAACCCCCAGCGCGGCGGAGGAGGCGACAATACCTTTTGAGCCCATGCCGGCCTCGGTCAGTCCGAGATGCAGGGCGTAGTCCGAACGCCGCGCCAACTCACCGTAGACCGCGATCAAATCCTGCACGGCCGAAACCTTGCCGGAGATAATGATCTTGGAGCGGGGCAGGCCGATTTCCTCGGCGCGCGCCGCCGAGAGAAGAGCGGATTGCACCATCGCTTCGCGGGTGACGTCGCGCGCGTCCACCGGATGGTTCGAGCGCGAGTTCTCGTCCATCAGATGGGTGAGCAATTCCTGATCGAGCGAGCCCCAATTGGCGCCGATGCGCACCGGCTTGTTGTGGCGGATCGCGGTTTCGATGATGGCGCCGAACTGCCGGTCTTTCTTTTCCTTAAAGCCGACGTTGCCGGGATTGATGCGATATTTGTCGAGCGCCTCGGCGCAGGCCGGATGGTCGGCCAAGAGCTTGTGACCGATGTAATGAAAGTCGCCGATGATCGGCACGTCGACATTCATTTTCAGCAGCCGGTCCTTGATGTGCGGCACCGCCGCCGCCGCCTCGTCGCGGTCGACCGTCAGGCGCACCAGTTCCGAGCCAGTCCGGGCAAGCGCCGCCACCTGCCTTGTCGTCCCCTCGACGTCGGCGGTATCGGTATTGGTCATCGACTGCACCACCACGGGTGCGCCGCCGCCGACGGTGACGTTGCCGACCTTCACGGCGACCGTCTGGTGCCGTTCGGCAATGCCGGAAAACTCGATCATGAACGGTTCCTGTTACGCGTTGCCGGCCCCGATCCAAGGCCGCGAATTGGCATGGATATAGCCTTATCGGGGCCGATTTACGAGCACCAGCCCGCCCGCGACCAATGCGACCGCTAAGGCAAATGCCGGCGTTAAGGGTTCGCCGAGAACGAGAGCGCCGGCGGCGACGCCGAAGAGGGGGGTCAAAAAGGTAAATGCCGACAGACGTGTTGCGGAATAGCGCACCACGAGCGCAAACCAGACCATATAGGTGACGCTGACGACCCAAACGGTCTGGTAGGCGAACGACCCAAGCGCAATCGCGGATGGCATCGTCTCTACACGCTCGCCGAACGCAAGCGAAGCGGCGCCCAGAATCGGTACCGAGACCACGAGCTGATACAGCATGGTCTTTTCCGCGCTGACGTTTTTGAGCGCGCTTGCTTTGATGACCAGCGTCGTTGCCGCCCACGCCAATGCGGCGCCGACCATCATGAGATCGCCCAGCATTTGACGCGGATCGGCGGCGGGCGTCGGCAAGCCGAACGCGATCACAATGCCGGCAAACGACAGCGCCAGCCCGAACCATTGCGACGAATGGAAATGATCCCCAGGAATGAACCAGCGCGATCCAACGACGACAAAGAACGGCGCCAGATAAATGAACAGCACGGCGCGCGTCGCGGTCGTCCAAAGCAAGCCCGGGTAAACGAGAAGGAACTCGAGCGCGAACAGGACGCCGGCGGCTATTCCCGCAAGCAGCGTGCCGTCGCGTTCGAACAGCGCAAGGCCGCGCCACCTCGCCCAGGCGGCAACGAGTACAGCCGCGATTGCCGAGCGCGCGGCCGATTGCAAGAACGGCGGGATGTCGTGAATGGCAAGCTTGATTGCGACCTGATTGAAACCCCAGCACAGCGACAGCCCGATCACGATCGCGATGGCGAACGCGTCAAGGGGGCGAGAATTTGCGGGAGGATTCACGAACGTCGCGAGCTAAAGCGCCGGGTCTTCTAATGCTGCCGGCAATGCGAGCAAATGCCGGTGATTTCGATCACCGGACTTTTCGGCGTAAAGCCCGCGGCGCGGCAGGACGCTTTGAGAGAATCGGCGGCGGCGCCGCCGGGCGCTTCACCCACGGCGCCGCACCGCTCGCAAATCAGGAAAACCACCGGATCGTTGCCGGCGTGACTGTGCACGCAGGCGACGAATGAGTTGCGGCTTTCGATGCGATGGACCAGTCCGTTCTCGCGCAAAAAATCGAGCGCGCGATAAATTGTAATCGGCGCGGGCCTGCGCTTGGCGCCAAGCCGGTCGATGATTTCATAGGCTCCCAGCGGCTTATGACTGGTCAGCAACGCTTCGAGCACTTGGCGGCGCATTTGCGTGAGCCGCTGCGCCCGCGCTGCGCAAAGCCGCTCCGCGTGCGCCAGCGCCGTGCTCGTGCAGCTGCCGTGATCGTGATCCGGCGCTGGAAATACCGTTTGTGCTTTAGAGGTCATTCCGGTTTGGGGCTTCCATCCCAGTCTAGATAATGATTCGGGCTATCGCGAAAACGTGACGCGGGCCGAAATTTTGATGTTGCACTGCAGCAAAAACCGTCCCACATTCCCGCGATCTCGGCCAAATGTCACGCCGTAAAAGCCGCGGAGAGAGCTGCGGCCGCGGCGGCACTTTCTTAATTTGAGGGTCATCATGCTGAAAGGAAAGACCGCTCTGGTCACTGGTTCCACCTCAGGCATCGGCTTGGGCTATGCGCGCGCCCTTGCCGCGCAAGGCGCCAACCTCACGATGAACGGATTCGGCGACAAGGATGCGATCGAAAAACTGCGCGCGGGTATCGAGAAGGAATTTGGCGTGCGGGCTGTCTATTCGCCGGCCGACATGACCAAGCCCGACCAAATCGCCGAAATGGTACAGGCCACGGAAAAGACCTTCGGCGCGCTCGATATTCTCATCAACAACGCCGGCATTCAGTACGTGTCGCCGATCGAAGAATTCCCGATCGAGAAATGGAATCAAATCATCGCCATCAATCTTTCGTCGGCCTTCCACACCATGCGCGCCGCGGTTCCCGGAATGAAGTCGCGCAAGTGGGGCCGCATCATCAACACCGCATCGGCGCACTCGCTGGTCGCCTCCCCGTTCAAGGCGGCTTATGTCTCCGCGAAACACGGCCTGGCCGGTCTCACCAAGACGGTGGCGCTCGAAGTGGCGACCTTCGGCATCACGGTCAATTGCATCAGCCCGGGTTACGTGTGGACGCCGCTGGTCGAGGCGCAAATTCCCGATACCATGAAGGCGCGCGGCATGACCGCCGAACAGGTCAAGCGCGACGTGTTATTGGCGGCGCAGCCGACCAAGGAATTCGTCACCATCGACGAAGTCGCTTCGCTTGCCGTTTATTTATGTTCCGACGCGGCGAAGGCGATTACCGGCGCCAATCTGTCCATCGACGGCGGCTGGACCGCGGCCTGAACTTCGGCCGCACCTTTAGATTGTCCCGATCAACCGGTCCCGGTCCGCATCCTGCCATGAAGAATCCCCTCGCCGCGCTATTGCCGGGACGCGTGTCGAAAAGCGAACGCCGCTGATGACCAAGCGTATCAATCTGGCGCTGCAGGGCGGTGGCGCGCATGGTGCGTTCACTTGGGGCGTGCTCGAACATTTGCTGGCTGACGGCCGCCTTCAGTTCGAAGGCATTTCGGGCACCTCGGCCGGCGCCGTGAACGCGGTCATGCTAGCCGACGGCTTGCTCCGCGGCGGGCCTGAGGAAGCGCAGAAACGGCTGGCGGATTTCTGGCGCGCGGTGAGCAACAACGGCAGCCTGCCGGCCATGCAGCGCACCGTGGTCGAGCGGATGCTCTCGTTCGTTCCGCTCGAAGGCACGCCGATGCAGGCCTGGCTCGAGACGTGGGCGCGCTACTTCTCGCCGTACGATTTCAATCCGCTCAACATCAATCCGCTCAAGGATTTGTTCGAGCGCTTCGTCGATTTCGAAGCCTTGCGCGCCGCAAACGACCTGCAAATCTTTATTTCAGCCACCAACGTGCAGACCGGCCGGGTGCGCATTTTCTCCCGCGACAAGATCACCGCCGAAGCCCTGATGGCATCGGCCTGCCTGCCGTTGTTGTTCCGGGCCGTGGAGATTGATGGCGTGCCCTACTGGGACGGCGGCTATCTCGCCAACCCGGTGATCTTCCCGTTTTACGGCACGACCAAAACCGAAGACGTCCTGGTTGTGCAAATCAATCCGCTTGTTCGTCAGGCGACGCCGACGTCGGCCAACGAGATCATGAACCGCATCAACGAGATCACGTTCAACTCGTCGCTGCTTTCAGAATATCGCGCGATCGAATTTGTTGCGCGCTTGATCGATCAGGGCCGGCTGCCACGCGGCATCGGCGGCGGCCAGTATCGCCGCATTAATGTTCATCGCATCGTGCTCGACCACCATGGAACGGCGTTCGATGCGGCGAGCAAAGTCTCGACCGACTACACGTTGTTTGAAGCGCTGCATGTGGCCGGAAAACGCGCTGCGCGGCGTTTTCTCGACGATCACTTTGACGACATCGGTGTCAGGGGCACCGTCGACCTCGCGGCGGAAGCGCGCGCCGAGTGGGCGTGAAAGCGATGTGACCAATGGCCGGTGCAACGCCGCTTTTGTCTGCCGAAGTCGGAGCAGCTCGGCTTGATGTCTGCGTCGCCGACATCACGACGCTCGATCTTGATGCGATCGTCAATGCGGCGAACCGCAGCCTGCTCGGAGGAGGAGGCGTTGACGGCGCCATTCATCGCGCCGCCGGACCCGAACTGCTCGCGGAATGCCGCGCGCTTGGCGGCTGCGAAACCGGCGGCGCGAAAATCACTCGCGGCCATCGGCTGACAGCCAGGCACGTGATCCACGCGGTGGGTCCGGTGTGGAGCGGCGGTCAAAAGGGCGAAGATGAGCACCTCGCCTCTTGTTACCGGGCTGCGCTTGGACTTGCAGCCGGCAATCGTTTCGGCTCGCTGGCTTTCCCGGCGATCTCAACCGGCGTCTATCGCTTTCCGCCCGATCGTGCCGCGCGCATTGCGGTGGGGACCGTCTCCTCCGAATTGGCGGCGGCGCCCCGCGGTATTTTGCGGGTCGTCTTTTGCTGCTTTTCGCCCGATGCCGCGAGATATCACATCGACGCTCTCACCGACCTCGGCTTGGCCTAGCCCCAATTTCAGGGTTGAGGCTCCTGCAACCCTGTCCTGTGGGATGAGCGCTGGATAAAATATAAGCTAGCTTATATTAAGCGTGCTCGAAAACAGGATATCAGCCGAATGCCCCCGGTATCGTCGCGACGAGAATTTGCCTTTATCCTCAATGATGTGGCCCGCTTGCTGCGGACTTACGCCGATCATCGCGCATCGCAATTCGGCATGACCCGAGCGCAATGGGCAGTGCTGGTCCGTCTCGACCGTTCCGAAGGCCTCAATCAGTCCGAACTTGCCGACACGCTGGATTTGCAACCCATCACCCTGACCCGGCTCCTCGACAAGCTGAGTGACGGCGGCCTGATCGAGCGGCGTCCGGATCCCGAGGATCGGCGGGCCAAGCGCCTTTTTCTCACTCCGGCGGCTCGCCCGCTGTTGAAGCAGCTCGCCGGTCTCGGCGAGGAAACCATGAGCAGCGCCACCGACGGCCTGTCGGAAGACACAATCGGACGCATGATCTCCGAGCTCGCGACGGTCAAAGACAACCTCCGTCGCCTCATCCAGCAGCGACATGCCAACGTGGCACCGGGAGCGCGCCACTATGGCTGAACCCGCTCGCAAGACCGTCTCCCCGGTCCGCGACGAGATCGCCGAAGCGCCGCGGACGGCGCCGGTCGCGCCCGTTGCTCCGGTTGAGAAACGCGGCAAGGATCGGGGCAAAGCTCCGGACAAGGGACGCAAGGTCAGCCGTCGCAAGCGGCTGCGCTGGGTGTTGTTTGCGCTATTGCCGATCGCACTGATCGCCGGCGCGTATTGGTACGTCACCGGCGGCGCCGTGATGTCGACCGATGATGCCTATGTCAACGCGCAGAAGGTCGGGATCTCGACTGACGTTTCCGGCATCGTCCAGGACGTTGCGGTGCGCGACAACGAGCACGTGCCGGCGGGGCAGGTGCTCTACCGGCTCGATCCGCGCCAGTTCCAGATTGCGCTCGACAATGCCAAGGCCAACTTGGCGCAAGTCACGCAAACGCTCGACTCGATGAAAGAAGACTACAAGCGCATGCTAAGCGACGTCGCCGCCCAGCAGGCGCAGGTCGATCTCGACAAAACCAATTTCGATCGCGCGCAGATGCTGTTGCGCAGCGGTACTGCCACGCAGGCGACGTTCGATCAGGCGAACTACACGCTGCAGAACAACACCGGCAAGCTAAAAGCGCTGCAGGAGCAAACGAAGGTGCAGCTCGCCCGGCTCGGCGGTAACGTCGACACGCCGACGCCGGAGCTTCCACAATATCGCCAGGCGCAGGCGCAGGTCGACGAGGCGCAGCGCCAACTCGATCATACCGTCGTGACCGCGCCGTTCAGCGGCACCGTCACCGACGTGCCCGCGATTGCGCCGGGCAAGTATCTGGCCGCTTCGACCACCGCGTTCTTCCTGGTCGATACCGATCATGTGTGGGTCGACGCCACGCCGAAAGAGACCGAGCTGACCTACGTGCGCCCCGGGCAGACGGCGACCGTGACCGTCGATACCTATCCCGATGTCGAATGGCACGGCGTTGTCGAAAGCGTGAGCCCGGCAGCCGCACAGGAATTCGCGCTTTTGCCGGCGCAGAATACCAGCGGCAACTGGGTGAAAGTTGTGCAGCGCGTGCCGATGCGCATCCGCATCGATACCAGCGACCCGAATTTACCGCCGCTGCGCGCCGGAATGAGCGTGATCGTCGACGTCGACACCGGCCACGCCCGCGGCCTTCCCCATTTCCTGACCTCCTTATTCGGCCGTCGGCATAAAGGGTAGGCCATGGGCGGCGAGCTCGTAGCCGAGGGCGGCAATCGCGGGGCGCTCACCTGCTGCGTCATTCTCGCGACGCTGATGCAGGCGCTCGACACCACCATCGCCAACGTGGCGCTGCCCTACATGCAAGGCAGCGTCTCCGCGAGCCAGGACCAGATCGCCTGGGTGCTGACGTCCTACATTGTCGCCGCCGCCATCATGACGCCGCCGACCGGGTTTCTTGCCGGCCGGTTTGGACTGAAGCGCCTTTTCATGGTCGCCATTACCGGCTTCACCGTGGCGTCGATGCTCTGCGGCATGGCCCAGAGCTTGAATCAAATCGTGCTGTTTCGGGTACTGCAGGGCGCTTTCGGCGCGTCGCTTGTTCCGCTGTCGCAGACCGTTCTGCTCGGCTCTTATCCGCGGGAGCGCCAGGGCTTCGCCATGGCGCTGTTCGGCATTGGCGTGATGATCGGGCCGGTGCTGGGGCCGGTGCTCGGTGGCTGGCTGACCGAGAATTACAGCTGGCGCTGGGTGTTTTACATCAACCTGCCGATCGGCATCATCGATCTCATCGGCATCATGATCTTCCTGCCGGAGTTTCCGGCGAATTCCAAAGACAAGCTCGACTGGTTCGGCTTCGGCACGCTAAGCCTTGCGCTCGGCGCACTGCAAATCATGCTCGACCGTGGCGAACAACTGGACTGGTTCAGTTCGGGCGAGATCATGATCGAGGCGATCGTCGCGGTCTCGGCGTTCTATTTGTTCATCGTCCACACTTTCACCGCCGACAAGCCATTCGTGCGGCCCGGACTGTTTCGCGACCGCAACTTCGCCGCCGGCATGTTGTTCATCGCCGTGGTCGGCCTCACCTATTACGCGTCCATGGCGCTGCAGCCGCCTTACTTGCAGGAATTGATGAACTACCCCGTCGTCACCGCCGGCCTGGTCATGGGCCCGCGCGGGGTCGGGACCATGGTGTCCATGCTGTTCGTCGGCCGCCTCGTCGGGCGCGTCGACACGCGTTATTTGCTGATTGTCGGACTGTCGCTCACCGCATGGTCATTCTATCAAATGACCGGATGGACGCCCGATGTGTCGCAGGGAACCATCATCGCCGTGACCATGGTGCAGGGCTTCGGCCTCGGCTTCCTGTTTGTGCCGCTGAGCGCGGCGACGCTTTCGACGCTGCCGATGTCGGAGCGCGCCGAAGGCGCCGGCCTGTTTAGCCTGTCGCGCAATATCGGCTCCAGCGTCGGCATTTCGGTGGTGAACACCTTGCTGGTGCAGAACACCATGGCCAATCACGCCGCGATTGCACCGAGCGTCAACGCTGTAAACCGCGGCTTTGAAAATCCGCTCATTGCGCACGCGTGGAATCCGCTCACCGCGGCTGGCCGCGCCGCGCTCGACGCGATCGTGACGCGGCAGGCGCAAATCATCGCTTATATCGACGATTACAAGATGCTGATGATTGCGACGCTGGTGGTGATGCCGCTGCTGGTCGTCTTCAAGCGGCCGTCACGCGGCGCGCCGGCGCCGGTGGTGGTGCACGACTAATTCTGAGCGGAAGGCTACGGCAATCACGGTGAACTTATTTGCGAGTAGAGATCGTCCCAATTGGGATTATTCTCTTCGATGAGTCGGATCTTCCACGCCCGGTTCCATCGTTTGAGCCGTTTCTCGCGACGGATCGCCGCTTCGATGTCCGTGTGCTGTTCGAAGTACACCAGCCGACGGACGCCATACTCCGTAGTAAACCCGGCCGCCACGCCGGTTCGGTGCTGGTAGACTCGCCGAACCAAGTTGTTGGTCACGCCGATGTAGAGCGTTCCACCCAGACGACTGGCGAGGATATAGACCCAATAAGAATGCTCGCGGCGCATTGCGAAACGCAAGCTACCACGTTGTCATCGTCCGCGAAGGCGGACGATCCAGTAATCACAGAGACTAAAATTGAAGCGCCGCGATTACTGGATCATCCGCTTATGCGGATGATGACAAAAAAACTGTGCGGGTGACCCCAGAAGCCACCCGCACAAACATAGTGCCGAATA
>DASXDP010000138.1:0-27023 GCA_036490575.1 Xanthobacteraceae bacterium
AAGTGGATATGGCCATCGGCTGCGACCAAGCTGGCTCAATCCGCATCCCATCTTCCTATTGCGGCATTTACGGTATGAAGCCGACCTTCGGAGTTGTTCCCTACACGGGCATCATGAGCATCGACCCAACCTTCGACCATGCCGGGCCGATGACCGCAAATGTAGCTGACAACGCGTTGCTGCTCGAAGCAATCGCCGGGCCTGACGGTATCGATCCGCGGCAGAAGACCTCTGAGCAGGTCGCTTACACGGACGCGCTCGGGAAACCTGTGAAAGGTATGCGCATCGCCGTAGTGAAAGAGGGCTTCGGCCATCCAAATTCAGAGAGCGACGTCGACGCAAAGGTTCGTGAGGGTGCTGCGTCGTTTGTGCGCCTCGGCGCCATCGTCGATGAAGTATCAATTCCCATGCATCTGCTCGGGCCGGCGATTTGGGCGCCAATCGGATTCGAGGGCGCGCTATCCACGATCTTTAAGGGCAACGGCTTCGGCACTGGGATTCAAGGCCTTTTCGTGCCTGGTATGCTCGACGCAGTTTCCGCATGGCGAGAGCGTGTAAATGAACTCCCGCCAACGCTGCGCATCGAGATGCTAGTCGGCGAATATTTCGCCCGCGAGTACCGCGGGCGTTATTACGGCAAAGCACAGAACCAGGCCAGGCGGCTTCGGGCGGCCTACGACGAGGTGCTGAGCCGCTACGACCTCTTACTAATGCCAACGATGCCGCTCAAGGCGCCACCGCTGCCACCCAGTGACGCGCCCATATCGCTCTACTTGCAGCGTTCGTTCGAATTCCTAGTCAACACCCCTTCATTCGATGTCACACATCACCCGGCGATGACGCTGCCTTGCGGGTTAAGCGAAGGGCTTCCGGTGGGCATGATGTTGGTGGCAGCTCACTACAACGAAAGTGCGATCTACCGCGCCGCTCACGCATTTGAACAGGATGCCTCGTGAAAAAATTGACGACCCGATGACGGCATCGATGCATCATTTCTCTGCAAGGCAATCTGAAAGATGGGACTGGAGATAATAAATAAGCGATCTGCGCGACTTCATCGCGGGGATGCCAAAGTGCGAGTTACATCTGCACGTTGACGGCACGCTTGAGCCAGAAATGAAATTGAACCGGCAAAGCGCAACGGCATCACACTCCCTTACGCGGATGTGGAACAAATGCGCGCCGCGTATAATTTCCACGATTTGCCGTCATTTCTGAAGAGCTGCTACGACGGCATGGGAAGTATTGGTCCTTGAGCCGGATTTCTATGACCTCACCGTCGCCTAACTCGCTAAAGCGCACGCGCAGAACGTCCACCACGTCGAAATGTTTTTCGATCCGCCACCACATACTGCCCGTATCTCGCGCTGTATATTTCACTTGCGGCGCGGCTCGCAAACCCATCCCAGCATAGTTTCATGGTGCAGTCGCCATGCGCGATCCATTGCCGATCGCAATGCCGCGCCGTCGACCGCTAATACACGAGTACAAAGCCCTGCTCCTCCCGGCAGAAGTGAGGTTCCCGCATAAACGCCTTGCATGGGATTAAGCGCGTCGCGCATCGCCGCCGCGGACGCGGCATCGCAACAGGAGCGCCCGATAGCAAATACTATACCGAACGCGCGGTAATGACCGAGTAAGGCAGGATTGCCGGAAAGACTGTGGGGCGCACCGGTCAAGCGGCTACGGTCGAGCGCGAGAAGACAGCCGTCAGGACGCCGGATCGCCGTTTCCAGAACGAGACTCTCAAAGCCCGTCGGATCCGCGCCGCTCGGATCGTGCCAAATATAGGACTCGCCCAGGACCGCGCTTGCTTCGGCGGCGACGCACAAGTTGGTCCGCGACACCAGGCGCGACCGCGGAAAACAAATGGTCGGATCCGCGATGTACTCAAGATGGCTTTTTGCTTGTACGTCCAAATCGACGAGCTGCAACGCGTAACCACGCTCCATGCTATGGACTTTGGTAGCGGCCTGAGTAGTGACGTGAGCGACTGCGTCCGCTTCCGTCAAAACTTGCAACGCCACGCGATCGTCCTGGGTCAAACCGCCGGACAGCGTTTGCAAGTAAACTGTTGCCGCGTGCGGGGCCGCTCGATCGAGATAAAAACCGCGCGTCACGTGATGCGGATAGGTCGCAAAGTGTGAGGCAAGATAGGTGCGGCCTTGCGGATCAACAGCGAATCGAAGACGTGTCGCTGCATGGGGCGCAGCTTCATCCAGCGCGGCATCCGCCGACAACGACGGCGCAGCCTTAAGCATTGGTATTTCCGCAAACGGGGAGAGCATCTTCAAGTGACGAGGAGCACGTCGTGGGCGATGCGGTCGATTACCTCGTCGATGCCTTCGCCGGTGCGGCAGTTGGTCAGGACTACCGGCTTACCGCTCCGCACATCAAGACTGTCACGCTGCATGCCGGCCACGTCAGCACCAACGTAAGGAGCGAGATCAATCTTGTTGATGAGAAGGAGATCGCAGTTGACGATCCCCGGTCCCCGCTTGCGCGGGATATCATCTCCGTCGGCTACGTCGATCACGAACAGCCAATAATCCACAAGGTCAAGCGAAAAGGTCGATGCCAGATTGTCCCCGCCGCTCTCGAGCAACACCAGATCCAGTCCCGGAAAACTGTGCCGCAATCGTTCGATGGCCTCACCGTTCAGGGTGGGATCTTCGCGGATGGCGGTGTGCGGACAGGCGCCAGTTTCAACGCCGACAACCCGCCCGGGTTCGATCAGGCCGCCGCGCTGCAGCCGTTCTGCATCTTCGCGGGTCACCAGATCGTTGGTCACCACCGCAACGTCTATTTTGCGCGCGGCAAGCCGCGGCAAAATTGCCTCGATAAGTGCGGTCTTTCCAGCGCCGACAGGTCCGCCAATGCCGACGCGCGCCGGACCGAGACTGCGATCGCCCATCACTCACCTCAGCATATATCTCTGCGCCAAGGGCAGTTCGTGCGCCGGCTCGCAGGTCGCCAGTTCTCCGTCGACAAACACGTCAAACGTCTCGGGATTGACGCGGATCTGCGGGCAGGCAGCGTTGTGCAACATGTGGCTCTTGTTGAGCTTGCGCACCCCGCCGACCGCCAGCACGGATTTCTTCAGCTCAAGACGCCCGGCAATGTCGCGTTCCGCAGCCGCGCGCGACACAAAGCTTGCGCTCAAGGCCTGTTTTGCCCGGCCGAAAGCGCCCCATTGCGGCCGCAAGGCCATCGGTTCGCATGTCATAAGCGACGCGGCACTATCGCCCATTGCCGACCAGGCGATGAAGCCGCCTTTTATGACCAGCTCCGGCTTGATGCCGAAGAAGGCCGCCCGCCATACCACGATGTCCGCTAATTTGCCCGGTTCCAGCGAGCCGATGTGAGCGTCGATACCGAAGGTACGCGCAGCATTGATGGTGTATTTGGCGATGTAGCGCTTTATGCGTTCATTGTCGCCGATCCGCGATTTCTCAGAATCAAGCCGCCCACGCTGGTCACGCATTTTGCTCGCAAGCTGCCAGGTGCGGCAGATCACTTCGTTGATCCGGCCCATGCCCTGGCTATCCGAACCCAGCATGGAAATCGCGCCAATATCATGAAGTACGTCCTCCGCCGCAATCGTGCCGGCGCGTACGCGGCTTTCGGCGAACGCTACATCCTCCGGCACGTTCGGATTGAGGTGATGGCACACCATGATCATGTCGAGATGTTCGTCGAACGTGTTCACGGTATAGGGGTTTGTCGGATTGGTCGACGACGGCAGACAGTTGCTCTCGCCGGTCACCCGGATAATGTCCGGGGCGTGGCCGCCGCCAGCACCCTCAGCGTGATACATATGAATGGTGCGGCCTTTGATTGCGGCCAACGTCTCCTCGAGAAAGCCGCTTTCATTGAGCGTATCGGTGTGCAGCTGTACCTGAATGTCGGCTTCATCGGCGACGGCCAAGCAGCAATCGATTGCCGCCGGCGTCGAGCCCCAATCTTCATGAAGCTTGAGTCCGGCCACTCCGCCTTCGATCTGATCAATCAAAGACTTCGGCTTTGACGAATTGCCGCGTCCGAGAAATGCAAAGTTGAGCGGCCATTGCTCGGCCGCTTGCAGCATTTTGCCGACGTTCCACGCGCCGCCGCAATCGATGCCAACGGTGATCGGGCCGAGCGAACCGCCGACCATAGTGGTGATGCCGGAACTGATGGCGTGCTCACACAAGGCGGCACTATCAAAATGAACATGTACATCGATGCCGCCCGGCGTCGCAATGAGTCCCTCGCAATCGCGAACCGTCGTCGCCGCACCGCAGATCAGAGAAGGGTGAACACCGTCCATGATGGCAGGATTGCCGGCCTTGCCGAACGCCACCACGCGGCCTTCCTTGATGCCAAGATCTCCCTTGCCGATGCCGAGGACTGGATCGATGAGCACGACGTTGCTCAGCAGCATATCGGGAGAGCCCATCGCACTGTCATGGCCCGCCACCAGGCCTAATCCGTCACGAAGAGTCTTGCCACCGCCGTGCAGGCATTCATCGCCCTTGAACACATGGTCATATTCGATCTCGGCCAAGAGCGACGTATCGCCGAGGCGCACCGCATCGCCCGTAGTCGGTCCGTACATCGCGGCGTAGTCCCGCCGGTGCATCGTGGCCATGGCTCACGCTCCCTTGTAGCCGCGTTCGCGCGCGCGGCGCATTGCCCGCTCCTTGATTGCCGGATCGTGGCGGGAGCCATCGGTCAAGCCGTTCAGTCCGCCTAATTCGCCGGTGCCGCCGAACTCGGTCAGGCTAACCTCCTTGCTCTCTCCCGGCTCGAAACGAACAGCCGTACCTGCCGGAACGGCAAGCCGCATTCCGAACGATGCGGAGCGGTCAAAATCGAGTGCACGGTTTGTTTCGAAGAAATGGTAATGGCTGCCGACCTGCACGGGTCGGTCACCGGTATTCAGTACCTTGAGCACAATCTCGCGGCGGCCGGCATTTATTTCGATTTGCTCATCGAGCACAACAAACTCGCCCGGTATTTTTTCCATTTTATACGGTTGCGCGCCGGGCCGGATCGGCTCGTGCACAGTGACAAGTTTTGTGCCGTCCCGGAAAGTAGCCTCCACTTGCATCATCGGCATTAAGTCCTTGACCCCGGGCATGACGTCGTCAGTGGTGAGTAGCGTTGCGCCGAAACTGATCAACTCTGCCACTGAACGGCCGTCGCGAGCGCCTTCAAGGATCTCGTCGGCGATCAATGCCACCGCCTCGGGATGATTGAGCTTGACCCCGCGAGCGCGGCGCTTACGCGCAAGTTCGGCCGCCGTAAAAATAACCAGACGTTCCATCTCGGTGGGGGTAAGCAGCATGCAACCCTCTCTTATCTAGTTGGCGAACAAACGGCCCGGCTGAACTTCGTGACGCATAAAAGCGATGTCGCAAGCGGGTGTAAACGTCGAAATTTCGTGCAGCTGAGGAACGGGTGTTGCAAGCAGATCCACTATCAAATCGCGGAGCTTCGCCAACAGACGCTGTCCGTCCAGATGGCCAATAATCCCAAGACGCAGAGCCGCACCAATCATTCCGATACAAAAACAATGCGCCCCCATCCCAACCGCCGCGTCTGCGTCCAGGCCGACGCCCCGCCAGACCAAGCCCTGCACCACGGCAACATGACCAGGCGCGCGCTGCGCCACCACGTCTGAATGATATGAGGCAGCGGTCGGCGTCCCAAGCCGCGCATGCACGCCAAGCAGCGCTGCGCCCATTCGTCGCGATCCGAGCCGCAGCTCGAGCGGCAGCGCCATCGCATCTTGCAAATGATCAATCACGGCAACGGCCTCTAGATCGTCGCCGGCAGCGTATGTTGCTATCAGCACGGGGCGATCCGACGTCGCCCACCGATGTCGGAGTTGGCCTTCCGCGAAGAGGGCAACATCATCCACTGACCGGACCAAACCATCCGCGCGCAGCGCTTCAAGCCCCCAGGAAAACGAAACCGCACCGCTCGGAAAGAAGCTATCCGCATGTTGCAGCGTCGCCAGGAGGCTCCGGCTATCCATCTGCAACTTCCTTTATCCGCCCGGCACTCAGGAGCGGTGCGAGTCTGGCCAGATATTCCGACTTGGGGCCGTTGAGGGCGATGCGTAAAATCGGGCCAGCGAAACTAACTCGCCAGTGCATGTTGCCAGCATGATAACCAAGCTCGATCGCCGCGGCTCCATCGATCGGTTGCAAGGCAAGCCAAACGGTTTCGGCCGCCCTAACAATCACCGCCCGATCACTATCAAGCAGCAAGACAGCTCCGTCGAACAACTTCTCCTGTCGCGCAAGCGCAATCGCGCATTCGCTGCCACCGTCCGTCATCACGCGCAGCCGGCGGCGCAACATATCATCAGAACTCAGGATGATATATTCGACCCGTTGCGCGTGTTCCATGCGGTGCAACGCCTGACGAAGCGCCGGATCGTCGGTGTGGCCGATAATCCCTTCAATGCGGATGACGTCAGCCATCGACCACTCTTAGAATACTACTATTTCATCGCCCCAATACCCGACCACACGGCCTCGCGGACATCCCTGCGCAGTGCTCAGCAGTCGAGCGTCGTTTCACGTTCCCAATCAGTCAGGTGCCGCGAATACCGGTCCCAATCCTCGTATTTGAGCTTGAGATAAGCGGCAGAGAATTCATCGCCGAGGCCTTGGCGAAGAGTCTCGTCTTGATCGTATGCCCGAAGAGCATCGAGCAGATTGAGCGGCAACCGACGTACGTTCGTGACCGTATGGCCTTCGGTGTACATGTTGATGTCGAGCCGCTTTCCGGGATGACGTTTGTTTTTAATGCCGTCGAGCCCGGCGACAAGGAGCGCTGCTTGGAGCAGATACGGGTTGGCTGCGCCGTCGGCCAAGCGTAGCTCAAACCGTCCGCCGTCTGGAATGCGGATCATGTGGGTTCGATTATTCCCGGCGTAGGTCACCGTGTTCGGCGACCAGGTTGCCCCAGACAAGGTGGTCGACGCGTTCAGCCGCTTATAGGAGTTCACCGTTGGATTGGTAATGGCCGACAATCCCTCGGCTGTATGCATGATGCCGCCAAGGAAATTATAGGCCAACGCCGAGAGGCCAAGCTCGCCTTTCTCATCTGCGAACAAGTTATCGCCGGTCTTTATTGACCAGAGCGAC
This sequence comes from Xanthobacteraceae bacterium, assembly GCA_036490575.1. Lineage (GTDB taxonomy): Bacteria > Pseudomonadota > Alphaproteobacteria > Rhizobiales > Xanthobacteraceae > BOG-931. The sequence goes on from DASXDP010000138.1 coordinate 7,143, forward strand.
AAGTGGGCGTGGCAGCCGCTGCCAGTCAAGTGCGAGAACGGCTTCGGCATGAAGGTCGCCCGCAGGCCGTGCTTTTCCGCGATCGATTTGACCATGTATTTGAAGAACGCATGCCGGTCAGCCGTCTTCAACGCCGAGTCGTATTCCCAATTCATTTCGAATTGGCCGTTAGCGTCCTCGTGATCGTTTTGATACGGCTGCCAGCCAAGGGCGTTCATTCCGTCGCAAATTTCAGAGATAACGTCGTAACGCCGCATCAGCGCCTGTTGGTCATAGCAGGGCTTGGCCTGGGCATCCGCCGCGTCGGAGATGGCTTTACCGTCGGGTTGAATCAGAAAGTATTCGCATTCGACGCCGGATTTCAGGTCGTATCCTTCCGCCGCAGCAGCAGCGACAGCCCGCTTGAGAACCTGCCGCGGATTCTGCGTGACCGGTTTTCCATCCATTACAAGATCGCCGGTGACCCAGGCGACCTCGGGCTTCCACGGCAGCTGGATCGCGCTATCGGCGTCGGCCATGACCAGCACATCGGGATGCGCCGGCGTCAGATCGAACCATACCGCAAAACCGGCGAAGCCGGCGCCGGATTTCGCGATCATATCAATCGCGGTCGCCGGCACCATCTTGGCACGCATCGCGCCAAACAAATCGACGAAGGAAACGAGAAAATAGTTGATTCCATTGTCCTTCGCGTACGCACTCAACGCTGCCATTTGCCCCTAGCCTTTCCCCTTGCCGTTCGCGCTCGGTTGCGCGATCCTCATCGGTTCCCTAAAACGATGCCTTACTTCCCGGAATCCAGTCGGTACCCGCGAGCGGCACCCGCGCCATTGCTGCCGCCTCAATCGTCAGTGCGACCAAGTCTTCCGGCTCGAGATTGTGTACGTGTGACTTCCCGCATGCGCGCGCGATGGTTTGAGTTTCGAGCGTGAGCACGGCCAAATAGTTTGCGAGCTTGCGGCCCGCGGTCAGCGGATCGAGCCTTTTCGCGAGTGTTTCGTCTTGGGTGGTAATCCCGGCAGGATCGCGGCCCTCGTGCCAGTCATCGTAGCACCCGGCTGTGCTGCCGAGCGCGCGATACTCATTCTCGTAGTGCGGATCGTTGTCTCCAATAGCGATGAGCGCCGCCGTACCAATCGATACCGCGTCAGCGCCGAGTGCCAGGCATTTGGCGACGTCAGCGCCATTGCGAACGCCGCCTGACACGATGAGCTGGACTTTGCGATGCATGCCGAGGTCCTGCAGCGCCTGAACGGCTGGAGGAATGGCGGCCAGGATCGGTAGGCCGACATTCTCGATAAAGACCTCCTGAGTGGCGGCGGTGCCGCCCTGCATGCCGTCGAGCACGACCGCATCGGCTCCCGCTTTTACGGCAAGTGCAATATCGAAATAGGGTCGTGACGCGCCGACTTTCACGTAAATCGGCTTTTCCCAATCGGTAATTTCGCGCAGCTCGTGGAGCTTGATTTCGAGATCATCCGGCCCCGTCCAGTCAGGATGGCGGCAGGCAGAGCGCTGGTCGATGCCTTCAGGCAACGTCCGCATCGCGGCCACTCGCCGAGAGATTTTTTGACCGAGCAGCATGCCGCCGCCACCCGGCTTTGCTCCCTGGCCCACGACGACTTCGATCGCATCCGCCGCACGCAAGTCGTCGGGGTTCAAGCCGTAGCGCGACGGGAGCACCTGGTAAACGAGGATGCGCGAGTGCTCGCGCTCTTCCCGCGTCATCCCTCCATCGCCTGTCGTTGTAGAGGTTCCCATCGCCGTGGCGCCGCGCCCGAGCGCTTCCTTGGCCGGCGCCGACAGCGAGCCAAAGCTCATCCCGGCGATGGTGACTGGAATTTTCAGTGTGATCGGCCGCTTCGCAAAGCGGGCGCCGATAGTCACATCGGTCGCGCATTTCTCCCGGTAACCTTCCAGCGGGTACCGGCTGACCGAAGCGCCGAGAAACAACAGATCGTCGAAATGCGGGACTTTCCGTTTGGCGCCGGAGCCGCGAATGTCGTAGATGCCTGTCGCGGCCGCACGGCGGATTTCGGCGATTGCATACTCGTCGAACGTTGCCGACGGCCGCGGCGGCGTATGGATCCAGCGATCCGGCGCTCCCATCAGTACGATCCCACGTTATCGATGTTGAAGTGATAGAGCTTGCGGCTGGAGGTATAGAAACGGAACGAGGACGGATCTACGCTGCCATCTAAGCCTGCCGACTCCAGCAGTTTTGAGAGCTCGCCCTTATGCTGGTCCTCCAGCGGTTTCTCGGCGCAATCGGCACCGAGGCTACTGACTCTGCCGCGCACGAACAGACGCGCTTCGTAGATGGAATCGCCGAGCGCATCGCCGGCGTCGCCGAGCACAACCAGGTTGCCCGCCTGGGCCATGAAAGCGGAGAGGGGGCCCACCGAGCCCTTCACCACGATATCGATGCCCTTCATGGAGATGCCGCAACGCGCCGCGGCGTTGCCATCGACTACGAGAAGACCGCCGTGGCCGGTTGCGCCCGCGCCCTGCGACGCGTCGCCCCTGACGTGCACACGGCCCGACATCATGTTTTCGGCAACACCTTGGCCAGCCGAACCTTTGATAACGACGCTCGCCTCTTTGTTCATCCCGGCACAATAGTATCCGACATGTCCTTCAATCTCGACCGTGACCGGAGCAGCCAGGCCGGCGGCAATCGCATGCTGGCCGCGCGGATTAAGGACACGCCAGTGGGTCTCGTTGGTGGTCGGCGTCAGGCGATGAAGCGCCGCATTGAACTCGCGCAGTGTCGTTTGCGAGAGGTCAACGGCAGGCATCAGTGCCGCTCCCAAAGATAGGTTTTGGCCGGCACTGGCTCCCAGACATCCGCGCTGTCGATTCCCGGAAGGCCGACCAGCGCGCGATATTCGCTGCCGAAGGCGACCCACCGATCGGTTTCAGCCATCACCGCGGGCTTGCAGGCGATCGGATCACGCAATACGCCGAAACCCGACTCCGTTCCCACTACAAATGTAAAAAAGCCATCGAGCGTACCGACCGATGAATTTAAAGTTTGCTCGAGCGAATCTCCTTCTCGTATCCGCCAACTCATATATGCGGCGGCGACCTCGGTATCGTTATCAGTGCGAAACGACAAGCCTTGCCGCATGAGTTCACGGCGAAGCCCATTATGGTTTGACAGCGAACCATTGTGCACCAGGCATTGATCGGCGCCGGTAGTGAACGGATGCGATCCGTCAGTCGTGACGGCGGACTCGGTTGCCATGCGACTGTGACCGATCCCGTGCGTGCCCGGCATGGCACCGAGGCCAAAGCGCTCGGCGACAATTTCAGGCCGTCCGACTTCCTTGAAAATCTCCATGCATCGCCCGGTGCCGACAATGGTCAGCTCGGGCATCCCGGCAATCCTTGCGCGGACCGCATCTTCCTCCAACTGCGGCACCGTCAAGACGAGATGTGTATCGTGCACTCTGAAGGGTACGATGCCACCGCTATTGTAGAGGCGGTGCGCAATCGCCGGAAAATCAGCACCGCGCGGACCGCGGATCGTGATTTTAATGGCATCCGCCTCGGTTCGATTGTACAGGGCGTAACCTGCGGAATCCGGTCCCCTATCACTCAAAGTATCCAGCATGCCGCCGAGCATCGCCCCTAGCCGCGGTTCGAGCACCGGGTCCTTCAAGAAAAGTCCAACAATTCCACACATAAGCATCCCGCTTTTTGCAACGCGCAAAGTGAACCGGGTTTCACGCCTAGTCAACCGAAAGGAATGTTTTTTTCTCTTGAGGAAACATCAACACTTAGGCATCGTGGTCGAGAAGAGCATTGGGGGCCCGGGGGATTGCCTCCGTAACCGATCTTCGGTGGCGCCGAACCCCTCAGTGTGTCACAAGCGGATCATGGCATCGCGAACGAACTTAAAACGCCGCCCTGTCGCTTTGTTGCGCCGAGGACGCGGCCCGCGAAAGCCGCGCGCGGACACCGACAGCAGTTTACTAACCGGATCTGCGGCACCGACCGAACTTTCGACCCGGCCGCTTGAGGCGAGCATTGGGCTCGAAGTACGCCGCCTGCGTAAAGCGATCGACCTTACCGTCGCCGAGCTGGGCGCAGCGGCAGGAATTTCCGCAGGAATGCTTTCGAAAATCGAAAATGGCGGCATTTCGCCGTCGCTAGACACGCTCGACGCCTTGGCCAAGGCACTAAATGTGTCAATCACCAGATTGTTCGCCGAAGCCGACGAGCGCCGCGACTGTTCGTTTGTGAAAGCAGGTACCGGAGTTCGCATCGAGCGCCGCGGCACAAAGGCCGGACATTTGTACGATCTTCTCGGCCACTCCCTCGGCGGTGCAATTGGCGTAGAGCCTTACCTGATCACGTTGGCTGAGAAAGCGGTACCTTACACACACTTCCGCCATGCCGGCGTGGAGTTCCTCTATATGCTGACGGGAAAGGTGCGTTATCGGCACGGCGACCGCACGTACCTCATGGAACCCGGCGACGCGCTCTTCTTTGATGCGGGAGAGCGACACGGTCCCGAACAGCTGATCCGGGGGCCGATGCGTTATCTTTCCATCATTATTTATCCCCGCGAAGCATAAGCGCCCGCAATCTCCGGGCGGCACGCAGGCCGCCAACGGCAATCGCCTGGCAAAAAGTCCGCCGAAAAATCAAAACTAGAACTGCACTTTGTTCGGCCTATCAAACCAAAGACGGTAAACGGCATGCGCTTCGTCAGTTAGCTCCGGCTCGTGCAACATTGGGATGATCTGGCGTTGCGGAAGTGCACGGGCCAGTTCCTCATAAAAATGATCGTCGCCAAGACCAATCGAGCGGGACTCCTCCATTGATAGCGCATAGTAGCCGCGATCAATTCGCGCCCACAGCATGCTCGACATACACATGCAGCAGGGTGCGCCATTGGTGTACAGCTCGCAGCCCCCGAGATTGAAGTTCTTGAGATTTGCGCTCGCGCGCCGGACCGCGAGCAGTTCAGCATGCGCGGTCGGATCGTTGCTCGACAACACCTCGTTGTGCGCCTCCCCGACGATCACACCATCCTTGACGATGACGCAGCCGAATGGCCCGCCGTGGCCGGCGTTCATCCCTTGTTGCGCTAATTCCAGGACGCGGCGCATATACTTTGTTTGATACATTCTAATCTCCCCCGAAAACGGCTAAGCGCCGAGAAAAGCCTTTCTGATCTCTTCGGTATTCCGCAAGGTCGAGGTCGCACCCGACAGGACCACTTTGCCGGTTTCGAGAACATAGGCGCGCCCGCAGCACGCCAAAGCCTTTCGCACGTTCTGTTCGGCGAGCAACACCGCCGTACCATGGGCGACGATGGTCTTGACCGCGGCAAGCACCTCGTCGGCAAGTTTCGGCGAGAGTCCGAGCGATGGCTCATCCAGCAGGAGCAATCGCGGCTCGCCCATCAGCGCGCGGCCGATCGCCAGCATCTGCTGCTGACCGCCGGACAATTGCCAGCCCAACTGATTTTGACGCTCCGCGAGCTGGGGAAACAGCGCGAACGCCCGGTCGAGCCGTCTTTCTCGCTCCGCTCTCCCGGCGAACATCGCCACTTCCAGATTTTCGCGCACGGTCAGGCCGGGAAACACCCGCCGGCCCTCCGGCGCGTAACCCAATCCCATGCGTACGCGCCGCTCCGGTCCGAATCCCGACATATCCCGGCCATGGAAAAGCAAACGGCCGCTTCGTGGCCGCAGAAATCCGACGATCGATTTAAATAGCGTCGATTTGCCGGCCCCATTGGCGCCGACAAGCGCGACGGCCTCCCCGGCGCCCACCGACAACGTGACGTCCTCGAGTGCGGACACCGGACCGTAAGCGACGCTCAGGCCTTCTATATCCAACACGCCGCTCATGGCGGCCCCGCGAGCGCCAATTCCTGCATATCCGGATCTGATCCGAGATAGGCTTCGATCACGGCCGGCGCACGGCGCACGGCTTCCGGCAGGCCTGACGCAATCACTTTGCCACGGTCGAGGCAGATCAAACGCTCGGCTAGCGCGGCGAGAAACACCAGATTGTGCTCAACCACCAGCACCGTGATCCCGTCGGCGCCGAGGGTGCGAATGCGGTCCGCGAGGTCACGCTGCTCAAGCTCGTTGAGACCGGCCGCCGGCTCGTCGAGCAACAGAACGCGAGGCGCCGCCGCAAGCGCCCGGGCTACCTCGACACGCCGGCGCGTTCCATAAGGCAACCGCCCGCAGGGCTCCATTGCCACCTCGGCGATCCCGAGACGTTCGGCGGCGGTCATCGCGAGGCCGCGTGCGGTCTCGAGTCGACGGTCGCGGCCGATCGTCGTCAATGATTGCACGAGACCAACTCCATCGATACCAGCGCGCGCCAGCGCAATGTTATCGAGCACGGATAGATCGTCGGCCAAGTGGATGTGCTGAAACGTGCGTGCCATGCCGAGGCGCGCGATCGAATGGGCAGGCTCCTTGGTGATATCGCGGCCGAGAAATACGACCTTGCCGCGTTGGCAGGAGTAAAGTCCCGAAATCACATTCAGCAACGTAGTCTTGCCCGAGCCGTTAGGCCCGATCAGACCTATGATCTCGCCCGGCCGGCACGAAAGGCTCGCTCCGTTAAGCGCTCTGACTCCGCCGAAGGCGAGCGCGATATCTTCGACCTGCAGCAACGTTTCTGCATCTGGCGGCAGGGCTGGCCGCACAGGTGGGGCGAGCGGCTGCGGCAACCGCGCGACGGAGCTTGTACCTGGCAGCAGCAAGCGCAATCGTTCGAGTGCACCGACAAGCCCGTAAGGAGCCAGAATCAATATCACCAGAGCAACGGTGCCGTAGGCGACCATGTAATAATTTTCGAGAACGCGAAACCATTCGCGCAAGTACACGATCAGGCCCGCGCCCAAAATCGCACCAGCGATCTGGGTGCGGCCGCCGATCACCGTCATGGTCAGGCAGGTGATCATCAGCCCGAAATCGAGATTTTCCGGCGAGACGACGTGAAGCACGTGAGCCATGAGCGCGCCGGCAGCGCCGCCATAGGCCGCGCTCAGGACGAATGCACCGAATCGCAGTTCGGCGATGTTGAGGCCGAGCGACGCTGCGGCCTCGCGGTTTTCGCGCATCAAGTGATAGGCATTACCCAGAAAGCCGCGCGTGACCTGATGGGCGAGCACGCAACCAAGTGCGACAATGCCCCATACGAACCACAACACCGACCGTCGGTCGGCTACTTCGAAACCCGCAATTTGAACGGGCCGAATTCCCGCAAGACCATTCGTACCGCCGGTTACGTCGCTCCATTGAATGGCCAGTAGCAGCACCACAAGACCGATGCCGAGCGTGGCCAGGGAGAAGTAATGCTCCTCCAGTTTGAGCACGGGCGTGCCGATGATCACCGCCAGCAAGACCGGGCCGGCGATCGATAGGGGGAAGGTAAGGGGGAACGAAAATCCGAACCGCGTCGCCAGAATGCCTGTGATGTAGCCACCGATCCCGAAAAACGTCGCCTGCGCGAGCGATACCGCGCCAGCGTGACCGAACACGAACTGAAAGCCGAGAACCAGCAGCGCATATATGCCGCACAGCGTCAGGACCCGCAGATCGTAGAGGTTCGCGAAGCCGACTGCGTAGAGGATGAGCGCGGCAGTGCCGGCAATCAGCGGAAGTCGGATCCCTGTGAGGAGCCAAGAAGCCAAGCTCACCACCTCCGTGGCCGATTCAAACCCGGCGCTGCACGAGCTCGCCGAAAATGCCCTGCGGGCGGAAGAAGAAAACGAGCAAGAGCACAAAATACAGCAAACCGGTGGCGACGGCGTAGGAAACGTAGGCGGAAACCACAACCTGAAAGACCGAGATCATCATGGCGCCAATCACTGCGCCGGCAATACTGCCCCAACCGCCGATGACCACGGCGATATAGGCGTAGACGCTGAGCGGGATTCCGCCGGTCGGGTAGACGAAGAACTGGTTGGCGAGGAGCGCGCCGGCAACACCGGCTAGCGCAGTACCGGCTCCGAACGTGCCGGCGATCATGACGTAAGCCCGAATGCCGACGGCCTGCGCCATCTGCCGGTCCTGGGCGGTCGCACGGAGCCGACGCCCGATCTGCGTCCGCGCGAAAACGAGATATTGCAGGCCAATCAGCGCCGCGGCGACCGCCAAAGTGCCGGCTGCTTGGATGCTGATGTCGACCGCGCCCAGATGCATCATGCCACTCTTGATGAGAGGTGGAGCGGCCCGTGCCTGCGGCCCAAACAGGATCAGAAACAAATTTTGCAGCACGATGCCGCACAACAATGTGCTGATGAACACCGTCGCGGGCGGCCGGTTGATCAGCGGAAAGTAGGCGATCAGCGCGACAGCAACACCGACCACGAACATGATTGCCGCCACCAGCGGCAGCGTCACGATCACGGGCAATGTTGCCAGCGAACCAAGGCTTATTGCGACATAGCCTCCCGCCATGACCAGATCGCCGTGGGCGAAATTGACGGCGCTCGTCGCGTTGATGATGAAAACGAAGCCGATCGCGACCAGCGCGTAGGCCGCTCCGAGCGCGACGCCATTAATCGCGAGCTGAACGAACGTCATCACCGGCGAGAGCGCGGGATCCTATTTGAGGATCAGTTGCTCTCCCGCGTAATGGGCAACGATCTTCGGAATGCGGCTCGTCCCGTCCCAGCAAACAATATCGGCATCGTGAGCAAGATCGCCGTGCCCGTTGGATTTATAGGACATGGCGACACCCTGGTAAGTTTCCTTTTGCAACGCCGCGCGCAGATCCTCGGGTGTCTTGGCGCCTTTGCCGACAAGCGTAAGTGCCATCATCACGCCGTCATACTGACCCAGCGCGAGCCCGTCTGGTTCGAGATTGAAGCGCTTCAAGTACGCGTCCGCCCACGCCTTGATGGCGGGCGTCGGACGCGACTCCGGCGCCGATGGCGTTTCGGCGCAAACGCCCGTCAGTTCGGCAGGCTCAAAAAGCGCCGTCGCTGTAGGCTCGACGATCGAAGAGCTGTTTACAATCGGCAGGTTGAGCCCGGTCGATTTGATTTGCTTGGTGATCAACGTCATCGGGGTCGAAACCGCGTGAAGCACGATGACGTCGGCACCGGACGCCTTCACTTTGGCGAGCAACGGACTCATGTCCTTGGTGTCCGGCGCGATCGAATTGTCCTCAAACACCGGCTTAGTGCCGAGCTTGCCGAAATCCTCCTGTAGAAGCGCAAAACCGCCCTGCCCGTAGGCCGTCGTGTCGCTAATCAGTGCGATCTTCGTCTTTTTCATTACTTCGACGACGTAACGGGCATGCGCGACCTTGATTTCGCGGTCGTTGGGCAGGAAGCGGAAGATATAGGGGTTGCCGCTTTCGGTGATTTTAGCGAGGCCGGAAATGGTCAGGAGCGGCACTTTGTACTCGGCCGCGATCGGCATCATCGCCACCATCTCGGTGCCGAACACAGTGACCGCCGCCGCGATCGCCTTCTGGCTACTGAGGGCCTTGTCGAGCGCCGTTGCGGCGCCGGTCGCGGAAGTGCCCGTATCAAAAATTGGAAAATCGGCCTTCACGCCGCCGGGCGCCTGCTCCAGCGCCATGACGGCGCCGTTGCGCTGGCTGCCGCCTTCAACCGACAGAAAGCCGGTGATGGGCATGACGATCGGCAGATAGGCGTCGGCTGCGTTTGCAACATTGCCCGCGCCGGCCGTCAAACAAAGTCCAACGATCACCGGGACAGCAGTGGCGCCCATTCGCCTCGGCGGAGGGATTTTCATCACGTCACCTTTGTGGTTGCGCAGGTCCCGGATTTCCCTGCTAGGATACAAAGTTTCCTACAAAGAATGATCTACTCCGCCAGCTGCCGTCAAGCACAAACCGATGGAGCAAGTGCCTACTCCACCGGGCTCGAAGCCAGGCGATGCACGTGATAGGGCTCGCAGGCGAGCCGATGACAAAACTCGCCTACGAACGGTTGCAACTTTTTCGCGAATTCGCGGGTCGCTGAATTCGCGGTGAATAACCGCTGCGCTGCCGCGGCCGCATCGCGGCGCAGCTTTTTTTCATCGATTGTTGTCACCCGCCCATGGTCCAGCACCATGACGCCGCCGATCATGACGCTGTCAACCGCACCGCCATTCTCGGTGAACACGATCTGACTGACTACGTCATGACATGGAACGTAGTTGATGTGGCCAAGATCGAGGAAAACAATATCGGCCTTGTAGGCCGGCGCGATTTCGCCGATCAGGTCATCGAATCCCATGGCGCGCGCACTTCCGGTCGTCGCCATGCGCAGCGCTTCGTCCGGTCCGAGCCAGGAGTCGAAATCGGGCGTTTGCACGCGCGAAATAAGCGCGGCAAGCCGCAACGCCTCGAACATATTGAGGTGGTCCGAGCTGTTTGCGGCGTCGGTCGCAACGCCGACGTTGATGCCGCGATCGAGCATCGGCCGCAGATGCGCCAGCCCGGAGCCAAAACGCATGTTGCTGACCGGGGCGTGAACGACGGACGCGCCGCTATCGGCGAGGCGCCGGCGGTCGTCTTCATCGAGCCAGATGGCGTGAGCCGCGGAGAGATGAGGGCCAAGCATGCCGAGCTCGTCGAGATGAGCCGTCAGTGTCTTGCCGTACTTGCGCAGTCCGAGCACCGCCTGCGCCTTAGTCTCCGCGAGATGGGTCTGCAACGGCAAGTCATAATCCTTGGCCAGATCGCGGCAACGAATGAGAAACTCATCACTGCAATGAAGCGGAATGGTCGGCGCGATTGCTGGTCGGACCCAGTCGCGATCGAACGGCCATTCAGCAAAGATTCTTTCGGCCGCCTCGGACGTCGCCTGATATGGCGACAGCCTGAACGCCGCTACCTCAGCTCGCAGCGCCTCGGGCATTGAGTCGATAAGACCCGGATAGGCCTGATAGAGCGTGAAATCGGCCACCATCGGCGCAATGACCGCGCGCAAGCCCGCGTCACGGTAGGCTTTGCCGAGCGCAAAAACGCCATCGCGGCTCGGCAGCGGGAATTCGAAGAACAGGTCGTAACAGGCGGTGCAGCCTTTGCGGATCATCTCGACCGCCGCGACCAGTCCATTGAGGTATTTGTCCTCAAGCGTCCGGTTGCCGGCCATGCCAGGCATCGCATTGAGGAACAGTTCGAGCGGCCAGCGATCGCCAACCAGCCCTTTGGCCAGCGTCCCGTGGCCATGAACGTGACCGTTTACCAAGCCCGGCATCAGCGCGCGGTCGGACGCGTCGATTACGATCGCGTCGTCCGGCGCCTCCATTCCTGGAGCGCCCACGGACGCGATCGTGTCGCCCTCGATCAGAACGTCGGAGGCCAGCGCCTGTCGCCGGCCTACGTCCACGATGAGACCGTTGCGAAGAATTTTAAATTTAGCCTTCATAAAGCGACCTGCCCATCACAAGGTGCCCATACATGACGAAGTTTGGCAGACGCCGCCCGCTGACGCGCTCACTCGCATGAATTTCTTCAAGCTCGCGTGGCACATCGTTGGATCGGAGTTTGTCAGCCGCCACCAACAACACGAAAATTTAGGCGGGCGCATCGTCTATCACAAGAAGCCATTCTTATCGAGAAAGCTCGAGGGTGAAAATCGCCACCGATGGATAAAAGAAATTGCGAAACGGGATCTTCGGGGCGCTCCGTCGCGCGCGAGAGAGCCCAATCAGCGAAACGCTCAACAAGCAAATTCATACAGCTCGCGCGTCTATTGCCCGTCGCGTGTCGCGGTCTTCCGATGGAGGGCTTCCGTAATTCTCTCGATAAGCGCGCGTAAAATGACTTGCGCTCGAAAAGCCGCAGGCAACGGCTATTTCAGCTATGGTTGCAGACGTCTGGTTCAAGAGCTCGCGTGAACGCTGCAACCTTATTGCGCGATAATGATTTTGAAAGCTGCGTTTCAACTTGCCCGAAAAGAGCCGATCGAGTTGACGCGTTGAAAGTCCGACTCGCTGCGCAACTTCGGTCCTGCGCAACGGCATTCCCGAATGTTTTTCCATTAGCTCAAGTGCGGCCACGAGCGGCGCGTTATGCACGCCGTAACGTTCGGCGGCGGATGCGCGCTGCGCTCCTCTGGCCGAGCGAATTTCCGTGTGCAAGAACCAGTCGGACACCTTACGGGCAAGCTCTATACCGTGACTTTCAGCGATCAACGCGTGCATCATATCGAGTGGCGCGGTTCCCCCCGCGCACGTCAAGCGGTTACGGTCGATCACGAAAAGTGAACGTGTGAGAAGAACCTTTGGATACGCTTCGAGAACGGCTGGAGCGTGCCGCCAATGAATCGTCATGCGGATCCCGTCCATAATTCCGGCTTTCGCCAGGATGAACGGCCCTCCGGAAACGCCGCCGACGCGCGTTCCGCTCACCGCTAACCGCCGCAGCCATGCAAGCGTTGCGGCGTCTTGAAAGTTCGCCGGTTCGCCGCCGGCACAGACGAGAAGCAGATCGAGCTTGCCAACCTGGCGAATAGTGGCGGGGCACGGAACCGCAGCACCGCATGAGGCGGTCACGCTTTTTTCGCGCGAAGATACATGGACCCACCGGTAGATTTCGCGACCCGCCATTAGATTGGCGGCACGCAAGGGTTCCACGACACACGCGTATGACATCAGCGCAAAATCGGGGATGAGCAACAGGCCTACGATTTGGGGCGGCTGTTCCTTCATGGCTCAAATTTAACAGAAAGCGGCTCTTGAGGACAAGCTTTCCTTTTTATTTCGCGGAAAATGACGTCGTTCAAAGAGGCGGTTCGCCGCGCCAAGAGCCTGAAGACAGATATGCACTACAGCGTCTTCTCTCTCCTGAAAAACGCACTCTCGAAGCATCGGAACTGGACGCCTGCCTGGCGCGAACCCGAGCCGAAGAAGAACTACGACGTGGTGATTGTCGGAGCCGGCCATGGACTGGCCACGGCGTATTACCTTGCTCGCGAACACGGCATCACCAACGTGGCCGTACTCGAAAAGGGGTGGCTCGGCTCCGGAAACATTGGCCGCAACACGACCATTGTCCGCTCGAACTACATGTTGCCTGAAAACAACCCCTTTTACGAATGGTCGATGAAATTGTGGGAGCGTTTCGAGCAGGACTTCAACTTCAACGCCATGGTCTCGCAGCGTGGCGTGCTCAACCTCTGCCACACTGACGCGCAATACGATGCCTTTGCCCGCCGCGGCAACGCGATGCGCATCGACGGTGTCGATGCCGTGCTGCTCGAAGCCGAAGGCGTGCGCCGGCTTTATCCGTTTCTCGACTTCGACAACGGGCGATTTCCCATTCGCGGCGGCTTGCTCCAGCCGCGCGGCGGAACGGTTCGCCACGATGCGGTCGCCTGGGCTTATGCGCGCGGCGCTGATTCACTTGGCGTCGACATCATTCAAAACTGTGAAGTTACCGGAATCCGCGTCGACCGCGGACAAGTGGCCGGAGTCGAAACGACGCGCGGCTTTATCGGCTGCCGGAAGCTAGGCGTGGCAGCGGCCGGCAATTCGTCCGAGGTCGCCGCCATGGCGGGGCTGAAACTGCCCATTGAAAGCCATGTCATGCAAGCGTTCGTCTCTGAAGGAATCAAGCCCTACATCGAAGGCGTCATCACTTTCGGCGCCGGCCATTTCTACGTCTCGCAGTCCGACAAGGGCGGACTGGTCTTTGGCGGCGACATCGATGGCTATAACTCCTACGCGCGCCGCGGCAATCTGCCGATGCTCGAACATGTGATCGAAGCCGGCGTCGCCATGATCCCCGGACTGTCCCGCGTCCGCGTAGTAAGAAGCTGGGGCGGCATTGTCGATATGTCGATGGACGGCTCGCCGATCATCGACAAGACCCACATCGACGGGCTCTATCTGAATGCCGGCTGGTGCTACGGCGGGTTCAAGGCCACGCCCGCGTCAGGCTGGTGCTTCGCTCATACCATTGCCTGCGACAAGGCTCATGAACTCAACGCCGCTTTCCGTCTCGACCGCTTCCAGCGTGGATACACGATCGACGAAAAAGGCGTTGGCGCCACGCCCAACCTGCATTGAACGTTAGCCCAGATGCTCATCCAATGTCCCCATTGCGGAAGAAGACCGGTCGACGAGTTCACCTTCATGGGCGACGCCACACCCCAACGCCCCCGGTCGACTGACCCTGCGGCTGCCGAACGATGGTTCGACTACGTCTATCTGCGAAGCAATCCAAAGGGCCTGCTCGACGAATATGCACATCACTCCGGCGGCTGCCGATCGTGGCTGGTCATCACGCGCGATACTCAGACGCACGACATATTCGCCGTCACCACCGCGCGTGAGTTTGCTAACAAGCGAAATGGTGTGGCGACGTGACCTCCCACCGGCTCCCTCAAGGCGGGTTGATTGACCGCTCTGCGGCGCTCCAATTTACGTTCGACGGCAAACATTTTAGTGGCCACCCGGGTGATACGCTCGCGTCGGCGCTGCTCGCGAACGGTAAGCGCCTGCTCGGCAGGTCATTCAAATATCACCGGCCGCGCGGCGTCATTTCGGCTGGGACATCCGAACCGAACGCCCTTGTCGAGCTTCGAGAGGACGGCCGGAAAGAAGCCAATACGCGGGCAACCACTATCGAGCTGTACGATGGACTCATCGCCAAAAGCCAGAACCGCTGGCCTTCGCTGAATTTCGATGTAGGCGCCGTCAACTCTCTTGCTGCGCCCGTTTTCGTGGCCGGCTTCTACTACAAGACATTCATGTGGCCGAAAAGCTTTTGGGAGAAGCTTTACGAGCCCGCGATCCGCCGCATGGCCGGGCTGGGCTCGGCGTCCAAAGAACCAGATCCCGACCTTTACGAAAAAAGCTATGCCCACTGCGACCTTTTGGTCATCGGCTCAGGACCCGCCGGCCTGATGGCGGCGCTTGCCGCTGCGCGATCAAACGTGCGCGTCATTCTTGCCGACGAAGGGTCGCGGCTCGGCGGCTCGCTGCTGTTCGAAAAAGAAGAGATCGGCGGCAGATCCGGGCTCGACTGGGCGAGCGAAGTCATTGCCGAGCTCGCGTCGACGCCAAACGTCACGCTGCTGCCGCGAACCACGGTATTCGGCTGGTACGACGGCAACATTTTCGGTGCGATCGAGCGGGTCAACGATCACGTCGCGGTCCCTCCCCCGCACGAACCGCGGCAGCGCTACTGGCGCATTATCGCCAAGCGCGCCGTGCTCGCGGCCGGCGCCGAAGAACGCCCGATTGTGTTTGGCGGCAACGATGTCCCGGGTGTGATGCTGGCGTCGGCCGTGCGCGCTTACTCAAACCGGTATGCCGTGGCGTGCGGACGCACCGCCGTCGTCTTCACCAATAACGACTCTGGATACCGCACCGCACACGACTTGAGAGCTTGCGGCGTCGCCGTAGAGGCGATCGTTGATAGCCGAGCGGAGAAAAGCGGCGCGGCAAGCGGCGTTCGCACGGTTCATGCGCGGACAATCACACGCGTCATCGGCGGCAAGAGCGTTTCTGGTATTCAGTTAAATGACGGAACACGATTGGAATGCGATCTCGTCGCTATGTCCGGTGGCTGGAGTCCGATCGTCAACCTCGCCTGTCAGCGCGGCGCCAAGCCGCAATGGAACCCCGATATTGCCGGTTTCGTGTCGCCCCCGACGAACGGCTCGCTCGTTGCGGTCGGATCGGCAGCCGGAAAAATGCTCTTGTCCGAATGTTTGGCCGACGGTGCCGCGGAAGGCTCGCAATACGGTAAGAGTCTCGCCGTTCCGAAATGCCGTGACGAGGCGTTCGCCGTAAGCCCGCTGTGGTGGGTCAAATCGTCCAAGGGCAAGGCGTTTGTCGATTATCAAAACGATGCAACGGCTGACGATATTTTGCTCTCGGAGCGAGAGGGCTATACCGACGTCGAGCACGTCAAACGTTACACGACGACGGGCATGGCGACCGACCAGGGCAAGCTCGGCAACGTCAACGCGATCGCGATTCTCGCCGAAGTCAAAGGCAAGACGATCGAAGAGGTCGGCACGACCACCTTCCGGCCTTTTTACACGCCAGTGTCATTCGGTGCTCTGGCCGGACCATTCAGCGGCAAGCATTTCCAGCCGATCCGAAAATCGCCGTTGCACGAGTGGGCGACTGATTTGGGCGCGACGTTCGTAGACGCAGGACTTTGGATACGTTCCGCCTGGTTCCCGAAGCAAGGCGAGACGTGGCTCGCGAGCGCCGACCGTGAAGTACGCAACGCACGCGAGCGCGTCGGCGTTTGCGACGTCTCCACCCTCGGCAAGATCGATGTGCAAGGTAAAGATGCCGCCGCTTTTCTCGATCGGCTGTATTGCAACACATTCTCGACGCTCGCTATCGGCCGCGCCCGCTATGGGATCATGCTGCGTGAGGATGGCATTACCTTCGACGACGGCACGACCTCGAGATTATCAGACGATCATTTTTTTATGACCACGACGACGGCAAACGCCGGCCGGGTCATGTCGCACATTGAATTCTGTCATCAAGCGTTGTGGCCCGATCTCGATGTCAGCTACGTGTCGGTAACCGAGCAATGGGCGCAGATGGCGGTAGCGGGACCGAAAGCGCGCGCCACGTTGCAAAAGGTCGTCGATGACGTCACCCTTAGCGACACGACTTTCCCTTACCTCGCCGCCAAAGAGATAACCGTCCTCGGCGGAGTCACCGCGCGTCTGTTCCGCATCTCGTTTTCCGGCGAGCACGCTTACGAATTGTCGGTCCCTGCAGATTACGGGAGCATGGCTGCACGCGCCATTATGAAAGCCGGCGAGGAATTTGGCATCGCTCCGTACGGCACCGAGGCGCTTTCCATCATGCGCATCGAAAAGGGCCATGTGGCCGGGGCCGAGCTCAACGGCACCACGACGGCAGCAGACCTCGGCCTTGGCAGGATGATGTCGACAAAGAAGGATTATATCGGCCGCGTGATGGCGGGTCGCGAAGGATTGTTAAGCAAGAACCGGCAGTGCCTCGTCGGCCTCCGCGCCGTCAACAAGGCCGATCGGATTCGTGGCGGATCGCATCTTCTGAAAAAGAGCGACTCGCCATCGATGGCCAACGACCAGGGCTACGTTTCGTCAGTGGCATGGTCGCCGATGCTGGACCAGTGGATCGGCTTAGCACTCCTTGCCAACGGCCGCGAACGGCACGGCGAGGTGCTCACGATCTTCGACGGCCTGAGAAACAAAAACTTCCTCGGCGAGGTCTGCGACCCAGTCCATTACGACAAAGAGAACACCAAGCTCCATGCCTGAGCAGAAACCCGTGCGTGCATCTCCGCTAGCGGGTGTCGCCCGGCCGGGCCGATTCGGCTCGCCGACGAAAACCCCAGGCGTCGAGCTGTCGGTACTTCACCCAGCCTCGATCGTCACTGTGATCGCGCGAAAAGACTGCGCCGATCGGCTGCGCGACGCCTTGGCCAAGCTCAAGGACTGCTCGGTCTATTGGGCCGGTTTCCAACAATACTACGTCGTTGCCGAAGGCCGGGCCGATGACGCGCTTCACCGTGAGCTCATGGAGCAATTAAGCGGCATCGCGACCATTTCGGATCAAAGCCACGGTCGCATTATCATCCGCATCTCCGGCCCCAATGCGCGGCAAACGCTTGCCAAGGGCACGCCGGTTGATTTGCATCCGGACGAATTCGCGGTGGGAAAGAGTGCGCTCACGCAGATGTCTCATGTGGTCGTACACCTGACCCGCACTGGAAAAGATACTTTCGAGGTCTCGCTCTTTCGCGGCTTTGCCGAGAGTTTCTGGGAATGGCTCGCGCAGCAGGCCGGAGAGTTCGGTTATCGAGTGGCATAACCGGAAATTCGTTGGATTGACCAAGCTTTGCGGTTTCAGCTTGCAAAGAAAGATTATCCCGGGCGACGACGACCGTCTCTCTCGACTCATTGCGCTTCATCGGCCCGGTGATGGTGAGGAGCCGACGGGAATGCTTTGGCACCTCGGCCACCCAGTCCAATGTTGAACCATTCTCGGCTGCCGGTCTCCGAAATTTGGGATATTCCAAATCGGCGCCGGAGTTAATCCGCCGAGGCAAACGCGCTGAATTCGCGAGCTTTTCTGTGCCGACAGTCTACAAGGCCGTGCTGGTCTGACCGGCTGGCTGATGTGCCAGTTCATTTCGAACCGGTCTCCGAGTGCAATTCCCTGCTAACAGGGAAAAATACAGGGAAAATCGAGGAAACCGCGCCTTCGCTGCCAGCGCCACAGCCGCTTAGGCCGGAGAATTGGGGACTTCTACCTGCATTCCCTGCCCATGCGAACAGGGAATTTGCAGAAGCGAAACAGGGAACGCTAGTTGAGGATCAGGGAATTTTCTCGGCGATTGGGCGGAATTGGATTCTAGTCTTTTTCCGATGGGCCAATGTCGACGCTTCGCGCGGCCGATCGATGGCATTCACTGTTGGATGGCGGCGCGTGGGCGCGATCATCGCCGTGCAGGCAAACGATCCGGCGCG
Organism: Xanthobacteraceae bacterium; assembly: GCA_036490575.1. Classification (GTDB taxonomy): domain Bacteria; phylum Pseudomonadota; class Alphaproteobacteria; order Rhizobiales; family Xanthobacteraceae; genus BOG-931. The sequence continues at coordinate 25,588 of DASXDP010000138.1, forward strand.
CGCGGATGCGCAACGCATCGCCTGAAAGAATCCAGGTTCGGTGAGGATCGCCCTCTTCGCCGAGCGGCGTTTTAGCTTAGCAGACGAATGCCGGTCGTAAAGACGGCCGCATGCGCGCCGCGCAAATCACATCCTACTGCTGCGTGATGGTTCCGTTCGGCACGGTCGAGCCATTCACCGAGACCTTGTTGTCACCACTGGTGGCGATGGTGCCCCCTGAGATCGAGTAGTTCGCGGTGTTGTCGTAGATCACGTTGCGGGAAATGCGGATGATGCCGCCTGACGTGGCGAAGCCCGTGCGGCTGTTTGAAACAGAGGAGGAGTCTACTTCCAGCACGGCACCGGCACCGGCGTTGACGCCCACTCCCGCCGCATTGCTGATCACAGAATTGGTCACGGTGAAATAAACGGCGCCCGTCCCGGTAATTCCGTCACCCGACATTTTTACAATCGTCGCATGATCGATCGAGCCGTTGACGCTGCCACCGGTCGGGGCAAAGCTGATGCCGTTGGCCGACGTTCTGATGGTCGTGTTTTTGATGTTGAGCACGGTATTGGCAGCGGTCGTCACGCTGATGCCGCTTTGCGCGAAATTTTCGATCACGCAGTCTTCAATGTTGACGATCGCAGCCGCCTGGATAACCACGGCGTTTAAGCCAAAGGGGCCGCCAGCGCCGGGGCCATTCGTGCCGTCGATATTTAAGCCCCGCAGGGTGACGACATCGCCAGGTGCATTGATGACAAAGCCGTTGTTGCTACCTACGGCCACCAAATATGTGCCGGATGCGCCGTGGCAATCGATGGTGATCGTTTTGGTGATGTTCGTGGCTGCAGCCGATTCATCCAAGGCCGAGCCTAAGCAATTGATCTCGAGTCCGGGACTCTCTGACGATATGGCTTGGTGGAATGACAAGCACGGCGCTGTCGCCGCGCAACTATGGCTGTCGTTACCGGTCGCCGAAACGAATATTTGAGCGTTGACGATGCCATAGCATTGAAACAACAGATACGTAGAAAGGACCACAATCGAAAGTGCGATCTTTTTCACGAGGAACCCCCTTGTTGAAGTTGAGCCGCGCCGTAGCGGAATGGCCGACACGCCGAGAAACCGAGCGGCGCGCCCGGTCTCGTGGCGTCGAAAACAGACAGAAATCGGATGAAGTTTTGTGCCTGCCGATGGCGGCGTCGCTGCCGTCGCCCGCGAGGAGTCGGCGCTCCCGCCCATGCAGCTTGCTGTCAGATTAGCGAGGCCAGCGTGCTTGGTAAACCGAGGGCTCTATAAATGAGCGCCGGGGCAACCGGAGCCGCCCTTACGATTCAAAACCGAGAGACGCGACCAACCAAAGCGACGATGAGGCGGCGAACGCCTTTGTCGCTGATCTTCATAAAAGCCCGCGATAGGGCGATGCCTTCCGGCGACGAGACAAACTCCCTGA
>DASXDP010000139.1:0-11746 GCA_036490575.1 Xanthobacteraceae bacterium
CGCTCAGTGTGTCCGGGAAAGCATCGCCAATGTCGCAGAGCAGCGCGATATCTGAATCGCTCAGTTCGGTATCGATATCCGCGCGTTCGTTGCCGGTGGGCGGCATGGCGCAGCCCCTTCCCTTCGGTATTGTTCAAGAAACCAATATAAGGCTTGAGGGTTCCCGCCCCGCTCACGGACAGGGCGCAACTCATCGTTAAGACCGCCTCGCCACACTGGCGCGGATGCTCGTGCCGCTGGCGGAAAGCTCCAAAACTTACGATCTCTGCATCAACATTGCAGGGCGGTGGCTTTTTTCACGCAATCGCAATCATGGGGTGACGCTCGGGCGCGATACGCTGCACTGGACGATGGACGGCGAACCGAACGACGCGGGCTATGGCGACATCGCCGCCGTGAATCTCGATTCAGCCGGGCTGAAAGTCGTTGCCGACCGCTGCACCGTCACGCTGTCCGACGGCCGGACCTTGCAGATCCTCAACACCGATCGATTTTACTATACCAGCGCCGCCAGGAAGGCGCTCTATCGCGATTTTGTGCGCGACCTGCACAGCCGCCTGCTGGCTGCGCGCCTTCCGGACATCCGCTTCACCGAAGGTTGGCCGCTGTGGCAGTGCCAGGGGATGCTCGCGCTGTCCGCACTCGTTGCACTCGCCTTGACCGTGTTCGGGCTTTACATGTTCCTCCATCTCGGCAGCGCCCGCGGCCTCATTCTCATCGCTCTCGCGGCTTACGTGGGCTGGAAGTTTTTCGGCACCGCGCTCAAGAACACTCCGCGCGTCTATACGCCGGACCGGCTGCCGGACTTCCTCTTGTCTTAGGGATGAGCGCCGCTCCGTCATCCCAATCCTGAGGATGATCGGCCTCAAATGTCAGAGCAGGCATCCTTCACGGCCCGCGCTAGAGCGCGGGTGCCCCAGGATGAGGTCTTAAGGGGCCCGCTAGGTGCGCGCCGCCCAGACGGGGCTAATTATCCAAAAAGCTTCGCAGCTTCCGGCTACGGCTCGGATGCTTGAGCTTGCGCAGCGCCTTGGCTTCGATCTGGCGGATGCGCTCGCGTGTGACCGAGAATTGCTGGCCGACTTCTTCCAGCGTGTGGTCGGTGTTCATGCCGATGCCGAAGCGCATGCGTAGCACCCGCTCTTCACGCGGCGTGAGCGAAGCCAACACGCGCGTGGTGGTCTCGCGCAGATTCGACTGGATGGCGGCGTCGATCGGCAGGATCGCATTCTTGTCTTCGATGAAATCGCCGAGATGCGAGTCCTCCTCGTCGCCGATCGGAGTTTCGAGCGACAGCGGCTCCTTGGCGATCTTGAGGACCTTGCGGACCTTCTCAAGCGGCATGCCGAGCTTTTCGGCAAGCTCTTCGGGCGTCGGCTCGCGGCCGATTTCGTTGAGCATCTGCCGCGACGTGCGCACGATCTTGTTGATGGTCTCGATCATGTGCACCGGAATGCGAATGGTGCGCGCCTGGTCGGCGATGCTTCGCGTGATCGCCTGCCGGATCCACCAGGTGGCGTAGGTCGAGAATTTGTAGCCGCGGCGGTATTCGAATTTATCGACCGCCTTCATCAGGCCGATGTTGCCTTCCTGGATGAGATCGAGGAATTGCAGGCCGCGGTTGGTGTATTTCTTGGCGATGGAAATAACGAGGCGCAGGTTCGCCTCCACCATTTCCTTCTTCGCCTGCCGGGCCTCGCGTTCGCCCTTCTGCACCATGTGCACGATCTTGCGGAATTCGCCGATCTCCAGCCCGGTCTCGGTCGCGAGCGCGTGGATCGCCGTGCGCAATTCCTTGATGCGGTCCTTGTCGCGGGAGACGAAGCTCTTCCAGCCCTTGGCGGACAGCTTCGACACGCGGTTAAGCCACTGCGGATTGAGCTCCTGGCCCTGATAGTTCTTCAAGAAGTCTTCGCGGACGACGCCGTGGCTCTCGGAGAGCCGCATCAGCCGGCCCTCGTGGCTGACCAGTTGTTTGTTGATGCCGTAGAGAATTTCAACGAGGCCATCGATCTTGGCCTGGTTCAGCCGAAGCGACTTCACTTCCTGGATGATCTCTTCCTTGAGCTTCTTCGACTTGCGTTCCTGCGCCGGCGACAACGTTTCGTTCTTGAGCTTGTTCTGAATGTCGAGCTCTTGCAGGCGGCGGAGCCGCTTGAACGTGTCGGCGATGGTGTCGAAGGTCTCGAGCACTTTCGGCTTGAGTTCCGCCTCGATCGCGGCAAGCGACATGGAATTTTCCATATCGTCTTCGTCGAGATCGGGCTCGCCCATCGCCGCCTCGGCACCTTCCCCTGCGCCGGCGCCATTGCCGTTAGCGGTATGCGGCCTGAATGGCGTGGGCGCAGGCGGCGCCGAGGGCGGCGCCACAGCCTGCGGCGGCGCGCCTGACGCAGCGAATGCGGACGCGCCGAATGCGGGCGCAGCAGCCCCCGGGGCTCCGTCGGCACCTTCAGCCGGCGGCGCTACCTGCTTGGCGTCAGGTCCTGCGTAAGTCGCTTCGAGATCGATAATGTCACGCAGGAAGACTTTGCCTTCGTTCAACTCGTCGCGCCAAATGATCACCGCCTGGAAGGTGAGCGGGCTCTCACACAGGCCCGCGATCATCGCTTCGCGGCCGGCCTCGATGCGCTTGGCAATGGCGATTTCACCCTCGCGGGAGAGGAGTTCGACCGAACCCATTTCGCGCAAGTACATGCGCACGGGATCGTCGGTGCGCTCGCTCGGTTCCTTGGCTTCGGATTTTGCCGGCGTCTTCGGCGTGACTTCGACGAGGTCACCGCCCTCGCTCTCTTCCTCTTCCGGCTCCTCGCGGGCACCTTCTTCTTCGTCGGCGTCGGCCTCCTCGGTCTCGACGACGTTGATGCCCATCTCGCTCATCATCGCCAGCACGTCTTCGATCTGCTCGGAGGTGACCTCCTCCGACGGCATAACCGAGTTGAGCTGTTCGTAGGTGACGTAGCCGCGCTTCTTGGCGCGCTTGATCATCTTCTTGACGGCGGCGTCCGAAAGGTCGAGCAGCGGCAGCGGCGCATCCGGCGTCTCGGCGCCTTCTTTCTCCGGCGTCTCGCCTTCCTTTGGCGGGGCAACCTTGGCCTTGGTCACGACCGCTTTGATGCTCGCGCTCTTGCTTGCCATGTACGTCTCCACGAACGCCTGTCCCTTACCAATGCGCGGCTTTGCGAGCGCCCCACCCCAATAATCCCCCGACCGGATGGGAAAGTTCCCGCTTTCGGCGGAAACGCCCCTGCAAAGCCTGCCGACGGCCAAAAGGGGCGGCGCTTTGGAACGCCGCCCGAATCGAACCGTCAGTCTTCCCGGAACTCCGTTAAGCTCCGACTAACCCTGTCCACCGCGCGAAACCTCTTATTCCACTCGCCGCCGGATCGTCCAGCGCCGGCGGGCGCCTAAAAAGCTCGCGTTGGCCGTCCGGATTGATCGCCGAAGCCCTCGATCAGGGCCTCGGTTCCATCCAGGGCCGCAAGCCGGGACTTCACGTCGCGCAGACGCTCGTAGTTCGCCTCGCTGTTGTCCGCTCCGAGCGCCATTTCGGCGTCCTTAAGTTCCCTAGTTAGGGAATGCCATTGCCGATGCAAGGACATAAGCTGTTTCCAGGTGTGTAAAACATCGTCATTTGCAGCATCCGGCCGCGCGCCCCAGACCGAAGGCGTGGTGATCGTGCGCTCGATCCGCGTAATAAGTTCGGCAAAACCGCGGCGGTCGAGCGCCGCGACAAGTTCAGCGCGCTCGATCCCATTTTCCGGGGCGCTGTCAAACGAGACCTCGCCGGAATGGTGGGCGAGAACGTCAATCAGCGCGTCCTTGAGCTTTCGCGCGTCGGCATGGCGAAATTCGGTTTCGGCCAATTCCTCCATGTGATCGTGCACGAGCCAGGGATGGTTGAGCACTGCTTGCAGAATGAGAGCTTCGCGCCGCGGTATCGCCGCCCGATGACCGCGATGCACCGGACTGGTCGCAAGATGAGGACTCGCCGCCACATAACCTTCGTTGCGCCAAGGCGCCGCCGAAGTCCGTAGCTTAGCGCCGCCGCCGCGGTTTCGTTCTTGCCAGTTGCGGCGCGGCGCGACCTCGGCGGGCGTGAACAAACGGCGCAAGCGCTCGGACAGGTCGGCCTGGTAATAACGACGCACAGTTTCATCGCCAACGCTTGCCGTTATCTCGCGCAGCCGTGCTTCGAGCGCGGCGCGCCGTTCCGGCGTAGCGAAGGGACCGGCTTCGATTTCTCGTGCCCAAAGCATTTCCGCGAGCGGCCGCGCCGCCGACAACACATCTTCGACAGCTTCACGGCCGCCTGAACGCACGAGATCGTCTGGATCCTGTCCATCGGGTAGCGTGGCAAATTTCAGGCTCTTGCCCGGCTTCACCAGCGGCAGCGCCAGATCGATGGCGCGGAAAGCCGCACGCCGGCCGGCACTGTCGCCGTCGAAACATAGAGTGGGCTCGTCAGCCATCCGCCACATCAACAAAAGCTGGTCGGCGGTCAGCGCAGTACCGAGCGGTGCCACAGTCGCCTCAAAACCGGCCATGACCATGGCAATGGCATCGATATAGCCTTCGACTGCCACCACATCCGCGCCTTCATGCGCGGCCTTTCGCGCCGCCGCGATGTTGTAAAGCGTCGCACCCTTGTGAAACAGCGGTGTCTCCGGCGAATTGAGGTACTTCGCCGCGGCCTCCTTATCGAGCGCGCGGCCACCGAAGGCGATGACGCGCCCGCGCCAATCGGCAATCGGAAACATCACCCGGTCGCGAAAGCGGTCATAAGGAACGGCGATATCTTCACCGCCGACCAGAAGACCGGCTTCGATCATGTCCTCAACCGGAATTTTTTGTGCGCCGAGATGTTCTTTGAGCCCATATTGGTCGGGCGACGCGTAACCGAGCCGGAATTTCACCTGGGTGGCCGGAGGAATGCCCCGATCGGCGAAATAGCCGCGGCCGCGGGCGCCGGCGCGCGACGCCAAATTCGTCTCGAAAAATTTTGCGGCGAGTTCGACGATGTCGTGGAGCGTCTTTCGCCGCTCCTCTTGCGCCTGCGCTTCCCGCGTCATGACCGGAAGTGGAACGCCGGCGATTCCCGCGAGACGCTCGACGGCCTCCGGGAAGCTCACGCCTTCGGTCTGCATCACGAAGTCGAAAATGTTGCCGTTCTTCTGCGACGAAAAGTCGAACCACATCCCCTTTTGGTCATTGACGAAAAACGAGGGGGTCTTTTCTTTGTTGAACGGCGACAGCCCTCGCCACTCGCGTCCAGCCTTGCGCAGTTTGACGTGCTTGCCGACGACTTCCGACACCGGAAGCCGCGCGCGCAGCTCGTCGAGGAATTGCGGCGAGAATCGCATGGTGATTCGGGAGAATAGTGCGGAAGGCCGCTGGATTTACGGCGGCATAGCGGTCCGGCGCCCCCAGCGCGACCCAAGAAGGCGCTTGTCCCGGTTATCCACAGGGCGGCGGCCAAAGGATGGGGACGCCGCCCCGGCCTAAATCGCGCTGGCCGTCACTTCGCGTCGTGGAAGATGATCCCGACCGTGTGCCGGTGTCCGGAGCGAATGCGACTGACACCGTGCCGCAGATTGACCCGGTAATCGCCGCGCGTGCCTTTCACGGGGCGATGATGGACCGCGAAGATCACTCCGTCGCCTTGGCGCAGCGGCACAACCTCGGCGCGCGACTGCATGCGCGGCCGCTGCTCGGTGATGACAAATTCGCCGCCAGTGAAATCGCGCCCCGGCTCGGAGAGGAGGATGGCGACTTGCAGCGGAAAGACCAGGTCGCCGTAAACATCCTGGTGCAGACAGTTGTAGTCATCCGGACCGTATTGCAGCAGCAGCGGCGTCGGACGCGACTGGCCGGCCTTGTGGCATCGCGCCAGAAAGTCGGCGTGCGCCGGCGGGTAGCGCATTTCGATTCCCATGCGGGCATTCCAGTCGTTGGCGATGGCCGCAAGCGGCGGATAGAGCGTGGTGCGCAAATCCGCGATCGGCGCGGGCAGCGGATAGGAGAAGTACTTGTACTCGCCCCTGCCGAAGCCATGCCGGCTCATGACAATGCGGCTGCGAAAGCCATCGTCATCCGCATAGCGCGCGGCAAGCTGTTCGCAATCGCGCGGCGTCAAGAGCTTTTCCAGAACGGCGCTGCCATGCTCGTTCAAGCTCGTAGCCACGCGGTCCCAATCCCCTTGCATGGAAGGTTGGGACGCCTGTTCCGCGAGACGAAGTTGAGATTGGGTCGTCATGTGCGTCTTCCGGAAATTGCAACGCAATTAGAGTGGCGTGTCTTCCGGTGTCGCGACACCCGATTTCTGCCGATCTTTGCGGAGCCGCGCCCGACACCGCACGCGCGTCATCCGGTGAGAAACTTCTTCACCAGTCCGCTCGCCTTGGAAAAATCCATGCGGCCGGCGTAGCGTTCCTTGAGCGCGGCCATTGTGCGGCCCATGTCTTTCAATGTCGCCGCCTCCAGTTCCTTTATCAGTTCGGAAATCGCGTGGCCGGCTTCGAGGTCCGAAAGCTGCTGCGGCAGGTAAGCCGAAATGATCTCGATCTCTTCGCGCTCCTGGGTGGCGAGGTCGGCGCGGCCAGCCTTTTCATAAATCTCGAGCGATTCCTGGCGTTGCTTGATCATCTTGCCCATAACGTCGAGAATTTCCGGATCGGTGAGCGTCACGCGCTCGGCGGCGCTGGTTTCGCGCTTCAATATCTCGGCATTGATGAGGCGCAGTGTTGAAGTGCGGCGCTTGTCGCCGGCCTTCATGGCCTCCTTGAGGGCATTGTTGATCTCGTCGCGCAACACGGCTATGGCCACCTGCAAAATCGCCCGCTGAAAGCAGCGGGCACGCCACATGATTTAAGACTTTGCCGATGCCGACACAACCGCAACCGACACGCCCGTCCTGGGACGATCCCGAACCGACCGCGCTGCTAGTGCTTGCGGACGGAACCGTGCTCGAAGGTTTTGGCTTTGGCGCGATCGGCAGCGCCGTCGGTGAGGTCTGTTTCAACACCGCCATGACCGGCTATGAGGAAATTCTGACCGACCCCTCCTACGCCGGTCAGATTATCACCTTCACCTTTCCGCACATTGGCAATGTCGGCACCAACGAAGACGACATTGAAACCGTGAACCTTGCAGCGACGCCGGGCGCCCGCGGCGTCATTTTGCATTCGGCGATCACCGAGCCATCGAACTACCGCGCGATCCGCGGCCTTGACCAATGGCTGAAAAGCCGCGGCGTCATCGGGCTTGGCGGCGTCGATACCCGCGCGCTGACGAGGCTGATCCGGGAACGCGGGATGCCCAACGCGGTGATCGCGCACCAGCCGTCCGGCCGATTCGACCTCGACGCGCTCAAAGCCGAAGCCAAAGCCTGGCCCGGCCTGGTCGGCATGGACCTCGTCCCCATGGTCACGACCGGGCAACGCTTCACCTGGCAGGAAACGCCGTGGCAGTGGGACGCCGGGTACGGCGAATTGCGCGAAGCCAATTTCCACGTGGTCGCCATCGATTACGGCATCAAGCGCAATATCCTGCGCCAGCTTGCCGGCAATAGCTGCAAGGTGACAGTGGTGCCGGCGCAAACTTCCGTGGCCGACATCCTCTCGCTCAAGCCCGACGGAATATTTCTGTCCAACGGGCCGGGGGATCCGGCAGCGACCGGCGCTTACGCGGTGCCGGTCATTCGCAAGCTGATCGAGCAAAAGCCGGTCTTCGGCATCTGCCTGGGCCACCAAATGCTCGCGCTCGCCACCGGCGCCCGCACCATGAAAATGCACCAGGGTCATCACGGCGCCAATCATCCGGTCAAAGATCTCGCGACCGGAAAGGTCGAAATCACATCAATGAACCACGGCTTCGCCGTCGACCGCACAACCTTGCCTGCAAGTGTCGTCGAGACGCATGTGTCTTTGTTCGATGGCTCGAATTGCGGGCTTGCTGTTAAGGACCGTCCGGTATTTTCGGTGCAATATCATCCCGAAGCTTCGCCCGGACCGCAGGACTCTCATGGCTTGTTCAAGCGATTCGTCGACATGATGCGCGACGCGAAGCGCGCGTAAGGCGAGCCAAGAGTTAGCGCCGTGGGGCGAACGATTACCGATTGGCTCGGGTTTTTCGACAGCCGGCATTTCCTCTACGTCAGTGCCCGGCACAAGGACGTACATTATCGGCTGATCGCAAAAGAAATCGCCGCACTCGTACCGGCTCCCGACGCGCGCGTCCTCGACTACGGCTGCGGCGAAGCGTTGCACGCCGACATGGTAGCCGAAGCCGCCGGCGAACTTATCCTCTGCGAAGCGGCGCCGGGCATTCGCGCGGCATTGGAAGAACGGTTCGCGACCCACGCCAACATCCGCGTGCAAGCGCCGCATGAGATCGCACGGCTCAAGCAGCACTCGCTCGATCTCATTATTCTGCATTCGGTCGTGCAGTACCTCACGCCGGCGGGCGCCGGCGCGCTGTTCGCGCTGTTCCGGGGATTGTTGAAGACGGACGGATTGCTGGTCGTCAGCGATGTCGTTCCAGCCGGCGGCTCGGCCATCGCCGACACCGCGGCGTTGCTTAAATTCGGCAAAGCCAACGGATTTTTCCTGGCCGGCATGTGGGGACTTTTGCGCACGCTGTTATCGGATTATTCGCGGCTTCGTTCCCGACTCCGGCTTACGGCCTATGCCGAGGCGGATATGATCGAAAGGCTCTCGGCCGCCGGCTTCTCGGCCGACCGCGCACCCGCGAATATCGGTTACAACCAATCCCGCGCCGCCTACCACGCACGCCCGCGCTGAGCTCAACCGATATCGTCTTGCTTATTACGCGCCGCCCCGCTGAAGTGACGTGAGAACTCAGGGGAGGCCGTCAATGAACCGCAGCACCGAACGCATACTCACCAGTCACGCCGGAAGCCTTCCGCGGCCGCTCGATCTTCTAGCGTTGGCAAAAGCGGAGCCAGGAGATGGCAAGGCCTATCAAGAGCGGTTAGCAGCTGCGGTCCGGCAAGTTGTTGACCGGCAACTTGGCCATGGCGTCGACGTCATCGACGATGGCGAGTTCGGCAAACCTGATTTCGTCGGCTACATCAACGAGCGATTGGCTGGCTGTACGCCGGGCGGATCCGGCGGGCCCGGATTCGCGATGCGTGACGCGGAGCATTTCCCCGAATTCTATGAAGAGTTCAAACGGCAGCATGGTTCGTTCGGCAGCATCATTGCCAAAATGTACCCTTCGCTCATATGCACCGGCCCGATCAAATATGTCGGTCATGCGGTTCTGCAGCGAGACATTGCGAACCTCAAGGCGGCGACGGCGGGCAAGTCGCCAAGCGATATTTTCATGCCGGCAATTTCGCCGGAAAATACCGAACAAGCCAAACGCAACGAGTATTACAAAACGGACGAGGAATACTCGATCGCCATCGCCGAGGCCTTGAACGAAGAATATCGCGCGATTGTCGACGCCGGCTTTCTCGTCCAGATCGATGATCCGCAGCTCATCACCTATTACAATCGCAATGCGGAAAAGACGGTCGCGGAGTGCCGCAAATGGGCGGAAGGCAAGATCGAGATACTGAATCACGCTTTGCGCGGCATTCCGGAGGAAAAGATTCGCTTCCACACCTGCTACAGCTTCGATTCGCTTCCTCGGGTGGGCGACATGGAGCTGAAGGACATGCTCGATTTGATCTTGAAGATCAAAGCCGGCGCCTATTCCTTTGAAGGCGCCAACCCGCGCCACGAGCACGAGTATGAGCTGTGGAAGACGACGAAACTCCCGGACGGAAAAATTCTCATGCCCGGCGTGGTAGCAATTTCGTCGATCGTAGTTGAGCATCCCGATCTCGTCGCCCAGCGGCTAATCCGGTACGCCGAGCTGGTCGGACGGGAGAATGTCATCGCCTGCTCTGACTGCGGCTTCGGCACCGTGGCGGAAAGCGCGGAAGTTCATGCGACCGTCGCGTGGGCAAAGATCGATGCGCTTGTCGAAGGCGCCCGGCGCGCCAGCGCGACGCTTTGGCGTCAATAGGCCAAGCAAGAAAATGGTCGCCTGCGATGGACCTCGCAGGCGACCTTGAGATGTTTGCTCCACAATGTTGGCTCGGGCCGCTCGTGGTCTTCTTAGTTTTTCAGGTTCGCTTGCGAAGCCGGCTGTCCGTTAGCGGCCAGGAATTCCTGATAGGTGCGGCCGGCGTAGTTCTCAGAGGTGGGTGCAGCGGTAGCAGCCGGCTGCGCGTCGGTCGCGTCCGAAGACTTGTCGGCCGGCGGGACCGGCGTTGCCGCGGCGGGGCCGCCGTCAACACGCGCGCTCGCCGCTTCCTTGGTGCAGACATCGGCGAACACCACGAGCCCATCCGGGGTGTAGTTCTTGGTCAGGCAAGTGCACGGACCAGCGACCGGGGCGACAGCAGCAACCGGCGCGGTTTCGACGACGTCGTCAATCGCGATCCAGCGGCCGAAACGGAACACCAGATGACCGTGAGGATGCCAGGTCCAGTGGTGGCCGGGATTGCCGGGCCAACGAGGAAAGCGCGGGTTGCCGCCGCGGCCGGGATTCAGGATCGGGGTCAGGGTCCGGCCGCCGTTACCAATGTGGCTGGCCATGCGGCCGCCGCCGAAACCGCCACCCATGTGGCCGCCGCCGAAACCGCCGCCGAATCCCCTGGCGTCCGCGGTGCTTGAGCCAAGCGTCGCCGCAGCGATCGTAGCCGCAGTCGCGAGAGCAAAAGTGAGGGTGAGTTTGCGTGACATGGTCGTTCTCCGAGGTTGGGGTTTGGGTCAAATTTCGCTTCCAGTACCCATTGGTCGGAGCAGCCGGAAAAAGGTTCAGGGCCTCGCGCAAAAATCTTGCGAAATTCGGCCAAATGGGGTTTTGCTTGCTAGATCAACCACTTGGCGGCGCTACCTGAAGAAAAGCAAGGCTCGGGGGCGGTGACTTGCCGGGAGTGGGCTCAACAGTGAAACTGCGTTATCGCCCGGCTGCTAAAGGACTACGCAAATTTTTCTCGATTGCGTTTGAACCTGCGCGCCTGCACCGGCGACTAAAGTGAGAGCCGACTGGCTGCCAATGCAGACGACTTCGGACGAGAGCCTGATCGGACGGATCGGCGGCGGCGACCGGCTCGCGATGCAAGTGCTTTATGCGCGTCACCATGTGCGGGTCTATCGGTTCATGTTGCGCATGGTGCGTAACGAGACGACAGCGGAAGATTTGTTGAGCGATGTCTTCCTCGATGTCTGGCGACAAGCCGGAAAGTTCGAGGGCCGATCCGCGGTTTCCACGTGGCTCCTGGGCATCGCCCGCTTCAAGGCGTTGTCGGTGCTTCGGCAGCGCGGCGAGGTGGAACTGGACGACGAACTGGCCGGCGCGATCGAGGATCACGCAGACGATCCGGAAATCGCGGTAGCCAAAAAAGACAAAGGTGAAGCTTTACGGCAATGCCTGACCAAATTGTCGGCCGAGCACCGAGAGGTAATCGATCTCGTCTACTACCACGAGAAATCGGTGGACGAGGTGGCAGCGATTGTCGGCGTGCCGGAGGCAACAGTGAAGACGCGCATGTTCTATGCGCGGAAGAAATTATCCGAGCTCCTCAAGGAGCGCGGAATTGATCGAGGCTGGCCATGACCACGGCGAACGAGACCGGACGCGGCGATATCGAAGACCTGTTACCCTGGCACGCGGCAGGAACGCTTAGTCCACGTGACACGCAGCGCGTCGAAACCGCGCTGGCCGAAGA
>DASXDP010000140.1:0-28091 GCA_036490575.1 Xanthobacteraceae bacterium
CCAAAACCTCCGAAAGCTGGCGAAACTGATACCAATGCCGAACATGCAGCCAGCCTGAAAGCAAAGCGTACGTCCCGCCCACTGTTCCTCACCAGCGCGTGCGCCCCAACTCGATTGCTGCCGGACTTATTCAACGGAATCGACCCTAAACGGACATACGATCGCTTCACAGCGAAGTGCCGTTGCCAGAACGAGGCCTATGTGTTGTCGGTCACGCTTCGGCTCCGAAAACTGACGCGATCGGCACGTCGCGGACCTAGAGCGGCGCTTCTCCTCTGGAAAGCAGACATCCGCCCCGCCCGCTTCGTACTCCATAACTTGTCACTATGCGAACGTCGGCATCAGAGCCGAGGCCGCCTACTATTTGGAGGCGACATTTGGGGATGTCAGCCCACCGAGCGCTCAGTAGGACTGGGCCTCTGCCAAGATAATCAGGAGCGCAGATCGCGCATGCGAGGCGCCTTGATGGCGGCTTCGAATTCACGGGCGAGCGCGCCTGGCTCGAGCACGATCACGGTGGGAGTTACTTCGAAGACACGTTTAGTTTCGCGTTCGATCAGTTTTATGGCGTCCGCAGCCGACGCGCCGCGCTTGATCTCGACCGAGACTCGCAAAGCGTCCAGTTCACCGTCCCACACCGCTTCGCATTTGAAATTATTGATTGGCTCGATTGCCATCATGAAGTCTTCGAACTCAACATGATTGATGTTAACGCCGCGGACTTTGAAGAACCCGCTGGTGCGATGCGCGTGGCGCAACACCGGAAACACCGAGAAAAACCCTTTGCCGCCGACGTCTTGACGCAACGTTACCATGTCGCCGGACATCCAGCGCAGGAACGGCGTAATGTTGTTGGTAAAGAGCGGCGTTACTACGAGAGCCCCGACCTCGCCATCACCGACCGGTTGTTGTGACTGCGGATCGACGACTTCGACGAAAAATAAATCAGTCCAAACGCGAAAGCCATCGGCTTCGCCGTCTTCGGCCGCCATCATTCCGGCCTCGGTCATCCCGAACGAGTCGCGCACTTCTGCGCCCCATGTACGAGCAAGCTTATCGCGCTTGGCGTGGGACAGTGGCTCGGCTGAGCAAATCACGAGTTTTACCGATCCGGCCGCCAGATCGACCTCCTGCCAATCGGCTGAGCTGGCAAGATGAAGAGCATAGCTGGACATCCCGACGAATATGTCGGGCTTAAGCTTTTCGATCAGCTCGATTTGCAGCGCCGTCGTGGTGGTGTTTCCCGCACCCGCCACGATTGCGCCGAGACCCGAACTCTCCGCTGCGCGCGCCATCATCTGCCCAACGGGATGAATCCCGAGTGGGAAGGCGCAATGAACTCTCTGCGATCGAGAGGCGCCAGCACACTCATATACGCGCGCGAAGCCGTGCGTTGCCGCTTCAATGTCAGCGGAGCTGCGCGGATAGAACAGGGGCCGGCCAGTCGTGCCGCCCGACCGCCAGTATTGGGTGACATGATCACCAGGGTCGGGGGCGAGGCAGAAGTCGCGATAGAACTCGACATCGGAAATGCCACGTAACATGTCCTTTTCGAGTATGGGGATCTTATGCCACTCCGCTGGGTTATCGAGGCGATCCAGATCGATGTGATCAAGCTTGCCGCGGAAGAACGGTGCCCGCATTGCCTGCCTTACCGCATGCGGTTTGCGAACAGCGTGGATGGCGTCGATCTCACCCCGGTTACGGGGCAACTTCTCGCCAGGTCTCACGGCGCAGGTGCCTTCAGTTGACCGATCCAGCGCTTCTGGCTCTCGTAACTGTCCGGGAGCCGCCGATCGTGCTCAGCGTTGACCATGTCGATGAGGCGCAACTTCTTCGGCTCGGTATCCTCGGGCATTTGATCAAGCGCATCGGCCAGCATGTGAGGATAGTCACTACCTACGGGGCAAACGTCAGCGCAGCGCCGGCAACCCGTGATCACACCCGAACCGCGTAGAATGCTTTGCCACAGATTGAACGTTGTCTCGGTGACCAGGAGATCCTTCTTGGCTTGCGCATCAGGCGCTCTAATGATGGCCTCTACATGTTCCGTCAGCTTTGCGAAGCCGTAAGGCGAACGATATGCATCGCAGGCTTCCCAGTCGCGCCCCCAATGCCGGACTGCATCGGCTGGACACACCGAAAGACACCTTCCGCAGGATGGGCCGTGACAAAGACTGTCCGAACGTCGCCGATCTGCCTCGACGTCGAGCGAAGCCATCACGGCGGTGAGTACAACACGCGGACCAAATTCCGGCGTCAGTAGTTGGTGGTTGAGCCCGAGCGTGCCAAGTCCCGCTTCGACCGCAGCGTGCGGCAGCGAGATCAGCGTCGTCATGTGGCGTTTCGGATCGTCGTCGTAGCGCCACGGATCGACGTGTGTCGGCGGAATAATGATTGCCGGATAGCCCAGATCTTCGAGCCAGTAGACGAGCTCGAGCGATGATTCCTCGAGCGCTGAGAGAGTGAGCTCGTCATTGTAAAATTTTGTACGATCACCCCACGGAATGATCCGCGCCACACCATTGTTCAGATGTTTCGCAAGCACGATCACGCGCTTATAGTCGAGCAGCGTCACGTCGATCGGGCGCCTCGGATCCGACGGGTCCGGCGGGTTTTGGTTCATCACCTCCCCGTCAGCGATGCCAACCAGATCGGCACCAAGCTCGCGCGCCTTGTCTTTAACGTCAGTCGCCGTAAGAGGCTGGCGAAAGATACTGATCATGCGCTCTACTCGCTTGTTTCCGCCGTGCCCGCGCGCATTTTCTGTAGTTTCTTGAACTCCTGCAACTGCCGGGCGACGATGCCTTTGTAACCATCCGGCCCCACCCACCGGACGTTCCAAGCGTTCAGGCCAGCAACGGGGTCACCACGCCGCCGCGCTTCTTGCCGCGCTTTTCCGAGCGCGACCTTTTCGGGGGTCTTTTCGGGGATCACCTTCTGCGGCTCCGCAAGATGCGCGTGATAGTCGTTCCCGACCGGGCAGACCGCGAGACACCGCGGGCAATCGCCGAATGAGCCAACCACTCGCAGGAGCCCTTGCCAAAATCCGAAGTGATCGCGTGATTTTGCCATGGCGACAAGCTGATCTGCCGAGCCTCCCCGCGTCATTTCGTCGAACGCACGTTGGAGGAACTTCACGATTGTCGAGAAACCGAACTCTTGAGCATGCTGGGCGCAGGCTCGTTTATCGATGCCAAAATGCAGCACCGCATTACCGGGGCATGAATGCAGGCAACGGCTGCAGGACTCGCCGATACAGACCTGCTCGGTCATCGGCGCGTCCGCGTCGAGGGCAAGCTCGCTTAGGATCCCGGTGAGGTAGATGCGAGGCCCGTACTCGGGCGTTAAGATGTTGACTTCAAGCCCAAGCGTTCCGAGACCAGATTCGACTCCGAGATGTCGCGTGGACAGCCGGCCGTAACTTGCGCGCTTGTAAGTCCATTCGGTCTCTTGCGCCGGCACCGCGAAGGTCGGATGGCCGGCCGCTTCAAGCTCTTCAGCGAGGCGATACGCGATCTTGTCCATCTTTCGCAGCACCAGCATGTCCATGTACTGGACCGGAGTGTTGCTGAGACAACGGAACGCGCCGGCCGGAATATGCTGTGCAATCGTGATGACGCTCTTCACGTGCGGTGAGATGCGTTCGGGGGTTTGCGGCCACAACGGATCGGGTGGGAACGCATTCAGCATCGCCGCGCTCGCGATCCCGACGAGATCCGCGCCGAGTTCTTTTGCGCGCCGCTTCACGCTATCGGCGGTGATGGGCTCGCCATTGCGAAAAGGGGTTGGCGCGTCTCGCGGAGCGCCAGACCAACGCGAACGAGCTCGCCTGGAGACCTTCCCAAGGGAATTTAATGACGCAGGAGTCACGCTGAGACCCCATGAAGGTTATTTTACCGTGTAACTTACCAGCTATATTATAGTACTCTTGTAGTCAATGAATTGGATCGCGCAATCAATGAACGCACCGCCGCGGCCTCAATCCAAATCCAACAAGCGGCCGACCAAGGTCGCCAGCCACCTGTCGACGACCCCGCACGAATTCGCGGTCACCCAATTCGAGCAGGGCCTCATCTGCGCGGCAGCGGCCTTCTATCGCTTTTATGGTGCCCTGCTCGGGCGCGAGGGTCACATCTACAATATTTCCGGCCAGGACAACGTCATCCTGCAGCAAATCATGGCAGCAAGCCGCCCGCTGGCATTGGCCGACATCGCGCGCTTCGCGAACCGCGATGACATCGCCAACATTCAATACAGCTTAAAGAAACTCCTGCGCGCCGGGTTGATTGAGAAGGCCGCCAAGACCTCAGCGCGGGAGACGAGTTACAAGGTGACCGCGCGCGCGCGTGATTGGACCACGGAATTCACTGCATTACGTCGCCAGCTCTTCACTGACCCAAGCGCGCAAATCCTCGATTTCGACGATCAACTTGATAAGGCCGGGCGGTTGCTTAACACAATCGCTGGCTTCTACGACCACGGCACGCGCGTCATGTCGAGCACCGAACAAACTTCGCTGACTGGCAGCAGGAAGCGGCCGGAGCAAATTGTGGAGTGAGGCACCAGCGGATGGGCAATCCCTAAAAGGCGCCTGCTGTTCCAGACTTCTCGGGGATCGAACTTAAGCTCGGCCCCAAAGCGCTTTCATGATTGCATTCCGAGCAGTCGCTCTCAGCCGGCCATTCTTATCTTCGCCGAGAAATTGTCTCTGACGGAAGTTCGCCAAAACGCTCACGGTACTCGGCTGCGAAGCGGCTGAGGTGCACTATCCCCCATTTGAATGCGACATTGGCAATAGTCTGCGTTCGGGGTGCGGATTGCAGTTCATCGCGAACACGTTCCAGCCGCACGGCGCGCAACAATGCCATGGGTGTCGTAGCACGGAAGCGTCGAAAGCCCTCGTACAATGCGCGGACGCTCACCCCGGACGCGTCGGCCAGGTCCTCGACGGTAATCGGCAACTCCGGGTGAGCGCGAATAAAGTCTTCGGCTCGGGCGACGTGGCGGGGAGCCGGAGGCAACGTCCGCGCCGCGAGCGCGCCGCCGTAGTTACTGGGTTGCGCGGTGAGCAGTCCGGTCATCAAAGTCTGTTCGATACTCGTCACGCTAAGTGATGATTTCAATAGCGCTTCATCACGGTCCAGTTCGCCCGCAACGAATTCGATAAGGCGTCGTAGACTAGCGCCAAGCCCGTGTTGGACTTCCAACTTGGGGTGGAACTCGATCGGGCGCGTGGTGACGTCGCCGAGCGACAAGTGCCGCTCGATCGCTGCACGGTCGATTTTCACGACTAAGTGGGCGCATTCGGAATTCCAGCGCATACGCATCGGCAGTGTCGGCGAAGTAACGGTCCCGCCGGCCGCCGATCCGATCAGCTCCTGGCGCCCAATGTTGATCTGGCAACCGCCCTTTGGAATGAGATGGACGAGAAAAAAACTTGATAGCAGTCCAGGGTCGATACTGACGTCGCTACCGTACGCTATATAGCTGAGAGCGAGGTTTCCGAACTTTACAACATGCTGACACATGTCGAGGCGGCTCTTTTGCCGCAAGTACGCTAATTTGTGTTCGCAAAAGACCCGACCCACGCGCTCACGCGCCTCATCGAGATCGTTGGTCCTAAACAGTACGTGCTTTGCCAGTGGCAAATTGCCGGGTTCGGCGCTTGTCGGCTCCACGACGTACCTCCTCCACTATCCGGCACAAAACGGACATTTGCCGCGCGGCGCGGATAGACACGCTTCTCGTTTTTAGAACCTTACTCCAAATGGCGATGCCTCGGAATAGTGACACGGGCCATGAGCAAAAGATTGCCGGGACTATCGCACATCGACCATGTTGGACTGACGGTGCCAAACCTCGACGCGGCGGTAAAGTTTTACTGCGACGTGATCGGCGGTCACGAACTCTACCGCTTGGGCCCGTTTGACGCGGCGGGAATGCCGCGCATGGCGGACGGCAGAGACTGGACGGCCGCCCACTTAAATGTCGCTGAAGCAAGGCTTTCCATTGCCATGATCAGTATCGCGCCGAATCTCATGCTTGAACTGTTTCAATAATGACCGGCCCACTGATCGGAATAGCCAGCCGAGCAATTGCGACGCGGGAGGACATCACATCGCTTTCAAGGTTGATGACCTCGAAGCCGCCAAAACCTTCCTCGCCGATCGCGGCTGCAGAGTCATGAACGGTCCCATTGTCCTCGACCAAGGCCCCTGCGCGACGACTCGCGTCAATTACGTGCTTGACCCCTTCGGCAATCAGCTCGAACTGGTCGAATACAAGACCCAGGCATTCGAGACGTCGGCTCCGGTCAAGATTTATCGGCCCTAGCATTACAAACGGAGCAGCTGCTCATGCGCAACATCGCCATCGTCGGTTCGGGTCAGGCGGGCTTGCTTGCGGCGCATGGGCTTGTCAATGCTGGATACAGAGTAACGGTCTATTCTGACCGCACCGCCGACAATTGGCTTAACGATAGCAGGCCGACAGGAACCGCAGCCCGTTTTGACATTTCACTCTCGTACGAACGTGAGCTCGGACTCAATCACTGGGAGGAAGATGCCCCCAAAGGTGAGGGCGTCCACCTCACCTTCAGTCCCACTAAGGACAATCGCCTCCTGACGCTCGCTGGCCGACTGAAAAGATATTTCTTGGCCATTGATCTACGGTTGCAGAGCCATCGCTGGATGAATGATCTATCGGCCAAGGGCGGCAAGATCGAGATCGAAAATGTCACGGTCGCGCGGCTTGATGAGATCGCCGCCGCGCACGAGCTAACGATCGTGGCTGCAGGTCGCGCGGAACTCGCCAACCTTTTCGAGCGTGACGCCGCGCGCAGCGTCTATGAAAAACCGCAGCGCAATCTGACCATGATCATTACAACCGGCGGCAAAATGGGATTCGAAGGCGTCCCGTTTTTACCGGTGAAGTTCAACTTCTTCGCGCCATTCGGCGAGGCCTTCTACGTCCCGTACTTTCACAAGGATCATGGCCCTACGTGGAACATGTTGATAGAGGCGAAAGCCGGCGGGCCCCTGGACAGGTTCGGCGATTGTAAAAGCGGTGAGCAAGCCGTCGAACGTTATAAGCAAGTAATCAAAGAAATTATTCCTTGGGACTACGAGTGGGCCAAGAACATGGAGCTGGCGGATTCAAACGGTTGGCTGATCGGCCGCGTGACACCAACCGTGCGCAAGCCGGTCGGCCGTTTGCCCTCCGGCCGCGTCGTCACGCCGCTTGGCGACACTGCTATGTCACTGGATCCAATTGGAGGCCAGGGCGCGAATAACGGAAACAAGATGGCACGTAACCTGGTCGAAGCGATCATCGCCCGAAAGGATTTGCCGTTCGATGCGCAGTGGATGACAGAAACCTTTGAAAGGTTTTACAAGCGTTTTGGTCATTTCACGTACACGTTCAACAATATTCTGCTCGAACCGATTACAAATGCCGGCAAAATGATGCTGATCGCCCAATATGGCAGTGATGGGCGCGTTCCCGGAGCGACCGGCCAGCAACGCATCGCGGATGTTTTCATCGAAAATTTCAATGATGCCAACTTGCTTACGCCGGCCTTTCTTGACTCACGCCAAGCCCGGACTGTAATCCGCAAACATACCGGGTTGACTTGGCCGCTTGCTTTAGCGCGCGGCGCAGTCGGCGTTGCCAAGGGACAGCTGCGGCAAAAACTTGGCCGCGAGCCAGGGCATCCCCGTGTTCGCTGAGTGACGAAGCGGCGGCTTCTCTGCGTTTTTTATCATTTCGCGATTTTCGTTACCGCCGATGCCGCGCCGTTGCCAGCCATTTTTGACCGATTTTGCGCCGTGCTCCGGCTTTGTCGCGGATATTTGGCGCTGGCTAAATTCTGGAGCTCGCAATCGGCCGAGCTGCTAAAGTACCAAGTATAAGCGAACCCGGCTGTGCCACTGTAGCTGTTGCCTTCTGGAGCGAAGGCTCCGGAGAAATTACCCAACATCGAAAAGTTGTTGGTCAGCCAGATTTTTCCACCCAGATCGAGCCGAGCCGCGTCGGAGGGCGCGCTAGCGCCATTGACAACAAAATCGAATCCTGGTGCCGCAATAAAAGATCTTTCGATCGTGCGATACGGCTCGAACTCGTGCTCCCAGGACAGGCGGGCCCACGCCGATACCGAATGGCCGAAGACAATAAGATCAGTCGAGTCAACCTGCGCGCCAATAAAACATTGGCAGTGAGTCTACGATGTGGTTTGGGTAACTCAGCCCAATCGCATTGGATCCGCCATTGATTCCGCTCTCCGTAAAACCGCGCCGATCCAGGACGTCGTACTGCAAAGCGCCGAAGGGAGTAACAGTGAAGTTGGCGCGCTGCAAATTTGACCCCGCGACGATCTCCCGCTGCTCTAAGGGCGACACAAGGCGGGACTGAAATTGGACTTTCGCGATATCGGCCTACTGGTACACTATCTGATCAATAATTTTCAAAAGACGAAGGGATCGTCATGGAACGTCGGATGTCGTGTATGACGCAAATGGAGATCGCCAAGATCATCGGCGAACGAAAGCCAGTCATCCTGCCTACTGGCGCGACCGAAGCGCACGGCCCGCATATGCCTACCGACACCGACACCCATCAGGCCGAGTACATTGCGCTCAAACTAGCCGACAGGATTGACGCGCTGGTCGCGCCGCCGGTTGCTTACGGTATATCTAAGACTTTCGAGTTCTTTCCCGGCACGATCTCCTTGTCGATACCGACGTATCAGGCCATGGTCTTTGAGATTGGCGCGGCGCTGATCAAGCAGGGCTTTCATCATCTAATCATTTTGAATGGCAATCGCCCGAGTGGCACCGCTAATGACCAGGTCGCTCGGCATTTGGTGGACGAGTTGGACAAAGACTTCGATTTCATCGTTTCCGCTGTCAGTTACTGGGAGCCCGCGGCCGCCAATATTCATGCAATGCGCAAATCGGTGGCGGGTGGCATGGGCCACGGCTGCGAATTGGAAACCGCGTTCCAGCTCGCAACCCGCCCTGAGCTGGTAAAAATGGGTGAGCTTGCCGGCGCGAAATATGGCCCGGTTGGCTGGGACCTTGTGGCGCCCAGCAATCCGACCCGCACGTATATGCGGCGCCCGCGACCAGCCGCAGGTCACGCTGCGATCTTCGGCGATCCCACGAAAGCAACTCCCGAGGGCGGTAAGGCGTTCATCGACGCGGCGGTCGAGGGGCTCGTAGAGACTTTCGAAAACCTGCAGGGCTCGTATCAAGAGCGGCGCTGAGCGACGACTGTTTGCGCCCATTGAGCGGAGCCGGCCGCCATCCGAGATCCATCGAAGCGAGATGCGCAGCGTGCTGGAGGTGCTCCAGCAATTCATCGCGCCGGCGCTCATTCTGCAGCAGTGTCTTGCGCGCGATGAAGCACAGCGACGCTAACACCCGCCCGCTGAAGTCGCGAATTGGGGCCGCTATCGATCCGGTAAACGGCTGAACGTCTGCGATCGTGACCGAGTAACCTTGCTGACGGATCTCTGCCAAATCCTTCCGCAACACTTCGGGATCGGTAATTGTCCGCTCAGTCAGCTTCTCAAGGGGGCGCCGCAAATATTGCTCGATGAAATCCGGCGTTTCGAAAGCGAGCAGAACGCGGCCCTTTGAACCGCAGTGCAGCGGGAAATGATAACCGTATTGCGCCTTGGCAATCGCGGTTGCATTGGGCTGTGCCGAATAAATAGCCACAGCCTGATCGCGCACGCGCTCGGCCAGTTGCACCGCGATGCCCTCGATCTGCTCCGGCTTCTGCAGATACGGAATAGCGGCGCGCAGTACGCGATGGTTGGCCATGTAAGTGGCGCCGGCGAACCACAATGCCGGACCGATTTCATAGCGTTTTGTCTCGGGATCGCGGCGGAGAAAATCCGCTTTGGTGAGCTGGGTGATAATGCGATGAACGGTTGCCCAAGGCAGCCCCATTTCCTGTGTCACGTCGACCACACGTCCGGGCCGTACCGCCAGATGCTCGATGATCGCCAGCGACCGCGACATTCCCCGTAAATCTTCCAAACCGTTGTCATTTTTCGCGGGCTTTCGCTGCTTGCGGCCGAAATGTCCCACCTTCGCGGCTGCGGGCTGAGACTTCTCAGGCATGTCTCTGTGCATGATGAATTTCCCGGCTGACTTCGCTCAATCGATAGGCAGAGCAATCATTCTGTCAAACGCCACGGTTGAGTGAGTTGATTGACAGTCCGTCCGTTAAGTGGATATCGTATTCGAGTTGCGGATACACGCATTATGTGGGGGCCGCCCGAAGAATGAAGCCGCCGCTGTTTCGGTATGAGGCTCCACGGACGCTCCGCGACGCCATCGCTATTCTCGCCAGCGACGTCGACGCAACGGTGTTGGCGGGGGGCCAGAGTCTTCTTCCAGCAATGAACTTTCGGGTCGCCGCGCCTTCCCTGTTGGTCGATATCCAGCATGTCGAGGGCCTCAAAGGCATCGAAATAAAGGGCGATACCATCGTTATCAAGGCGATGACCCGACATCGCGAGCTTGAGTTGCACCCCGAGGTGCAGCGGCTCAATCCGCTCATCGCCGAAACCATGCAGCACGTCGCACATGTGCCGATCCGCAATCGCGGTACCGTGGTCGGCAGCCTCTGTCACGCCGACCCGTCGGCCGAGATGCCATTGTTGTTCGTGCTCCTGGACGGGACGATGATCGCGACCGGTCCCTCGGGAACGCGGCGCATTGCGGCCGCAGACTTTTTCCAATCTTTCCTTACCACCAGCCGCCGCCAGGACGAGATCGTGGTGGAAGCGTGGCTCCCAGTTCTACCCATTGGCACGGGCTTCGCGTTCAACGAGGTGACCCGGCGGCATGGCGACTATGCCCTGGTCGGCGTCGGTTGCACCCTATCGCTGGACGGCAACAGCCGTGCGCAAAACGTACGTCTCGCCGCCTGCGGAATTTCCGATCGTCCGGTGCGCCTGAAGGCCGCGGAAACGGCGCTCGATGGCGGCTTTCTTGCAGAGGCCGATCTTGCGGCGGCGGCGCGAGCGTCCGCGAACGCAGTGACACAAATGGACGATGTGAATACCTCGATGTCTTACAGGCGACGCGTGCTAAGTGGATTAATCCAGCGGCTCGTGCCCATCGCCGCAAGCCGGGCGCGCGGAGGAACGCGTCAATGAAGCGCTCCGCAATCCGACCGTCGTTTCCGGATCGGTCTGAAGATCCGCGCGTGGAGGTTTCGCTAACCGTCAACGGGCAGCCGGTCAAACGCTTGGTTAGCGTGCGCATGCTGCTGAGCGATTTCTTGCGGCATGAGCTTGGGCTCACCGGTACGCATGTCGGATGCGAACATGGCGTTTGTGGCTGCTGCACGGTCCATATCGACGGCAAGGCCAGCCGCTCCTGCCTCACGCTGTCGGTGCAGGCGAACGGCTGCAACATCCGCACTATCGAAGACGTCGCCGCGGAGGATGGCGCGCTGCATCCAGTGCAACAGGCATTCAAGGAATGCCACGCTCTGCAGTGCGGCTTCTGCACGCCCGGGATGGTCATGAACATACTCAGCCGGTTTGAGGAGCGAGAGCCACTCGATCTTTCCGAAAGCGGCATTCGCGATCTTCTTTCGGGCAATCTTTGCCGCTGCACCGGCTACATCAATATCATCGCGGCGGTAAAGCGGGCTGCCGAGCTTCTCGGCCGCGCCTGACGGACAACCTTCATGTCGACACGCAGCTTTGGCGCCCGCATTGAACGGAATATCGACCCAAAACTGCTACGCGGCGAAGGCGCCTTCGTCGACGACATTCCGCTGACCAATCCGCTGCATGTCGCCTTCCTGCGCAGCCCCGTGGCGCGTGCGCGGATCAGGAAAATCGACGTCGGCGCCGCTAAAAGTTATCCGGGCGTCGCTGCGGTTTATACCTGCGACGACATCGGCCCGCTCGACATGGCGATGCCACTTCTCATTCCCCATCCGTCGATGAAAAACCCGAAGACGCAGCGGCCATTGGCGCGCGGCGAGGTTCATTACGTCGGGCAGACTATCGCCATGATCGTTGCCGTCGACCGCTACACCGCTGAAGACGCGGTCGCCCTGATCGAAATCGAGTACGAGCACTTTCCCGTCGAGATGGACCTGAAACTGGCATTGCAGGTCGGCGCGCCGCTCGTCCACCCCGATGTGCCGAATAATCTCGCAGCGCATTTCATCCAGATCTCCGGCGATCCAGATGCAGCGTTTGCGCGCGCTGAACATTTCACCAAAGTCGAAGTGCAGGTCGACCGCTCAACCGCGGCCCCAATGGAATGCCGCGCCGTAGCGGCGCGCTGGGATGCGGTGACCGGCGAACTCACCGTCTGGGATGGGACGCAGGCGCCGATTTCGGTACGCGGCGGCTTAGCATCGATCTTCGGCCTGGACGAAGACAAGGTGCGGGTGATCGCTCCCGATGTGGGCGGCGGCTTCGGCCAGAAAGTGCTGCTGTTCTATCCAGACGAACTGCTCGTCCCGATGGCGACAATGCAACTCGGCCGCCCGGTGAAATATATCGAGGATCGACAGGAGAATTTCATCGGCTCCTCCCAGGAGCGCACGCAAATTCACACCATCGAGCTGGCGGCCCTCAAGAGCGGCGAAGTGATCGGGCTGCGCGACAGTTTTCTGCACGACACCGGCGCGTTCATCCCCTACGGCATCGCCGTGGCGCAAGTCGCCTCGACCTCGATCGCCGGGCCCTATCGCATTCCCAACATCTGGGTCGAGTTCAAGGCGGTCTATACGCCGACTGTGCAAGTGACACCCTATCGTGGCTGCGGGCGGCCGCAGGCCTGCTTTGCAATCGAACGCGCGATGGATCAGCTCGCCGAGGAGCTGAACATCGACCGCTTCGAGATCCGCCGCCGGAATTTCATTTCCGAAGCGGAATTCCCGTATCCGCGCGAAGGGCTTCTGTTCGCCGATGGGCTCAAGGTGACGCTTGACAGCGGTCAATACGGAAAAGCTTTGGGCATGGCTGACGCTGCGCTTGGCGGACCGAAATTCCGGGCCGAGCAGGAGGCAGCCCGCGCCAAAGGCAAATATCTCGGCTTAGGACTTGCCTGTTACGTCGAAGGAACGGGACTTGGGCCCTATGAAGGTGGCCACGTCCGCATCCACCCGATAACGGGAAAGGTTTACGTCAATACAGGGCTCCCGGGCCAAGGCCAGGGCCACGACACCGTATTCGCCCAGATCGTGGCAGACCAAGTCGGCGTTTCGCCGGCCGATGTGATTGTGGTCGAAGGCGACACTAAAGCCTTTGACTGGGGCGTCGCGACGTTTGCCAGCCGCGCGGCGGTAGTAAGCGGCAATGCCATCCACAAAGCGGCGGTGACGGTGCGGCAGAAAATTTTGGAGGCCGCTGCCAACATGCTTGAAGTCGATATCGGCGAACTCGAGCTTCGCGAGTCAGCCGCCTGGATCAAAGGTTCGAATCGCTTCGTGCCGCTGGCGGCGATCGCGACCGCGAGCAATCCGCTGCGCTATGCATTTAACGAGGCGGCGCAGGCGGCGACGCAATTCGCGCCCGCGAGCAAACATGACGGGCCGCCGCTCGCCGATGGGCAAGCGCCCGGCATCGAGGCGACCGAATTTTACAGCCCGCCGGCGTCAACCTGGGCTTATGGCGTACACGCCGCGATTATCGAAGTCGATCCGCAATTGTGCACGGTAAAGATACAGAAATACGTGTGCATCCACGATTGCGGCAACATGATCAATCCGATGATCGTGGAAGGTCAAGTGTGCGGCGGCATCGCGCAAGGCATTGGCGGCGCGCTTTACGAAAAACTCGAATACCAACCTGATGGCAATCTCGCCAACGCCAACCTGATGGATTTTTTGGTCCCCTACGCGACCGAAATACCGCCGGTTTCTATCCTGCATCTGGAAACGCCTTCGCCGCTTAACCCGCTTGGAGTGAAGGGCGTTGGCGAAGCAGGCTGTATCGCAGTTGGCGCGGTTGTAGCCTCTGGGGTCGAAGACGCGCTTCGGCCGCTTGGCTCCATCAAGATACGCCATGTACCGCTCACGCCGCGCATGATCAGCGAAGCGCTGGAGCAAGCCGGCGTGTAGGCGGACGATCTGCCTGCAAGGGAATTGCAGGACAGGGACCGCCGTGTATCGTTGTTGCCGCCGGCATGTGCCGTTGGCAAAAGCCAGAGGGAGACGAAAGATGTTCAGTAAGCTAGTTGTCGCCGCAGGCACGGCCGCCCTGCTGGCGACCGGATCAGCGTGGGCTGACGGATTTACCCTGAAAGCTCCACCGAAGGTCGCATTCCTTTATTTCAAGGCCAAAAATGACGGCGGCTGGACACAAGCCTTCGAGGAAGCGCGCCCGAAAATGGAGCAGGCGCTCGGCATGCAAATTCCTTTCGTAGAAAATATCGCCGAGGATGCAGCGCAGATCACGCCGCCTGCGGAGAAATTCATCCAAAGGGGCTACAACATCATAATCGGCACGGCGTTTGGCTATTCGGATACGTTCAAGGAGTTAGCGGCGAAGCATCCCGATGTGGCCTTCCTGAATGCCGCCGGCACGACCAACGGGCCGAACCTCCAATCCTTTTATGGCCGGACTTACGAAAGCCAGTTTCTGTGCGGCATGGTTGCAGGCGGCGTCTCGAAGTCTGGCAAGCTCGGCTTCGTCGGCGCCAATCCGTTTGGCATCGTCAATTGGACGGTCAACGCCTATGAGCTGGGTGCGCAGCGACTCAACCCTAATGCGACGGTGACCGCAGTCTTCACCGGCGCCTGGAACGATCCAGTCAAGGAGCGCGCCGCAGCCGAAGCGCTTGTCGACGAAGGAATCGACGTGATCGGCCAGCACGTTGACACGCCGACAGTGCAGATCGTTGCGCAGGAGCGCAAGATCCACGGCACCGGTCATCATCGCGACCTGCGAGAATTTGCACCCAAGGCCACGCTGTGCTCTTCGGCTTGGGTCTGGGACAAATATCTGATTACGGAGATCAAGAAGGTCGAAGCTGGCAATTGGCAGACCAGCCCCTATGGCGATTTCATCGCGATTAAGGACGGCGGCACCGACATCGCGTGCTGCAGCGCGGACGTTCCGAAGGACGTCGTCGATAAGGTGATGGCTGCACGGCAAGAGATCATCGACGGCAAACTGCAAGTCTATGGCGGACCACTAAAGGATCGCGACGGCAAGGAACGTGTCGCCGCCGGCAAGGTCCTCCCCGATGGTGATCTATGGAAAATGGATTGGTATGTTCCCGGCGTGATCACACAGAAAAAGTAAGTTGAACGGAGCGTGGCGGCGTCCGGGAACGCCGCCGCGCTTCGATTCCCTGGAGCGCGGTAATGGTGGCGGCCCTTAAGCTCGTGGGGGTCAGGAAATCGTTTGACGGATTCGTCGCCCTAGATGACGCGGAGTTCGAGGCGAGAGCCGGCGAAGTCCATGCGCTGTTGGGCGAAAACGGAGCCGGCAAGTCGTCGCTTATGAACGTGGCGGCAGGCCTATACACGCCGGACGCAGGGCAAATTTTCGTCGATGGCGAAGAAGTGGTGCTGAGTGGGCCGCGAGAAGCAACCGCCTGCCGCATCGGCATGGTGCACCAGGAATTCAAACTGGTGCGGCCGTTTACCGTGGTCGAAAACGTGCTGCTCGCCAATTGGCGCGGCCGGTTCGCGCCCGGTGTGCGCGAGACCGAACGGCAGATTAAAAAGAAGGCCGCCGAACTC
Organism: Xanthobacteraceae bacterium; assembly: GCA_036490575.1. Taxonomy (GTDB): domain Bacteria; phylum Pseudomonadota; class Alphaproteobacteria; order Rhizobiales; family Xanthobacteraceae; genus BOG-931. The sequence goes on from DASXDP010000140.1 coordinate 15,736, forward strand.
GGATTTGATATCGATCCCAAAAGTCGGATCGACGAGTTGTCGATCGCTGAGCGCCAGAGGGTCGAGATCATCAAGGTGCTGCTGGCGGGCGCACGCATTCTCATTCTCGACGAACCAACCGCCGTACTCACCGACGAAGAAGCGGTGCGACTGTTAAAGACTGTTCGCGCGCTCGCCGCCGGGGGCGCCGCGGTCGTGCTTGTCACCCACAAACTCGGCGAGGTGACCACATTTACTGATCGCGTCACGGTGATGCGCAACGGCCGCGCAATCGCGCTTCTCAATTCCCGCGCGACCGACGCTGCTCAACTTACACAGCTTGCGGTCGGCACAACCGTCGCCTCACCACGCCGCGCGTCGTCGCCGCCCGGCGAGCCGTGCATCACGGTGAAAGGTTTGCGGGCGGCGCGCGCCGACGGACATGTGACCGTCAATGATACGAGCTTTTATATCCGCGCCCGCGAGATCTATGGCGTTGCCGGCGTCGGCGGTAACGGCCAGACCGAACTCGTCGAGGCTCTCACCGGTGTGCGGGCGCCTCTCGCAGGATCGATCGAGATTGAAGGCGCTGGTGATGCAACCCGCGCGTCGCCGGAGCGATTGCGTGACTTCGGTATCGCCTGCATCCCCTCTGACCGTTTCGGCTACGGCATCGCCGGCGGCTTGTCGGTGGTCGATAATTTCTGCGTCGGGCAAATCGGCGAGGGCATCTACGGCTCGTGGATGCGCACCAACGGATCGGCCATGCGCGAGGCCACCACCGAAGCGGTGGGCGAGTTCGACGTACAGGGAGTCCGCACCCTGCGGCAACGCGCAGCTTTGCTGTCCGGCGGCAATGCGCAAAAGCTGATCATTGCGCGCGAATTCACCCGCAATCCGAAGGTCATCGTGGCGCACAGCCCGAGCCGCGGTCTGGACGTGCGCGCTTGTGCGGCGGTCCATGAACGCCTGCTCACGGCGCGCGCCCGCGGCGCCGCCATCCTGCTTATCAGCGATGACCTCGACGAAGTTCTCAGTCTCTCCGATCGTATAGGCGTCATGACGCGCGGCCGGATCGCCGCCGAGTTTGAGGCGCCGGCCGACCGCCAAGCTGTCGGTCGGATCATGGTGCACCATGCTTAACGACCCACTGCCGGTCGCGAGCAGGACCCAAACGCGATCGGCGAAAAAGCACGCCGACCACGGATGGCGACTTGGGAGGCTAAATCTCGAACTGCGACAGTATATGTCACCGTGGTACCAGGCGTTGATCCTGGGCTCGGCCCTCGTCGTCGGGCTCGGCGTTTCGGCCGCACTGCTCGTGGCGGCCGGCGTAAAGCCTGCGGCTTTGTTCGACGAATTCATCGTCGACAACTGCACCGATCCGGAGAATCTGCATTCCATCCTGTTTCAGGCCGCACCGTTGATCTTTGTCGGCGTGAGTGCGGCGCTGGCATTCCGCGTACGTTTCTGGAATCTCGGAATCGAAGGGCAGATGATTTGGGGCGGGATCGGGGCGACGGCGGTGTCGTTCTACGACACCGGGCCCCCTGCCCTCCGGCTGTTTTTGATGATGGTATTTGCAGCGCTCGCCGGCGCGGCCTGGATCATCGTTCCGCTCTGGCTGCGCGTGCGCTGGCATATCAACGAGATCATCATCACCCTGCTTCTCAACTATGTCGCGTTGAATTTCCTTCTTCACCTTCTCTACGGTCCGTGGCTCGACCCGAAGGACAACTTCCCTCACTCTCCGCAATTCCGGGCGTTCGAACGGCTGCCGGAACTCGGCTTCGGCATCAGCAGCGCGCTCGTGCTGGCGCTGCTTTTTACCGCGCTGAGTGGCTGGCTCGTGCTGGTCACCCGCTTCGGCTTCTTCATGAGATTCGTGCAGAACAATGATCGGATGGCACTGGCAGTGGGCGTGCCGATCGGACTTGTCACGATGGTCTCCGCGCTCTTCTCCGGAGCGTTGTCCGGGCTCGCCGGATTCGTGATCGCCGCGGCTCAGGAAGGCCGGCTCACGCAATCCTATTTCGAAGGTTACGGATTTTCCGGAATCCTGATTGCCTTCCTGGCGCGAAGCAATCCGGTCGCCGCCATGGTGGTGGCGATATTGGTCGCGGTGCTGTTCGTCTCAGGCCGCAGCCTGCAGGTTTTCTATCAGATACCGTTCGCCATGGTTCAGTTGATCCAGGCAATCATTGTGATCTGTGTCGCGGCGTCGGAATTTTTGATGCGGCATCGCGTGCACTGGGTGCGATAGGCCAAGGGGCCAATGCTTCATTTCGTTGTCAATTGGTTGGCTGGAACGCCGAGCTTCGCGACGCCTTATGCGCTTGCCGCGCTCGGGCTGATCATCAGCGAGCGGGCTGGCGTACTGTCTCTCGGAGCCGAAGGTTTCATGCTGGTCGGCGCGCTGGCTGGTGTCGCGACCGAGCTTCAACTCGGTGGCTATCCCGGCATCGCGCTTCTGGCCGCAATGCTCACCGCCGCGATCGTTTCGCTGTTGTTTGCGTTTCTCGTCGTCTTCCTGCGGGTCAATCAGGTAATCGCCGGCCTCGCGGTCGTGTTCTTTTGCCACGGCCTGACGAGCCTTGTCGGTACGCTCGGCGGCTGGACCAATCGGGCGATCACGGGCCTGCATGCGGTTGCGATCTGGCCGCTGTCGGAGATCCCGATCGTCGGCAAAATCCTGTTCACCCAGGATATCGTCGTCTATCTGGCCATCCCGATCTTCTTCTTGGTGAATTACGTTCTCACCCGCTCGATGCTCGGACTGCGGCTGCGCTCGGTCGGCGAAAATCCGGAAGCCGCGGATGCCGCCGGCGTCGGCGTGTCGCTGTACCGGCTCGGCGCGGTACTCGCCGGCTCCGCGCTGATCGGGCTGGCCGGCGGCTATCTGTCGGTGGTCGACGTGAAGCTCTGGATCCCCGACATCAGCGGTGGCCGCGGCTGGATCGCGATCGCGCTTGTGATTTTCGCGCGTTGGCAGCCTTGGCGCGCCCTATTCGGCGCTCTGCTGTTTGGCTGCATCGAGGCGCTCATTCCGCGCATCGCCGCAGCCGGGATTCAGGTGCCGCAATACTTCCTGTTGATGACGCCATATCTCGCGACCATTGCTGTGATGGTGTGGGCGGCAATGACGAAGGTCGGGCGCTCGAATGAACCGGCTGCTCTTGGACAACCACACGTTCGCGAAGAACGGCGCTGACGAAAGACTTGCGGTTAGACGGCGTTTGCGTCCAATATGCGTCAGGCGGATATTGTATTCGTATAGTGGATATACCCTGAATGGGCCTCAGAATCGCGATAGATACCGGCGGCACCTTCACCGACATTGTCGCCATTGACGAAGATACGGGCGACATAACCGCTACTAAGACACCGTCGACGCCGGACGATCCGAGCGTCGGCCTCGTCGAAGGCGTGCGCAAAGTTCTCAAGGCAGCCGGCGGAGAGCCAGCCGACGTCCATATGCTTCTGCACGGCTCGACGGTCGCAACCAACGCGGTGCTGGAGCACAAGTTCGACGGTTTGGGACTGCTGGTCACTAAAGGTTTCCGCCATCTGATCGAGATCGCGCGTCAATCGGTGCCGGATGGCTACGGCAATTCATTCTTCTGGGTGAAGCCACGCCGGCTCGTGCCGCTGCATCTGGTGCGCGAAGTGCCGGGGCGGCTGCGCTTCGACGGCAGCGAGCTCGAGCCGCTCGACGAGGCCGCCGTGATCACAGCCGTGCAAGAACTGGTTGAGGACGGCGTGCGATGCCTCGCGGTCTGCCTGCTGCACGCTTACGCCGACGACGCGCACGAAAAGCGCGTCGGCGAACTGATTGCCGAGCACTTCCCGGATATTTTCGTCTCGCTGTCGTCGGTGGTGCTGCCGGAATATCGCGAATATGAGCGGGCGATGACGACGCTTATCGACGTGTTGGTGAAGCCTTATTGCCGCACGTATCTGCAGCGAGCCGCCGACAAGATCCGGCTGACCTCCGGCAATATTCCGTTCCTGATCATGCAGTCGAACGGCGGAATCGTAAAGCATTCGACCGCGGGCGAGCGGCCCGTGACAATGCTTTTGTCGGGGCCAGCCGCCGGCGTGCTCGGCTCGGTACACACCGCGCAGCTTGCCGGCTATCGCGACATTCTCACTATCGACGTCGGCGGTACTTCGACCGACGTTTCAATTATCGAAAATCACCAGCCTCGCTACACTTCGACCTCGATGGTCGAGAGCTATCCGGTGAAGACGCCGATGCTCGACATCGTCACGGTTGGATCCGGCGGCGGTTCGATCGTCTGGACCGACTCGTACGGTCAATTGAAAGTCGGCCCGCAAAGCGCCGGTGCCAATCCCGGCCCGATCTGTTACGGCAAGGGCGGCACCAAACCGACCGTCACCGACGCCGCCGTCGCGCTTGGTCGCTTGCCGGCAGCGCTGGTCGGCGGCGAGATCGAACTTGACCTCGACGCCGCGCGAGGGGCTTTCGCCGCACTGGGTGAACAACTCGGCTTCAATCCCGATGAGCTCGCCGCCGGCGCGCTCGAAATCGCCGCCGCCAATCAGGTGTTCGGCATCCGGCAGGTGACCACGGTGCGCGGCCGCGAACCGGGATCCTATGCGATGGTCGCCTTCGGCGGCGCGGGTGGATTGTTCGCGACTGAAGTCGCCGACTTTCTCGGTATCGGCACAGTGATATCGCCCCCCGATCCGGGCAATCTATGCGCCTTCGGACTTCACGTGTGCGACGTCGCTCGCGACTATATCCGTACGCTCGTGCGGCGTCAGAGCTCGGCCGAAGCGGGCGAGATTCTGGCCGCTTGGGGCGAACTCAAGCAGCTCGGTTCCTCCGATATCCAAGCGGAGGGAATTTCAAGCGACGCAATTGCGGTACAGTTCGTCGCGGACGTGCGCTATTTCGGCGAAGGCCATGAAGTGCATGTCGAGGTTCCGGAAGGCCTGTCGGACCAGGCCATGCTGGATTTCATGTGGGAGGAATTCCACAACGTGCACGACCGCACCTTTGGCTTCAACTATCGCGGCCAGCAGGACGTCGAGTTGGTCAATTTGCGGGCGCGCGCCGTCGGCCGACAGAGCCGGCCGCAGATCAGTGCCGTCGAGGCTACTCGCACCGAGGGAGTGCCGTTCGGTAAGCGCGGGGTCTATTGGCGTTCGACCGGCTGGATCGACGTGCCGCTATTCCGCCGCTCGGACCTTGCGCTCAACCAGCACATCGCCGGCCCGGCCATAATCGAGGAATACGGCTCGACCATTGTAATGCCGCCCGGTTGGTCGCTGCACGACGACCGCTATCGCAATTTGATTCTGGTGAGTGGACGTTGAAAGGAAAAGCCATGCAACGTCACGCATCGCGCCGTACGCTCGGCCCGATCGAGCTTGAAGTCATCCACGGCACCATCCGCGCCGCCGAGCTCGAAATCGAAGCCGCGGTTGAGCGTACCTCGCGCTCGCCGATGATCCGCGATCAGCACGATTATCGGGTGGCGCTATTCGACGCCAAGGGCCGCAAGCTGACGGGCCGTTCCTACTCCGCAATCGTCGAGCCGGTGTTCGAATATTTCGGTGCTGAGGACATTCATCCGGGCGACGTGTTTTTCTGGAACGATCCCTATAATTCCTGCGGTGGCATCGGGCACGTGCCCGACCTCTGCACCACCGTGCCTATCTTCTACGGCGAACGCTTGATCGGCTTCAGCCAGGTGTTCGGCCATCACGACGATGTCGGCGGCTCGGTGCCAGGAAGCTTGCCGGTGCATGCTACCGATAGCTGGATGGAGGGCCTACTCGTTCCGCCGATTAAGCTTTATGAGCGCGGCAAACGCAACGAGGCTGCCTTCCGCATCATCGTGCGCAACTCGCGCCTGGCGGAACACCTGAAAGGCGACCTCGACGCCGAGCAAGGGGCCGCCCGCCTCGGCTGCCGTCGCGTCGAAGCGCTGGCGCAGCGCTATGGCGTAGACACGCTCGAGCAGGCCTTCGACCAAATCCTGGAAAACACCGCCGCAATCTTCCGGCGCGAAATCTTGCCAAAGATCAAAGACGGGATTTATCACTTCGAAGATTACATCGAGGCCGACGGCGTCGACGAACCGCGCTTGCATGCGCTGCGTCTTACCATGACCAAAACGCGCAACAAGATCCTGCTCGATTTCACCGGCACCGATCCCGAAGCCAAGGGCCCGATCAATTGGGCGCTCGACGAGGCCGACGGTCGCTATTTCCGCAAATGGCTGGCGCCGACGTTGCGCTCGCTCGCGGCCACCGCGGATCGCGCCGCAGAGATCGACTCCAATGAAGGCGTTCTTGACGTCGTCGAAGTTAAGTTTCCCCCAAAAGGGAGCTTGATCACACCGCATTTTGGGCGACCGACCGGCATGCGCTTTTTTCTGATGTTGCGCTCGCTCGGCGCCTTCGCCGCCTGCTTGTCGAAGGCGACCGGCGGTGCCATGCCGGCTGATCACGAGACCATTCGCATCTGGGGATTGTCCGGGGGCGAGACCCAGGACGATTTCTTCCTGTTCCGCGAAGTGCTGGGTGGCGGCGGCCCCGGACGGCCTTGGGCCGACGGCTCTGACGTCGTTCACGTGGTGCCGAATTCGCGCAATCTGCCGGCGGAATTTGCCGAGACACGGTATCCGGTTGTGGTCGAGGAATTGGGCCTCAAGCGAGATTCCGGCGGAGCCGGCCACCGCCGCGGCGGCTTCGGCTACGACAAGCGCATTCGCACGCTGGAAGCGGCGCGTCTCATTTCCAACGCCGATCGTTCGACGCTGGGGTGCTACGGCGTAAACGGCGGAAAGGCAGGCCAGCCGTATGCAGTCGCCGTCATGGCACCAGACGGCAAAACGACTAGCTATCCCGGCATGACCGACACGGTAATCGTGCCGCCAGGATCCTCGATACGCATTATCACAACAGGCGGCGGTGGCTGGGGCGACCCGCTGCTGCGGGAAGTTGAGATGGTGGTTTATGACGTGCAGTGCGGGTTGGTCTCGCCGGAAAGCGCAGCCGAGAACTACGGCGTGGTTCTCATTAAGGTGGGGCGCAAGTGGCAGGCAGATCTTGCCAAAACGGCGCAGCGCCGCCGCCAGCTTGAGGGCATGCGCGGCAAGGTGCCAATGTTCGATCGCGGACCACATTTCGAGGAGCAAAAACGGCTCGGCCGTGTGCAACGTCCCGAAGGCTGGACCGATCCGGATTCTGGCTGGTTCGCCAGCAGCGAGCGCAAACAGGATGTGGCCTAATAGATGTTTGCGATCTGAGATAGGATTAGACGTGCTTTGCCAGGGGCCGACAGCTCGCCCGGATTGATGTTTGCGCTGGCGTGGGCTGAAGCACCTGTCTCGTTGCGAGGCTACGCGACTGGACTGTCCAGCTCCCTCGACTGGGCACGGCGAGCGCGGGCCCATGAATAGGAGAGAAGTTCATGCCGGAACTGCGCATCCCGGGCTTTTGCGCGCTGTGCAAATCACGATGCGGGTCTGTCATGGTCACACGGGACGGAAAGTTTATCGCACAGGAGCCTAACCCCAGCCATCCGACGGGCAAATCCCTTTGTGTGAAAGGGAGGGCCGCCCCTGAATACGTGTACAACGATGACCGGCTGTTTTACCCGATCATGCGCACGAAACCGAAAGGCGCAGCCGATCCGGGTTGGAAGCGCATCAGCTGGGAAGAGGCTCTAGATAGAACAGCGGCAGAGATCGCCCGAATTCGCGACACCTATGGTGCGGAAGCAGTCGTCGTTGGCCTCGCGACCCCGAGTGGAACTGCGCTCTCCGACGATATCCGATGGATCGAACGGTTTGCCAATGCCTTCGGTACGCCGAATAGCGCGTCGGGTACTGAGCTTTGCAATTGGCATAAGGACTATGCCCACGCTTACACGTACGGTCGGGGGATGTCGTCTCCCGACTTTGCCCAAACGAATTGCATTGTCCTCTGGGGTCATAACCCGAGTGCGACCTGGCTTGATCACGCGACCGCAACCGTCGCCGCAAAAGCCAGAGGAGCCAAATTGATTGTCATTGACCCGCGGCGAGCGGGCTTCGCGTCGAGAGCGGAGCAATGGCTTAGGGTGCGGCCGGGCTCCGACGGCGCCCTTGCGCTTGGCCTCGCGCGGTCAATGATACGCAACAAATGGTTCGACGAAGCTTTCCTCCGGGACTGGTCGAACGGTCCTCTGCTCGTGAGGGGAGACAGTGGGCGGCTTGTTCGGGTGAGCGATTTAGCGTCGCCGCTGCCAAATAGCGACCCTGACGATCTCGTCGCTTTTTGCAACACCGTAAAGGCGCTGATCAACTACTCGCCAAAACGCAAGTCCTATATGGGGGCAGAGGCGAAACCAGACCTGTGGGCTAGCGCGGAACTGGATACGCGCGATGGCGGACGTGTCGTTTGCAAGACCGCATTCTCGCTTTATGCAGAGCTCTGCGACTCCTATACGCCGGAGTTCGTGGAACAGACGTGCTGGATTCCGGCAAGACAGGTTGACGAGACAGCCAAGCTAATCGCGACCTCAGGCCCCGTTTGTTATTACGGCTGGACGGGGATCGGCCAGCATACCAATGCGACCCAAACCGATCGGGCAATCGCGCTAGTCATGGCGCTGACTGGAAGCTTCGATGCGCGGGGTGGCAACGTGGTCTACGCCAAACCGCCGGCTAATTCAGTTGCGGGCGCGGAGCTGATGTCCGCTCAGCAACGCGCCAAATGTATCGGCCTAAAGCAGTCGAAACTCGGACCCGGGAAGGATGCCTGGATCGGTTCCGACACGATGTATCGGGCGATCCTTGATGGAGACCCTTACCCCATTCGCGGGCTGATAGGCTTCGGAAGAAATTTCCTCATCAACCACCCGAATGTTCAGCGAGGCGTGCAGGCGCTCGGTAAACTCGAGTTCCACGTCCAGATAGATGCCACCATAACGCCGACAGCGTCCTTCGCGGATATCGTGCTGCCCATATGTACCCCTTGGGAAAGGGAAAGCTTGCGTGTGGGATTTGAAGGCAGCGATGCCGCCGAACGTCTCGTGCAACTAAGGCAAGCCGCGATTTCGCCGCTCGGGGAAAGTCGCACCGACGCATTTGTTGTCTTTGAGCTGGCAAAACGGCTCGGCCTCAAAAACCTGTTCTGGGACGGCGACATCAATGCCGGACTTGAATACATCCTCAAACCGCTCGGCTTGACGCTCGATGATTTGCGCAAGAGCCCAAATGGCATCAGTGTCGCTGGCGAAACAAAATTCAAGCGTTATAAAACGGAAGGCTTCAAAACCGCCACTGGCAAGCTCGAAGTTTATTCAGAGCTGTTCTTAAACGAAGGGCAAGATCCGCTCCCGCGCTTCGTTGATCCGCATCTCAACTCAAAGATGGATCGCGACAAAGAATATCCACTAATCCTTGCCTCTTCAAAAGTCGTTCACTTCCGCCATAGCCAAGATCGTCACGTACCTTCTCTGCGCAAACGTCAACCCGATCCCGAAGTGACGGTACATCCGGACTTGGGCAAGGTGCGGTCACTTGAGGAAAACGATTGGGTCGAGATTCGCACACCTCATGGTTCAGCGCGGATGCGATTGAAATTCGACCCCGCTCTCGATCCGCGGGTTGTTTTTGCTCAATACGGATGGTGGCAGGGGAATAAGGCGCTTGGATTGCCGGGATACGATCCGTTTTCGCCAGCTGGGGCGAATTTCAATGGACTAATTTCGGACGAAAAACTCGATGCTATCAGTGGTGGCGCCCCGTTTCGCTCGTATGTCTGTGATATTCAGCAGTGCTCGCCGGCTAGCCGAGACTGACTCCAGTTCTTGGGTCAAGCGGGTGTAAAGCTGACATCGCCCCCTGCTCTGCCCGTTACGCAATCCATAACTTGTCATTACGCGAACCCCCAAAGCGCAACGATCCTTCCGCCTCGCCGAGCTTCTGCAGCAAACCGAAGAATCAATGGCTCCCGTCGCGGGAACGAAAGTCCAGGTCCTCAAGAGGCATCAAGAACAGCGATCCTGGCGGATCCAAATGCAGCGACCTCACCAGTCAACGGCTGGTGTCTTACGCCGGTGCTCTGATCAAAACCGTCGAGCTCCAAACCTGCAGCCATTACTTGTCCCATCTTTCGAACATTTTCACAGTCGCCCGGCCGGCTTGTGGGGCTACAACCGGTCGCTACACGAGCGGGCTAGGTTTGGCACCAACCAACCCCATCGTCGGTTTGCTCGTAAGCTCCGGCAGATTCGCAGGTATATTGAAGCTGCTGCGACCTTGCGCCAAATCGAGCTTCGACCGAAAATCGTGGCGCATGCAATTCCGCAGCGATCGGAGCCAAAAACGTTCCGACTACTGCTAATTGCGCACCGGAGCCGCCATGTCGTTTATTCTCGCCGACGCTTGCGTTGTCACCGTTAACAGCGCGAATGAAATTCACGAGGGCGCGAGTGTCTTAGTTCGCGGCGACCGAATAGCCGATATCGGCCCAAAAGCTGAACTCACGGCCGCGGAGCCCAGTGCCGAGGTCATCGATTGCCGTTCCAGCATCCTTATGCCCGGAATGGTGAACACGCACACGCATTTGTTTCAAACCCTTCTAAAGGGACCGGGCGATGACATGGTGCTGAAGGATTGGTTCACTTCGATGACCGGCCCCGCAGCAGTCGAGTTGACCGCGCCGGACATTCGAGCCGCGGCGATGCATGGATGTGTGGAGTCAATCCGCTCGGGTGTCACGACGTTGGTAGAATTTATGTACGCCCACCCGCGGCCTGGATTAACGCGTGCTGTGATTGACGCATATGAAGTCACCGGCATGAGAGGATTCGTGTGCCGGGGATTCTTCAGTACTGGCGCCGAATATGGCGTGTCAGCCGCCCTGATAGAAACTCCTGAAAAAGCCTTGGCCGATGCACGCGCGTTGGCCCTGGAGCAGAACCGGCCGGGTGGTCGCGTTCAGGTCGGCCTTGCGCCGTGCGTGATCTGGGGACTCGACGAAGCCTGCCTGCGAGAAACCCGCAAAGTGGCTGATGAGCTCGGCCTCTTGGTGACCATGCACGTCTCCGAAACTCCATTCGAAGTTGAATGTTCAACACGCTCATACGGCCGCACCGAGACAACGTTCCTAAGCGACATTGGCTTTCTTAATCAGGATGTGCTGGCCGTACACTGTGTCCATTGTACGAGCACCGACATCGCTACCTTGCGACGACACGGCACAAAGATTTCCCACAATCCCTGCAGCAACATGTATCTGGCGTCCGGCGTTGCCCCAATTCCGGAAATGCTCAAAGCCGGCATGACGGTCGGGTTAGCGAGCGACGGCCCTGCAAGCAGTAACAACCATAGCCTTTTTCAAGCCATGAAGTTCGCTGCTTTGATGCAGAAAGGCGTTCACGGCGATCCTACCGTCATCACGGCGCAACAGGTTTTGCGCATGGCGACCATCGATGGCGCTCGGGCGATCGGTCTGGACAGTGAGTTGGGCTCTATTGAGGTTGGCAAGAAAGCTGACCTTGCCCTGCTCGACATGAGCGACTTCTTTGCATCGCCGATCCACAATCCAGTTTCGGCGATCGTGTACTCAGCGTTGGGGCATGAGCCGACCCTGGTTGTAATTGACGGCAAAATTGTCATGCGCGATCGCGAGGTACTGACTGTGGATCAGCGACACGTTCGGCAGGAAGCGCAACAAGCTGCGGCAAGTTTGGCAAGCCGTGCCAAGATCTCGAGCCGGGCCAAGTTCTGGTGTCAGTCAGTAGACGGAAGCCGTGCAAATTGACCGCGTGTCCGTTCGCTGGCAAGCGCGATGGTTTGGGGCTTCGGCTTTGGGTCAATGCCGACCGGCAAACGATGGCGATCCCAGATCGCATCAGCGGGGGGCACTGTCTGTAATTGCCTCACCTGGACCCGAGCCAATAAAATATAGCGGCGGAACGGGGCGATGCCCAAGGCGCCGCATATGTCATCCTTGCCGTACCAACGGAATCGGCCTTTGCCACCAACGCGAGACCTGTGGATAGACTAGCCTGTCTCCCTGTAATTACCCCAGAGAAACGGTGCTGCATCACCTCCCGTCGCGACGCGTTCGCGACAATGTCTGAAATGGATGAAGCGATGACGCCCGCTGAGATAAACACGTACGATGCGACAACAGCTCAAAGGATGATTACGGACGGCCGGTTCACCGCAAGCGATTACCTGCGGGCTTGTCTAAAGCGCATTGATGAGCGCGAGAGCGACATCGGCGCGTGGGCGTACATCGCGCGCGAGAATGCACTCCGACAAGTCGCGAATCTCCAATCAGACGGCGAGCGGTCGAGCTTGCGTGGAATTCCGGTGGCAATAAAGGACATCATCGCCACTTAC
>DASXDP010000141.1:0-2004 GCA_036490575.1 Xanthobacteraceae bacterium
CCGGTCGTGACCTGATAGGATTCTCCGGGCGCGAGCGCCAGCACGTCGACGCCGGGGGCGGCGACGGCAATGAACTGGCCTCGGTTCGCCATCTTGTAGAGGCCGTCGCTCAGGTCGGTAGCGGTCACCGCGATAACGTCAGCATCGGCCGCCGGATACAGCGGCGCGGAATTCGGTCCGGCATTGCCGGCAGCCGCTATCAGCACCATGCCTTTGTCGTAAGCTGCCGTTAGCATCCGGTGCAGCAGCGGATCTATTGGTCCGGCGAAACTCATATTCACGACACGAGCCGAATTGTCAGCCGCCCATTGCAGACTCTTGTAAATCGCGAACGACGTGCCCTTGGCCTCGCCGGGAGTGTCGTCGAAGGCGCGCGCGGCCAAGAGTTCCGGTCCGAGCGCGACCCCGACAAGCTTTCCGTGCGCGGCGATGGCGCCCGCCATCGCGGTCCCGTGCTGATGCGGCTTTTGCTCGCCGCCGAGCGCATCGAAGCTTTTCATCGCCGTTCCGGCCAGATCGGGATGTTTGGCGTCGATTTCAGAATCGATCACGGCAATAGGGATATTTTTCCCGGTCGCGAGTTGATGTGCCTGGTCGATTTGCAGCTTGCCAAGAACGTATTGAGTCGTGTCATCGCCAGCGCGCGGCGAATTCGGCGCAGCGTCTCCCTGCAGCCTAAAGACGTAGTTGGGTTGCGCACTGGCGATAACCGCGTGCTGGTCTTCGACCACGCCGATGATGTCTGCGACCGAACGGCGGCTGCCGACGCGCCAGCGATAGATCGTGCTGCCAATGAGCGGCAGATTGATCGATTCAAGGCGCGTCAGGTTATAGCGGCGCGCAATCGACTCGATCGCCTGCGGCGTAGCGCCGGCGGAGATCTCGGTGACGATCTCGTCGGCGACGAAGCGCCGTTCGCCGGATGGCGGCACGCCGCTGCCGCTCGCGCCGCCGGCCGAGGCCGGCGGCTGCGCGGAAAGCGGCGGACCGAGCACAGGAGGGCCGCCGGTGCCTACGATCGGATGCCGGGGTTCTTTGGGGAAGTTACGGTTTCCGCCGATTGGGCGTCCGACAACGACGCGGCCGGGATACGGACGCATCGGCCCGCGCATGGCGCCGTAGGGAGGGGGCCCGCGGAAGCCGCCTGCGCCGTTGAAACCGCCCATGCGGCCAAAACCGCCCATGCCGAATGCGTCCGCCGGATTTGATTCCAAGGATGCGGCGGAAACGATCAAGCCACCAAAAATTAGGGCAGAGAGCATCCGCGGCAGTGTTGCCTTCGTTCGCATGCCAATCCCCTTTGCCGGTCATTGCGTAGCGGCGATGAAACTCACGACCTTGTCGGCTTGCACGGCACTGATGAGACGATCGCGGTCGGTCTTTGCGAGCTTGTTCGGTGCGATGCGTACACGAAACAATCCGCCGGCCAGCGGACCTTCCGCGATGTCGAACTTATTGGCGTCGAGGAAACGGGTGATTTCGGCGGCGCTGCTTTGCGGCTGAAAGCGGACCAAGGCGTACGTTCCGTCGCTTGAGATGGTCGACGGAGCCGAAGCGGTCTCGTAACCAACTCCGCCAGTCTCCTTCAGCAGGATGCCGCCTATCACGCCGGCCTGCAACACAATGGCGATCGCTGCCGCGGCAGCGGACCAGGCGACCGTACGCGGCGAAAGGGCGGCAAAGAAGTCACGGAGGCGCGCACCTAGATTTGCGGCGATCGCCGGAGCGCGCGCCGGCTCCGCGTCGATTTTTGCAAACAGCGTTTCCATGGCGCGCGCCGACGGCGCGCCCAACGTTTCATTGAGATGAATGGTTTGGGCCAGTTCTTCGCGCACAAGCTGATAGCGACGGGCGAGTTCGGGATCTTCGGCCAGCGCGGTTTCGACGCGCTGCGTGTCACGTGGACTAAGCGTTCCTGCCGCGTGCCAGGGTAACAGGTCTTCGATATCGCCGCGTCCGGTCTCGTTCGCCGTGGTCATGGCCAGCCTCGATCAATTCCGCGCT
>DASXDP010000142.1:0-40492 GCA_036490575.1 Xanthobacteraceae bacterium
TCCGCGAAGGCGGACGATCCAGTAATCACAGAGACTAAAATTGAAGCGCCGCGATTACTGGATCATCCGCTTATGCGGATGATGACAAAAAAACTGTGCGGGTGACCCCAGAAGCCACCCGCACAAACATAGTGCCGAATACATCACCCGCGCGTGCGGGTGATGACAAATCTACTCGCCGGCAGCGGCTTCGCGCGGCTGTTCGCCGCCCTCGGCCTTTTGCTTGGCTTCGAGGTCTTCGCCGGTGGCCTGATCGACGGCCTTCATCGACAGCCGGACCTTGCCGCGGTCGTCGAAGCCGAGCAGCTTGACCTTGACCTTGTCGCCTTCCTTGACGACGTCGGAGGTCTTTTGCACCCGGCGCGCCGCAAGCTGGCTGATGTGCACGAGGCCGTCCTTGGCGCCGAAGAAATTCACGAAGGCGCCGAAATCCATGACCTTGACCACGGTGCCTTCGTAGATGTGACCGACCTCGGGTTCCGAAGCGATCGATTTGATCCAATTGATCGCCGCGTTGATCGACTCGCCGCTGGCGGAGGCGACCTTCACGGAGCCGTCGTCGGAAATGTCGATCTTGGCGCCGGTCTTTTCCACGATCTCGCGGATCACCTTGCCGCCCGAGCCGATCACTTCGCGGATCTTGTCGACCGGGATCTTGAAGGACTCGATACGCGGAGCATGTTCGCCGAGTTCGGCGCGGGCCTGGGTAATCGCCTTGCCCATCTCACCCAGAATGTGCAAACGGCCGTCCTTCGCCTGGGCGAGGGCGATCCGCATGATCTCTTCGGTGATGCCGGCAATCTTGATGTCCATCTGCAACGACGTAACGCCGTCTTCGGTGCCCGCCACCTTGAAGTCCATGTCGCCGAGGTGATCCTCGTCGCCGAGGATATCGGACAGGACGGCGAAGCGCTCCGCTTCCTTGATCAGCCCCATGGCGATGCCGGCGGTCGGCCGTTTCAGCGGTACGCCCGCATCCATGAGCGCCAGCGAGGAACCGCACACCGTCGCCATCGAGGACGAGCCGTTCGACTCGGTAATCTCGGAAACCAGACGGATGGTGTAGGGGAACTCCTCTCTTGACGGCAGCATCGGATGGATCGCGCGCCAAGCGAGCTTGCCGTGGCCGATTTCGCGCCGGCCGGGCGCACCGATGCGGCCGGTTTCGCCAACCGAGAAGGGCGGGAAATTGTAGTGCAGCAGGAAGGTTTCCTTGTAGGTCCCCTGCAGCGCATCGATGAACTGCTCATCCTCGCCGGTGCCGAGCGTCGCGACCACCAGCGCCTGGGTCTCGCCGCGGGTGAACAACGCCGAGCCGTGAGTGCGCGGCAATACGCCGACCTCGCAAACGATCTGCCGGACGGTTTTCACGTCGCGGCCATCGATGCGCGTGCCGGTGTCGAGGATATTCCAGCGAACGATCTTGGCTTCGAGCTCCTTGAAAACGCCGGCGACCGCGAGCTTGTCGTGCTTCGGTTCGCCGCCTTCCGGGAAGAAGTGCTCCATCACCCGTTGCTTGACCGCGGCGACCGCATCCTGGCGGTCCTGCTTACGCACGATCGCGTAAGCCGCGCGCAGGTCCTTTTCGGCCAAGCCGAGAATCTGCTTTTCCAGCGCGTCGTTATCGGAAGCGATAAGGTCGCGCGGTTCCTTGGCCGCCTTTTCCGCAAGCCGAATGATGGCTTCGATCACCGGCTGGAAATGCCGGTGCCCGAACATCACCGCGCCGAGCATGATGTCTTCGGACAGCTCTTTCGCTTCCGATTCCACCATCATCACCGCATCCTGCGTGCCGGCGACGACGAGGTCGAGCTGGGTTTCCGGCATTTCGTCCAGTGCCGGATTGAGCACGTACTCATTGTTGATGAAGCCGACGCGCGCGGCGCCGATCGGGCCCATGAACGGCGCGCCGGACAGCGTCAGCGCCGCCGACGAAGCGATCATGGCAACGATATCCGGATCGTTCTCCTGATCGTGCGATAGTACGGTAACGGTGACCTGCGTATCACAGCGCCAGCCGTCGGCGAACAGCGGACGGATCGGGCGATCGATCAGGCGTGACGTCAGCGTGTCCTTTTCGGTCGGACCGCGCTCGCGCTTGAAGTAGCCGCCTGGAATCCGGCCGGCGGCGTAGTATTTCTCGGTGTAGTTGACGGTCAGCGGAAGGAAATCGATTCCTTCTTTCGGCTGCTTGGCAGCGACAACGGCGGCGAGCACGGTGGTCTCGCCGTAGGTGGCCATGACGGCGCCATCGGCCTGGCGCGCGACCTTTCCGGTCTCTAGCGTGAGTGTGCGTCCACCCCAGTCAAGTTGTACACGATGAGTATTGAACATTGCGATTGTCTTTCATGGTTCTCGCGGTGGCGCGAAAGCCATGAGCAAGACGGCGAGAGGCTGTGGTTCGCAAGCACGTTGCGAATCCAAACAGCATCCGGCGATCCTGCCATGGCCATCGGGCCTTTTCCGCGACATTGACGGGCCTTTACCCGTCTCAAATCGGCAGAATTCATTTCTGCCGGGCAAATGGCGAAGCGTCTTTGCGCTCCGCCGACACGCGCGCGGAAAAACCCGCGCGCAAACTTTAAATCAGCGGCGAATACCCAGCCGCTCGATCAACTCTTTGTAGCGTCCTTCGTTGGTGCGCCGAAGGTAGTCGAGAATTTGGCGCCGCTGCGATACGAGCTTCAACAGCCCGCGCCGCGAGTGGTTGTCTTTGGTGTGCGTCTTGAAGTGTTCGGTGAGGTTGGTGATCCGCTCCGACAACAACGCAACCTGCACCTCAGGGGAGCCGGTATCGCCGGATTTTACGGAATACGTCTTGATAACCTCCGCCTTACGTGCGGTCGTAATCGACATCGTCTACTAAACCTTTCGTTACCTGCGGGCGCGGCCTGTTATGCCGGCCAGATTAAAAACGCGCTTGGGGACGATTTCTCCGCGCTCGGCCTCGGCAATGGCAACGAGCTGACCGCCCGAAGCGACTTGTACCAGGCCGTTGACGACGGCGGCGTCGCGCCCTCGCATGAGGACGGCTTGGCCCCTTTGGAGCCTTGCCGCGTCTGCCGGGCTAACGGCCAGCGCCGGGATGTCGTCCAGCGCGGTCTCGACCGGCAGTAGCAAGTCGGCGAGGTTTCCCTCACCAGCGGCCGCTCTATGGCATAAAGATTCAAGCTGTTCCAGCGAAATCATGGCCGCTTCGCCGAACGGGCCGACACGGTCGCGGCGAAGCGCGCAAACATGTCCCAGCGTGCTTAACGCTCGGCCAAGATCGCGGGCCAGGGCGCGAACATATGTTCCCTTCCCGCATTCGGCGGTGAGCACGGCATGATCCGGATCGGGCGTGTCCACCAGGTCAAGGCGATGGACCGTGACTGTGCGCGGCGCAATTTCAACTATTTCTCCCTCGCGAGCGAGGTCGTACGCACGCTCGCCCTCGATCTTCACCGCGGAAAAACGCGGCGGGATTTGCTCGATCAAGCCGGTAAAGCGTGGCAAGGCGGCGGTGATCGCAGCGGCGTCGGGGCGAATTTCGCTCGTCGCCACCACACGGCCCTCGGCATCGTCAGTATCGCGTTCCTCGCCCCAGCGCACGGTGAACGCGTACGTCTTGCGGCCATCGACAACGAATGGCACCGTTTTCGTCGCCTCACCGAGCGCAATCGGCAATATCCCCGACGCAAGCGGGTCGAGCGTGCCGGCGTGGCCGGCGCGCTTGGCGCTGAACAGGCGCTTGGCCACAGCGACGGCATGAGTGGACGTCATGCCGATCGGCTTATCGAGCACGATCCAGCCGTGGACGTCTCGTTTCTGCCGCTTCTTCTGCGACGCCGCGGGCTGCGGGCACGGGGCAAGCTGAACCACCTCCGCTTCGCGGGAAGAGGTATCGTTGTCAGCCGTGCGCTGCGTGTCGCCGGACATTCAGTCGTCTTTCCCGCCGCCGAGGTCGCGCTTGACCTCGGGTGTTTGCAGAAGCTTCGCGATCCTCTCCGCCTCGTCAAATCTCTCGTCGAGGCGAAAACGGATGTCCGGCGCGAACTTCAGATTGACGCGCCGCGCGATCTCGCCGCGGACGTAGCGCTTGTTGCGATCGAGCGCCTCGACCACCGCCTGTTCGTCCCGGCCGCCGAGCGGCATGACGTAAATCGTCGCGAGCCGCAGATCGGGACTCATGTGAACTTCAGGGATGGTGATCATATGCGCTTCGATCACCGGATCATGGACGTCGCCGCGTGACAACATGGCAGCGAGTTCATGGCGGATCAGTTCGCCGACGCGCAGTTGCCGCTGCGACCCGCCGGCCGAGTGATTTTGGGAGTGATGCCGAGGCATGATCAAATTTTCTCTATCGTCATGGCCGGGCATAGCCCGTTGAAGACGGGCGTAAACGCCTTTTTGCCCGGCCATCCACGTCTTCAGCGCTCTGGAATTAAGACGTGGATGCCCGGCACAAGGCCGGGCATGACGGTCAAAGCGTCCGCTGTACGGTCTCCACGCGGTAGCATTCGATCACGTCGCCGACCTTCATGTCCTGATAGTTCTCGAACGCCATTCCGCATTCCTGCCCGGCGACAACCTCGCGCGCGTCGTCCTTGAAGCGCTTGAGTTGCGACAGCTTGCCCTGATGGACGACAACGCTGTCGCGGATGAGACGTACATTGGCGCCACGCTCGACCACGCCGTCGGTCACCCGGCAACCGGCGACATTGCCGACCTTCGAGACTTTGAAGACTTCGAGAATGGTGGCATTGCCAAGCATCGTCTCGCGCAGTGTCGGCGCCAATAACCCCGACATCGCTTTCTTCACGTCGTCGACGAGATCGTAGATGATGTTGTAGTAGCGGATTTCGATTCCCGCCTGTTCCGCCGCTTCGCGCGCCTCTTTGTGGGCGCGAACGTTAAAGCCGATCAGCGCCGCGTTCGACGCCTGCGCCAAAGTGACGTCCGATTCGGTGATGCCGCCGGCGCCGGAAAAGATCACGCGGGCCGCGACTTCTTCGGTCGAAAGTTTTTCCAACGCGCCGACGATGGCTTCGATCGAGCCCTGCACGTCGCCTTTGATTACAAGCGGAAATTCCTTGCGGCCCGAAGTCTTGAGCTGACTCATCATCTGCTCGAGCGAGCCGCGCATTCCGGTCTGCCGGGCCGCCATGATGTCGCGCTTTTGCCGCGACCGGTAATCGGCGATCTCGCGAGCGCGTGCTTCGGTCTCGACCGCGGCGAGCCGGTCGC
Source organism: Xanthobacteraceae bacterium (assembly GCA_036490575.1). Lineage (GTDB taxonomy): Bacteria > Pseudomonadota > Alphaproteobacteria > Rhizobiales > Xanthobacteraceae > BOG-931. Next base: position 5,230 of record DASXDP010000142.1, read on the forward strand.
TTGCCTCGGGCGTGCCGTTGAAGCCGAGCACCTCCACCGGCATCGACGGACCGGCGGTGACGACGGAATGCCCGATGTCGGACACCAGCGCACGCACGCGGCCCCATTCCGATCCAGCGACGACGATGTCGCCCTGCTTCAGCGTGCCGCGCTGAACCAGGACCGTGGCTACCGGGCCGCGGCCGCGATCGAGCCGCGCCTCGATCACCGTGCCTTCGGCCGCCCGGTTCGGGTTGGCCTTCAGCTCGAGGACTTCGGACTGGAGCGCGATGATGTCGAGCAGCTTGTCGAGATTGCGCTTCTCTTTTGCGGAGACTTCTATTTCGAGGGTATCGCCGCCAAGCGATTCCACTTGTATTTCGTGTTGGAGAAGTTCAGTGCGCACGCGCTCGGGTTTGGCGTCAGCTTTGTCGACCTTGTTGATCGCAACAATGATCGGCACCTGGGCGGCTTTGGCGTGATGAATAGCCTCGACCGTCTGCGGCATCACGCCGTCGTCGGCAGCGACGACCAGAATAACGATATCGGTGATTTTGGCGCCGCGCGCTCGCATTGCGGTGAACGCGGCGTGCCCCGGCGTGTCGATGAAGGTGATGCGGCCGCCTGACGGCGACGTTACCTGATAAGCGCCGATGTGTTGCGTGATGCCGCCGGCTTCGCCGGCCGCGACTTCGGTCGAGCGAATGGCGTCGAGCAACGATGTCTTGCCGTGGTCGACGTGGCCCATAATGGTGACTACCGGCGCGCGCGGCGTGAGATTTTCCGGAGCGTCGGGCGCATCGAACATGCCCTCTTCGACGTCGGACTCGGCGACGCGGCGCACGCTGTGGCCGAGTTCCTCGGCGATGAGCTGGGCGGTGTCGGCGTCGATCGTATCGGTGATCTTCGCCATGTGACCCTGCTGCATGAGGATGCGGATCACATCGACGCCGCGTTCGGCCATGCGGTTGGCCAGTTCCTGGATGGTGATCGTCTCGGGGATCGTTACTTCGCGCGCGAGTTTTTCTTTCGGCTCGTCGCGATGACCGGTCATGCGCTGGTTGCGCCGGCGGAACGAGGCCACCGACCGCTCGCGGATATCGTCGGCGGACAGCGCTGTCACAACGGTAAGACGGCCGCGGCGCTTTTCGCCGCCGCGTGGCGCCTTGGGAGCGGGCGTCGGGCGGGCGGGCAGGCCGCCGCGCGCTCTGCGCGGCGCCTCTTCTTCCTCGGCTTCGAGCGGCGCACGTGCGGCGCCCGGCTTAAGGGTCAGCTCAGCGCCAAAACGGCGCTTGGCGACTTCGTCGGCCTTACGCTTGGTTTCTTCGTCGTGCTTGCGCCGTTCCTCTTCGTTTTGCTTGCGCGTTTCAGCGGCAACGCGCTCGGCACGCTCGGCTTGCTCGCGCGTTTGCCGAATGCGCGCCTCTTCCTCGGCAATCTTGCGCTCTTCCGCCTCGCGCAGCCGCGCGTCGGCGAGCGCATGCGCGCGGGCGCTGCGTTCTTCTTCGGTCAGAGTGCGAAGGACGACGCCAGAAGGCCTGGCGGGCGCGGTCGCCGAGGCGGCCGATGGTGTGCTTGCCGGAGCGGCCGTGGGCTTCGCCGGGGGGGGGCCGGGAGAGCGTTTGGCTGTCGCGGTGCCGCTCTCCGGAACCGTGACCGGCTCGGCTTTGACTTCACCGGGGCCGGCGACGCGGCGCTTGACCTTCTCAACTACGACGGCCTTGCTGCGGCCATGGCTGAAGCTCTGGCGCACGACGCCCTGCTCAACGCCGCCGCGCTTTAAGGTCAGCGTCTTGGTCGAACTGACGCTCAGCTTCTCGCCGCTATTCTTGTTCGTCTCAGTCATTCACGCCCGTTTCCGTACGCACCGGCATTCTCGGCCGGTTGAGTTCGTGCCGCCCCTTGGCCCTGATTGCATTGATCGCCGGTCCGAAACCGTTCAAGCCGCTGACAGCGCGCCAAAAAGGTCTCGCTCGCTGGGCCGGCGAGCACGGCTGCATGTACCACATTTGGGCGCTGTAATGCCAAATCCAATTGCGCCGCGGTAAAGAATGTAATGACCGGCGGCTGCCGATCCGGCTGCTGGCGGGCCCGAGCCGCCGCAAGCTTCCTTTTGCCGTCGGCGGACGCCTCGGCGGCATGGAGCAAGGCGATAGCCTCGCCCTTTTCCAGGGCGGTCTCGACCTTGACGAAGCCGGTCAGTGCCGCTCCGGCCTTGCCGGCAATCGCCAGGGCGTCAACGGCCGCACGTTCAAGCGACATTTCGGTTCGCGCGACCAGATCGGCGGGCAGGCGAACGTCCCGCTTGAACCCGCGCGCAAAAAGCTTGCGCCTGATGGCCTCCTCCAGCGCGTCGCGCGTGGCGGTAATCCAGATACCCCGGCCGGGCAGCTTGTTTTTGACATCAGGCACCGCCTCGCCGACCGGGCCAACGACGAAGCGGACAAGATCGGCAACCGGTCGCACGGTATGCGTGGCGGCGCACAGCCGAGAGAGCTGCCGCCGGTCCGACCCGCGGTCGAGTTCGTCCGCTAACGTTTCATCGCCGATCTGCGCGATCATGCCGCGATCGCTCCCTCACGCCTGGGCTTCCGGCATGGCCGCTTCTTCGGCGGCCGGCGGCGGAGCGAGGTCCGCCTCGGTGACCCATCCGGCTTTCAGCCGCGCCTGCATGACGAGAGCCTCGGCTTCCTCGCGCGACAAATCAAAGCCATCCAGAATGCCGGCTTCGCGGACATTTTCGCCGTCCTTGCGTTCGGTCCAGCCGACGAGATCGTCGGTCGCGCAGCCGGCTAGATCTTCCACAGTCTTGATGCCGTTCTCGCCGAGACGAACCATCATCGCGGTGTTGATGCCGGGAATCTCCTTGAGCGCGTCTTCAACGCCGAGTTCGCGGCGTTTGGCGTCGAGTTCGGCTTCGATCTTCGCCAGATATTCCTGCGCCCGGGTCTGCAGCTCGGACGCGGTATCCTCGTCGAACCCTTCGATGCCCGCGATTTCCTTGGCGTCGACCAGCGCAAGTTCCTCGACCGACGTGAAACCCTCCGACGCCAGCAACTGGCCGATCACCTCGTCGACGTTGAGTGAATCGATGAACATGCGGGTGCGGTTCTCGAATTCAGCGTGCCGGCGCTCCGATTCTTCCTGCTCGGTGAGAATGTCGATGTCCCATCCGGTGAGCTGGGAGGCGAGCCGCACGTTTTGCCCGCGGCGGCCGATGGCAAGCGAAAGCTGCTGGTCCGGCACCACCACTTCAATACGCTCGCGTTCCTCGTCGAGCACCACTTTGGCGACTTCGGCCGGGGCGAGCGCATTCACGACGAAAGTCGCGATATCCATCGACCAGGGGATGATGTCGATCTTCTCACCCTGCAACTCGTTCACCACGGCCTGCACGCGCGAGCCGCGCATGCCGACGCAAGCGCCGACCGGATCGACCGACGAATCCCGCGATTGGACGGCGATTTTGGCGCGCGAACCCGGATCACGTGCGACAGCCTTGACCTCGACAATGCCGTCGTAGATTTCCGGCACTTCCTGGGCGAACAATTTCGACATGAACTGCGGGTGCGTGCGCGAGAGGAAAATCTGCGGACCTCGCTGTTCGCGGCGGACGTCGTAAATGTAGGCGCGGATGCGGTCGCCGTTACGGAAGACTTCCCGCGGCAACATTTCGTCGCGCCGCACAATCGCCTCGCCACGGCCGAGATCGACCACCACGTTGCCGTATTCGACGCGCTTGACGATGCCGTTGACGATGTCGCCGATGCGGTCCTTGTATTCCTCGTATTGCCGGTCGCGTTCCGCTTCACGCACTTTCTGGACAATCACCTGCTTGGCCGATTGCGCGGCGATGCGACCGTATTCGAGCGGCGGCAGCGGATCGGCGATCGTGTCGCCAAGCTGTGCGGCTGGATGCCGCCGGCGCGCGTCCTCGAGACTGATCTGAAACGCCGGATTTTCCACCGCGTCGACCACGAGCATATGCCGCGACAGATGCAGCTCGCCGCTTTTCGGATCGATCTCGGCGCGAACTTCGGTTTCGCTGCCGTAGCGCGAGCGTGCCGCCTTGGCGATCGCGTCCTCCATGGCGCCGAGCACGATTTTGCGGTCAATCGCCTTTTCCCGGGCGACCGCGTCCGCGATCTGCAATAGTTCGAGCTTATTGGCGCTTACCGTCGCCATAGTCAGTCTCCGTTGTGTGATTGACGCGCAGCTTCGGCGCCGTGCTGGTTTGTTGCTCTGTTGCCCGCCCCGGTCTTATGGCGTTTTGCGCGTGCATCGCGCTGTTTAGGTTCGTCGGCGGTGTCGCCGTGCTTGCTCCGCCGCAGCGATTCCGAAATGAGCGCGTCGGTGAGCAAAAGCCTCGCTTCGCTCATGTCGTCGATCCGCAATGAAACGTCCCGGTTCTCGCCGTTACTGTCGTTAAAGCGAAGCCGTGCGCAGTCGCCATCGACGCCGAGAAGCTCGCCGCGAAAGCGTTTGCGGCCGTCAATGGGCGACAGCATTTCCACATGCGCCAGATGACCCGCGTAGCGCTCGAAGTCGGAACGGCGCACCAGCGGTCGGTCGATGCCGGGCGACGAGATTTCCAGCCGGTAGGGTCCGTCGATCAGGTCGGCAACATCGAGTACCGGTGACAGTGCGCGCGACGTCGCTTCGCAATCCTCGATGGCCATGGTCCCGTCGGGACGCTCGGCCATGATCTGAACCGTGCAACCGGCTGAACCGGAAATGCGCACGCGCACCAGCCGATAGCCAAGATCGGCCAGCACCGGCTCAGCCGCCATAGCGACGCGGGCCGCTCGACCGGGCTCGGCAATGAGCCGCGGCTCTTCAGCAAAGCCTGTCAGACTCTCGTCCATCTGGTTCGCTACGATCCGTCGTGTACTCTCAACCCCGGCGCGGAATTTTCTGGCGCCCAGGTAATAAAAAAGAGCGGGTCCCGGGGGGCCCACTCTCAAAATCGTTCAGATCAACCGAACGCTATGAGGTATCCATAATGGATGCGCGAAATATAGCGGTTTCCCAGGCAGTTGCAAGGGGCCGCAGCCGGCGCGATTAATGCCGACGAAAGATCAAAAAACAGGGCGCGCGCTCTTGCCGCGCCGCCTTGGCGTGATAGCGCGTCCCGCCGAACTGCGGCCACGGCTTACGCCAATCATCGGCGCATTGCGCGGTCCATTCGAAATCCGCGGAACGCAGAAAACGCTGCAGTGTCCATGCGGCGTAGTCGGGAACATCGGTGACGAAACGAATTTCGCCGCCGTGCCGCAAGAGACGAGCGAATTGCGCAATGGTCGCGTCCTGAACAAAGCGGCGCTTCCAATGGCGACGCTTGGGCCAAGGGTCGGGATGAATGAGCTCGATGCGCGCGAGCGAGTTATTTGGAAGCCATTTCATCAGACCGGCGGCTTCATCGAAGTGCAGGCGGATATTTCGCAGGCCGGCGTCCTCGATGGCGGCCAACGCCTTGGCCATGCCGTTGACGAACGGTTCGACGCCGATGAAGCCCCGCGCCGGGTGCGCCGTGGCTTGAGCGATCAAATTCTCGCCGCCGCCGAACCCGATCTCGAGATGAATGTCCGAAACCGGCGACGGAAACAGTTCGGCGATCTCCGCCGGAGCCGGCCGCGCGATATCGAGCGCAAGACGCGGCAGTAACGTCGTCAGCAACTCCGCTTGCCGGCTGCGGAGCTTATGGCCCCTGCGGCGGCCGAAGAAAGTGCGCGCCTGATGAAGTTCGGTATCCATCGCAGCCGCCGGAGCGCTACGGCCCGACGGGTAAACCCTCGTCAGTGAGATTGAACCTGATTCTGGCCGTCGTCGTGTTGCCAATGGTCGTCGTGTTGCCATTGGTTGTCTTGCTGATGCTGTTGTTGTTCGCGCAGCTCTTGCTCATGCTTCTTGGCCATGTGGCGGCCAACAAGGCAGCCGGTTGCCGCTCCGATCAAACCGTGATGATTGGCGTAATGTCCGGCAATGCCGCCGACAATGGCGCCTTTGATGCAGCCCTTGGCGTCTGCCGGAATGGATGTCAGCGCGAGCGCGGGCACCAATAGCGCGGTAGCGAAAATCGTTTTCATGTTGCGCCGACCTCCGTCATGCAGGTTGGCGCGGGCCGGCCCAACGCCGGCGCCGCGGTTCATGGCCTGCAAGTAGTGACGCGGCCAACCACAAGCCAGAGCAGGGGAGCCCTGGCTTTCAAGTTTGTCGCCGCCTGATCCGGCTTGGCTTAGCGAAGGCTCCGCTTGAGCGCGTCGGCAAGGTCGGTGCGCTCCCACGAAAATCCGCCGTCCTTGTCGGGGGCACGGCCGAAATGGCCATAGGCCGACGTGCGCCGATAAATCGGGCGATTGAGCTTCAGCGCCCGCCGAATGCTGGTCGGGCGCAGCGGAAACAGTTCGGGGAGAAGCTTTTGCAGCTTCGCCTCTTCAACCTTGCCCGTGCCGTGGGTGTCGACGTAGACCGACATCGGATCGGCCACCCCGATCGCGTAGGCGATCTGGATGGTGCAATTTGTGGCAAGACCGGCGGCAACCACGTTTTTTGCAAGATATCGCGCGGCATAGGCGGCCGAGCGGTCCACTTTGGTCGGATCCTTGCCGGAGAAAGCGCCGCCGCCGTGAGGCGCATAACCGCCGTAGGTGTCGACAATGATCTTGCGGCCGGTGAGGCCGCAATCGCCGTCAGGGCCGCCGACGACGAAATTGCCGGTCGGATTGACCAGGAAATCGCTCGGTTTTTTCGGCATCCAGCCTTCGGGCAGCGCGGATTCCACCGCGTCCGCGATCATCTCCTTGACCATCCCGGGCGTGTATTTCTTTCCATTGCGGCTCTGCGCGTTGTGTTGCGTTGACACCACGACCTTGGTAGCGCCGACCGGTTTGCCGTCGACGTATTTGACGGTCACCTGGCTCTTGGCGTCCGGCTGCAGATCGAACAGTGCGCCGGAACGGCGCTTTTCCGCGAGCACTTTGAGGATCTTGTGGGCGAAATAGATCGGCGCCGGCATGAACGAGCCTTTTTCGTAGACCTCGCTCTCGGTGCAGGCATAGCCGAACATCATGCCCTGATCGCCAGCGCCTTCCTCCTCGCCGCTTTTCTTCGACTTCGCATCGACGCCCATGGCGATATCCGGCGACTGGCCGTGCAGAAGAACCTCGACGTCGGCGCCGTAGTACGAAAATCCGTCCTGATCGTAGCCGATATCTTTCACCACCTGCCGGGCAGTCTCGGCGATCAACTCGCGGTTCACCACCGCCTTGTCGCCATGCTTCTGGAATAGCGGTGCCTGGCCGCGGCCTTCGCCGGCGATGACAATCTTGTTGGTCGTGCACAAAGTTTCGCAGCCGAGCCGGGTGTTCACCTTGCTCTCGTCGGCGATGCCAAGCTTGAGGTCATTCTCGATAAAGGCGTCAAGGATCGCGTCGGAAATCTGGTCGCAAACTTTGTCCGGATGTCCTTCCGACACCGATTCACTGGTGAACAGGTAGTTAGAACGTTGCACTGCGTGGCACTCCCCTCGTCGCTGGCGCGTTTGTTTGATCGCGGCTGGATGCTGTCCCAAGACGGTTGTTGCAGCGTACCTTCGCGCGGTCAAGATGTGGGCGAAACGTGGGCGGGGCGAGGGGCAAAACGGCGCGGAAAAGCCGTCTCAGCGCTTGTCGGCTGCGATCTGCTCGACGAGATCCACGATACGGCGGCGAAGCTTGGAGTCGCCAATCTTCGTGAACGCTTTGGTCAGCGCCAGGCCATCCGAAGTGGCGAGGAAATCGGAAACATAGGCTGGCGACGGGGCCTCACCCATGCCGTCGCTGCGTGAACCGCCGACGTTGGGCGCACCTTCAAAGAAGAACGCAACCGGGACCTGAAGGATGTGCGAAATTTGCTGCAAGCGGCTGGCACCGATCCGGTTGGTGCCTTTCTCGTATTTTTGCACTTGTTGGAAAGTCAGACCAAGGCTGTTGCCGAGCTTCTCCTGACTCATCGAAAGCATCATGCGGCGCATGCGTACGCGACTGCCAACGTGCTTGTCGATGGGATTAGGTGCCTTTTTGGCCATCATCTGGAAATGCTCTCCTGTCGATCGTCAAAAATGCGATTGAGCCACATTTAACGTAATTATTTTAAATATCAAACGTCCGACAAATTGAGCCCTGTCAATACTGAAAATTGTCAGCGCGTACTTCGTTAAGATTCGCTCGAAATAGTTGTGTCTGAATCTTGCTCATCTAACGGTCGTTACCACAATGCCGGGTAACTGTCCGCAGTATCAACTTGCGTCAGAGCGAACTTTATCTTTTCTCAGAGTGTACGTTCGCTGTGCGACAAATCTAGATTTTTAGAAGGCCGCGGGAACGGCGATAAATGACCAGAACAAACGCGACAAACACCATGATCGCCGCCGGCACGTCGCCAGCGACCGCGTAAAACGGCGGGTCGACCGGCCGCGGCAGCGGCGCATCGATTACGCCTTCACTGCCGAGTGCGAGCGAGTTGATGATTCTTCCGAGCGGATCGACGACGGCGGAAATGCCGGTGTTCGCGGCGCGCACCAGTGGCAAACCCTCTTCGATGGCGCGCACCCGCGCCTGTTGGAAGTGCTGATACGGCCCGGTTGAAATGCCGAACCAGCCATCGTTGGTGACGTTAACGATCCAGCCCGGCCGATCACCCTTCGGCGTAACCTCGCCGGGAAAAATTATTTCGTAGCAAATGAGCGGCAGTGCCATGGGCGCACCCGGTACGGCAATGAGCCGATGCCGATCGCCGGCGACGAAGCCGCCGCGTTGTTTGGTCAATTGTTGCAGGCCGAGACTTTCAAGAAAGTCCTGAAACGGCAGATATTCGCCAAACGGAACGAGATGGACTTTGTCGTACAGCGACACGATCGAGCCATCGTGGTCGATGACGTAGATGGAGTTATAGGCCAGGGGATCGGCGGGATTCACCGGCTCGGCAAGGCGCACCGCACCGGTGATCAAGACGGTGCCGCCATGCAAAAGCTGCGCGATTTCGGCAAGCTCATCAGGCTCGCGCGCCAGGAAGAAGGGGAATGCCGATTCCGGCCAGATCAGAACCGTCGCATCGTGCACGCCGTGCGATTGAGCGCTGGTGATGCGATCCGACAGCGCGATGTAGCGATCGACGATTTGCCGCTTCGCCGCGTAGTTGAATCTGACGTCTTGCGGAAGGTTGGGCTGCATGATGCGCAAATGCACGCCGGCGACAGTTTGTGTCGGTGTAAGCGCCAGCCGCACGGCGCCGTATCCCGCCGCCGCGACGAGTAGCGCCACCGCCAGCGCGAGCGGCAGCCATGGCCAGCGCGTTTCGCCGCGTTGATCGGCGAGTGTGACCGGACTGGCAAATACAGCGACGGCAACGAAGGTCAGCCCCCAGATGCCGATCAGTGAGGCGCTTTGCGCCAACGCCAGCGGCGCCGTCAGCGCATAACCATAGGTATTCCAGGGAAAGCCCGTCAGCGCGTGGCCACGCAGCCACTCGGCGGCAGTGAGCGCTACCGCCAAGGCGAGAATGCGCATCGCGCCTCGGGTCCACAACAATCGAGCGAGCGCAGTGCCGAACGCCGTGAACAGCGCGAGTCCCGCCGGCAGGCCGATGACGGCGATCGGCAGAAGCCAGCCGAACGTGGGGGCATCGACCAGAAAGGCGTAGCCCACCCAGTATAGCCCCGCCAGAAAGTAGCCGAAGCCGAACCACCAGCCGGTAACCGCGGCGCCGATCATTCCTTGCGCCGGACGGACGCGGACGCTGTCGATCAGCCAGACCAGCACCGGAAAGGTCAGGAACAGAACCGGCCACGCATAAAACGGCGGCATTGCCAGCGCCGACAGCGCGCCGGCGGCAAAAGCGATGAGCCAGCGCCGCCAGCCTGAAGACAATATGATTGCGTCGATGAGCGCCGCAGGCTTCACGGCTGTTGCTGAGAGTTTGCATTGGCCGGCTTGGCGTCGTCGCTCGGCGATGCCGGACGTAACCCCACCGAGCGCGGCGGCGGCGACGCCTCGCGCGCCTTGCCGGGTCGATTATTCTTGCTGCGATAGATTTTGACGCGTTTCACCCGGCGAGGGTCCGCATCGAGAACTTGAGTTTCGAACGGCGCCGGTCCGGGCACCAACTCACCGCGTACGGGCACATGCCCGGCGCGCATCACCAGGTAGCCGCCCAGCGTGTCGACTTCCTGCGCGGCTTCGCCGACGTCGAACTCATCGCCGATGACGGCCTTCACGTCATCGAGACTGGCCCGGCCGATCGCCACGAACGAGCCGTCGCTCTGCGGCATTACCGCCGCCGTTTCCGCTTCATCGTGCTCGTCGGCAATATCGCCGACAATGAGCTCGACCAGGTCTTCGATGGAAACCAGCCCGTCGCTGCCGCCGTATTCGTCGATGATGAGGGCGAGATGGATGCGTGTCGCCTGCATTTTGGCGAGAAGATCGAGGGCAGGCATGGAGGGCGGCGCGTAAAGCAGTTCGCGCACGATCTTGGTTGCCACCAGCGGCATGGAAAGATCGATCTTTGCAAGGTCGAGATCCGCGGTGGGAAGCCGGCCCGGATCGCCGGCGAGCTCGATTTTGGCGCGCGCGGCCATGAACGCGAGAAGGTCGCGGATGTGCACCATGCCGGTCGGGTCGTCGAGGGTGTCGTTGTAGACCACGAGCCGCGAATGGCCGGCGCCGGCGAACACCATGACCAATTCGCCGATGGTGATATCCTGCTGCACCGCCACAATATCGGCGCGCTGCACCATCACGCTTTCGATGCGGGTCTCGCGCAAGCCGAGAATATTCTTGAGCATGGCGGCTTCGGCCGGCGAGAAACCGGATTCGGCCCGTTCGGCGGTGAGCACGAGTTCCAGATCGGCGCGCGTGGCCGCGGCTTTCCAGCCGAATAGAATGCGCATGACGCGCGCCAGCCAGCCCTCATGCAGTTCGCCGGGCTGCGGCACAACCATCGGAAGGCCCGGGCGCTCGGGCTCGGGCTGGTCACCGCGTGTTGGCGACTGAGTCATGCTGTGCGCTCAGGCATTGCCGGTGCGCCGATAGGGATCGGGAATCGCCAGCCGGTGCAAAATCTTTCGTTCGAGACGTTCCATGCGGGTCGCGTCTGTTTCGCGTTCGTGATCGTAACCCAAAAGATGCAGGAAGCCGTGCACGGCCAGGTGCGCCAAATGGTGCGCGAACGGTTTGCCTTCGTTGCGCGCTTCTGCCGCGATAGTTTCGTAGGCAAGCACAATGTCGCCGAGGAGCGCGGTTTCGGCTCCGATGGGCCTGTTCGGAAATGACAACACATTTGTCGCCGCATCGACGTCGCGCCACGCCCGGTTGAGTAAACGCATTGCCGCGTTGTTGGTCAGTACGATAGCAAGCTCCGCGGCCGGTGTTGAGAGCGTAGCCGCGGCTGTGGCAATTGCCCGGCGCATGGCCGTCCCGGCGTCCTTATGGGAGTTCCAGCGTCTGGATTTGACGATCACTTCAATTTTCAACGCCGGCAATGCCTTCCGCGTAGACGGCTTGTTCGAAGGTTTGCGCTTACGGACGCTCGCGCTTGGCCGCCGCTTTGTCGTAGGCCGCGACAATGCGCGCGACGAGCTCGTGGCGGATGACGTCGGCGGCCGTGAAGTTGACATGGGCAATTCCTTCGACGCCTTCGAGCAGCTTGACCGCTTCAGCAAGGCCTGAGGTCTGACCGGGCGGCAAATCGACCTGGCTGGGATCGCCAGTCACCACCATGCGGCTGTTTTCGCCCAGCCGGGTCAGCAACATCTTCATCTGCATGGCGGTGGTGTTTTGCGCCTCGTCGAGAATCACCGCCGCGTTCGACAGCGTGCGGCCGCGCATGAACGCCAACGGCGCGATTTCGATTTCGGTGGATTGCAGCGCGCGTTCGACGATGCGGGGATCCATCAGGTCGTAGAGCGCATCGTAGATCGGCCGCAAATAGGGATCGACCTTCTCGCGCATGTCGCCCGGAAGAAAACCGAGCCGCTCGCCCGCCTCAACCGCCGGGCGCGAAAGGACGATGCGGTCGACTTCTTTGCGCTCGAACAGCTGTACGGCTTGTGCGACGGCAATCCAGGTCTTTCCCGTTCCGGCCGGTCCGGTGGCGAAAACCAGTGCATGGCGCTTGAGCGCGCGGACATAAGCGTCCTGAGCCGGCGTGCGCGCACGCACCCGGCGCTTGCGCAGGTTGATCTCCTCGAAATTCTCCCGCTCGGTGGCCGGATCGAAGTCGAACAGCGAACCCTGCGCCAGCGCCAGCCTGATCGCGCCATCGACGTCCCCGTGCGCGACCTCGTCGCCGCGCTTGAGCCGCTCGTACAGCGTCTCGAGCACCCGGCGCGCCTGCTCGGCCGGCTCGCGCGGACCTTCGAGCGTGACGTGATTGCCGCGCGAGGTGGCGGCGACGCCGAGCCGCCGTTCAATCAATGCAAGGTTTTGCCCGTATTGCCCGAACAGCACCGAGGCGAGGCGGTTGTCATCGAAAGTCATGGCGATCTGCGCATTTTCCGGCGCGGCGATCAGCGACTCTTCGATTTCCGGTGTGCGCATTCAGGCTCCCGCGCCGGCCAGGATGGGCTCCGCGGCCGGCTCCCGCAGCAACGTCCCGAACAGACTGTTGCTGCCGACGTCTGTGATGGTGACGGGCGCGATCTCGCCGATCAGCGACGCCGGCGCGTCGACGTTTACCGGTTGCAAATAAGGCGACCGTCCGACGACCTGGCCGCCGTGGCGCCCACGCCGTTCGAACAGGACGGAAAACGTCTGGCCAACGCAGCGGCGATTGAATTTTTTCTGATTGCGATCGATAGCGTCTTGCAGCCGGTACAGACGTTCCGATTTTGTCGCCTCGTCGACCTGATCGCCCATCTCGGCGCCGCGCGTACCCGGCCGCGGCGAGTATTTGAACGAGAAGGCGCCGGAATATCCGATCTCGTCGACCAGGCTCAGCGTCGCAGCGAAATCGTCCTCGGTTTCGCCCGGAAATCCGACAATAAAATCCGAGGTCAAGGCCATGGCCGGCTGTGCCCGCAACAGCCGCGCAACCGTATCGACATAATTCGCGCGGGTGTGCCGGCGATGCATGGCAGTGAGAATCTTGTCCGAGCCCGACTGCACCGGCAAATGCAACTGTGGCATCAGTTGCGGCAGGTCGCGATGTGCCGCGATCAACGCGTCATCCATGTCGCAAGGATGGCTGGTGGTGTAGCGCAGTCGCTCGATGCCGGAGAGCCTCGCGAGAGATTCGAGCAGCCGTGCCAGCGGCCACGCGTGTCCGTCGGGCCCGGTGCCGTGATAGGCATTGACGTTTTGTCCGATCAGCGTGACTTCGCGGACGCCGGCGGCCGCGAGCCGCTCGACCTCCGCTACGATCTTGTCGACCGGCCGCGACACTTCGGCTCCCCGGGTGAACGGCACGACACAGAACGTACAGAACTTGTCGCAACCCTCCTGCACGGTGACGAACGCCGTGACGCCGCGGGCACGCGTCGCGGCGGTGCTCGGCGCGGTAAGGTGATCGAACTTGTCGTCCGGCGGAAACTCGGTGTCGACCGCGTGCCCGTCGCGTTCGGCGCGGGCGATGAGATCGGGCAAGCGATGATAACTTTGCGGCCCGACCACCAGATTTATCGCCGGCGCCCGGCGGATCATTTCCTCGCCTTCGGCTTGGGCAACGCAGCCGGCAACCGCGATCAGGACTTTTCGGCCGCCGATGGCCGCTTCCTGTTTGAGGCGGCGCATGCGGCCAAGCTCGGAATAGACCTTTTCGGCCGCCTTTTCGCGAATGTGGCAGGTATTGAGGATAATGAGATCGGCCTCGTCGGGGCTGGCGGTCTCGGCATAACCCAGCGGCGCCAGAGTGTCCGCCATACGCTGTGAATCGTAGACGTTCATCTGGCAGCCGAAAGATTTGACGAAGAGCTTGCGCGAACCTCTCATTCCGACGGGTCTGAACCTTTCTCGTCTTCTATATATCGATTCTGCGGCTGTGCGTCAGCCGAGGTCGCGGCGCAGCACAAGCGCGGTCATTCCACTGTCATAATAGCCTTGGCGCCGGCCAACTTCGCGGAATCCGGCGCGACGGTAAAGGCGGCACGCGGGCGCATTTTCTTCACCCACTTCAAGGAACACGGCGCGGGCGCCAAGCCCCGCCAATCGGCGAAGATGGGTATCGAGCAAAGGGCGTGCATAGCCGCGTCCACGATAAGCCGGCGCAATCGCGACCGACAGGATTTCCGCTTCGCCCGCCACGAGTGAGGAAAGGATAAACCCTGCGAAGGTCCGCCCGACGCTGGCGCGATGCGCGACAACGTTGCGCTCGCCAAGAAGCCGCTGAAATTCCTGTTCGCTCCACCCGCGCCGAAACGATTGCGCGTGCATAACCGCGAAGGCGGCGGCGTCCGCCGGCCGCGCATCGGCGACTACGGGAGCGGAGCGCGTGAGTAGCCGGTTGACGAACCCCATCATCGGCGCGGAAGCTGAGCGGCAAACTGTGGCTGCGCGTCCGGCGCCCGCAGATATTGCGGGGCCGGTGGCGATGTGGCGTCGGTCGCAAGCGCGCCGAGGCGGGCCACCCATGCCACGTCCGGGGCGGCACGAGGCTCCACGGATACCGGAACGGCCTCGCTGTCAGACAACGCCGAAGCGACAGTCTGCGCGGCGGACCCAACAAGCCGCGCAGGCGCTGCGGCCGCGGCTGCAACGGCTTCGCGGAGCGGCGCCAACCGTGGTTCGCCCAACGGACGGCCTCCCGGAGCAAAAACCTGAAAGTAGACGTGATTGTTGCGCGCATCGATCGCGGCAACGATAGGATAGTGCCCTTCGGCTTGATGCGGCGCCGCGTAGGCCAGAAGTGTCGTAATGCCGATGGCCGGCTTTTCGGTAGCGACAGCAATACCGCGCGCCGCCGCTACGCCGACCCGCAAGCCGGTAAAGCTTCCGGGTCCCGCCGTCACGGCGACCCGATCGATGTCAGTGAATGCGATGCCGGCTTCCGCCATGACCCGCTCGACGAGTGGCATCAGCGCTTCGGCGTGGCCGCGGGTCATGGCCAAGCTCTGGTTCGCCAGCATGCGGTTTGCTTCGCTGTCGAAGACCGCGACGGAGCAGGCCGCCAGGGCGGTGTCGATGGCGAGCACGCGCACGAGCAATTACGCGGCGAACAGGCGGCTCACACCGGCCGCACTTCGACAACGTCGGGAACGAAGTGGCGCAGCAAATTCTGAATGCCGTGCTGGAGCGTCGCCGTCGACGAAGGACAGCCCGAGCAGGCGCCCTTCATGTTGAGATAGACGACCCCGTCCTTGAAGCCGCGGAAGGTGATATCGCCGCCGTCGTTGGCAACCGCCGGCCGCACGCGGGTGTCGATGAGCTCTTTGATGGTGGCGACGGTTTCCGCATCGGCTTCCTCGAAGAACTCGTCGCCGCTCTCATCTTCTGCGGCAGCAGAGTGCAGGAGCGGCGCGCCGGACATATAATGTTCCATGATCGCGCCGAGGATCATGGGCTTGAGCTGCGGCCACTCGCTGGCATCCTTGGTCACGGCGATGAAATCGGAACCGAAGAAGACACCGCTGACACCGCCGATATCGAACAGCCGTTGCGCCAGCGGCGATTGCGCCGCGTCATCGCGATTGCGGATGTCCAAAGTTCCGGTTTCGAGCACCGTGCGCTCGGGGAGGAATTTCATGGTCGCCGGGTTCGGCGTCGCTTCCGTCTGGATGAACATCGGGCTCTCCGTCGGCCGGCACTCAGGCGGCCGTGTCGCATGTGCTAATTCACTCTACTACATGGCGAATTTGCTTGGAAGTTCAAGGCGGCATCCACTTGCACGCGCTTTTCCCTCGGCGCGCCTGCCGGTCGGCCAGTGACCCAGGCGCATAAGCTTCTGCGGCCTCATGAAAGCGCGTCAATTTCCTGGTCGGAAAGGTGGCCGGGCACGATGGCGACCGGAATGGGATAATCGCCGGCGGTACGGCCGATAGTGGTCACCAGCGGACCTGGGCCTTCGGCGCTGGTGCAGGCGCCAAGGACGAGAATGAAAATGTCTTCGTCCTCGTCGATTAGTTTCAAGATTTCCTCCGCCTTGTCGCCTTCGCGCATCGCCTGCTCGGGGGTGATGCCGCCGATGCTTTCGGCGCGCACCGCGTACTTGGCGAGTTCGGCGCTGGCTTCCTCATGGGCTTCCGCGCGCATGATGTCGGCGACGCCGAGCCACTGCTGGCTCTGGTCAAGGGTTTCCACCACGCGCAGCATGACCACATTGCCGCCGATGCGTGCGGCGCGGCGGCTGGCAAAATAAACCGCCCGGTCGCACTCATCGGTGTTGTCGATCACGACCAGAAGCTTCGGCTTGTGGCCGGCTTCGTAGCTGCGGCGCTGGCGCGGCATCTAGTTCTCTCCCGGCACGAGCAACACAACGCCACGAAGCGTCATGCTGCCACGGGTGGCCGCGGCTCTACAAGCGGCGCCAAGATTTAAGCGTGCACGAAGCCGACGATGTCCTTGACCGATTTCATCGTTTCGCCGGCGATTTTGCGCGCCCGCGCCGAGCCGTCCGCGAGAATTGCGTCGATGGATGCCGGATCGCGCAGCAGGCGTTTCATTTCGTCGGCGATCGGGCTGAGCTTTGTCACCGCGAGTTCGGTGAGCGCAGACTTGAAGGTTGAGAATTGCGCGCCGCCGAAGTCCTTAAGCACCGCGGTGCGCGTCGTTCCGGCGAGCGCCGCGTAAATGCCGACGAGATTGTCAGCTTCGGGCCGTGCCGCGAGCCCCTTCTCTTCGCTCGGCAACGGCTCTGGGTCGGTCTTGGCGCGCTTGATCTTGAGCGCAATGGCGTCGGCATCGTCGGTGAGATTGATGCGCGACTGATCGGAAGCGTCCGACTTGGACATTTTCTTTGAGCCGTCGCGTAGCGACATGACACGCGTCGCTTCGCCGGTAATCACCGGCTCGGGCAATGGAAAAAACGCCTCGCCAAATCCGTGCGTGCGGATCGACTCGCCGAAATCGTTGTTGAATTTCTGCGCGATGTCGCGGGAGAGTTCGAGATGCTGCTTCTGATCCTCGCCGACCGGCACATGGGTGGCGCGGTACACCAGAATGTCGGCAGCCATGAGTGTCGGATAGGCGTAAAGGCCGACCGAAGCGTTCTCACGATCCTTGCCGGCTTTCTCCTTGAACTGCGTCATTCGATTGAGCCAGCCGAGCCGCGCAACGCAGTTGAACACCCAAGCGAGCTCGGCGTGTTCGGCGACCTGGCTCTGATTGAACACAATGTGCTTCTTCGGGTCGATGCCGGACGCGATGAAAGCGGCGGTCACCTCGCGGATCGCCTTGGGCAGTTCAGTGGGCTCCTGCCACACCGTGATGGCGTGGAGATCGACCACGCAATACATGCAGTCGTAGCGCTCCTGCAGCTCGACGAAGCGCTTGATGGCGCCGAGATAGTTGCCGAGATGCAGATTGCCGGTGGGCTGCACGCCGGAAAAAACCAGTTCCCGAAACGCCATGGACGCTGCTCCGTGAAAACGAGCGTCCATTGCCACGGCCGCGCCTTGCCCCGCAAGGGCCGGCGGCTATAGTGCCGCTCCCGCCGCGAGTTTTTTCAAAGAGTGCCCCCTCCATGACCTCCACCCGTTACGACGTGCTCGGCATCGGCAACGCCATTGTCGATGTGATTGCCCGCACCGAAGAAGACTTTCTGCTCAAACAGGGCATGAACAAAGGCGGGATGGCGCTGATCGATGAGCCGCGCGCGGCGTCGATCTACGAGGCGATGGGGCCGGCGGTCGAGACTTCCGGCGGCTCCGGCGCGAACACCATTGTCGGGCTCGCAAGCCTCGGGGCACGCGCGGCTTTCATCGGCAAGGTGAAGGACGATCAGCTTGGCCGCGCTTTCGCGCACGACATCCGCGCCGCGGGCGTCGCCTTTACCACGCCTGCGGCGTCGAACGGACCCTCGACCGCGCGCTGCTACGTACTGGTGACGCCCGATGGCGAGCGCACCATGAACACCTATCTCGGCGCGGCGCAAAATCTTTCACCGGCCGACATCGACGCCGATGCGGTGGCGGCAAGCGCCATCCTCTATCTCGAAGGCTATTTGTGGGATCCGAAAGACGCCAAGGACGCCTTTGTCAAAGCCGCCAAGATTGCCCACGACGCCGAACGCAAAGTGGCGCTCAGCCTCTCGGACGCGTTTTGCGTCGATCGCTGGCGCGCGGAGTTTTTGCAGCTGATGCGCTCGCACACCGTTGATCTG
This sequence comes from Xanthobacteraceae bacterium, assembly GCA_036490575.1. Classification (GTDB taxonomy): domain Bacteria; phylum Pseudomonadota; class Alphaproteobacteria; order Rhizobiales; family Xanthobacteraceae; genus BOG-931. The sequence goes on from DASXDP010000142.1 coordinate 23,497, forward strand.
ATTTTCGCCAACGAAGCGGAAGTGCGCAGCCTCTACGAGACCGCCGACTTCGATACCGCCGTGAAAGCCTTGCGCACCGACGTCAGTGCCGCGGTGGTCACGCGAAGCGAAAGAGGCTGCGTGGTGATCAGCCCGGAGGGCACCGAGGCGGTGCAGGCGTTCCCAGTCGAGCGTGTGGTCGACACCACCGGCGCCGGCGACCTGTTCGCGGCGGGATTTCTGTCCGGCCTTGCCCGCGGCGCCGATGACCGCACCTGCGGCCGCCTCGGCGCTATGGCGGCGGCAGAAGTCATCCAGCACCTCGGCGCCCGGCCGCAGGCCTCGCTCAAAGACCTAGCGCGCGAAAACGGCTTGGCGGATTAGACCCCGGCTAGTTCGACCTTCGAACCCGGGAAACGGGCCGCTGGGCCGGAATCGCTTGGACGCGCTGCCAATTCCGCGCGTTGCTAACTGATTACTAACCAAACGGGACTACCCGGAAGATAACCCAATCCGGAGATCCCGCATGGCCACCGACATCGAGGCCAACACCGACGCCGCCGCGGAAGCCAAGGCTGAACTCATTTCCGAGCCGAAGCTCGAGGCAAAGACCGAACTGCCGCTCGTTTCCCCGATCGACATCCCGGCGGCCGCCGATCCAGCGCCCGCCGCCGGAATGGCCGCGGCGACGGCCGCGCCTAGTATCGAGGCCGCCAAGCCCACCGCGCCCAAACCCAGCATCGCCAAGCCCGCCACCGCCAGGCCGGCCAGACCGGATTTCCGCGACGCCGAGCCCCAAAGGCCCGATTTCGGCGACCAGACGTTGCGGCTGGCCATTGAGATGGCGGCCGCCCGCTCGGCGGATGAAACGCGCAAGCGGTTCTTCAACATGCCGGTTCCGGCTTCGGCCGTGGCAAAGCCCCCAACGTGGCGGACGCCGCTCGCGGCCGCGGTGGTTCTGGCTGCTGTCGGCGGCGCGGCATTCGGCTCCCTGTCCGGAGCATCGCTTGGATACCTCTGGTTCGGCTCGTCAGGCTCCAACAAGATCGAGGCGAACGCGCTTTCGACCATGAAAGCCGAACTTGCCGAGCTCGCGACGCTCAAGGCGAGCGTTGACGGTGCGACGCGAGGCGCCAATGGCCAGTTCGCCAAGCTCGCCGATCGCCTCGACCGCGTCGAGCACGCGCAGGCCGAACCTTCAGCCAAGCTCACCCACATCTCCGAAGCTCTCGATCGCCTCGAAAAGAAAAGCGCCGCGTCAGCCGCGCCTCTGGCCGCGCCGGAGACGACCGGATCGATCAGCGCGCCGCCGGCAAACGCCGACGCGACAAAGACCGACAAGCTGTTGCAAGACTGGATTGTTCAGGACGCGCGCCATGGACATGCGCTGGTAGCGAGCCGGTTCGGTGGCGTGTTCGATGTCGCGGTCGGCAGCATGTTGCCCGGCCTCGGTCACGTGCAAGCCATCAAGCGCCAGGACGGTCAATGGGTCGTCCTCACCGACAAAGGCCTGATCAGCGAACGTTAGTCGGCGCGGCAAACGCCGGTTAGCGTTGCACAAAACGCCGGGTGCCGGACATAGTCTGGCCCCGGCTTCCGTGCGAACCTGCAGTCTCCGCCGCGTTGCGAGGAGGAGACGGCAATTGGGCCTGCCACGCGCTCCCGCTCTTTTGTTTGGCGGACTCATTTTCGTCGCGGCGCTCGCCGCCGTCGCGCCATGCCGCAACGCTGCGGCGCAGACGCAAGAAACACCACAGGCTGATCCAGCGACTCCGCAAATGCGGGAGAATTGCCCGGGGCTGGTCGCAGGCGACCGGCCGCCCGTCACGCCTGCTGCGTACAGGCTCGCGGCGCTCAATCCCGATCAGGTGCGCATCACCTTCATCGGTCACGCCACTTTTCTGATCGAAAGTCCGCAACGGGTCCGTATTGCCACCGATTACAACGACTATTTGAAGCTGCCGGTGGTGCCCGACATCGCCACCATGAATCACACGCACGACACGCACTACTCCGATCATCCCGATCCGGCGATCAAGTACGTGCTGCGCGGCTGGGGGCCAAGCGACGAAGAACCCGCGATCTGGGATCTGAAATACGGCGATGTGCGCGTGCGAAACGTGCCGACCAACATCCGCAACTGGACTGGTGGCACCGAGCGCTACGGCAATTCGATTTTCATTTTCGAGATCGCGAATATGTGCATCGCCCATCTTGGGCATCTGCATCACACGCTTACCCAGCAGCAGCTTGACGAAATAGGCCGCGTCGACGTGGTCATGGCGCCGGTCGACGGCAACTATACGCTCGACCTCGATGGCATGATGGAGGTGCTGACTTTGCTGAAAGCGCCGCTGATCATCCCGATGCATTTTTTCGGCTGGTATACGCTCGATCGCTTCCTCAAGCGCGCCGAAACGCAATGGCCGATCGAGCGTGCCGAAATACCGTCGCTGGTCGTCTCCAAGACCACACTGCCGAAAACGCCGAAGATTCTGGTGCTTCCCGGATTTTGAGGCGGCATATGGCTGGAACGCTTCCCGGTCGGAGGGCGATAGTCGTATAATTTGGCTACCGTCATCCTGAGGTGGCCGCGCAAGCGGCCCTCGAAGGATGCCATCCGAAGTGCCTCGGCCGTCGCCCTTCGAGGCTTGCTTCGCTCGCGCCTCAGGGTGACGGAAAAAGTCATGCTCAGCGCCGAACAAAACGATCTCATCACCCATACCGGGCCCAAAACCGCCGCCGGCGGCCTGATGCGCCGCTATTGGCAGCCGGCTGCCCTGGTCGATGAGTTATCGGGAAACCGGCCGGTCAAACCGGTACGGCTTCTGGGCGAGGACCTCGTCGCGTTCAAGGACGACAAAGGGCGGTACGGGCTGATCGGCCGGCACTGCCCGCATCGCGGCACCGATCTGGCTTACGGCAGGCTGGAAGACGGCGGGCTGCGCTGCGCCTTTCACGGCTGGCTGTTCGACGTCGGCGGCACCTGCCTGCAAACCCCGGCCGAACCCGACAACAGCAACCTGTCGGCCAACATCAAACAAAAGTCGTATCCGGTCGTCGAGAAGAGCGGCATCCTGTGGGCCTATCTTGGCGGCGGCGAGCCCCCGGCCTTTCCCGACTTCGACTGCTTCGTCGCGCCCTCAACGCACACCTTCGCCTTCAAGGGCATGATCGATTGCAACTGGCTGCAGTCGCTCGAAGTCGGCATCGACCCGGTGCACACGTCGTTTCTGCACCGTTTCTTCGAGGATGAAGATCCTGCCCAGGGGTACGGCAGGATGTTCCGCGACATGCCCAAAGACTCGGACATGCCGATGACCAAAATCATGCGCGAGTTTCCCCGGCCGCGCATTGAGGTCGAGCCGACCGATTACGGTTTCCGCCTGATCACGCTCCGCCAGATCAGCGACGCCAACGCACATGTGCGTGTGACCAATCTGATCTTTCCCAACGCGTTCATCATTCCGATGAGCCGCGAGATGACGATCTCGCAGTGGCATGTGCCGATCGACGACACGAAACACTACTGGTACGCGATTTTCACGTCGTTCGGCGCGCCGGTGAACAAGGACGAGATGCGGCGCCAGCGGCTCGAGCTTTACGAATTGCCCGATTACATCCCGCGCAAGAACAAAAACAACGACTACGGCTTCGATGCCCACGAGCAGGAGCACGCGACCTATACCGGCATGGGCGCCGACATCAACGTGCACGATCAATGGGCCTGCGAGTCCATGAGTGCGATCCAGGACCGCACGCAGGAGCATTTGGGCACGTCGGACAAGGCGATCAACGCCTATCGGCGGCTGTTACGCCAGGGGCTCGATCAGTCGGGCAACGGCGACAACCCGTTGATGGTGCTCGATCCGCAGGCGGCGGAACAAATCACCGGGCCGGCTTGTGTCGACGGCATCGGCCCGGCTGGCGATTGGCAGGGCTACTGGCAGCGGACCAGCAACGAACGCCAGCAAACCAAGTCCTGGTCCAACGGACACTGACGGTCACCTCATGGCCCCGCGCCGCCGCAGCTCCGCTGCCGTGAGCTTCGTTGAGCGGCACGGTCTTTGGACCCCGGAACAAACGCGCCTAGTGAGGGCCGTCGCGCAGCGGATCAGGAAAGACAAGCTCGAACTCGTCCGCTTTTCGTTTGCCGATCAGCACGGCGTGCTGCGTGGCAAAACGTTGATGGCCGCCGACGCGATCGGCGCCATGACCAGCGGCGTCACCATGACGACGACGCTGCTCGCCAAGGATACCGCGCACAAGACCGCCTGGCCGGTATTCACCGCGGGTGGCGGCTTCGAGATGGCGGAAATGCAGGGCGGCGGCGATTTCGTCATGGTCGCCGACCCGGCGACATTCAAGGTGCTGCCGTGGGCGCCGAACACCGGCTGGCTCCTTTGCGATATCTGCTTCGGCAACGGCAAGCCGGTGCCGTTCTCGACCCGGCAGATCTTGCGCGACGCACTGTCGCGTCTCGCCGCCGAAGGGTTCGGATTTCTCGCCGGGCTTGAAGTCGAATTTCATTTGTTCAGGGTGGAAAATCCGCGGCTCACGCCCGCCGATGCGACCTGGCCGCCGCGCGCGCCCGAGGTGAGCCTGCTCAATCAGGGTTATCAGTATTTGACCGAGTCGCGTTTCGATCAGCTTGACGCTGCGCTCTCGCCGATCCGTCACGGTGTCGAAGCGCTCGACCTGCCGCTTCGCTCGCTGGAAGTCGAACTCGGACCAAGCCAGTGCGAATTCACCTTCCGCCCGCAGGAAGCGCTTGCCGCCGCCGACAGCATGATTTTATTTCGCGCCGCGACCAAGCAGATCGCGCGCCGGAACGGCATGCTGGCGAGCTTCATGTGCCGACCGGCACTCCCGCACCTGTTCTCAAGCGGCTGGCATCTGCATCAATCGCTTCACGCACGCCGCGGCGGCAACGCCTTCGCCGGCAATGCACGTGATGGACTGTCGGCGACCGGCCTCCACTTTCTGGCGGGCCTTCTCGCCCATGCCGAGGCCGGCGCGGCGTTTGCGACGCCGACCGTCAACGGCTACCGGCGCTATCGCGCCTATACGCTCGCACCCGATCGCGCCATTTGGGCGCGTGACAATCGCGGCTGCATGGTCCGCGTGCTCGGCCAGCCGGGCCAAGCCGACACGCGTTTGGAGAATCGCATCGGCGAGCCGGCGGCCAATCCGTACCTCTACATCGCCTCGCAGATTTATGCCGGGCTTGATGGCATCGCGCAGCGCCGCGATCCCGGGCCATCGGCTGATACGCCGTACGAGACCAGAGCGCCGATGCTTCCCACTAACCTTGGGCAGGCGATTTCCGCGCTGCGCGGCAGCGAGACTTTCAAGAAATCCTTCGGCGCGTCCTTCGTCGACTATTACGCCCACTTAAAGGAGGCAGAGCTGGCGCGCTTCAAGTCGGAAGCCGGAGATGCGGTCGAAGGTACGGATGCGACTGCGTGGGAGCAGAACGAATATTTCGATTTGTTTTAATATCACCCTCCCCTGGAGGGGGAGGGTCGCCGCCGCAGGCGGCGGGGTGGGGTGAGCGCACTATGCATCAGCGCGTCACAAAGGCGCGGCGACTTCGTGCCCGCCGGTTTCGTCAAACTGCAAATGATGCAGAGCAGCTCTTGTGGGGAAAGCTGCGGAGATTCGGGTTGGAAGGATCGCATTTTCGCCGCCAAGTCCCGATCGGTCCGTACGTTGCCGATTTTGCTTGCCTGGCAGCGCGTGTGATCATTGAACTTGACGGTTCGCAGCACGGCACGAGACCCAATGCATTGCGCGATGATGCACGAACCAGGTGGCTGCACAGGGAAGGTTATCGTGTCATTCGAGTCTGGAACAACGAGATCATCCAGAACATGGATGGTGTACTTGAGAGAATCTACGCAGAGCTGTTCGGTTCGCTGCATGCCGAATCCGCGCCGCTAAAACATCGACGTGGGAAGCGTGCTGCAATGCCTGTCACCCCACCCCGCGCGACCCTCCCCCTCCAGGGGAGGGTGAAGAAATCCCGCGCTAATGAACTCGGTAAGAGTGCGGACTAGCGGCAAGCGGCGATCCGAAATGACGCCGCCCTAAGCCGCCCGCGAAATGCCCGCCGCCGGCTTTTTTCCGGCGAAGTGCGGCATCACGTGGTGGGCGAACATTTCCTGGGTTTTGATCGACTTCCAGTGCTCGACGCCGCCCGGATTGACGGTGATCGCCACTTCGGTCAGTCCTTCACACAGTTTCGTCACCGCCTCGATGCGTTCAATGACATCGGCCGGCGTGCCGACCCAGACGATGTCGTTCTTGATCATCTCGTCGTAAGGCATGTCGGAGAAATTCTCCATGATGCCGGAGGCGTAGAAGCCGTAGCCCGAGGATTCCAGCGCCTGTTTCGGCGGCAGCTCGTCCTTGTTCTCGAGGAGGACAGACGCGTTGCCCTTGAGGAAGCCGCGCATCATTTTCTCGGCTTCGCGCTTGGCGGCGTCGCGGTCGAGATCAAGATAACAAGCGTGGATCCATACAATGTCGGGCGTGTTGCCGTGCTTCTTGCAGGAGGCGCGGTAGATATCGAGCTGCGGGCGCAACGCCTCGTACGGCAACAGCGGTGGCACCACCATGGCGTAACCGCGTTCGCCGGCGAGTTCGTAGGTGTAATCGTTGGTGCCGCCGAGGAAGATGCGGAATTTCCGGCCCGCTGGCGGCCGCGGCACGATATGGGAGTCGTGGATCCTGTAGTACTTGCCGTCGGCCGAGAAGCGCTCCTTGTCGAGCGCGTCGATGACGATTTTCAGTGCTTCCTCGTAGCGCTCACGCGATTCCTCGACCGGCACGCCGCCCTTGAGCGGGATCCACGCGTGTCCGCGCCCGAAGCCGAACTCGTAACGGCCGTCGGCGAGGATGTCGAACTGAGCGATCTGGGAAGCGAGCACCGCCGGGTTGTGATACGGCAGCACGTGCACTAGGGTCCGGAAGTTGATGTTGCGTGTCCGTTCCGACGCTTTGGCAAAGAACGCAAACGGGTTCGGCGAGGCGCCGAATTTCGGAAAGAAGAAATGCTCGATGATCGAGTAGGTCGAATAGCCGAGCCGGTCGGCGTTGACGCACTGCTCGAGTGCTTCGGCGTAGACCTGCGCTTGAGTCTTCCACGGCCAGGTTTGCAACTCGGAATAAATGGAAAATTTCATGACGCGACGCTCCCTTCCCCGGAAAATTGATTTTCTCCCGGCCCGGCGAGGGTGTCAAAAGCTGAACGGGTGGCAATAATACTCGCCGCCCGATGGAGCGGAGAATGAAATGGGCGCGCTACACGTCGACGCTGGCGGAGAGCGCGTGCTCTTCGATGAACACGCGGCGCGGCTCGACCTTGTCGCCCATGAGCTCGTCGAAGGTCGTATTGGCATCGTCGATTTCTTTGATGCCAACCTGCAATAGTGAGCGGGCGTTGACGTCGAGCGTGGTTTCCCAGAGCTGACCGGGGTTCATTTCGCCGAGCCCCTTGTAGCGCTGCAGGTTGAGGCCCTTCCTGCCGGCGGCGATTATCGCCTCGAATAAGCCAACCGGACCGTGGATCGGCATTTCCTCGTCCTTGCGCTTGAGCAGCGCCGGCGGCGTCGGGCGCGGAAACACCTTCTGCAGCGACGGAGCGAATTCATCGAGCTTGCGCGCGTCGGCCGAGCCGAGCAGCGCCCTGTCGATGACGGCAACTTCCTTGACGCCGCGCACGGTGCGCTCAAACTTGAAGCCTTCGCCTTCGGCAAACTCGCCCTGCCAGCCGCGCTCGGTCTCTTCCGAAAGTGCATCAAGGCGGCGAGCGATATAGGGCACGGCTGCGACCGCTTTTTCGGGATCGCCGAAAATGCCGGCGTTGAGCACGCTCAGAATCGCGGCCTGTTCGACGACTTGACGGTTATAGCGGCTGTGCAGCCCGCGCAGCAGATTGCGAATGACGCGCGAGTCCTCGACCAGCTTGCGCAGATCGTTGCCGGCGCGGATTTCGCCGGATGACAGCTGCAGCGTGGTGTCTTCGAGACCGGTATCGATCAGATAATCTTCCAGCGCCCGCTCATCCTTGAGATATTGCTCCGACTTGCCGCGCGCGACTTTGTAGAGCGGCGGTTGAGCGATGAAGAGATGGCCGCGGTCGATGAGCTCGCGCATCTGTCGGTAGAAGAACGTGAGCAACAGCGTGCGGATATGGGCGCCGTCGACGTCGGCGTCCGTCATGATAATGATCTTGTGATAGCGCAGCTTGTCGGCGGCGAACTCATCAGTGCCAATGCCGGTGCCAAGCGCGGTGATCAGCGTGCCGATTTGCTCGGACGACAGCATCTTGTCCATGCGCGCGCGCTCGACGTTGAGGATTTTGCCGCGCAGCGGCAATACCGCCTGGAATTCGCGGTTGCGGCCCTGTTTGGCGCTGCCGCCGGCGGAATCGCCCTCGACAATGAACAATTCGGATTTCGCCGGATCGCGCTCCTGGCAATCGGCGAGCTTGCCGGGGAGGGAGGTGATGCCGAGCGCGCTTTTGCGCGTCATTTCCCGCGCCTTGCGCGCCGCCTCGCGTGCCGCAGCGGCCTGGACGACCTTGCCGACAATGATCTTGGCCTCGCCCGGATGCTCCTCGAACCAGGCTTTGAGCATGTCGTTGATCACGCCCTCGACCACCGGGCGCACTTCGGATGAAACCAGCTTGTCCTTGGTCTGCGACGAAAATTTCGGATCAGGCACCTTGACCGAGAGCACCGCGGTCAATCCTTCGCGGCAGTCGTCGCCGGTCAACGCGACCTTTTCCTTGCGCGCACCGCCGCCGGATTCGGCATAGCCGGTGACCTGACGTGTGAGCGCGCCGCGGAAGCCCGCAAGGTGCGTGCCGCCGTCGCGCTGCGGGATGTTATTGGTGAAGCACAGTACCGACTCGTGATAGCCGTCGTTCCACCACAAGGCACATTCGACGCCGATGCCGTCGCGTTGCGCCTTCATCACAATAGGCTCCGGCACCAGCGGCGACTTGTTGCGGTCGAGATATTTGACGAAGGCTTCGACGCCGCCCTCGTAGCGCATGGTCTCGCGCTTTTCCTCCGCATGGCGCATGTCGGAAAGCACGATGGTGACGCCGGAATTGAGGAAGGCGAGTTCGCGCAACCGGTGCTCGAGCGTGGCGAAATCGAACTCCGTCATGGTGAAGGTTTTCTTCGACGGCAGGAAAGTCACCTGGGTTCCGCGCTGGTCATAAGCCGCGCCGACAACGGCGAGCGGAGCCACGGCTTCGCCGTTGCGGAACTCCATTGAGTGCTCGTGACCCTCGCGCCAGATCGTGAGCGTGAGCGAACTCGATAGCGCGTTCACAACCGACACACCGACACCGTGCAGTCCGCCGGAAACTTTGTATGAGTTCTGGTCGAATTTACCGCCGGCGTGCAGTTGCGTCATGATCACTTCGGCGGCCGACACACCCTCACCCTTATGGATGTCGGTCGGGATGCCGCGGCCGTCGTCGCGCACGGTGCAGGAGCCATCGGCGTTCAAGGTGACTTGGACCTGCTTGGCAAAGCCCGCCAGCGCCTCGTCGATGGCGTTGTCGACAACTTCGTAGACCATGTGATGCAGGCCGGAACCGTCATCGGTGTCGCCGATGTACATGCCCGGCCGCTTGCGGACCGCATCGAGCCCCTTAAGAACCTTGATCGATTCCGCACCGTAATCGGCGGCAGAATCCGGGTCTGATTTGCGGATGGCTTCGGCCATGCAGAAGGGCTTTCAGGAAGCTTTTGATGAACAAAGGAATCGCCCGTTTCTTGTACACCAAAACCCGGGCGCGTACAGGTCAAATCGACCGACACTAAGATATTGCGGAATCGTGACTTTTCAAGGTTTTGCCGGGCGAAATCAGGCCCCCGCCGCGGCCATGAAACAGGGCCGGGGAAAAGCCTGTTTCAGGGGCGTTACGCGGAGGACGCCTCCTTTGAAAAAACCGCCCGAACCGGCGCGCCGAAGCGCGCGCGGCGCCGCGTAAATCGCAACGCTAATGAGGGACGCTATCGTCACGCCGCGGCAAAGCGTAATCGCCATCTGGCCGATAGTCCGGCGGCGCTTGCTGAAACGAGATCAGCGCCGTGGTCCACAGTTCCACGCGGTCGAGGTCGGCCTGCAGGCGGTTCAAGGCCTCGACGAGGTTCTTCACGACGGTATCTGACGCGGCGTTCTGCATGGCCATATTGCGCTTCTCGATCGCTGAGGAGTAAGGCGTTGACGGCGCTCTGGTTCCTTGGCGCAGGGCAACGAAAAGGCGCCGGACGGCGGAACCCTTCGGCGTTTAGTCCTTCATCAATCCTAACCGTCCCTGACGCGCAGGTGCCCGGCCTCCACTTCTACGAAGGTAACGGCGCCTATGATTTCGGCGAAGAGCGCGGGATCGGCGCCTGTCATCCAGACTTGCGCACCGAGTTCGCCAAGCTCGCCGTAGAGCGCCATGCGGCGCGAGGGATCGAGGTGAGCGACCACTTCGTCGAGCAGAAGGATCGGCGGCGTGCCGGTCATCTCCGTAATCAATCGTGCGTGCGCCAGCACAAGGCCGATCAGTAACGCCTTCTGCTCGCCGGTGGAGGCGTCGGCCGCGGCAATGCCCTTTTGCGCATAGACGACGGCGAGATCGGTCAGGTGCGGCCCGTCGAGCGTGCGGCCGGCCACGGCATCCCGGGCGCGGCCTTCGCGCAGCCTTTCACGATAGTGTTCCTCGACGGCAAGGGCTGGCTCGTGCGCGAGGTGGCTTTCCATCCAACCGTCGAGTCCAATTCCGGCCGGCGGGAAGGCCGATTGGGACCGTGCCATAAGCACGGCGCTCAGCCGCTGGACTGTTTCCGCGCGCAGGCTTGCGACCGCCACTGCAAGCTCCGCGGTTTCGCGCTCTACCGCGTCGAGCCAGTGCGCATCGGGCCGTGGATTTTCCAGGAGCCGGTTGCGCGAGCGGAGCGCGCGCTCGAAGGCGTTGACGCGGCTTGCGTGCTCGCTGTCGATTGCGGTTGCCAGCCGATCAAGAAAGCGGCGGCGTTCAGATGGCGCGCCGGTGAAAAGCGTATCCATCGCCGGCACCATCCAGATGATGCGCAAGTGGTCGGCAAACGCCGCCGCGGTTCCTACGGGTTCGCGATCGACGCGGTATTTGCGTTGCGCCGACGCGCTGTCTTCGGTTGCGTGCTCGATGCCGGTGCCAAGCGTGGCGAGCCCTAGCGCGCCTTCAACTTCGGCGGAAACCGCCCACGAGCCGTCGCCCTCGTTGCATGCGACTTCCTCAAGCGTGGCGCGGCGCAGTCCACGGCCGGGCGCAAGAAACGAGATCGCTTCGATGAGATTGGTCTTGCCGGCGCCGTTCGGACCGCAAAGCACCATCGGCCGGCTGCCGGCTTCAAGCGTAGCCGTGCGGTAATTGCGGAAGTTGGTCAGAGTCAGGCGGCGGACTAAAGCAGGCATGAGATGTCATCATCCGCGAAGGCGGATGATCCAGCATTCGGCAAACGAGGTAATGGCTGTCGCCGCCGGCGTTTACTGGGTGCTCCGCATTCGCGGAGCATGACAAGCCTAAACCCTCATCGGCATGAGCACGTAAAGCGCGCCGCGGGATTCCTTGTCCTGGATGAGCGTCGGCGAGCCGGGATCCGCCAGCTTCAACACGGCGGCTTCGCTTTCGATCTGCGCCGCAATGTCGAGCAAGTACCGCGAGTTGAACCCGATATCGATCGGATCGGCCTCGTATTCGACCTCGAGCTCTTCGGTGGCGCTTCCGGAATCCGGATTGGTGACGGAAAGAAGCAGGCGCCCGCCGGTCAGCGACAGTTTGACGGCGCGGCCGCGTTCGCTGGCCACCGTCGAGACGCGGTCGACCGCCGCCTCGAATTCCTTCTTGTCGACGACAAGCTCTTTGTCATTGTTGGCCGGGATCACGCGGCCATAGTCGGGGAACGTCCCGTCGATCAGCTTCGAGGTCAAAACCACGTCGCCGACGGTGAAGCGGATTTTCCCGGGCGAGAGTTCGACGGCGATCTCGGTCTCGCCATCTTCAAGCAGCCGCTGAACTTCGCCGACCGTTTTGCGCGGCACAATGATCCCCGGCATGCCGGTAGCGCCTTTCGGCAGTTCCAGCTCCATTTGCGCGAGCCGATGGCCATCGGTGGCGACGGCGCGCAAGGTCGGTTCCTGCGCGGTGCTCGCCGCGTGCAGGTAAATGCCGTTGAGATAGTAGCGCGTCTCCTCGGTCGAGATTGCGAACTGGGTCTTGTCGATCAGCCGCTTGAGCTCGGCGGCTTTGATCGAAAATTTGTGCGTCATTTCGCCCGGCGCGAGATCGGGAAAATCACTTTCCGGCAGGGTCTGGAGCGAAAATCGCGAGCGTCCGGCGCGGATCGACAGCGCCGCGCGGTCGGCAGAGGATTCGAGCACGATTTGCGCGCCCTCGGGAAGCTTGCGGACGATGTCGTAGAACATATGGGCCGGCACGGTCGTGGAGCCAGCCGGCGCCACTTCGGCCGCGATCGTATCCGTCACCTCGAGATCAAGGTCGGTCGCCTTGAGGCTCAGCTTGGCGCGGTCGGCGCGAATGAGCACGTTGGCCAGGATCGGGATGGTATTGCGCCGCTCGACGGCGCGATGCACGTGGCCGAGCGATTTCAGTAATTCGGCGCGCTCAACAGTAACCTTCATCGCGACATCCGTTCATAACGCGGGGATGACAAAAGTGGCGCGGCGGACGCCTTTCGGCAAGGGTTCAGCGCGGCGACGCGGGCCTTTTCCCGGCGTTTCTCACAGTAACGAAGAAGGCCGGTAAGGGCCAGGAAAGGGCCCGCGTTGGGCCAAAAAGCCGGGCCTGAGATATCGGCCCGGTGCGGGTCAAGGTTCGTCGGCCAAGCCGCAGGCGGCGGGCGTCAGTCCTGCAATTGGCGCTTGAGCGCCTCAATCTCCTCAGCGAACGAGGTGTCCTTGTTGGCGAGGTTTTCGATCTTGCGCACCGCATGCAGAACGGTGGTGTGGTCGCGGCCGCCAAAGCGCCGTCCGATTTCCGGCAAAGACCGCAGCGTCAGCACTTTTGCGAGATACATGGCGACTTGGCGCGGCCGCACCACGTTAGCGGTGCGGCGTGACGATAAAAGGTCAGCGCGGCTGACGTTATACTGGCGCGCCACGATCCGCTGAATGTCCTCAATGCGCACGCGCTTCGGCTCGGCCGGCCGGATGAGGTCACGCATCTCGCGCTCGGCCATCTCCAGCGTTACCGGCTGGCCGGAGAGCTTGTTGTGCGCGAGGAGGCGATTGACCGCGCCTTCAAGGTCGCGCCCGTTGTGTGTCACCGATTTGGCGATAAACACCAAGACCGGCGCCGGCACCTCGAATCCTGGGTGATGGGCGCAGGCGGCGACGATCCGGCTCTTCAGGATTTCAAGCCGGAGTTCCTCTCCGAGCGAGCCGATCTCGACCACGAGGCCGCCGGCGAGCCGCGACCGCACGCGGTCATCGAGGCTTTCCAGATCGGCCGGCGGCCGGTCGCTGGCAATCACCACCTGGCGGCCGGCGTCGATCAACGCGTTGAGCGTGTGGCAGAACTCGGCTTGGGTGGATCGGCCCTGAAGGAATTGCAGGTCGTCGATGATGAGAACGTCGATGGCGCGCAAGGCTTCCTTGAACGCGAGCGTGGTCTGGGTGCGCAGCGCCGAGACGAAGCCATACATGAACCGTTCGGCGGTCAGGTAGAGCACCTTGCGTTCACCGCCGTTGCCCGCCCAGGCAATGGCTTGCAGCAGGTGGGTCTTGCCGAGCCCAACGCCAGCATGAATGTAGAGCGGATTAAACATCATGGAGTCGCCACGGCGGCTTGCGGCCACCTGTTTCGCCGCGGCGTGGGCGAGTGTGTTTGAGCGGCCGACAATAAAGCTCTCAAAGGACAAGCGCGGATCGAGCGGCGAACCGCCGAGCGCTTCGTGGACGCTCATGAACGGCACGCTCGGACGAACGTCCGTCCCGTTCAGATTTGCCTCGTGGGTTTCGCGCACGGGCGGCGTGCCCGGGACATGCTTGGGCTTTATCGGAAGCGGCCGGAGGGCCGAAGACCGGACGGTCAATTCCATACGGGTGATGGTCGGTTCTTCCGACTGCCAGTTGCCGAGAACTTTCTCGCTGTAGTGCGATTGAATCCAATTACGCAGAAAGCGGGTCGGCACCGATAAACGCACATTACCTTCGCCGACCGACTCAAGTTCCATGCGCGCGAACCAGCTGGAATAAACGTCCTCGCCGAGTTCGATCCGCAGCCGGGCTTTGACCCGCTGCCAGCGGTCTTGATCAATGCTCGTCATATTGGCCTGCTTGTTCGCCTGAAAGAAAGACTGAGCAACTCGAGACGATGTTTGCTCACCATGCCCGGGATCGGGCGAACGCCACACACGCATGAACGGAAAAGCTCGGCGGTCAGTGCGGGGTCGCAAACGCCGATCGAAGCCGCGGCATCAGCCGCTCAGGATCGCCACCGCGATGCGGCCGGGACGATCGAAGGGCGCAAGTGGCGGATACGCGCCAGAGGGCCAACTCCTGTTCGCTTGCTGTCCAAGCTTTATTGCCGCCTGCATCCCCCACCTCCATCGTTCCCGGACCCGATGGCCACTGCGCTGACCCGGCGAATTCTTTTTTGCGAAATCCCAAGCGCATTATCGCCGGTGATCGAGATCGCAAACATCGCCGATTAGTTCTGTTCCAGTTCAAACTCGACAAACCGCCGCGGCACGACTCTCCCGACCCATGTCACCATGAGTTCGATCGGGTCCGATTGTTGAAGACCTTCGGAAGCCGAAGTGAAAAAACGCTACCACGCGGATTCCCGCCCGCAACCGCAAAAACGCCGCGATAACATTGGCCTTTCACAGCTCGCCGCCGCGATGCGATGGCTGCCGTTTTCAGCAACGCTTTGACTCAACGGATCAATTCACAATTCCTGCACAATCCGCTGTGCCGCAAAGCCGACAGAATTGAGCTGCGGAGCAAATAAAAATGAGACCGCTCGATTTGGCGCGGATTCAAACTCCGCAAACCCCCATGCGCCATAACCCTTTCAGGGCGCATCAATTCTTCTGATCAAGATTCCAGGGGTGCCCCGCACGTCGCACTGCGGAGCAAATAAAGATTGGGCTGGCACGGCGCGTTGAGTCGGGAAACGCCGCCCAATCTGTTAATTTTACGATGTGACGTGACAATTCTGCAACAGACACATGGCAATCCACGGCTGTGACGCCGCAGTCCAGATGCAGACGTTTATCAGAAAGGGATCAGGATTTGCCGAGCTTGGCGATGCGGTGCGCGAGCCGCGAAACTTTCCGTTGCGCCGCGTTGCGGTGAACGACGTTCTTTTGCGCTGCGCGAATGATCACCGGCTCGGCTTCGGCCATGGCCGCGAGCGCGCCCGACTTGTCGCCGGCAGTAATCGCTTCCTCGACCTTGCGCACTGCGCTCCGCAAACGCGAACGCCGCGTCCGATTGACGGCGGTTCGCCGTGCGCTTTGCCGTGCAGCCTTCTTGGCAGATTTTGTATTGGCCATGATCTTTTGAACACGAACTAACGAAGCCGGGCTTATAGGGGCGTCACCGGCTTGCGTCAACGCTTCCGGGTGCGGTCCGGGCGGCACACGCGCGTATTGCCATCGGGCCGCCTATGGAACACCATGGCCGTGCGGCACCGGCAGGGGCTCATAACCGCGCGCCGCTTTGCGGCTGCGTTTGGTGCGGGGGCACCGGGGTGAGTAGCGTAGGCGTCGCAGTTGTTCGTCATTTGAGGGCGCCGGGCGGCTCCGCGATATCGCGGTCGTCGGGATTTCGTGCCCGCCAGAAAGCGCCTACCCGCAGCCAATGTCCGGAAATTGATTGTGTGCGCGACCTGTTGCCCGCACGGGTCACCGCAGCAGCAGAACGCCGTGCTTTGTCGATCGGATCAGGCGCCGATCGCGTGCTCATCTGCGCCGACGTTATGACCGAAGAAGGTTACCTGACCGCGCTCGCGACCTCGCTCGGGACCTTTTTCGATCCGCTCTCGAATATCGCGCGTGCCCAATGTCCGCTCAGCGATGATCGACTGATCCAGGCCACTGCTGCCGGCCTGTTGCCGCTGCAATACGGCGATCAGTTCTCCTGGGTTGTCGCGCCGCGTGGCCTTACCGCGCGCAACCTGGCAAATCTCAAATCCTCAGGCTCGCCGTGGCCCGGTTCGTTTCGGCTGACGTCGCCGGAACGGTTGTCGCGCTTCGCTGATCGCTACGCACAAGCGGCGCTCGGGCGCCGCGCGGCCGGCGAGCTCGAGCGTTTGCAGCCGCACCTCTCCAACGCACCTCGCGCCGGCGGTTCAGGTTTTATTGCCGTCGCGGCACTCGCGGCGGTGAGCGGTGCGATCTTCGCCGCCGCACCGGAGGCGACGATGGCAGCGCTGACGACGCTATGCTCTGCGGCCATTTTAGCCGCCGGTGCGCTGCGCCTTCTTTGCGCATTCCGCGCCGGACCGCAGTCATCGCGGCGCCCGCGCACCGCCGATGCCGAGCTGCCGGTCTATAGTGTCATTTGTCCGCTTTACCGCGAGGCTAAAGTGGTTCGCCAACTTGTAGACGCCGTTCGCGCACTCGACTATCCCGGTATTATGGCGCAAACGCCACAAGCCCGTTAAAATCAGGCGTGCGGCGGTTTTTTCAAATCTTTTGGGCCGCCCTAGCGGCGCTGATCATAATCCTCGTTGTCGGGGGTTATTTTTCGGAATTGGCAAAAGAGCGGGGGTTTTACGAGCACCCCTCAGCGCGCGCTGAGGGCATCGTGGGCTTCCTTCTTGGTCTAGCCTCTCATCCCGCCTACCTGGTTAGCGCCAGCGTGGTACTCGGCTTGGCGCTAGGTATGTGGATGGATACCGCTTTGCGCGGTCGCGATCTTAAAAGACGGAATGAAGCCAGCCTTCCGAAGAAGTGGGTTCATCCGCGTGCGGCTATCATTGAATTTGGCGATA
>DASXDP010000143.1:0-1511 GCA_036490575.1 Xanthobacteraceae bacterium
TGTTGCTCTGTGAGTCTGCTGATCAAGCCAAAGATGTCTCAAAAACGGGCCGCGCCGTTTGGGTTTATTATACTGGCGAGGGCAATCCGTCCTGTAAGTAAATAGAAAAGCCGCCTCAATTGGCGGCCTCTTTCATTTTACCCGGCGAGCGGTCATCAATGCCCATTGGGGCGCCGTCCACCCCATCACCGTAAGCCTACTTCACCGCCGAATTTCTCCGCAACGTTGAACAGTTCTGCGACACCCGATCCGCCGGAACTGCTCGGGATGTATCGCGTTGTCTCGCGTATTCGGAAATTGCAGAAACGGAGATGTGCATATGAGGCTCGGAACAACTCTCCTTCGCGCCGCCCTGGGTACTGGCCTGCTCGCGATCACAAGCGTCAGCGCGTCGGCCGCTATTGTATGCCAAGGCAACGTCTGCTGGCACGCGCACGAAAGGTATGTCTACCCGCCGGCCGCCAGCGTCGTTGTGCATGAGGACACCTGGAGGGCCGGCCCCAGCATCAAATTCCGCGAACATGAAGGCCGCGGGTATTGGCGGGGCGATACCTGGACGAGCTGGTAACTGAAAAAGATTTTGTGGTGAATGAGGCCGCCAACAAAAGCGGCCTCATTCATTTTGGAAGCGCTCGCGGTGAATACGCAGGCAGGCATGAGTGAACGCGGGTATGAGTGAACGGCAGAAGGTCACGATGGCAAAGCTCGTCGGAATCCTCGAGGCCGAATTTGCCACCTCGTTGGGCCGCAGGGTTGCCGAATACATGCCGCGCATTCGCATCCGCGCTCGGGCCGGCGAGCCAAACTGGCATGCCGATATCGGCGGCGACACCGGTCTTACGATCCTCGGCGCCTTTCTCGAATCCCTCGACCGCGTGAGGGCTGTGTATGACCTCGACGCCGAAGCGCGCGATCAACTGATGGTGCCGAGCCGAACTGGGCCTCGATCAAAGTCAGCAGACTGACCACGGCGCACGATGGTCGAAAGCCGCTCGCCCGCCCTCAGCACGCGCCGAGATTGGCCTGCGAACTGTAGATGCTGCTGGTCGGCGGCACGCCGACTGGAATTTGACCAAGCGTTTCCGTAGATTCGCTGGGCGGCGGCGTTGCGGTGCCGGGCAGGCCGCCCGCACCGCTGACTGAAACCGAACCCGAGCCGTTGCAGGGAAGGCCGGTGACCGGATTCGTCCCGGTGGCGCTGCCCCCGATCGCTGCGGTCGACCCCGGCAACGAACCGGGATTGATCGGCGAGACCGGAGGCTCCCCGGTTTCAGGCAGGCTGAACGGCGTGAAGGCGTTCTGCACCAGAATGAGCGCCGGCCGCGTCGTCGCAGGCGACAGCGGCTTTGCCGCCGCAAAGCCCTGCGCGTGACCGGCCGCGGCGCCGGCGACAGCGCCAAGTACGGCGCCTGCCGCGACCAGCACGACCACCAGTGCAATCTTTTCCAACGCGCTTGCCCGCATCGCACTCTCCGGCGTCGGTCCGATCCGACTTCCTTAAAATCCGAATT
>DASXDP010000144.1:0-2695 GCA_036490575.1 Xanthobacteraceae bacterium
GCCGAAATAACCCCAGAGAGACGTCATGAAGATCAACACCAACGGTATCAACATCAACTGTCAGATCGACGGGCCGGAGGGTGCGCCGTGGATCGTGTTCTCCAACTCGCTCGCCACCTCGACCGCGATGTGGGACGAGCAAGCCGCCGCCCTGAAGGGCTCCTACCGCGTGCTGCGTTACGACCAGCGCGGCCATGGCGGCAGCGATGCGCCGGCCGGCCGCTACTCATTCGACACGCTGCTGGCCGACGCGCTCGGCTTGCTCGACGCCCTGCATATCGACAAGGCGCATTTCGCCGGGCTCTCCATGGGAGGCGCGACCGCAATCGGGCTCGCCGAGCGCCACCCCGAACGCTTCAATCGCATCATCGTCTGCGACTCGCCTTGCCAATCGACGCCGCAAAGCGCGCAGCAATGGGAAGAGCGCATTGCGGTGGCGCAGAAGCAAGGCATCGACGCACTGGTCGAGCCGACCGTCTCGCGCTGGTTTCCGCCCGACACCTACGCCAAGAACCCGCCGTATCTCGATAAGATACGCGCCATGTTTCGCTCAACGCCGGTCAACGGCTTCATCGGCTGCGCCGCAGCGCTCGCCGATCACGACTACGCCTCCGCTATTACGAGCGTGAAGCACCCGGTGCTATTTTTGGTCGGCGAAAAGGACGCTCCCGCGCCGGCCATGCGCAAGCTGCACGACAAGCTCAACGGCTCGCGCTATGTTGAGCTGCCCGGCGCCGGTCATATCTCCAACATGGACCGGCCCGTGGAGTTCAACCGCGCAGTCACCGACTTTTTGGCAGCCGGATAGACCGCTAGTTCGGCATCGATCTGGCTGGTCCGGCCGATCACGTCAGACCTGACGTTGCCGGCCCGCGCCTAACCCGACGACAGCCTGGATGACCGCAACGGCCACGAGGCTCAGCATCGGAATCGTCCACCCCGCAGCGATATCGCGCAGCCATCCGAAAGCGACTGGCCCTGCGGCTGCAATCAGATAGGCCGTCGCTTGCGACATGGTCGACAGCGATGCGGCGCGGCGATGGTCGCTCGTCCGCATGCCAATGAGAGCGAACGCCAGGATGAAGGTGATGCCGAACGAACCGCCGCAGATGACGAGCCAAAAGCTGGCGAGACTTGGCGCGATGAAAAGCCCGAAGATGCACAGCGCCGTGATCAAAGAAGTCACGGCCGCCAGCATGCGCTGGTCATGTCCGCGCCGCATCAATGTGGGGGCAACAAGGCCAACTGCAAAAGACACCGCCTGGTAGAGCGTCAAGAGCCAGCCTGCCTCGGCAGGCGAATGGCCGTGATCGGCGAGATACAGCGGCACCCAGCCGATAGTCACGTAGTAGATGAGAAATTGCAGGCCCATGAAGATCGCGACCTGCCACGCCATGAGGTAACGCCAGATCGGTCTTTTGTGCTCCGGGGTTTCCACGCGCCGGACAGCGAGCGCGCTCGTTCTGCGCATTTCCGGCAACCAGCATACCAGCGCGAGCGCGGCGAGCGCCGCCCAGATGGCGAGCGACGATCGCCAGCCGCCGGCGAGATGGACAGAAAGCGGCACGGCCAACCCCGTCGCAATCGCGCCCGTCAGGGCCATAACCATCACGTAGACGGTGGTCGCGCCTCCGACGTGGCTCGGGAAGTCGCGCTTGATCACGCTTGGCGCCAAGACATTCGCGACGCCGATGCCGATGGCAAAGATCACAGTGCCGCCAAACAGTGCAGCGATTGAACCTTCCGATCGCAGAGCGACACCGGCGACGACCAGCGCCAGGCAACCCCCAAGCATCCTTTCGATGCCGAATAAATCTCCCAGGCCGGCGAACGGCGAGACGGCGGCAAAGACCAGCAAAGGCAAAGTGGGAAGCAGTCCCGCCGCAGCGCTGGAAAGTCCGAGGCTCGACCGGATCGTCTCCAGCAGCGGACCAACCGCCGTCAGCGGCGGCCGCAAATTGGCAACCAGAAGGAAGAAGGCGAGTGCGCTGTAGCGGACGACACGCGATCGTGGTGCAGCGCCGGCCGTTATTGTTTCGCTTGTCACAGTCATCTCCGAGTGCCGATTTATCTCTGCCATAAAGACGATGCAGAGCTCGGAGATGTGACATCGGGCGGTCGACGTTTGCGAGGTTGGCCGCTACCGGCATGATCGAACCAAGAGGCCCGATCAGATCGAGACGGCTATGATTTTTCGGCGGAGCACGCATCGCGGCACGCCGCCCCGACGCCTTTGCAAACGGCAGGCCGAAACACTATACCTCTGACAACGGCCAGGAAATTTCCGTCTGACGACCGAAATTCCCGGCCGCCATTAGGGTTAGGGACGACAACCGGCCTGTCTTTAGGCCCCGCTTTTTTTGCAGGAGACGTGATCATGGCCACGGTGACAATGAAGACCCCCGCGCCAGGCGGACTGTCGAACAAGGCGCGCGAGTTGATGGAGGCCATCAACACCGACGCCGGCAAGCATAATGTCTGGGTCCGTACCCAGGCCAACGCTCCTGCGCAACGCCCGTGGTTCAGCGAGACAAGCGGCGAAGGTTCCGGCCAACTCGCGAGCGGCCGCGTCGCGGTCGCCCAGTTGAAGACCGCGCCGTATCAGTGGAAGTGGAATGAATATAGCGGCTACCTCAAGCAGATTTCAGAAATCGCCCGGAAGGCCGACGTGTCGCCTATCGAGTTTGCCGACCGC
>DASXDP010000145.1:0-6552 GCA_036490575.1 Xanthobacteraceae bacterium
GCCGTCAGCGCTTCCAGCAAAAAGGGGCGTCGTCCGCGCATCAAGCGATCTTGCTCATTCGCGGCCCGCCGCGCCGAGCAGCCCGAAGGGACGAAACACCAGCACCAGCGTCATGGCGACGAAAAGCATGACGTAGGAATAGCCGGGATTGAACATCGAGGTGATGCTGATGATCTCGCCGGCGATAAATCCGCCAAGAATGGCGCCGGGAAACGAACCGACGCCGCCGATGACGATGACGACGAAGGTCTGCACCAGGATTGCTTCACCGACGTCGGGAGCAATTGAGACCACCGGCGCGTTGACAATGCCGGCGAAGCCAGCAGCCATGGCGCCGATGCCGAATACCAGCATGAACACTTTATAGACGTCGATGCCGAGCGAACTGACCATCACCGAATCTTCAATGCCGGCGCGCACGATCATGCCGATACGGGTGCGGTAGAGGGCGAAGTAGAGTGCGAGCAGCGCCACGGCGACGATGCCAAGCAACGCCAACCGGTAGGTTGGGTACAGCATGAAGCCGAGCGGCGTGATGCCGACGAGCGGGGCGGGTGGGGGTACCGACTGCGAAAGGCTGCCGAATTTGAAACGTACGACTTCAACGAAGACGATGCCCAGACCGAATGTGACCAACAGCTGGTCCTCGGGCGGCCGGGAGTAGAAGTGGCGAATGACCACGCGCTCCATCACCACGCCGACCAGCATGACGAAAAGTGATCCGGCGATGACGGCGACGATGAATGAGTGCGTGTAAGTGTAAGCGACCCAGCCGGCATAGCCGCCCAGCATGAACATGGCGCCGTGGGCGAGGTTGAGCACGCCGAGCGTGCCGTAGATGGTCGTCAGGCCCGACGAGATCAGCGCCAGAAGCGCGCCGAGCACCACGCCGTTGAACACCTGCGAGACAAAGTTGCTCCAGTTAATCACGCTGTCGCCCGCAATTCGTAGTTCGCCGCTGCCCCGGTCGTCTCGTTGACATTAATGCCGGGTGGCGGCGCCGCCTAGCATTTTGCAAGCGGCCGGGCCCAAAGCAGCGAAGAAAGTGCTTCGCGCCTTGGACCCGGCCAAAACTCGACAAAACTGCTCACTCCGCCTCACCGAAGCGGAGAGAGCGTCAGGTACGTCAGGTGTAGTCGCCGAGATGGCAACCAAAGGCGTCCGGCTTTTGCATTAATCCTTCGCCTGGAACGACTTCGAGGACTTCCCAATAGTCCTCCTTGTTCTTCATGTCGCCCGGCTTCTTACCGCGGACGATAATCACCGGACGCACACACTGGTGATCCTCGGGACGGTAGTGGACGGGGCCCACCAGCGAGTCGATGGTTTCGCCCTTCTCATACTGCTTGATCACGTCCGGCGGGTAGAAGGTGCCGGCCTCGGAGACCATGCGGGCCCACGTCGCGATCGAATTGTAGGAATTCTCGGCGCCCCACTCCGGCATGTAGCCATATTTCTTGTTGAATGCTTGGACGAACAACTTGGCCAGCGGATACCTGTCTTCGAGCGTCCACCAGAAGTCCGTGGCCGCGAGGACGCCGGCCATGATCTCCGGTCCCACTTCCTTGGCGAGAAATGGGATCTGGTAAGGAATGACCAGCGTCATCTTGGGAATGATGCCAAACTGATGCGCCTGCTGCGTCGACAGCACCGCATCGCGGCCCCAGTTCACGTTGATCAGGAATTCAGCGCCTGAATTGGCGATGTTGGTGAGATACTGGCTGAAGTCCTGCGTGCCAAGTGGAGACACCTGGTCGGTCACCTGTGTCCAGCCGGCATTCTGGGTCAGATAGTCGTTCACCGACTTGGTTACGGTGTGACCATAGGTGTAGTCCGGCGTCATGAACGCCGCCTTTTTGTTCTTGCCGAAAGTCTTCACCAGCACCGGACCGATTGCTGCAGCCGCGGTCTGACCGAAGAAGTCCTGGCGGAAGCCGTAGCGCACGCAATCCTTGCCGGTCGTGTCGTTCGAGCCCGAAATGCCGGCGACGTAGAGGACTTTTTCGCGCTCGGCGAAATGATTCGTCGCGACCGCGACCGCCGAGGAGGTCGATCCCGTCATCAGTACGATCTTGTCATCGTTGATGAAGGTCTGCTGTATCTGCACGGCATTGTTTGGTTTGGCCGCGGAATCAGCGGAGACCAGTTTCACTGTTTTGCCGAGCAGACCCTTGGTGATCTTCGGCGCGATTTTCTTGATCAGCTCGTTACCCTCGTTAAGGTGTTCGACCGCAAGCTCCCAGCCCTTCAACTCATCGGCCCCGGCGTCGGCATAAGCGCCGGTCAACGGCACAGCCGCGCCGATGCTCACAGTCGAGCCTTCCGAGCCGGCTGGCCAGGTCCCGATCGGCGGTTGGTCCGCCGCCAGTGCGCCTCCGAGCAAGCTCAGCGAGCCGGCGCCCCCGAGCGAGACGGCGCCTACTCCGGCGCTGGTTGCGACGGCTTGCCGCAGGAGGCGCCGCCGCGACATGGGATTTGGAAAGAACTTTTCGAAGGTGGTCATGGGCGTTTCCTTTTCTTTCACTCAATTTGAAGTCCCTGACGGCCACTGTGACCGCCTTTAGTAGGGGTAGCTTTAATCGCTCTTATTGATCCAGATTATGAGCATGAACGAGCTTTCGGTCCGGACCGGCTCCGTCAGCACGCCGCACAAGAAGGTGGAGGTTTGGCGCGACGATCCCTTTGTCGCCAGGCTGCGGCATTTCACCGAGATCTCGCCGCAAGACATCGGCCACCTGCATGCAGTCATCGAAACCGAACTCATGGTCAAGAAGCGGCGCGATCTCGTGCTTGATGGCTACGAGTTCTCCAAGCTCTGCTTTGTAAAAGACGGCTTTGCCGCGCGATACAAACTCTTGCGCAACGGCAAGCGTCAGATCGTCAATTTCATTGTGCCCGGCGATGTTGTCGGCCTGCCGGGAAGTTTTCTCGACCGCGCGGCGAATTCGGTCATTGCGGTAACCGAGATGACCTTGCAAATCTGCCCGCTCGAGGCGTTCGTCGACCTTTGCTATCGTCAACCGAAATTCGGTCTGTTGCTCAGCTGGCTGGCCGTGCAGGAAGCGGCGAACTACGCCGAACACGTGATCGATGTCGGCCGCCGCACGCCGATCGAGCGGCTGGCGCATTTGCTGCTCGAATTACATTGGCGGCTGGCCACCGTGGGCCGCGCATCCAAGTCGGAATTCACTTTGCCGTTCACCCAGGAAATGATGAGCGACGCGCTTGGTCTCAGCGTACCGCACCTTAACCGCATGCTCACCAAATTGCGGTCGGACGGCCTGATCGCGCTAACCGAGCGGCACGTCGAATTCACTGATTTGAAGACGATACAGCAGCTGGCGCAGTTCCAGTCGACCCGTCCGGCGCGGATCCCGCTTACGCCTTAGCCAGCGGGCTGCTGCCTACTTGTCCGCTCCGCCGGAGCGCCGTTATCGGCGTCTCGCCGCCGCAGCTCGGTTTTAAGCACCTTGCCGTAATTGTTCTTCGGCAGCGCATCGAGAAAGACGTAATGCCGCGGACGCTTGAACCGCGCTATCGCGGAGAGGCACAGAGCGTCGAGTTCATCCGCCGACACTTTTTGCCCGGCCTGGGGTACGACGCAGGCCACGACTTCCTCGCCCCAGTCAGGATGCGGCCGCCCGATAACCGACACTTCCAGAACGCCCGGGTGTCGCAGCAAGATTTCCTCGACTTCGCGTGGATAGATGTTGCTGCCGCCGCTGATGATCATGTCCTTGGAACGATCCTTCAGCGTGAGGAAGCCTTCGGCATCGAACGCACCCATGTCGCCGGTATGCAACCACCCGGAACGCAATGTTTCGGCCGTCGCCGCTGGGTTGTTCCAGTAGCCCTTCATCACCACTTCGCCGCGGACCAGGATTTCGCCGATTTCGCCAACCGGCAATGCGCTATCGGCACGGTCGGCGACGCGGACTTCGACATTGGCGCGCGGCAGGCCCACCGAGCCCATGGTCTCGCGCCAGCGCGGCCGCGCACGGTCGGCGTGGAGCGCCTTCGGCAAAGCGGTGATCGTCATCGGCACTTCGCCTTGACCGTAGATTTGTGCGAGCTTCGGGCCGAGCAAATTCATTGCCGCCTGCAATGTTTCAAAATGCATGGGCGCGCCGCCGTAAATGATGGTGCGCAGGCCGCGATGATCAGTGGCGGCGAAGCCGGCGTGAGTAGTCAGGCGGCTGACCATGGTGGGAGCGGCGAAAAAACTGACATTGCCATGTGCAGCAAGAATGTGCCCGATTTCCTCGGGGTCGAAGCCGGCGCTTTCGGGAATAACCGTCTTTGCTCCCATGGCGACGAACGGCAGTCCGTAACATCCTGATCCATGCGACATCGGCGCGGCATGCATGACGGCGTCGCCCGATCCGACGGGTTCGATTTCGGCGAAGTAGGCGAGCGTCTGCTCCATCATATTGCCGTGGGTGAGCATCGCGCCCTTGGGGCGTCCGGTCGTGCCGCTGGTGTAAAACAGCCACGCGAGGTCGTCGCGGCGGCGCTGCGCCACGTCGATGCCGTCACCTGTCGTGAGTTTCCTCCATTCGCCGCCGCCGGTGACGATGGTGCGTCCGTGCGGCGCCACGTCTTCGGCGCGATCGGGGCTCGCAAGAGTAAGGGCGGCTTCAGTGTCGCCGATGATGTAGCCGAACTCGTCGCGATGAAGTTTGGCGTTCATCGGCACCGCAACCAGTCCGGCGTGCCAGATTGCGAACAGGGCCTCGAGGAATTCAGGCCGGTTGGTCATGGCGATCGCAACGCGCGCTTGCGGAGGGCAGGCGGCGGCGAGGTTACCGGCCATCGCGCGCGATCGCGCCGCCCATTGCCGATAGGTTGCGTAAGTGTCGCCGCCGAGCGCGATCGCCGTTTGATCAGGCGCAGCGCGCCCCCATTTTTCGACCCAACCTGCGAGATTCATTTAGCGCGCGTCTTTCCGCGCCGCCGGGTCACGGCGCCGGCTTGGCGTCGATCAGCACTGCCGCCAGCAAACAAGGCTTGCCGCTCCTGTTGACCCAGGCGTGATTGGTGCCGCGCTGCACGATGCAATCGCCGGCATGCAACTCGACTTCGCCTTCTTCCATCAGCATGTGCATCGACCCGGAGATGACAACCAAATAGTCGATGGAGTCGGTCTTGTGCATGGTCGGGTGCTTGGCGGAGTCCTCCGCCCTCGGCTTGTTGGTGGAGCCGAGATGGGCGAAAGCCGCGGCTGGGTCGATCTTGTCGCCGGAATTTTCCGGGGGGATCTCGACGACGCGAAAAATGGTGCCGGACGGCGTCGGATCGTGGCGCATCGGGCGGAGCGAGCGGTCTTTTGCGCCGTGATTGTCGATCGGCATTTCGTCAGTCACCCAAAGCTCGGTGACACCAAGGCCCGGCCAGCCCTTGATTTCGGTCGCGTTCGGCGCGTGATCGTCGATCATCACGATCGCCTTGCCGGCGGCATTGTGGCCGGTGACGAAACGGCGGATTTTCTGCACCATAGTTCCTCTTCCTCCAGGTAGTTTTTGGTTCAGCGCACAATGCGATTGCGCAGCACGCCGATTTTCTCCACTTCGAGCTCGACGACTTCACCCGGCTCGACATAGCGTCCGATCTCGAGGCCCGATCCGTTGCCAACCGTGCCCGAGCAAAACAGCTCGCCGGGGTGGATGGTCTCGTTGCGGGACACGAAGGCGATGCAGTCCTCGTACTTCCAATGCATCTCGCGCGAATTGCCTCGGCCGCGCTCCTCGCCGTTCACGCGCACGATCATGTCGAGCGCGTAGGGATCGGGAATTTCGTCAGCCGTGACGATGCACGGGCCGATTGGATTCGAATTGTCGAAATCCTTGCCTTTACCCGGACCGAGATTGTTGGCCATTTCGAGCGTCTGCTCGTCGCGAGCCGAGAGATCGTTGAAAATCGTGTAGCCGAAAATATGCGCGCGCGCTTTGTCCTTCGGTATGTCGCGGCCGGCCGTGCCGATCACGCAAGCGAATTCAAGCTCGTAATCGATTGTTTTCGAGTAGGCGGGCCACGTCACATCCTGGCCGGTGCCGCACACGGCAAACCGGCTCGGTTTGTAGAAACTCGGCCGTTCGTACCAGCCTTGCGGCGGCTTGAACGCGCCCTGCTTCTCCCAATCGCGCAGCGCCTGCTCCGGATCGGGGGCGCTGGCCGCACGGATTTTAAGTATCTGGGTGAAAGCCTGGATCAGATGCTTTTCGAAGCACAGGAAGTCGCGCAATTGCGGCGGGGTGGGTAGTGGCGCCATCAGCTTGACCGATGCCGCATCAATCACGCCGCGGCCGCTTTTCTGCGCCGCGCCGATGATCTCGCGCGCCCGATCGAGTGCGGCCGCGCCGCCTTCGATAAGCGCTTGCATGCTTTGGAAAGCCGGTCCGGCGTTATCTTGTGCCGCCAGGAAATCGACGATCCGGCGATCGTTGTCGATGAGCGCGCCGAGGCGCTGCCGGCCGGAAGCGGCAAAGGTAACGAGTCTCATTCGTCCTCCCGCAAAGGATCGCGTTCGCCGCGATCTCGTTGTCGGTGGTATCA
>DASXDP010000146.1:0-1708 GCA_036490575.1 Xanthobacteraceae bacterium
TCGTTGGTCTCGTCTTCGGCGTGATCTTGATTGTGGGCGGCCTCACCTTCTTCCCGGCGCTGGCGCTTGGCCCGATCGTCGAGCAGCTTGCGATCAACGCCGGAACGCTCTTCTCATCCAATTGAGCATGATCCCGAAAAGGATCCCGGTTTTCGGAGAAGATCATGCTTAAACAAAATTACTCGGAGTGATTTCGATGGAAACCTCGACCCTGCGCAAGAGCATGCCCGTCTCGGCGCTGTTCGATCCGAAGATCGTCGTACCGGCCATCGGCTCCGCCTTCGTCAAGCTCAATCCGCGCACGCTTACGAAAAATCCCGTCATGTTCGTGCTTGAGGTGGTGACGGCGCTGACGACGGTCATACTGCTCCGTGATCTCGTGGTTGGCGGCGGACACATCCTGTTCGAGTTCCAGATCATCGTGTGGCTATGGTTCACCGTGCTGTTCGCCAATTTCGCCGAAGCCATCGCCGAAGGCCGTGGCAAGGCGCAGGCCGACACGCTGCGTCGTCAGCGCACTGAGACCCAGGCCAAGCTTCTGACCGCCGCCGGCGACAGCCAGAACTTCCGCCTGATGGCTTCGAACGAGCTCAAAGTCGGTGACGTAGTGCTGGTTGAAGCCGGCGACCTGATCCCCTCGGACGGCGAAGTGATCGAGGGCATGGCTTCTGTCAATGAGGCGGCCATTACCGGCGAATCGGCTCCCGTCATCCGTGAATCGGGTGGCGACCGCTCTGCGGTCACCGGCGGCACCCAGGTGCTGTCCGACTGGATCCGGGTACGTATCACCGCGGCGGCCGGCTCGACCTTTCTCGACCGCATGATCCGCCTGGTCGAAGGCGCCGAACGGCAAAAAACGCCGAACGAGATCGCGCTGAACATTCTTCTGATCGGCTTGACCATCATCTTCGTATTCGCGACCGCGACGATCCCGAGCTACGTTTATTATGCCGGCGGCACTATTTCGGTCGTGATCCTGGTGGCGCTGTTCGTCACGCTCATCCCGACCACGATCGGCGCGCTGCTTTCCGCGATCGGCATCGCCGGTATGGACCGCTTGGTGCGCTTCAACGTGCTGGCGATGTCCGGCCGCGCGGTGGAAGCGGCAGGCGACGTCGACACCCTCCTGCTCGACAAGACCGGCACCATCACATTGGGCAATCGTCAGGCCACCGAGTTCAAGCCCGTGCGCGGAGTGACCGAGCAAGAATTGGCCGACGGCGCGCAGATCGCGTCACTTGCTGATGAGACTCCGGAAGGACGCTCGATTGTCGTGCTAGCGAAGGAGAAATACGGCATTCGCGGCCGCGATCTACAGGAGTTGCAGGCCAATTTCATCCCATTTTCCGCCCAAACTCGGATGAGCGGGGTTGAAATCGGCTCATCCTGGATCCGCAAAGGCGCTGTGGACGCGATCTTAAATTTTCTCAACGGACCGCCGACCGCGGTCGCTGCAGGCGGCGCAGTGCCGGCACTGCACCCGAGCGTTGGCGGCGAAATCGCCGCGATTGCCGATACCATCGCCAAAGCCGGCGGCACGCCGCTGGCGGTTGCCAAAGATGGCCGCCTACTTGGCGTTATTCACCTCAAGGATATCGTCAAAGGCGGCATCCGCGAGCGCTTTGCCGAGTTGCGCCGCATGGGCATCCGCACCGTCATGATCACCGGCGACAATCCGATGACGGCTGCCGCGATCGCCGCGGAAGCC
>DASXDP010000147.1:0-3000 GCA_036490575.1 Xanthobacteraceae bacterium
GCATCGATCGCAAGCGCGGTGCCGCCGTCAAGCTTCGCGCCGGGCCGGATGTAGCCGTAGCTGGTCGCCGGGTAGGTCGGCGCAATGCCGAAAGTCACAATCGAGCCCGCCGCGGCCGCCTTGGCCGCTTCCCGGCAGGCGTTTTCCAGCGCCTCGGCGTTGCGCACGACGTGATCGGCGGCAAGGACGAGGACACAGGCTTGCGGCTGCCGCCGGCCTGCCAGTTGCGCGGCAACGGCGACCGCCATGGCGGAATCGCGGCGCGACGGCTCCAGCACAATGTCGGCTTCGATGTCACACTGGCGCAGTTGCTCGGCGGCGATGAAACGAAAATCGGAATGCGTAATGACGATCGGCCGATCAAATAAATCTGCGTTGGCAATCCGGCCCAGCACTTGTTGAAAGGTCGAGCGCTCGTCGATGAGCGGCACGAACTGCTTGGGCATGCTTTCGCGCGAGACAGGCCACAACCGCGTGCCCGCGCCGCCGCACATGATCACCGGTATGAGAAGTTTCGCGCTCATCGTCCCGTTCTGCAGCTACAGATGGCGTTTCGTAGCATAATGCGCCTTCACCGTGTCCCGAAAGAACCGGGAACGCGCCGAAAAAGAGGCGGGGAGATACAAACCCGCAATGGCCTGCCTGAAGGAGGTCATACCGTCCCGCGCCCTGATGAGCTATATGATGCTGCCTCGAAGGGGGGACTTACAAGGAACGCGGGCATCTCTCTTGCACGTACTTCACGCCTATAAGGTCTTTCCGCCGGACGTCACCGGGGGAATTCCCGAGGCCATCGCTTACATCGCCCTAGGGATGTCATCGCGCCATCAAAGCTCGCTTTTGGTGGCGCGCGATCGCGGATTCGGGCGACGCTTTACCTTTGAGGGGGTGCCGGTAGAAGCCGTAACCTCATTCGGGACGGCTATGTCTTCTCCGCTTGCACCCAGCTTCCCGCTGGTTCTGGCAAAACGCGCGCGAGACGCGGCGCTGGTTGCGCTGCATCATCCATTTCCACTCAACGACATCGGCGTGGCGCTGAGCCTGCCCGAGCGCACGGCACTCGTCGTTCACTGGCATACGAAGATTATCGGCAAGCGGCCGTTTGCCGCGTTTTTGGCGCCGATGGTGCGGCGCACTTTGTCGCGCGCCGAGCGCATCATTGTTTCTCATTCCATGCTGATAAAAGATTCGCCGTTTCTTATGCCGCACGCGGATAAATGCGAGATCATTCCTTTTGGCGTTCACGTCGATTATTGGAACGAGCTTGATGATGAACAGCGGAGCCAAGCCGCCGCGCTACGCGCGCGTCATCCACGGCTGGTGCTGGCGACCGGACGCCTCGTTCCCTACAAAGGTTTCCACGTCCTCATCGAAGCGCTGCGCCACGTCGATGCCACGGTCATTGTCGTGGGAGAGGGGCCGCTCGGCCGCGATCTGCGGCGCATGGCGCACCGCCTCGGCGTCGACGGACGGATCATTCTTGCCGGGGGGCTCTCGCGCGATGACCTCAAGGTCCATCTCCGTGCGGCTCGCATGCTGGTACTGCCCTCGGTCACCGCAGCCGAAGCCTTCGGCTTTGTCCAGCTTGAGGCCATGGCGGCGGGCTTGCCGGTGATCAATACGGATTTACCGACCGGCGTGCCTTACGTTGTGCGCGACGGGCGCGAAGGCTTGACGGTGACGCCCGGCGATCCGACAGCGCTCGCGGCCGCTATCGGCCGGTTGCTCGACGATCCGGATTTCGCACACAGTTTGGGTTCGGCCGGCCGGAGCCGGGTCGCCGCCGAGTATCGCGCAGAGGTCTTCGTCAGGCGGACCGAGGATGTTTATGAGGCAGCGGTTGCCGAACGGCGCGCTGCCGTCGCTTCGCTGGCTTCTGCGGGGCTGGCATGAGCCTTCTCGACCGGCCGGCAGTCCGCTCCCGATGCGCGTAGCGATCGATACCCGCTCGCTGCGGCCGCCGCTCGCCGGCATAGGACATTTCACCCACCGGTTGACGGAAGCTATGCTGCCACTGCTGTCAGACGGTGAAACGTTACTGGCTTTCAATGGATTGAGCTTGCAGTCACTCGACCGCCGGTTTCTGAGTTACGTCGAGTCGGCGAATTCCGGGACGGAATCGCTCGGCTGGAGGCGCGCCGCGGCACAGGTTGCGGGCAAGCTCTACGATACATTGCGGCCGACTGCGCCGGTTCGCAAAGTTTTCCGGGCCGCGCAAGCGCGCCGCTTTCGCGGGAGCGAGTCGCGTTTCGACGTCTTTCACGCCGTCAACTATGTACCGCCGGGCAGGTTTCGGCGACCAGTGCTCCCGTTCATCCACGATTTGTCGCACGTGCGTCATCCGCTGATGCATCCGAAAGATCGGGTCGAATGGCTGGAGAAGCAGCTCGCGCTCGTCGCCGAGGCACCGCTGCTGCAGACAAATTCGCTCTTCAGCAAGCGTGAAATCACAGCTGTGCTTGGTATCGCCGCCGATCGGGTCCACGTCACCTACGCCGCGGCTGGCACCGAATTCCGTGTTGCCCGGGACGGCGACGAAAGTTGGCTCGCTAAACACAATCTTGTAGCGGCCCGCTACATTCTCGCGGTCGGCACGCGCGAGCCGCGGAAGAATTTCAAATCGGTGGCCGAGGCGTATGTGGGCTTGCCGGAAAATATTCGGGCACGCGTTCCGCTCATCTGGTGCGGACCGCCGGGGTGGGGCGAGCTTTCACTCTCCTCGTCGGCGACAAAGGTGCGAGACGGCGGGCAAATCCGGATGGTCGGCTATGTTCCGGACCGGGAATTGGCGGCGCTCTATCGCAATTGCACGCTGTTTGTCATGGCGTCCGTCTACGAGGGCTTCGGCATGCCGGTTGTCGAGGCGATGGCTTGCGGAGCGCGCATTGCGCTGAGCAAAATTCCGGTCTTCGAGGAAGTCGCAGGCGATTATGCGCGGTATGTGGAGCCGCTTGACGTCGAAGAATGGCGGCGCGCCATTGGCGACGCCATCGAAGAAGC
>DASXDP010000148.1:0-4537 GCA_036490575.1 Xanthobacteraceae bacterium
AGGTTGTCCTCGGCCCGGGCGCTTGCGGCCCAGCAACATCCCAGCGCCGCAATAGCGACAGCCAGCTTCAGCTTTCTCATAACCCGTGCTCCCTGACCAAACCCGCTGGATCAACCAGTTTCAGACGATAGTTTAAGTTTAAACGAGCCGCCTTGGGAAGGACGCCAGCCGGGATAATAGTGTCGCACAAGGGGAATTTACGCTGTCGGGTAAACGCGGCGCGGCAATATTGGCGCTGATGCGCATGCGTGCTTGAATGGCGGCGGCGAGTTAATGCGAGCGCTTTTGAGCGGGGGTTTTTGAGATGACTGCAATGACCGGAGGCGTCACCAAGGCCGGCACGGGTATCGACGGCATATCCTGGAATATTCTCGGCCAGACCTACGTGCCGAAACAGCTCAGCGAACACTCGTTTGCCTGGCACGCCACCTTTCCGCCCGGCACGTTCGTGCCGCCGCACATTCACCCGACGCAGGACGAATTCATCTACATGCTCGAGGGCCGCATGGACCTCGTGCTCGAGGGGCACGATTACGTCGCCACCGCTGGCGATGTCATCCGGCTGCCGATGAACGTTCCGCACGGGCTGTTCAACAAATCCGATCAAGTCATCAAGTGCTTCTTCTGGGTGACCCCGACGCGCAAGCTTTACGATTTGTTCTGGGCGATCCACAGCATGAAAGAGCAAAACCCGCCCGACGTGGTGGCGCTGGCGGCCAAGTACGAAATCATGTTCCTGCCCCCGCCGGGGTAAGCTGCGGTACTCGCGGGCGGCGCTCTTTCATCCGCCCCCGTGAAACGGGGGAGGGGGACCGTGCGAAGCATGGTGGAGGGGGCGTCGAAGCACGAGCGCGCCTGAGCGTTGACGTCCCTTCCACCATCCTGCGCTCGCGTTGCTCACTTCGGATGGTCCCCCTTCCCCGCTTCGCGGGGCAGGAAAGCAAAATCGCCTTCGCGTCTTAGCGCGCCCATGACAATGCGAAAGTCTGTTCGGCATCGCGCTTCTTTCTTCCCTCGCCCCATTGGGGAGGGGTGAATAGAAATCCGTTCTCGCGATGCGACGCATCCGAGCCTTGCGCGCGTAGCCCGGATTGAGCGTAGCGAAATCCGGGGAATGAATCGCAGTGCTGTCCCGGATTTCGTTTCACACAATCCGGGCTGCATCAAACAACAGGGAAGCGGAGCGCCGAAAGGCGCATGTCCTACCAATGTCCGCGTCGCAGAGGAGTCTGCGTAACTCATCTGTGCGCGGCTGCGTGCCGTGCGGCACGCCGCCTTTCGGCGCTCACGCTCGCGGCACTCGCCACCGGCTTCTACCCCGATGGCTCAGCCCCAGAACCGGGTTTCCCGCGGCGGCGGCTGACAGGAGTTTTGCCTGTTTCACCAAAAAGCTTGCCGCGGTTAAGCACGCTCCGTGCGGACCGGTCCTTTTGCCGGTCGACCGGGGACCCAGAGCCGCCCGGGTGCGGATTGGCAATTCCGCGCGCGGGCACCGCACCTCGCCTTCGCTGTTACGGCATGCCGTCCGGAACGGCGCCCTGCACAAAAAGCGAGGTTTCGCACCGTAACCGAAAGAGGGACGACGTGTCAAGGAAAAAGTGACGCGGCGAGAGTGATTTCGCGTGGGTCGGGGAATCCCAGCACCGATAGATCTATCGCAGCGCCGATGGAATCTAACAGGGAAGCGAGTTCGCCGAAATGCCGACTTCATTTAAGCGGTGATGAATCAATTCCAGACGGATCGCCCGATGTCCGACACCGTTTGCTAAGTCCACTCGACTAGAAGGGCTGTTCTCGCTCATCGGGGAGAACTCCATGTTACGCGCGCTGCTCGTCGGCACTGTTTCCGCGGCCTTGTGCTGGGCGCCGGTGGCGCAGGCTTGCACCGGCATCCGCCTGGTCGCCAAGGACGGCGGCGTTGTGGCGGCGCGAACGCTGGAATTCGGTCTCGATCTGCATTCCGAGGTGCTGGTGGTTCCGGCGGGCACGACGCTGACCGGCACGTTGCCCGACGGCGGCAAGGGCATCAGCTACAAGAGCAAATACGGCTTCCTCGGCGCCAACGCGGAGGGTTTGACCGCGATCGTCGACGGCATCAACGAGCGCGGCCTCTATGTCGGGCTGTTCTATTTCCCCGGTTATGCCAGCTACGCCGACTTGACCAAAGACAACACTGCGCGGGCGATGGCGCCGCATGAATACGCCAATTGGCTGCTGGGCAACTTCTCAAGCGTCGAAGAAGTCAAAGCGAATTTCAACAACGTCGTCCTGGTGCCGACGGTGCTGGAGGCGATCGAGGCGCCGGCGCCGGTGCATTTTGTGGTGCACGACGCGAGCGGCGCGGCAGTTGTGATCGAGCCGATCGGCAAGACGCTGAAGATTTACGACAACCCGCTCGGCGTCGTCACTAACGCGCCGACGTTCGACTGGCACATGACCAATCTGCGCAACTACGTCAATCTCACCGTCGACAACGTGCCGCCGATCGATCTTGGCGGCATCAAGCTTGCGCAATTCGGTCAGGGCTCCGGCCTGCGCGGTCTGCCCGGCGATTTCACGCCGCCATCGCGGTTCGTGCGCGCCGTGGCTTTCTCGCAATCGGCGCTGAAGTCGGATACAGCGCCGCAAGCCGTGCTGCAGGCGTTCCACATCCTCAATAACTTCGACATTCCCTACGGCGCGGTACGCGACACGCAAGACGGCGCGGTGACCGCCGAAGTGACCATCTGGACCAGCGCGTCCGACCTGAAAAACCGGCGCTGGTACTTCAAGACCTTTAACAACCAGTCGATCCGTGCCGTCGATCTGGA
Source organism: Xanthobacteraceae bacterium (assembly GCA_036490575.1). GTDB lineage: Bacteria > Pseudomonadota > Alphaproteobacteria > Rhizobiales > Xanthobacteraceae > BOG-931. The sequence continues at coordinate 2,811 of DASXDP010000148.1, forward strand.
AAAGGCGCTTGCCGCGGCGCAAGGCAAGATCCGCCTGATCGAGATGGACCAGGCGCAGCCGATCATTGACGTCTCGACCAGCTTCAAGTGAGGAGAAAATGGGGGTAAAATCTCTCCATGCGCAGATAGCGGGCGGAGGTCATCAAATTGTACCTTTGCCGACGTAAATCGTCCAAGCGCGTCGACTGAAGCAATCGGCCGCAGTTTGGCTTCGGCGGCCATAGAAAAAAATACGAGATTTGGTTTGGGGCGCGCGAGAGGGTGCGCTCATGGCGTCGATCCTTCCGTTTCTACCGCGCGGCGTCTTCGATGACGCTGCAACAACGTTGATGGGCCAAGCATTCGATGCGGCGTGCCAGGCGCTGCACGATACCGGTCAGCCGCCTGTTGTGCAGGAGGTCATGGCTCGGCGGATTATCGCCGCGGCCCGAAGAGGGGAGCGCGATTTAGGCAGGCTGCGCGCAGCGGCCCTGGCGGGCTTAACAAACGGCTCGGCAAGGGCAGCCAACTAGACCGCCAGCCGGTGCGTGTGTGCCGGGCTATGACGTGTGCTTTTCTCGGTCAGATTTTCGTCGCTAAGCGGTGCTAAGAGCAACCTGATGAATCAGACCGTGCTCTTTCTCTGCACCGGCAACTATTACCGCAGCCGGTTTGCCGAAGAACTGTTCAATCACAAGGCGTCCACGGCCGGCATGGATTGGCTGGCGCAGTCGCGGGCGCTCGCCATCGAACGCGGCGCGCATAACGTCGGGCCGTTGTCGCCGTTCGCGCTGCGGGGGCTCGAGGCGCGCGGCTGTTCGGCCAGGGGAGGCGGGCGCATGCCGCTTGCCTGCGCGCCGAGTGACCTGCAGACAGCGCACCGTATCATTGCGCTCAACGAGCACGAGCATCGCCCGCTCGTGCGCACGCGTTTTCCCGAATGGGAACCGCGGGTCCAGTTCTGGCAGGTGGAGGATGTCGAATACATCCAGCCCGAGGTCGCGTTCGCGGCGATCGAACAGCAAGTGGATCTGCTCCTCGCCGCGCTTCGAGATTTTGCTCCGGCGTGAACTCGGTGTTTTGGCGCCGGTGTTCGCCGGCAAGCTCATCCGGTCGCGCGGGTTCTCCAGCTAAAAACTTAAGGCGCATCTGCCCCGCGGCCGTTGTTGTGTGACCGGGGTCACAGATATTGGCGAGGTGAGGACTATCGTGGCTTGGCTGAGTGGAAATGGAAGGGAGCTGCACATGACGAGCTTGCGGATAACACGCAATGCGCCGCGCTCCGTTTATTCCGCCGACCACGCTGGCGCGCCTTCCGCCGCCGGTTGGCTTCGGGCGGTGATGAGTGACCGCACCCTCATCATACTCACGTCACTTTGCCTCATCGGGTTGCTGGTGAGTTTGAACCTGATCTTCCGTTTTCCGGCTTTCCAGCCGGGCATCGAGGAGATCGCGCAAATCCTTGGATAGATGCGCGCCCCGCTATGGAGGCGTTGCGGACTAAACGCGTCGCCTCGCCAGCGGGAAAGATTTGCGTGCGGCTTGATATTTGACGCCGGCTCGTGCAGCAGACATTTTGAATTGAAGGATTGGGGGGGCCGCGCGACGCTGCCCCGGCCATAAAGCTAAGGGGATAGCTTCACGAATGCGAATGAAGCCATCCCCTTTGGAGAGCCGTCAGCGGGGGCGACGGTTGCCAACGGTCCCCGTCGCTTTAATGATTGAGGCGGCGGGGACCCGCAACTGTG
>DASXDP010000149.1:0-6745 GCA_036490575.1 Xanthobacteraceae bacterium
TGCCGCCGGCCGCTTGCGCGACGCCAGCGTCGATACGCTGCATCAGCAAGTCCACATGAATTTTCTGAGCTGCCTGTTGTGCTGCCGCGCTGCCGTGCAAACCTTCGGTGGAAACGGCGGCCGCATTGTCAACGTCGCCGCTCGCCCGGCGCTGGAATGGCGAACCGGCGCCGGCATGGTCGCCTATGCCGCGAGCAAAGCCGCCGTCGCGGCACTGACCGCGGCGTTGGCCGAGGAAGTCGTCAAGGACGGCATTCTCGTCAACGCTGTCGCGCCGTCGACCATGGACACGCCGGCCAACCGCAGCGCCATGCCGAAGGCCGACTTTGCCTTATGGCCCAAGGTCGAAGAGGTTGCGGCAACGATCCTGTTTCTCGCCTCACCGAATAATCGCGTTACCCGCGGCGGAATCGTGCCGGTGTATGGGAAGTCGTAGCGGGCTCCATGAGCTCCCGACACCGCGCCGCGGTGCTCCACAAGGCCGGCACGCCGCTCCTAATCGAGCATGTGTCCGCCAGCGAGCCCTCTCCCAAAGACGTAGTGGTGAGGATACGCGCGGCCGGGCTTTGCCACACCGATCTCGAGGTCATTGATGGCTCGCTGCGTTATCCGCTGCCGATGATTTTGGGCCACGAGGCGGCCGGCGTGGTCGAACAGGTCGGCGCCGATGTCGATACGCATAAAGTGGGCGACCATGTGATCCTGTCGTGGAATCCGTGTTGCGGCCATTGCTTTCAGTGCGACCGCGGCCAACCGATTCTCTGCGACACCTATTTGAGCGAGGGGCCGAAAGGCCTGCATTTCGATGGACATTCCAAAGCGCGGCTCGAAAGCGGCGCCGCACTCACGCATTTGATGTTTCTCGGCGCCTTTGCCGAAGTTTGCGTCGTGCCGGCGCAACAAGCGGTCGTCGTTTCCAGAGACATTCCGTTCGACTGCGCCTGTCTGATTGGCTGCGGGGTGATGACCGGCGCCGGCGCCGCGCTTAACATCGCCGATATCGCCGACGGCGACACGGTCCTGGTGCTGGGATGCGGCGCGGTCGGTCTCGCCGCCCTGCAAGGCGCGGTAGTGGCCGGCGCGGGCACGGTGATCGCGGTTGATCTGGACGATCAGAAGCTTGCGCTGGCGCGCAAGCTCGGCGCGCAGCATACGGTCAGCGCCAGGCGGGAAGAAGCAGCCGAAGCTGTGCGGTCCCTGACCGGTGGCCGCGGCGCCGACGTGGTGCTGGAAGCGGCGGGCAGCGCAATCACGTTTCGCCAGAGCGCCGAGGCGGTGCGCCCCGGCGGGCAAGTGATCTGGCTCGGCAAGATCGATGTCAAAAACGACGTCAGCTTCCGTTGGGGATCGCTGATGGGCGAGAAACACTTTCGGCGATCGAGCTATGGCGGCGCACGACCGCAGCGCGACTTTCCGATGCTGGTGGACGCCTATCTCGATGGCCGTTTGAAGCTCGACGAGCTGATCACCGGCCGCATCGCTCTTGAGGACATCAATCGCGGCTTTGAAGACTTGCGTGCCGGGCGCTCGATCCGCACCGTCATTGAGTTTTAGAAGCGCGACAGAGCAATTTCTCCGGCGTCTTAAACGAACGCGCCCTCGACAACTACATATACGTTACTTTACCCGCATCTACGCGGCTGCGACCGATCCACCGCGCGATTGCAAGAACCAGACACGAGTCGGGCCCTTGCCCTTAACGTCGATATTTCTCGGTCCGTCAAAATCGTACTCGTCTGCCAAAGTCGTGCGAACCGTCTCAGTCACCTGAATGCGCCCGCTTGTTCCATGGCTCTCCATGCGGCTCGCAGTATTCACCGTATCTCCCCACACGTCGAAAATAAACTTGGCCTCGCCGATCACTCCCGCCGTGACGGGTCCCGTGTGTATTCCGATCCGGATGGCAATCGGAGTGCCGTCGGGGGCGCGGACCGCTTTTATCTCCTCAAGCATCTCGACTGCCGCCTGAGCCAATTTTTTCAGGTGTCCTTGAACGGGCTGCGGAATACCGGCGGCCACCATGTAGCAATCGCCAATGGTCTTGATTTTTTCCAGACCCTGGCGCGCGATTATGCGATCAAAGCGGCCGAACAAGTCGCCAAGCATCTTGACTATCGCCGATGATGGCAGGCGAGCGGACAGAGAGGTGAATCCAACCACATCAGCAAAGAGAATGCTGGCCTCGGTAAACTGATCCGCGATCGGCGACTCGCCTGCGAGTTTGCGCGTCGCGATGGAAGGTGGAAGGACGTTGTGCAACAACGTTTGGATGTGAGTTTTGGCTTGAGAAAGCTCCTCATCCTGCAGCCAGTTTACGTGCTGGGTGCGGTCCAGCACAAAAGAACCTACGGCGACAAAGAAAATTGTCGCCACCAGCCATGCGAAATGAAATCCAAGGACCAACGGCGCTTCGGGCCACAAGACGAGTACCGAGACAAAGAACGCGATGATCGTAGCAAGAGCCAGAATCGATCCCTCTGCGAATGAAACGCCGCATAAGACAAACGACGCTACTCCTATCAGCGTCCAGATTTCTGTCGGCTTGTAGTACGGCAACGAGACGGGCGACATAAACGCCAAAACGCAGAGAAGAAGGGGGATTTGAATTGCTAACGCGGTGACGCCAATCGGCTCAAGCCACCGCCCGAGGTTCAAGGTGAAGCTCGCCACAATGATCGGGATTAAAGAAATTATCCCGATGATGCGGACGTAAAACAGCGGAGCCGAGGGATCGTGGATGGTCAACAGGTCCAGCGAAGTAAACAAGACCCAGATTGCAGTACCGGCAAAACAGCTAATTCTAAGTGCGTTCAGCCGGTACTCGGAGCGGGACTTGCGATACTGCCGTTCAAGCTTCGGATTTCTGAACCGAGGTAAAAATGGATGATACGGAACCGCTAATCGCTTCGGATCTAGGGGAATAAACATCATCGTGACCGCGCCTCTGCGAGCGGATGCTCTGACGGTTCGGTTTGGATGGTAGCCGCACCGATCGCCGCTCCCAAGTTCAACAAAGTGCCGCTACTACTCTGTTAACGGTCATTAGCCGGCGTCGAACGACGATTGTGCGTCTGCTTTAGGCCGATGCGTCGTTGATGCAGTGCAACGCAACAGCTTTATTCGATTACCCTCGTCCGCGCGCGGCAATGCGGTGAAGGTGGAACCCGATACCGGGCCGCTTCCTCGGCACAAACCGCGGGTCGAGGCTTCAAAATGACAAGAAAGCCTTAAGAAACCGGCGCGTAAAACAATGCCGCAGACTACCGTGATAGGCCAGATGGCGGCATACGATGGAAGCCTCTAACTTCGTCGACTACTACGAACTCCTGGAAATCAGCCCGAACGCCAACTCGGGTACGATAGAGCGGATGTTTCGCTATTTCGCCCAGCGTTACCATCCCGATAATCAGGATACCGGCGACCGTCCGCGCTTCGACGCGATCATGACGGCTTATGATGCGCTCAACGATCCGGGCAAGCGCGCACAGTACGATGTTAAACACAAAGCTCAATCGGGCTTGCGCTGGAAATTACTCAAGGAGGCCAGCGACAATAAGGGCTTCGAACAGGATGTCGATCTTCAGAACAAGCTGCTGTCGATCTTTTATGTCAGACGCCGACAAAACATCGCCAATCCGGGCATCGGCGATATGGCACTTGAACGCTTGCTGGGTTGTCCTGCCGAGCATTTGCAGTTTCATCTCTGGTATCTGAAGGAAAAAGGCTGGATACGAAAAACCGAAAGCGGCATGTTCGCCATCACGGTCGAGGGCGTCGATCGCGCCAATTCAGACCATGGCCAGGTCATCGCCAATAGATTACTGACCGATCAAACCATGTTGGGGCATGCGGCGGAATAGGCCGCGTCAGTTTGCGGGTCTGGGCGCCGCTCGCCGTCCGCGGCCGCTTAGAACGAGCCGAACATCGTTCCCAGTAAAATGACGGCGGTCAAAGCCAGAACGACTCCGACAATCCCGACCATGACGATGTCGAAGTAGCTGTCGCGGTGGCGCGCGCCGCAAATCGCCAAGAGCGTCACCACTGCGCCGTTATGCGGCAGGATATCGAGCGTCCCCGACGCGATCACCGCCACGCGGTGCAGCAGCGCCGGCGCGATGCCGGCCTGTGATGCAATGGTCATGTAGGTTTGCCCAAGCGTGTCGAGCGCGATGGTCAGCCCGCCGGAGGCCGAGCCGGTGAGTGCGGCGAGCACATTGGTCGCAACCGTGAGCGAGACCAGGGGTCCGCCTTCGATCGCCAGAACCCAGTCGCGCACAATCGCAAAAGCGGGTAAATCGGCAACGACCACGCCGAAGCCGACCAGGCTTGCGACGCTCAGCGCCGGCAGCACCGAGGCATTGGCGCCAGCATCCATGCTTTGGCGCAGCGCCGGCAGCCGCGTCCAGTTACAAACAATGACCGTCGCGATCGCGGCCGCGAGCGCGACCACGACCGACCAAACGCCGGCGACCGCGGACAAGGAAGTCGCGCCGAATCGCTCCTCGGCGAGGAACGAAACATCGAGCCGCGGCAAAACGGCGAGCGACATGATGAGATTGACTAAAACGACGACGCCCAGCGGCAGCGCGGCGGCGAAAATGGACGGCGCGGTCTCGCCGGCGCAACCGCGGCCGATCTCGACCGGATCGAATTCGCGCGCCGCGGTGGCGCGCTCGCGCACCTTCTCATCGCGCGCCGCCTCTTCGGCCGTAACGACGGCCTCGTCGCCAAAGCCTTCGCCGGCGCGGCGCGCCGCGTTTTCCGCGCGATTGAGCCACCACAAGCCGAAAGCCATCATGATCACGGCGGCTATGATGCCGAGCCCCGGCGCGGCGAAGAGCGTGGTGCCGAAGAATGGCATCGGGATCGCATTCTGAATCGAGGGCGTGCCGGGCAGCGCCGACATGGTGAATGTCGAGGTGCCAAGAACGATCGCCGCCGGCATGAGCCGGCGCGGTATGGCGGCGGCGCGGAAAAGATTTTGCGCCATCGGCGCGATGACAAAGAATGCGACGAACAGGCTGACCCCGCCATAAGTCACGAATGCGCCGGCGAGCACCACGGCGAGAATGACGCGACGCTGGCCCAGCGTTTTGCTCATCCAGGCTGCGACCGTGGTTACCGCGCCGGAATCCTCCATCAGCTTGCCGAACACGGCGCCGAGCAGAAACAGCGGAAAGAATTGGGCAAGAAAGCGCGCCGCGCTGCCCATGAAGATTTGCGTCCAATTGGCGAGGAGCGGCTGCCCGCCGAGCAGGGCTGCGACGAGCGCCGCCGCGGGCGCGAGCAACAAGACGCTCCAGCCGCGAAAGGCGAGCCCGACAAGAAGCGCGAGCCCAATGAGAATTCCGAAGAGGCCCATTGGCTCTCCGCTTGCGCTCAGCACTCGTCCAGAAGCGTCTCAAAATCCGCAGTCGAACGCTTGCCGACGTCGTTCCCGTGGGCCTGGAGAAATTCACTCGCAGCGCGGCGGCCCTCATCGCGCAGTGTACCGACGAACGCCCATTCGGCATTAAGCTTCGAGGAAGCGCCAAATTCTGCCAGCATGTCCGACTTGATCCGGTGGGTGCGCATCTTTGCCCAACGCTCGCCTTCGCCGTGGCCTGGATCGGCCACCTGGTGCAGCAGCGCGATCATGCGCAATTCCTTGGCCAGCGGCGAATTGAACGAAATCTCGTTAAGCCGATTGAGGATTTCCGCAGCCGATCGCGGAGTTTCCAGCCGCTCGACCGGATTGATCTGAACAATGATCGTGTCGTGCGCATCGCTCTCGCGAACCAGCGGCGTGATGGTCGGGTTGCCGGCATAGCCGCCATCCCAATAAGCCTCGCCGCCGATCTCCACCGCGCGGAACATGGTCGGCAAGCACGCCGAAGCGAGCAGCACATCGGCGGTGATCTCGCCATTGCGAAAGATGCGTCCGCGCCCGGTCCGCACCCGCGTTGCGGTGACGAAGAGCTTGATGGGCGAACCGGCAAGCCGCTCAAAGTCGATATTGTCGGTAAGGATATTGCGCAGCGGATCAAGCGCTAGCGGATTGAGATCGTAGGGCGACAACAGGCGCGTCATCAGATCCATGGCCACATAGGCCGGCGACGTATCGAGCGACCACCGGCCCATCAGCCGGTCGAGCGGCGAACGCTGCAGCGGGCTGAAGGCGGCGGCGCGCGACACCGCACGCCAATATTTTTCCAGCGCGGCCCGTGCGCCGTCGGCGCCCGCTTCGATCCAGCCGTTCGCCAGTACGGCGGCGTTCATGGCACCCGCCGAGGTTCCAGAAATGGCGGCAATGTGAAAGCGCGGCTCTTCAAGCAGGCGATCCAGCACGCCCCAGGTGAAGGCGCCGTGCGAGCCGCCGCCTTGCAGCGCCAGATCGATCAGTACCGGCTGTTCGCCGCGTTCGCCAGTCATCACACGATCTGACTATGGCCCGGCTGCTGCTCTGGATCCCTTCACTGAATGGCGCAGCAGCGCGAACAGGCTGCCGCCAGTAAAGGCACCGAGGACGTAAAAGATGACCGCCAGGATCGCGAGCGGCGCGCGGATGCCGAAGCCGAGAAAAAACATCGTAACGACGTCCAGATTCTGGAACGCAAAGATGAGAATCGCGGCGACGAACAGAACGACAATTATCAGATAAACCCAGCGCATGCCGTCAGCCCTCCGAAGCGGATGCCCCACCCAATATCGCCGCCCGGAATTTCAGCCGCTCAGCATCACAGCGCCGAAATCCCACAAAGCCTGT
>DASXDP010000150.1:0-1555 GCA_036490575.1 Xanthobacteraceae bacterium
CTGTCGCCGAAGCCTGCCGCGCGCTGATGACGCCGATCAAAAAAATCGGTGCGCATCTGCTGCAATGCAAGGAGGCCGACGTGCAGATCCGGAACGGCCGCGTGCACGGCCCGCAAGGCAGCGTCGAATTCTCCGAAATCGGCCGCGCCTGGTATCATCATCCGGAAGAGCTGCCGGCCGATGCCGATGCGGGCGGTCTCACCGTGACCGCCGGGCATAAGCCGCACGACCCCGGCGTGTTCTCCTATTCGGCGCATGCCGCGGTGGTTGCCGTCGATCCGGACACGGGCGCGATCGAACTGCTGGATTATGCGATCGTGTCCGATTGCGGCACACGCGTGAATCCCATGCTGGTTGAAGGCCAGGTCGTCGGCGGATTTTCCAACGGCCTCGGCAACGCGCTGTACGAGGAATCAAACTACGACGCCTCGGGCCAGCCGACCGCGACGACGCTTGCCGATTACACCGCGCCGAGCGCGACGTCGATGCCGACCGTCAAGCTCGATTTCATCGAGACGCCGTCGCCGTTCTCGGCGTTCGGCATGAAGGGCATCGGCGAGAACGGTGCAATCGGACCGCCGGCCGCGATCGTCAATGCGGTCAACGATGCGCTGCGCCCGCTCGGTGCCGCGGTGTTTGAGACACCGCTCGCCGCGCATCGCGTGCGCGCCGCAATCGCGCGGGCCAATCCGGTGCCTTGAGGAGGCTTCAGCGGCGGTCGCCGCCCATAAAGCGCAGCAGGAACTGAAACAGATAGATGAAGTCGAGATAGAGCGACAAGGCTCCCATCACTGCCTTGCGGCTAGCGACGCCGGCGTCATCCGTCGCGCTGTACATTTCTTTGATCCGTTGCGTATCCCATGCCGTGAGCCCGGCAAAGATGAGCACGCCGATGACGGAGATGGCGAAGTCGAGTCCGGCGCTTCTTGAGGAAAATGTTTACGACGAAATTATTGCACAATTGGTCCGATGCATCGCCGGTCTTGCGTGAACCATGTGGCTCCGGTTTCCGACAAAGGCCTATAGGGGTTTGCCATGTCATCTGCGCTGACCAAGGACACAGCGATCTGGACCCTGATTTCGATGGTTCTCGGGTCGTTTGTATGCGGCATACTTCTCATGGTCGGGCTCAGGAACTATTTTCAAAACGACGCGATCCTTCTGTACGTTTTTTTGTTCCTGATCTTTCCGCTGCACATCTTCTCGTGCATCGTCAATGGACGCCGCCTTGTCAGGGTGATCCCTTAAAGGTCGGTTCACTTCCAGCAGAGAGGGAAAGAGGTCTTCGGCACTTCCGGCGCCGTGGATTCGGGCCGTTTAGTACGTTTTCAGTTTGAGCAGCCGGTCGGCGTTGCCGTGCGCGAATTTTTCGAGATCGGCGGGCGACAGCGGTACATTGTCGAGAAACGCACGTCCGGCGGCGTTGCTGGCGTACGGATAATCGACCGAAAACATCATGCGATCGATGCCGAAGGTCTGCAGCGCCGCGAGGAATGGCGGATTGGAGAAAAAGCCCGCCGAGGTCACGTAGACCTGATCGGTAACGATCTTCGAC
>DASXDP010000151.1:0-1899 GCA_036490575.1 Xanthobacteraceae bacterium
CACCGCGCTCGCCAAGGCGCGGCCCGGCAAGCTGACCTACGGCTCCGCCGGTCCCGGCAGTCTCGCCCATCTGGCGGCCGTGCTTTACGCCAATACGGTGGGCGTCAACATCGTGCACGTCCCGTACAAGAGCACGTCGCAATCGGTCACCGATCTGATGGCCGGTCGGGTCGACATGCAGTTCGCCACCATTCCGCCGACGCTGCCGCTCATCCGCAGCGGCCAAATGCGCGCGCTCGCGACAACCGGCGCGAAGCGCAACGCGGTGCTGCCGGACCTGCCGACCATCGCCGAAAGCGGGCTCCCCGGTTACGAGGCCGTGCTCTGGATGGCGATCGAGACTCCAGCGGCCGTGCCGCCGACGGTCGTCGCGCGGCTCGATCGCGCTCTTACCGAATTGCTGGCCGAGCCGAAGGTAAGAGCGGCCCTGCTGTCGCAAGGTGTGGACGCCGAACCAGGCACACCCGAGGCGCTGCACGCCCGCATCGCCAGCGACATCGAACGCTGGCGCGCGGTAATTGCAAAAGCGGGGCTAAAGCCGGAGTGAATCTGCTTTTTCCCCGCCGGTTAGCGCGGGGCATCCACGTCTCAAAAACCGATGAACAACAAAGACGTGGATGGCCGGAGCAAGTCCGGCCATGACGCGATGGATAGGGTCACGCTCAAGTCCGGTTGGAAGACGAGCCAATCCCGGAGGTTGCGGAGCCTGTCATCAGGTCGGCCAGAAACCGGGTTCCCGTTGGCTCATCCGGCCCACGTCATCACTGCTTAGCTTGCGCCTGTTGCGTGCCCGCATCCGCGTAGCGGGCGTAGAGCGTGTTGATGCGGCTGCGCCACATGTCGATGAACCCCGCCGAGGTCAGCCGCTCGACGCTCTTCCATTCTTTTTTAACCGCCGGCAGCGTGTTGCCCCAGATGGCCTTCTTGCACCAGTGTTCGCCCTTCTGCCTGCCTTCGTCGGTGGCGCACATCGATCTCCAGGCGACCCAATCCGGATGGCTGACGTGTTCGGCGGCGCCCTGCCAGCCTTGCTGATGGATCAAATAAAGATCGGCGATGGCGGGCCGCTTGTGCGTCACGTATTCGAACATCTCAGCTTCGATGACGAATTTGTAGGCGGCCGCAATAGCGTTGTCGCGCGGATTGGTAATCTCGCCCGACCCTGCGCCGAAATGCTTGAACTCGCCTTTGCTCAGCTGGAACAGGCCGATATAGGAGCCGGTGCGGTTCTTGGGGTTGAAATCGGATTCGATCTTGGCGACCGCTTTGAGGAAATTCTCGTCGAGTCCGAACGAATCGGCCGCGCGCGCGATTTCTTCAACCGGCGTGCCGAGCGGAACGTCGCTCAGCGCTGAAAGCGCAATCGCCGGCGGTTTCTTCGGCGGCGGTAGTTCGGAATAGACGTAATATTTCAGGTAAGGCAGTTCCTGATTGGCCCAGGCCGTCGAGCCGGTTGGCGCCGGCTGGCCGGTCGGCGCCGGCGCGCGATTGGTGTGAATGTTTGGCAGCGCTGGCGCGTCGTCCCGGATCGGCGGGATCGAACCGGTGGCATCCGCATAGGCCAGCACGCGGCCGTGTGAGAGTTCCGCCTGATCGGCGGACGTCGACAGCGCGTCGGGCCATGCCGCCTTGAAGGCTGCGGCGACCAGCAGATTCGGCGCGATGGTGTTACGCGGCTCGTCTTCGGCGCGGGGCTGCGGCACCGACGCAAGACTGTAAGTGGCAGGATTGGGTTTGGCAGCGCTGGCTTGGGCAGGAGGAGGATTGAACTTGGCGAGGATCGTCGTGGTGTTGAGGGATACAGCGCTGAACGCTGCCTCAATGCGCGCACTCGGCCGCGTCGCCGCCATGGCTGGCCGCTCGCTCGCGAGCTGCCAAATCCCGGCGACGATCAACGCC
>DASXDP010000152.1:0-2739 GCA_036490575.1 Xanthobacteraceae bacterium
ACCGCCATGGCGAGCACGCCAATGACGACGATGCCCTGAAAGTTCCGGGTGACATACGCCTCGTTGGTCAGCGTGCCGATAAGGTAGGCGCCGAGCGCGGTTGCACCGGCCGCGACGCCCATCAGCGCCAACGCCATAGCGTACCGTCGCCAGTGCCCCAGCGCTTCGTCCAAAAGCAAACGGCGCACCAAAGCGAAGGCGGAATAGGATTCCGCAGATGCGTCCGCAGCGGTTTTCATATGACTTTGACGTCCCAGCAGGAAATCGAACTCGCCCCGGCTCGCGTTCCATGCCCGTCAGGGACGGTTTTTACAAGCGAATTCGACGGCGTTAAGACTGCTGCGCGGCAGAACCCGCTTTGCGCGTCTGCCCGGAACGTGAGGCTCGGCGTTGGATGAGTTCCCTCTCCCAGGCCAGCGCGTGGGTGATGATGGTCGCAAGATCGTCGTAGCGCGGTTCCCAGCCGAGCACGCTTCGCGCTTCGTTCGAATTGGCGATGATGCGCGCCGGATCGCCTTCGCGGCGCGGCCCGTTCTCTACTTTAAAATCCACACCGGCCACGCGTTTAACGGTTTCGATCACTTCGAGCACGGAAAAGCCGTGGCCATATCCGCAATTCAGCGTTCGTGACGCCGCGCCCCCGCGAAGCTGACGAAGCGCGTCGCTATGGGCTCTCGTCAGGTCGCTGACATGGATGTAATCGCGGATGCAAGAGCCGTCCGGCGTCGGATAATCAAGGCCGAACACTTCGAGTTTTGGCCGCAGCCCGAGTGCCGTTTCGACGGCGACCTTTATCAGATGGGTGGCGCCAACGCTCGACTGCCCGGTGCGGCAAAGCGGGTCGGCGCCGGCGACATTGAAGTAACGCAATATCACGTGATTGAGCCCGTGCGCCTTCGCGGCGTCGCGCAACATTATTTCCGTCATCAATTTCGACCAGCCATAAGGCGAAATCGGTTGCATCGGTGCGTCTTCGGTGACCGGGCTTTCCGCCGGATTGCCGTAGACCGCGGCGGTCGAGGAAAAGATGAAGTGCTTAACGCCGTTGCTGATTGCGCATTCGATCAGCGCGCGCGAGTTCGCCGTGTTGTTGAGATAATAACCGAGAGGATCGCGAACCGAGTCGGGAACGACGACAGAAGCGGCGAAGTGAATGATCGCCTCGATGCGGTGCTGACGTATCAGGCGGGACACCACCGACTGATCCCCGGTATCGCCGACCACAAGCGAAGCCTGTTCGGGGAGCGCCCAGCGAAATCCGGTTGACAGATTGTCGAGAACGACGACCTGCTCGCCGGCGTCGACAAGCTCCAAAACCATATGACTGCCGATGTAGCCGGCGCCGCCGGTAACCAAGATCGTCATTTGCGCACCCGGAATATCCTCTCGGCGGCAATACCCTGATTAGTTAAACAGCGCGTATGCGGGCAAGATAAACAAGTTGTTACACGGAGATCTGCGGCCGGTCCGAAGCGGCGCCGGCAACTGCGCTCACTGCCGCGGCAAAAACCTGCTCGACCCCGATCTCGCGCATGCAATTATGGTGACCCAGCCGGCAGACCGGCTTGTGGCACGGCCTGCATTCAAGTGGGGACGCGGTTTCCACCGTCGCGGCGAGCGGGTTTAACGGCGCCCAGTGCCAGGGACTCGTCGGGCCGAAGATGCCAACCGTCGGAACGCCCAACGCCGCCGCAACGTGCAACAGGCCCGAATCGTTGGAGATGCCCACTGTCGCCGATGCCAGCGCCAGGATGGCGTCGCGTAAATCGGGGCCGGTCAGATCGCGGGCGGCGGAATTGCCGATGATCTCAGCCGCGAGCGCCCTCTCCGCCGGGCCGCCTAGCACCCAAACCGAGGCACCACTCGCCAATAAACGCCGCGTCAGCGAGGCGTAAGCACTGGCGGGCCACCGTTTCGACGGTCCAACCGCGCCCGGGGCAAGCGCTACTATTGGGCGGCCATCGCCGTTGAGGCCGCGGCTTTGCCGCCAGGCCGCGGACGCCGCCGGCGGCACCGCCAATTCCGGCAAAGGCCAGGACGCCGGCTGGTTTGTGCCGGGTGGCAGAGCGAGCATGGCGCAGCGGTCCACCATTCGTGGAAGCTTTCGCTCGCCGAAGCGTAAATCGTTGAGCACGAGCAGGCGTGCTTCCCCAAGGAATCCGGTGCGTCGCGGGATGCCCGCGAGGAAAGGCGCCAGCGCCGATTTCCAGGTGCGCGGCATGACCAGGGCACTGCCATAGTCCTCGCGCTTAAGCCGGCCCGCCAGCGCCGATTGCTCTGTGAGCGCCAGCCTGCCCCGCGGAAGATCCCATACAATCGCTTGCCGGATTCCCGGCATGTAGTCGGCGAGCGGAGCGCAAAGCGTGGTCGCCAAAACGTCCACAGGGCGGTCGGGATGCCGGTCCTTAAGCACCTTCACAACGGAATGACATCGGACGAAATCGCCGATCCACATGTACGGTATCAGCAAAGTCGGCTGCCGGTGCTCGGGCCGATCTCGCGAAATCGTAACAGTTGAGTTTGAATCCAGCATTTATGAACAGAGATTCAGGTTTATGTGAGGGATAGTCCATAGATGCACCATGGTCACCCTTATCCATTGTTGCGCCAGCGGCGGGACTAAGGCAAAGGGTGGGTCGGCAACCTTTGAGCGGTATCGCGGCATCGATGTTGTTGGTCACCGGCGGGGCCGGCTTCATCGGGTCCAATATGGTCGCAAGCCTCAATGAGGCCGGACGC
>DASXDP010000153.1:0-19926 GCA_036490575.1 Xanthobacteraceae bacterium
GCCCGTTCCGAACCACCGTCGCTGAAATATGCAACGACGCCAGACTCGTCCTGCTGAACAGATTTGAAAGCGCGGCCGGGATGATAATGGGCGTCGGAAAACGCGCCGCGCAAAATATGATAGACGCGCTCCCACGCGGTCAGCACCTGCGGACAGACGCCGCTCGCCACAAGGCGACCTTCCCTGTCGAAAATCTTGCGCGCCGTGATCGAAACACCAATGTCGCGGGTGTCCAATCCGAGCCCTGCGAGCTGCGCGATCATCTCAGTCTGCGCGACGATGCCGGCACCTCTCCCGGCAAGTCCGCCCTCGGCGCGTTCGAAAACGTCGACCCGCCAGCCGTTCCGTCCAAGCATGAGCGCGGCCAAAAGCCCGCTCATTGAGCCGCCGATCACCAGGGCACGCCTCTGAGCGTGGCGTTTCGGGATGCGGGACACCCTTTCTACTCCGCGAGATTATTTGCCATCACTGGGGCGATTTCGATATTGTCCAGATATCGCGGGAAGAAACGCCATGGCCCTGACCGGGCTCGGCTCTCCGGGCCGTCCCGGAATGTCAGTGCTCGCTGCGTACAGGGCTGCGGAATGATTTTTTCTTTCGATCTTCTCATCAATGCCGTGATCTCCGGCATATTGATCGGGGCGTTTTATGCCGCCGTGACAGCCGGCGTATCGCTGTCATTTGGTATTCTCGATATCGTCAATATCGCCCATCCCGCCTTTATCATCCTCGGCTCCTACATCGCCTACATCATCAACGCACAGCTGGGTTTGGACCCGATCCTCGCCAGCATTATTGTCACACCGGCCTTCTACGCGCTTGGCGCCGGCATCTACCAAATCTATTACGCTTCCTTCGAACGACGCGGGCAGGAATCGCTCCGCGGCCTCGCCTTTTTTTTCGGACTCCTGTTCATCACCGAAGTTTCTCTCGTCCTCTATTTCGGCGTCGACTATCGTTACGTCGAAGCGGCCTACATCGGACCGACCTGGCACTTTGGCGCTATTGATATTCCGCTGCGCATTTTGGTCCCATGCGTGGTGTCGCTCTTACTCATCGGTGCGCTCCAGCTCTTCCTGGCGCGCACCTTTGTCGGTCGGGCAATCATGGCGGTAGCGCAAGATCAGCTGGCCCTTAAACTCATGGCCGTCGATCCGATCCGCATCAAGCGAATTGCCTTCGGCATCTCAATCGCGACAGCGTCGATCGCGGGAGCGTTCCTCATCGTCATCCAACCGGTCGAGCCGTCTGTCGGACGCGAATACATAGGGCGGGTGTTCGCGATCTGCGTATTGGGAGGCATGGGCAGCCTGCCCGGAACCCTCGTTGCCGCCATGCTGATCGGCATCGTCGAAAGCGTTACCTCGACATTCTACGGCCCGTCCTGGGCGCCGGCGGTGTCCTTCGGGTTCCTGCTTCTCACCCTGGCAGTCCGGCCAGCCGGCCTGCTGGGACGCTGACGGTGCGCGCGGGCCTGTTTCTGATCATCTGTCTTTTGGTCGCCGCCGTCGTCTTTGCGGCGGCGTTCGCGCTCGGCAACGACTATTATTTCTTCGCCGGATATGTCGTTTTGCAATATGTCGTCCTGGCTACGGCCTGGAATATTCTTGGCGGCTACTGCGGTTACGTAAACTTCGGATCGGCGGCATTCTTTGCGCTCGGAGCCTACTCCGCTGTCGCCGTCCACCGTTTTCATCCTCTCCCCATTCCTCTCCTGGTGCTCGTCGGCGGTGTCGTTTCCGGGCTCGTCGGCTTCGGCATGGGCTACTTAACCCTGAGGCTGCGCGGAGCATTCTTCGCTATCGCGACACTAGCCCTGGCGGTCGTCCTGCAAACGTTGGTGGTCAACTGGGGCTACGTCGGCGGCTCGCGCGGCGCTTACATCATTCGCCCGGAGGCCATCGCACCGTTCGGCAGCTACATCAGGTACCTGTTTCTGATCATGCTCTTGCTCGCGGTGGGCGCAATATTTGTCGCGCGCATGATCGAACGCTCGCGACTTGGATACGGCTTCGCCACCATTCGCGACGACGAGCTGGCGGCGGAGGCCTGCGGCGTGCCGACGCTGAAGCTCAAGCTGATTGCCACCACCATCTCAGGCGGGCTCATGGGAATGGCCGGGGCGCCGCTTCCGTATTACATCGGGTTCTTGCAGCCCTCGTCCGCGTTCGGTCTCGACTATGCCGTCAACTCGATCGCCATGCCGCTGATCGGCGGGACAACCAGCTGGGTCGGTCCGCTGATCGGCGCCGTGCTGCTGGGTTCGCTCCAGCAAATCGCAACGGTGACGATCTCGTCGGCGGTCAATTTGTTGATCGTGGGGTTTGTTCTGGTTGGCTTTGTGATCGTTGCGCCCAACGGCATCATTGGCTTGGTACATAAATATCTGCAGCACCAGCCCGACGATTTGGTCGGCCGCCGTCATGTCAGCGTCGATTCCCCCGGCAGTACGACATGAGCGCTATGCTGCACGTTGACGGTTTGGGCAAGCGATTCGGCGGCTTTGTTGCGCTCGAAGGTATCTCGTTGTCGGTAGCCGCCGGTGAGCGGCTGGGCCTGATCGGACCGAATGGGTCCGGCAAGAGCACGCTCGTCAATTGTATCTGCGGCACGCTCCGCAACGAGGCGGGGACAGTGCGGTTCGATGGCGAGCCGCTCGACGGCGACACGGCACACGAACGCACCCGCCGTGGCCTGGCCCGTACATTTCAGCTACCGCGGCCGTTCGTAAGTCTGAGTTTGGCGGATAATCTGCGCATTCCGCTCATGTATGCGGTGGCCGCACGCGGCGGCGCGCATCTTTCCACGTCCGAGATCGCCGAGCGATGTGTCCATCTGCTGCGTGAGGTCGGACTCGAGCGCAAGGCGAAGCGGCTGCCGCGCGAACTGACACAGGTGGAAATGCGCAAGCTCGAACTGGCGCGCGCCATGGCGGCCGCGCCCAAGCTATTGATCGCAGACGAATCGATGGCGGGCCTCACCCATTCGGAGGTCGAAGAGATTCTGACGCTTCTCAACCGGTTGAACGAGCAAGGCGTCACCGTCATCCTTATCGAGCACATCATGCGCGCGGTCATGAGCTTCTCGCAGCGCCTGGTCGTGCTGGTTTCCGGCCGCAAAATCGCCGACGGCGATCCGAAGGAAGTCATGCGCGATCCGGAAGTGGAAAGGGCTTACCTTGGCCAGTAGCCTCTCCATCGCCGGCATCCACGCCGCTTACGGCGCGGTTCGCGTGATCGAAGACGTCTCCATGAAAGTCGACGCCGGCGAGACGGTTGTGCTGCTGGGCACTAACGGTAACGGCAAATCGACCCTGATGAAGTGCGTGATGGGCATGGTCCGTCCGAGCGCCGGTTCGATCATCGCCGATATCGAGGGCATTCATCACGACCTCATGACGCGCAGTACCGAAGAGATCGTCGATCTCGGGATCGCGTTGGTGCCCGAGGGCCGTCGGCTCTTTCCGAAGCTCACTGTCGAAGAGAATCTGCTGCTGGGCGCGTTCCGCCGCACGGCACGACGTGAGCTCGGCCGCAATCTCGAGGTATGTTTTGAGACCTTCCCCCGCCTGGCCGAACGGCGCGGGCAACTCGCCGGCAGCATGAGCGGCGGCGAACAGCAGATGCTCGCGCTTGGCCGCGCTCTAATGCTGGCGCCGAAAATCCTGCTAGTCGACGAACCGTCGGTCGGGCTCGCCCCCATCCTGGTGAGCCGCATGATCGAAGCGATCGCCAGCATGAAAGAACGCTACAAATTGACTGTGCTGATGGCGGAACAAAACTTTACGCAGGCGATCCGCATAGCCAACCGCGGTTATGTCATCGTGCATGGCAAGATCGCCTTCGAAGGCGGGTCGGCTGAAGAACTCAATAACAACGACCTCATCAAGAAGTTCTATCTCGGCCTGTGACAAGCTGAGATACCACCCTCCCCTCAGAGTTCACTGCACCGGAAAATCGAAATAAGTATTTGGGAATGGCTCGCTTCCCAACGTGAAGTGCCACCATTCCTTTACATAAGGGCGAAAGCCGCGGCGCTTCATCGCTGCTGCGAGCAACGCGCGGTTGGCTTTCGCCTCGGTGCTGACACCCGCCGCGGACGGCCACGAAAGTGGGCTGAAGAAGTCGAACGGCGTGCCCATATCGAGTTCACCATCGCCCGCGCGCACGAGCGTCAGATCTATCGTCGATCCCCGCGAATGACCCGACCGTGAAGAAATATAGCCATCCCGAAACAACGTGCTCTTATCAACATGCGGATAGAATTCGGCCTTGCCGGCGGTGTCGTTAAGGTCGCGCGCCCATCGCACAAAATTGGCAACGGCGCGAGCGGGCCTGTAGCAGTCGAATGCCTTGATGGCGAACCCGCGCGGCGCGAGATCCCGTGCGACTTCGGCCAGCGCTGCCGCTGCAGGTTTGGTCAGCAGGCAGTGAGGGCCGGCATAGCCGTCGATGTGGCGGCCGATGAAGTTGTGCGTCCCCGCATAGCGCATTTCGGTGACTAGTCCCGGCACAACGGTCGCGGCGTCGACAAACGCGGCCGGCCGATCCTCCGCCGCGGCTCGGGCGTCCGTTAAGACAGACATGTAAACGACCAACACACCGCCAAGACAGAAGCACAAACTAACCCAGGCGCGAGATTTTAAGAAGCTTTTGTCTTCGGGGCGCATTTAGTTTCGCCTGCGTCGCGGTTGAGCTCGGAAATCCCGTGGGAACCAAATTTCTGTTCACTCGTTTTCACGACTGTTCAAGGCCGAGTGATGATCCTTTCGAAACCGGCCGTGCAGGCACAGTTAGTGGAACTACAATTAGTGGAACTCAAGAACAGCCGAGCCGAGCCCGTCGCGGGGCGCAACTCCGGGAGAATGTAGTGAGCCATTCAATGTACGACGCGGACCGGCGCACACATTTAAAAATCGTGGTCGTTGGACTCTTTTGCGCCACTTTGGTGGCGGTAGTCGGCCTTCTCGCCCATGTCGCGGAGGTCGACAACGGCTTTGTTCCACTCATCAAGGCCGGTCAGCCGACCGCCATGAGCGGACATCTTCCCGCGATCCGCTAATCCCATCGTTCACGTTTTTGGCGGCGATGCCGGCAAGGACTCCACCGCCCGACCGGTGAACAACACCGGTCCGGTCGGCGCCCCGGTCGGTGAACCGCCATTCGGCTCCAGCGAAACCGCGTAATTTGCGGTCCGCAGCGTGTCGGCGTCGTAACTGCCCGAAAGGTTGCGGCTGGTGAATTCGTCGGTGCCAATGACCCCCAACGAGCGCGGGGCGCCGAGATTCTTGGAAATCAGCCACAACTCGTAGCTTTTTCCGGCTTCGGCCGTTGCCGACACCCTTCGGATGACGAGTGTCCGCCGTTGCATGTCGAAGGTCAGCAAGAACGCCGGGGCGTTGGGCCCCTGCTGAAGCACGGCCACCAACCGGTCCTGTTGCGTACGCGAGGTCGTATCTGAGCGAGCGACAACGTTGCCCTGCCGAGGGCGCAATTGCGCGGGCATCAGCTCCGGCGCGACTTGCCACACTGCGACATAAAGCGCCAACACCGCTGCCAACGCGCCGACCGCGAGACTGATGCGGCGCCATCGCCTTGCCCGGCGGGCAAGAACGACAACATTGGCGGCCGGTTCGATCTTTCGCGGTTTAGGCGGTGCTACCTCCGGTGCGGCGCTTACCGGAGCGGTGACGGCCGTTGCTTTCTCGCCACTGGTTTCCGCGGGCAAATCCGAAGCGAGGGCAGCCACGGTCGACAGCGGCGGCGGCCGATCCGGCGTTGGGCTCTTACTTCGGTCCGCTTCCGCTGGCTCGATTTGACCTTTGACTTTGTCCCATACCGCGGGCGAAGGCTCTACAGCCTCCACCATAACGTTGAGCTCACCGAGGCGCCGCTCCCATTGCTGCACCGAACTCTCGAACTTCGGATCGAACGACCGCAAAGCCTCGGCATGTTCGCGCTCTTCGCTCGAGAGCGTGCCCAGCACGTATTCGGCCGCGAGCGTCTCCTGGTCCTCATCGTACATGGCCACGTAAACCTCCTCCGAGATCAAGCACCCATGCATCCACGGATTTCAAGCAGACTGCGCCTCAACCACGTCTTGATGGTATTCACCGGAATGTCGAGCTTTTTGGCCAATTGATCTCGACTCCAGCCGCTATAGTACGCCAGCAATAGGATGCGCTGCTTTTCCGGATCGAGCTTGCCCAGACAGGAAAGCAAACGCTTGAGCTCTTCGGTCATCTCCCGCCTGGCGAGTGGTGTTGGCGTATCGGCCGCTACCTCGAGCGCTTGCGGTACATCTTCTATCGAGACTTCGCCCTTCTTGCGCATGATGTCGATTGCGCGGTTCCGCGCGAGCGCCACCATCCAGGTGATCGGCGTGGCAATGGCCGGATTAAACCTGTCGGCCATTGTCCAAACCTTGAGGTAAGTTTCCTGCATGACCTCCTCGGCCAATTCGGGCTTACCTAAAATACGAAGGAGGACGCCATATAGTTTCGCGCGGGTCGCATCGTAAAGCCTCTCAAAAGCGGCCGCGTCGCGCTTGGCGATAGCCGCAAGCAGCCCTACCAGTTCCGCTTGCGTTAACATGCCTTTGCCCCGGCCCCCTCGGACCCTTCGCGCAGAATCCGATTATCACCGCGGAGGCCCGCGCTCGTCGAGAGCCAAACGGTTAGTTTTTGTGTGTGACCGACCGGCCATCGTGCCGCATGCGGCACAGACGGGATTGAACGACCCGATGGGGAAGAAAGCCGACGGACGAAAGGCGGCCTTTGGCCGAGTACGCCTAGGCCGTGACGCCACCGCGCAATCGCATCAGTCCGATGGCCTCGAGCTCTGATTGCTCGACCGCACTATCGGCCTCGCGCTCACGCATCTGGTCGCGTTCGTCAAGCAACTCGGCTTTTTTGAGCTCATCGAGGGCGTCATCGAGCCCGCCTTTCGCGGCCTCGAGCTGGCCGCGTAGTTCATCGGCCGAGCGCTTTAAGTTCTCCCGGCGAGCTATCGCGGCCTTCGCGTATGTCGGATAGGCAAAATGTGCTGGGTCATGAATGCCGGCGCGGTCCTGCTCGACGCGGATTTCCCGCTCTAAATCGCCTGCCATGCGCTCGAACTCGGCGATCATGGTTTCGATCTGCGCGACTTTGCGCCGCCTTTCGTCAACCTGAAACTTCTTCAAGCGAATGAGCGTCTCTCGGGACTTCATCGACTGTTACTCCCCCGAAGTCGCGGGATCAGGCGCCGGTCTACAGCCAGCGCGGTACTTACGAGGGGGCGATGGTGGCACGATAACGTTAGCGTTCGGTTTCCATCCTCCGCTGAGGAGCGCAATCCGGCTTCTTGTGGATGGGGGGCTACGGAATGCGCCCCACTGGATGGAAATGGTTACTTAGCCTTCGGTCATCTTAACCCTGTATTTACCCGAGCCATTAATCATTGCGCTGTGCTTGGGAGAAACCGGCCATCGGCCGTGGACTGCGAGCGAGTCTGAACATTTGGTTAGCGCCGAATCTTCACTTGGAACTTGAGTGCCGACGTGGCTAGAAAACCACTCCTATCCAATATCTTGCAGCCGATCGCTGAATATTTTTGGCGGGATGCTTGCAACCGGGAATCAGGTTTTGTTAACCATAGCTCGTTTACAGTCTCGAATCAGTTTGTCCCAAGGCGTTTTTCGGGGGCCGCCGCAGGGGCGTGCCGACCTTAGCCTGCGCGGCGAAGAAAGGGATTGGCATGCGCGTATTGCTGATCGAAGACGATAGCGCAACAGCGCAATCGATCGAGTTGATGCTCAAGTCCGAGAGCTTCAACGTCTACACGACCGACCTTGGGGAAGAAGGGATCGATCTCGGCAAGATCTACGACTACGACATCATTCTCCTCGACCTCAATCTTCCGGACATGTCTGGCTTCGAAGTGCTTCGCAGCTTGCGGGTTTCGAAGGTCAAGACGCCGATTTTGATCCTCACAGGCCTGGCCGGCATCGAAGATAAGGTCAGAGGCTTGGGTTTCGGCGCCGACGACTACATGACCAAGCCGTTCCACAAGGACGAATTGGTAGCCCGCATTCACGCCATTGTGCGCCGCTCCAAAGGGCATGCGCAGTCGGTCATTCAGACCGGCGACCTTGTGGTCAACCTCGATACCAAAACTGTCGAGGTCAATAGCGCGCGCGTGCACCTGACCGGCAAAGAATATCAAATGCTGGAGCTGCTCTCACTTCGCAAGGGTACGACTCTCACCAAAGAGATGTTCCTCAATCATCTTTATGGCGGGATGGACGAACCGGAACTCAAGATTATTGACGTCTTTATCTGCAAGCTGCGGAAAAAGCTCGCCAATGCATCGAGTGGCAAAAATTATATCGAGACCGTCTGGGGCCGCGGCTACGTCCTACGCGAACCGAGCGAAGACGAAGCAAAAATCTCGGCCTGAGCAGGCAAAATCAATGCTGCAAAAAGTGGCGCCCACGGGCGCCACTTTTTTTTGCCGCTAGCGTCCGCCATTTACCGCGACCAAACGCGGCCGCGACAGCGTTCCGCCGGCGATCTCCGATTTTGATCGCTGCGGATTCGGCGCATATAGCCCGCGCGCTTGAGGATAGACCTTGAAGCTGTCCGTCAGGCCGACAACGGTTTCTGCGGCGCCGAGCACGAGATAGCCGTCGTCAGCAATCACTTCGGCGAGACGGTCGAGTACGTCGACTTTCGTCTGCTGGTCGAAATAGATCAGTACGTTGCGGCAGAAGATCAAATCGAACGGGCCGAGGCCGGAGAAGTCTGACAGAAGATTGAGCTGCCGGTATTTCACCATGGCGCGAATCGTTGGCGTGATTTGCCACATCTCGCCATCCTGGCTGAAATATTTGATCAGAAGCTGGATCGGCAGGCCGCGCTGCACTTCGAAGTGGCTGTAAAGTCCCTGCCGCGCTTTTTCCAGAATGGAATTGGAAATATCGGTGGCGACCACGTCGATCTGCCAACCGGCGAAGCGGCCGTCCATCTCGCTTAGCGCCATCGCCAGCGAGTAAGGCTCCTGACCGCTTGCGGCAGCGGCGCACCAAATGCGCAGTGTGCGTGACTGCCGCCGCGCGGCCTGCAGTGCGGGAAGAACCGTGGTGCGAAGATTGTCGAATGGCACCTTGTCGCGAAAAAAGAATGATTCGTTGGTGGTCATCGCCTCCACGACCGCGGTCACGAGCAATTCCGTCTTGTCGGCTTTGAGCGCGCCGATCAGCGCTGAGAGGCTATCAAAACCTCGCTTGCGCGCGACCGGCAACAAGCGGCTTTCCAGCAGATATTGCTTGTCGACCGAGAGCACCAAGCCCGAGCGCCGCTTGAGCAAGGCCCGCAGGAACTCGAAATCCGCGGGCGTCATGGCGCGTCCCCGGAAAACAACCGTTCGACCACCGGACCTATTTCCGGAAGCGGCAGGACCGCGGAGCAGAGGCCGGCCTGTGCGACTGCGCGCGGCATGCCCCAAACCGCGCTTGTCGCCTCGTTTTGAGCGATGACGCTGCCGCCAGCGGCTACAATCTTCTGCGCGCCATCAGCCCCGTCCGCGCCCATACCGGTCAGGATAACGGCGAGGGTGCCAGCCCCCCAGCTTTCCGACGCAGATGTGAGGAGTGGATCTACGGCGGGCTTGCAAAAATTGATCGGCGGGTCGTCACCGAGCACAATCGAAATCCCGCTTCGCCCACGCGCGACGCGCATGTGCCGGCCGCCGGGCGCCACATAAACGCTGCCGGCAACGACAGCTTCTCCATGCTCGGCTTCGCGCACGCGTCGGCCGCTGATCCGGGCCAAATGCTCGGCGAGGACGGTAGTGAAGGTGGGCGGCATGTGCTGCGTAATCAGGATCGGCGCCCGCTCAAGCGTAGCGTTGACTTGCTGGATAAGCGTCGTCAACGCTTGAGGCCCTCCCGTCGATGACCCGATGACAAGCGCCTGGGGCGAGACACGCGCGAACGGACGCAACGCCAACGGCGGTGTCCTGGCTGCTGCCGGATCTCGAACCAGGCCGGTTTTGCCGGCTGAGCGCCGTTGCGCCATTCGCGCTCGATCCCGTCCGCCCAGACTGCGAATTTTTTCAATGAGCTCGCGTTGAAATGCCGCTGAAGTCGGGGCATCGGTCGCGGTTTCCGGTTTCGGCACGTAGTCGGCGGCGCCGAGCGATAAGGCCCGCAGACTGACCTCGGCACATCGGCGCGTCAGCGCCGACGCCATAATGACAATGAGGTCGCGCTTTTTCCTGAGCAGCAGCGGCAACGCCGAGATGCCGTCAAGCTCGGGCATTTCTACGTCGAGCACCACAACATCGGGATCGATTGACTCGACCTGGTCGACCGCTTCGCGCCCAGTGCGCAGAGTGGCCGCAACGGCGAGATCGGGCTCGGCATCGATCCAGCGAGCCAGCAGCCGGCGCACGACGGCTGCATCATCGACAATCATCACGCGGATCGGATGATCGACCGCGGAAACGCTCGCAGCGGCGGAGACAACACTACTAATCATTCCACTCGACTTTCGGAACTCAACCGTTGAACACCACTAGCGCAGGAACTCGCACTTCTTCGCGAATTCACCGGACTCAGATGAGCCCGACTTCCTGAAACTTGGCTTCGACAATATCCTTGTCGAAAGGTTTCATAATGTACTCGTTGGCGCCGGCATGTAGCGCGCGCGCGATGTGAGCGACATCGTTTTCAGTCGTGCAGAACACGACTTTGGGCTTGTCGCCCCCGGGCAATCGCCGCAGCGCCCGCAAAAACTCGTATCCATCCATCTTCGGCATGTTCCAATCGAGCAAAATCGCATCCGGAATTTGCTCGCGGCAGGCAACGATCGCTTCCTGCCCGTTCTCAGCCTCGGAAATCTCAAAATCCAGGCCTTCAAGAATCCGCCGCGCCACCTTGCGAATGACGCTTGAATCGTCCACCACCAAACACGTCTTCATTGGGTCCTCACTTCAGAGTTTGCAGGGCGAGCCCCGCCCGATGTTGCGATGCATTTCCCATTAAGCTGCTTCAGCCTTTCCTCGCAGCCTCAACACTTCGTCGATATCCAGGACCACGAGCAGCTGACCGTCGAGGCGATAAACGCCATGGGACAAGACAGCGAGCTCGCGGTCGAGATTGATCGGATTTGGTTCCAGTTCAAAATCCGCGAGCTTGAGTACTTCTCCGACGGCATCGACCAGGAGGCCGAAGGATTCGCCCTTGGCTTCGATGCCGATGGCCATCGCGTCGGTGCCGCTATCACGCGGTTGCCCATCTAAGCGGCTACGCATCTCGATGGCAGTGACTATCCGGCCGCGCAGATTGAGCACCCCGGCAATTTCGGCACCGGCGAGCGGCACGCGAGTGACGCTTGTGGGTTTGAAAACGTCCTGCACCTGCGCGATCGGCAGGCCAAACAGCTGGCCTGCGACGGTGAAAGTGACAAATTCGGTAAAATGCCCGTCCTTGTGCATGACGTGTCCAGATATCTCCCCTTCAAGCTGCCGCATGCAGCTCGTCGGTTTGCTCCTTGATGGCCGCGATGAGTCCGGCGCGATCGAATTTGGCAACGAAGTCATGGAAACCGGCGCGACGTCCGCGCTGAATCGCGTCCGTGGAAACCATTGCCGAGAGCGCAATGACCGGGATGCCCGCCGTCCTCGGGTCCTGGCGCAAGGTTGTGGCTAGTGCGAAGCCGTCCATTTCCGGCATTTCGATGTCGGTGACAACGACATCGACCGCTGTGCCAGAGGAGAGTTCCGCGAGCGCTTGCGTGGCCGAAGACACGGTGACGACCTGATAACCAGCGGCCTTGATCAAAGGCGCCAACATGTCGCGAAAAAAAGCTGAATCATCGACCAACAAAACTTTCAATGCGGCTGGAGCCGCCCGCGCGTCGCGCCGGTCCAGCCAGTCGGCGAATGCCTGCGGCAAGAAGTGTCCGACGTCGATGACTTCGGTCGCTCTGCCTTTTACGACGGCAGACCCCAGAACGCCGGGCTGTTCGCTGACGATTTCGATATCAAGCTGTTGCTCCACGATGTCGACGATTTCATCGACCACCAGGCCCATTGCGCGATTACGCTCCGAGAAAACCAGAACGGGCTGCACCCCATCTCGCTTGATCTTGGTCTGAGCATCGATACACAACAGCGGCATGAGTTGGCCGCGGTATTGAATCAGATGCTGATCGTTGGACTTTTCGATCCTTCCGCAGTCGATTTCCTCAAGCCGCGAAATCAGTGACAACGGCACCGCTTTCGGCTGTTGCGAACCGGCGCGGAATACCAGGAGCGGCGTGAGAATTTGATTGGCAGACTCTGCCATATGCCTTTTCTCGGCCTCTTGCGCGCGTGCGAGCACCGGCGACGCCCGACCAAGCGCCTGAACGATCCCGTTGGGATCGATGATCATAATTACCGCGCCATCACCCAGAATAGTGGTGCCGGAAAAAACCCCGATGTACCGAAGTTTCGATGACATCGGCTTGATTACAATTTCCTCGGTATGGAAAAGGCCGTCCACGACCAGGCCGAATACCTGATTTCCCACTTGCATCACGACGATGAAGCCGTGGTCGGGCTTGCTTTCATCGAGATGTAAAATCTCGTTGAGATAGGTCAGCGGCAGCAATTCATTCCGCAGCCGCAGAACCGGGGTTTCCTTTATCCATTCGATGCGATGTGCGCTGCCGGCGCGCACCAGCTCAAGTACGGAAAGCTGCGGGATCGCGAAGCGTTCACCGCTCGCTTCAACAATGAGCGCCGAAACTATGGCCAGCGTCAGCGGTATCTTTATGGAGAACGTGGTGCCTGCCCTCCAGGTGGACTTCAACTCCACGGTGCCGCCGATCTGCTCCACATTGGCGCGCACGACATCCATGCCAATGCCGCGGCCGGAAATGCTGGTAACGCGCGCCGCGGTCGAGAATCCCGGCGTGAAAATCAAGTTGCAGATTTCTGAATCGGATTTCGCCGCAAGCTCGCTTTCGCTCAGCAAGCCGTGCTCAAGTGCAAGCGCGCGAATACGCTCCACGTCGAGGCCGCCGCCATCATCGGCAATCTCGATAATGATGTGGCCGCCTTGGTGGCAGGCCGACAGCCGGATCTTCCCGCTACGCGGCTTGCCCTCCGCAAGCCGTTCCTCCGGGCTTTCGATACCGTGATCTGCACAGTTGCGCACGAGATGCGTGAGCGGATCCTTGACCATCTCCAGGACCTGGCGGTCGAGTTCCGTGTTGGCTCCACGCATCTCGAGTTCGATATCTTTTCCAAGCTCAGTGCAAAGATCGCGCACGATCCGAGGTAGTTTTTGCCAAGCGTTGCCGATCGGCTGCATGCGTGTCTTCATCACGCCCTCCTGCAGCTCGGCGGTCACGTTTGAAAGTCGCTGCAAGGGTACGTTGAAATCCGACTCCTCGTGACGCCGGACGATCTCAAGAAGCTGGTTTCGGGTCAGGACCAGTTCGGAAACCCTGGTCATGAGGTTATCGAGCGTTTCCACCTGCACGCGAATTGAGTAGTTCGCGGCCCGTTCGCGCTCATCGCGAGCAACATCCTTTTCGCGAGTCAAATCTTTCGCCGCGGCGGGGCCGCGAGACGCCGGATGTGCCTGAGCGCCGTTTGGCGCTTCGGGCGGCGGACCGAGACGGGCCCGTCCATGTTCCGCCGCATGACGAAGCTGCTCGATAAGGTCATTGTCGTCACCACCCTCGTCGCCTTGTTTCTCTTCGATCTCGGCGAGGATGATTTTGACGCGATCGATGGCCGAGAGGACCACGGTGACGGCGTCGCTGGTGACCGGCATGCCGTCGCGGAACCGGCCCATCAAAGTCTCGGTCGCGTGAGCCAAGGCCTCAAGCCGGGGAAGTCCGAGAAATCCGCAAGTGCCTTTGATGGTATGGACGAGACGAAAAATATTGCCGAGGATTTCGCTATTGTTGGGCTCGTGCTCGAAGCGGACGATTTCCGCATCGACCCGCTCGAGGTTCTCGTTCGTCTCGGTGAGGAACTCCCGCAACAGGTCGTCCATACTACACGCCTCACCAACGCACGATTGCAACCCGGCGCCCGGTCCCCGGCACCGTCATTCACGCAAGCGCGTGCCCGCCCGGCGGGCGGCACGCCCGACGGACGCGGAGGAGTCTGTTGGCAAAGGGTTTAATTTCAGTTGCAGGGCGCGCGCCGCGCGCGACGCCGCGCGATCAACTTTGGTTAGCGAGCGGTTAAAACGACCGTCGCGGCGTCGCCTTGGGCCGAGAGGGTAAGGCCACAGTCCCGCGCCAAGATGCCGGCATATAGAGGTTGTATCGCGTGGGCGTCCACGGGTTGGCTCACGCTGCCCGCGAGCAGCCCACCAATCGCCGGATTGAGCCGGGTGCTTTGACCCGCCGCCGTCACGGTGAAACCGGAAATCGCATCACCCGCGGTGACTGGTTCGACCGTCAGCGTGCCGCCGCGTGACACCGTGCCGGCGGCAATAACAAGCATATTCAGCAGCAGCTTTACCCGATTTTTGTCCAACAAAAGCCGTGGCAAATTCCACACCAGCACGGTTTTGCCGTCGTCGAACAGTCCTCGGGAAAGTTTCTCTGCATCGCCGAGATCGATCTGAGCGCCTGCCGACCCTGCGGCGCCGAAAGCCAACCGGCAAAACTGAAGCTTGGCCGACGCCTGGTAAGCGCTCTTCTTGATCAACTCGAGAGCAAAAGTCTTGGTCTCTTCGTTCTTGTCCTCCTCCATGACCTCAATGCCGTTGACGATTGCACCGACCGGACTGATGAGGTCATGGCAGACGCGAGAGCATAATAAAGCCGCAAGATCGAGAGCCCCGATGGCGATAGGGGCGGAAACCGGGGCGGACATGAGCTTCTCCGCTGCAAGCGCGTATCGTGGGTGCCTGTCACAGCATAGGTGATTCGGCAATCGTGCCGTAACCACCGCTGTGTGGTACATGGTGCGCGCCCGCGGGCATCGGAATGATGCAAGGAGTGCCGTTGTCCAGTTTCAACCCAGCCGATTATGCCGACACGCTCAACGGGCTCACCACAATCAGTGTCGCTGCAGCCAACGCCATAAAAGGGACGCTGGAACACAGCGTTCGCGTCAAGGCGGACGGGTCGCCGGTGACCTCGGCGGATGAGGCGGCGGAAGCGGTTATTGCCGGCGGGCTCTCCCGTCTCGGCCGTTCCTTCCCGGTGATTTCCGAAGAATCTTCGGAAGGCGCCGCTCTCGTTACTAAATCTAATTGTTACTATCTCGTTGATCCTCTCGATGGCACCAAGGAGTTCATTGCAGGCCGCGATGAATACACGGTCAACATCGCGCTTTTGTCCGACGGCGTCCCCGTCCTCGGTGTGATTACCGCGCCCGCTCTCGGCTTTATTTGGCGTGGCATCATCGGACGAGGCGCGGAGCGGCTGGAGTTCGTTGGCGATAAAGCGCTTTCACCGCAACCCATTCATTCGCGTTCACCGCCTGCGGGCGAGCTCATTGTTGTGGTCAGCCGAAGCCATCTGGATGAGCCAACCGAGGCTTACCTCAAGCAGTTGCCTCATACGCGCCGGATCGGATCAGGCTCATCGCTCAAATTCTGCCGTCTGGCCGAGGGCGTGGCCGATCACTATCCGCGCCTTGGCCCGACCATGGATTGGGACATCGCCGCTGGACATGCGGTTCTGGCCGCGGCCGGAGGCATCGTTACCGAGCTGGATGGATCACCTTTGAAATACGGCACGCCAAGCCTTCGCATTCCTTCCTTCCTCGCCTGGGGAGACCCGGCGCGTGCGCAAAAAGCTTCGGATATTCGGTGAAGCCCGGGGCCTGGAGGCGCTTCCGAGGCCTCGCGCGATTGGCTTTTGTTCCCGCCGCTCTGCGGTCATAGTTTTGGCGAATGCTCCGCTGATTCGCGGTGGTTTCGGGCTGAAATCGGGCGAACGGGGCTAGCCGGGGATTGCATATGATTGCCGCGCTGAGGGTTACTCGAATTGCCCTTGTGGCGGCCGGCTTGGTTGCTGCGCCAGCTTGGGCTCAGACTGACGCTCCGCCGCAGCCAGTGCAACCGCGCCCGGTGCCGGCGCAACCTCCAGCG
Organism: Xanthobacteraceae bacterium; assembly: GCA_036490575.1. Lineage (GTDB taxonomy): Bacteria > Pseudomonadota > Alphaproteobacteria > Rhizobiales > Xanthobacteraceae > BOG-931. The sequence continues at coordinate 16,093 of DASXDP010000153.1, forward strand.
AGCAACCGATACTCACCGGACGAACTTGTCGATGCCGGGCACCATTTCTTTGGCGGTGTCTCTCGCGGACTGGCGACCATCGTCGAGAAGGCCGTCAGTCAGTGGGGCCAACCCAATGGATACGTCCTTGGGGAGGAGGCTGGCGGCGCTTTTGTTGGCGGCCTTCGCTACGGTGACGGAACGCTTTACACCAAGAACGCTGGCGACGTCCGGGTATTCTGGCAGGGCCCGACGATGGGCTTCGACGTCGGCGCCGACGGCGCCCGGACCATGATGTTGGTGTATAACTTGCCGCGTACCGAAGCCATTTTTGAGAGGTTCGGGGGCATTGAGGGCTCTGCGTATTTTGTAGGCGGATTCGGCATGACGGCGCTCGGAGCAAACGACATTGTTGTGGTCCCGATCCGCGCCGGCGTCGGACTGCGGCTGGGGGCAAATCTTGGCTATCTCAAGTTCACGCCGCGTCCTACCTGGAACCCGTTCTGACGGACTAGCCCCGCTAAGCGCGCGCCGGACTTGTGGCATCGCCAACGGCGTCTCATTTGTGGCGCGTCGGCGCTTCTCGGTTTAGGTTACCCTCGGTCAACGTGGTGCGGCTATGTCCGCGTGTGGCAATCTCAGCCGGTCGGCGCGGCGCTTCAGTGAGTAATGTGTCATGATCGAACCGATCATGTATTTCGGGATCGGGTTCCTGCTGGCGGCGCTGCTAGGGCTTCTTTTCGTCTCCCTGGTACATAATCGTGCGGTGCGGCTGACGATGCGGCGTGTCGAAGCGGCCACGCCCGTATCCGTCGCCGAAATCCGTGCCGACAAGGACCAGCTGCGCGCCGAATTCGCAATGTCGACCCGGCGGCTCGAAATGAGCGTCGAGCAGATGAAGGCGAAGACAACCAATCAACTCGCCGAGCTCAGCAAGAAAAGCGACGCTATCAATCAGCTCAAGAAGGAACTCGGCGAAAAGACCACGACGATATCCGAGACCGAGATGCGCGAGAAAACCCTGCGCGATCAACTGCGCGCCACCGAGGAAGAGTTCGAAAACAAATCAGGCTCTTTGCGCGAAGCGGAGCGGACGCTGGCCGACAAGGAAGCGGAGCTGGTCAGGCTCAGCGCCGAGCTGAGCGAGCGTTCGCTCTCCGGCGACAGCCAGCGCGTCGAACTCGCGGCGTTACGCACCCAGATCGAGGCGATGAAGGTGAGCGTCGGCGACTACGAGCGCGCCGTACGCGCGACCGAAGAACGCCTGGCGCGCGAGCGCGGCGAAGCCGAAGCGGCGGCCAGGGAGTTAGACGCGGCGCGAAACAGGATGGCGGGGCTAGCCGCGCGCACCGACGACGTCGAGCGTCAGTTGCTTGCGCAAACCGCCGAAACCGAAGCCCTGGGCAGCCGCATCCACGAGCTCGAAGGCCGGCTCGCCGACCAGGCCCGCGCTCTTGCCGAGCGCGAAGCTGAAGCGGCCCGTGCACGCGGCGAACTCGAAGCCGCGCGCAAACTCGAGAATGATTTGCGCGAACAGTTGAGCAGCGCCAGCGCGCGCAGCAGCGGCGCGATTGAGCGCATGCGCTCCGACATCAGCCAGCTCGAAGCGGAGCTTGCCGCGGCAAATCAGGACCGCAGCACCTTGCAGGGCGAGATTGTGACCATGCGGCGTGAGGCCGAATCCAGTTGGGCCGCCGAGCGAGTCGAGAACGCGCTGCTGCGCGAGCGCATCAATGACGTAGCGGCAGAGGTCGCGCGTCTCACTGCGGCTCTGGAAGGCCCCGGTTCGCCGATCGAAACCATGCTTGCTGAGGCTGATGCAGGCGCCAGGCGTGGCGCGAACGCCGGGAGTTACGGCTTGGCGGAAGAGGGTGGCGGCAACGTCGGTTCGCCGCAACCGGGCAAGGGAACGCTTGCCGAGCGCATTCGCGCATTGCAGTCCAGCGCTTCCCGCGCCACGAACTGAGCTTGGGAATTCCTCGGCCGAGCGCTTCTTGGGAAGCCGGCCGCAGCGGCGCGGCCGCAATGAATGGTGGGCGCTGTAGGGGCCACTTACCTCTTAACCAGAAGTGTCGATTCTACGCTATTTTCCTTACTTAATCGAGGGTCCTGTGCCATAAGGCTGTACCATCAACCTGTACCATCGGCGGGCCGCAGTGGCCGATACGCGATATCTCAAACGACGACATCAAAGCTGGTATTTCGTCATTGCGATACCGGCAGCGCTCCGCGGCAAATTCGCTGGCCAAAAGCGTGATGGAAGCACCGCCCGGCCCCTCAGCAAGATTGTGATAAGCCTTAAGACGCAGTCGTTGACCGAGGCTCAGGAACGACGCTGGCCACTTGTAAAGGAATGGCGCGAAACGTTCCAACGAGCGCTGACCGGCGACCCGCTATCGCCCGTCGAAATCGACGCGCAGGCCCGAGAGATTTTCACATCAACGCTGGAACGGATGGAGGCGGACGCTAAGAGGCGACGGTCGTCCTTCAGTGAAGAGAGCGAAAGCCTTAACCACGGTCTTTACAGTTTCCTTGAAGATATGGCTCTGGTTTCGCTAGACCCAGGCGAACCGGGCACGCCAATCGATGAACTGAGGAGCTTCGACGCAATCGCCCACGAATTGAAGGGCGTCGAGCGGCGAAATGGCGTTCAGCTGGAGCCCGGCAGCAAGACTTATCAACTCATGGGTCAGGCGACGGTGCGGGCGCTGATTGCCGCGACGGAGGGTCGCTTGCGCGCCCTCGAAGGCAAACCCTCGGACCCGCCGGCAACTTTCCTCGGAGCAAATGGCATCGACCCCCGGACGCTGCGGCCAATTGTTGCGCGGCCACGTGAGGTCGTGCGCATCCGCGCCGGTAACGGAATGCGTTTTTCAGAAGCGGCGGCGCGATACATTGAAGCCAAGCGGAAGGCCGGCAAAATGACGGCGCACACGCAGCGTCAACGCGAAACGGCGTTTCGCCTGTTCAAAAACTTCATCAACGACGCACCGCTTGCTGATATCGACAAACTGACTGCGACCGAATTTCTCGAGCAAATTGGCATGCTGAGCCCGGATTGGCACCACATTGAAAGCGCGCAAGAGCTGCCCTTGGATAAGCTGGTGGAAAAAAGCGCCAATCGTTCCGGACGGCTCACTAATCGAACCATCAACTCCTACATTCATGCCCTTTCTGGTGTATTCAGATTGGCGGACAAAGAGGGACACTTCGAAGGGCGCAACCCCTTCGCTGGACGAACACTTGAAGAAACCAACAGCTCATGGCAGTCCTATCAAACAGACGAATTAAATAAGCTTTTCAGCACGGCGCTACTGCACAACACGCCAGCCGAACAACGTATCCGCCCGGTCAAATACACATTTGAAAATGCCATGGCTTGGATACCCCTGGTCGCTCTGTTTAGCGGAATGCGATCAAACGAGATTTGCCAGATGCGCGCCAGCGACATCCAGCGCAAGGAAGGCATATGGGTGTTCAACGTGAGCGAGGATAGTCCGGGCCAAAGCCTCAAGACCAAAGCGGCTACGCGGGTCGTACCGGTACACAGCGACTTGGTCCGTTGCGGCTTCCTCAATTACGTGAAAGCGCTGCCGCGTAATGGCCAGTTATTTCCCGCACTAAAACCGGGTGGTCCCGATTTGAAGTACAACCATTATTTTGCCAAACGATTCACAGAGTACCGGAGAAGGTCGGGCGTTACCGGGTCGCGCACGGCATTCCATTCATTCCGAAAGAACGTGGCCCAAGCCCTCAAAGACAAGCGTGCAACGCAGGTCGAAATAGCGGAGCTAATCGGCCATGAGCAGGGCTTCACGTTTTCGGTGTATGCGCCTATGCAACTGCCTATGAAGG
>DASXDP010000154.1:0-12586 GCA_036490575.1 Xanthobacteraceae bacterium
GGCCTTGGCCAAAGCGCACCGGCACTCATTGGGTCGTTCCCATGCGCATTTTGAAACTCGCATCACGGAGCAAAGCCATGCGCCGCAACCATTCGATACTCGATAAACCGTTGCTCAAGCTCTCCGAAAACCCGGTCGATCATTGGACCATAGGCGACAGTTTCGAGCACACGTTCATTTTTGGGGGTACGGGTTCGGGAAAAACCAGCGGCAGCGCGCGGGCGCTTGCCATCGCTTTTCTGCGCGCCGGTTTTGGCGGCCTCGTACTCTGCGCGAAGCCGGACGAAGCCAGCCGATGGGAAGGGTATGCGCGCGACTGCGGACGCGGAGCTTCCGTCATCCGCCTCGATGCTTCGGGGAAATTCCGGTTCAATTTTCTCGACTACCTCATGCGATTGCCGTCCGAGCAGGGCGGCGGGCTCGTCGATAATGTGGTCGATGCGCTCATGCATATCCTTGAATCGGCGCACGGGTCGAGCGACGGCATGGGCGAGCAATCCGACTTCTGGAAAAAGTCGGTGCGCGAGCTGCTGTCGAACGCCATCGCGGCCCTCTATCACGCCCACGGACGGGTAACGCTCGACGAACTTGTCCAACTGGTGAACTCCGTTCCGATCTCGGAGCAGCAGGCGAACGATCCCGACTTCAAGACCTGGTCGCCATGCTTCTCGACGATGAAAAAGCTGTTCGACGATCCCGCCATTCCCTTACCGCAACGCGAAGCGACGCAGCTTGTGACTTATTTCGGGCAGACCTTCGGCCAGCGGCTCGATGCCAAAACCAGGTCCAATATCCTGATTACGCTTTCGGCGGAGATAAGCCCGTTCCTCAAGGGACCGCTGCATACGTTGTTCTGCACGGACACCACGGTTATCCCTGAGGTGACGCATGAAGGCGTTATCCTCATCCTCGATCTTCCGACAAAGCGCTTCGAGCGAACCGGCGTCGTGGCGCAAAAGCTGGTCAAGTATTTATGGCAGAAAGCGACGGAACGCCGCGCCGTGCATGAGAAGACGCGGCCGGTTTTTCTGTTCGCCGACGAAGCACAGTTTTTTATCTCATCCTATGACCGCGAGTTCATGAGCACGGCGCGTTCGGCGCGCGCGGCGGCCGTCTATGCCACGCAGAACCTGCCGTCGCTCTACTCCGCGATTGGCGGTCGCAACGCGCAGGATCAAATCGACGCCCTGGTCGGCCTAACACAGACCAGAATCTTTCACGCTTCAATCGACAGCCGAACGAACCAGTGGGCTGCCGAAACAATCGGCAAGGCGATGCAGCGGCGCCGGAGCCGCAACTGGTCGCACAGCGATAGCAGCCAGACCAGCCACAACACCGGGCAGAGCTGGGGAACACAAACTGGGACCAGCCGCGGCCGGAACTACGGCAGCAGCGTGAACTTCAATTTCGGAAACGGCACGACCAGCGGCTCTTACGGCACGAGCGCTGGCCAGCAGAATGGCTCGTCGGAATCGTCATCCGAAGGCGGCAACTGGTCGTCCGGAACCAGCAACGGACACAGCGATAGCGACGGCGGCGGGTGGTCGGAGAACATGGACTATGTGATCCAACCCGGCGACTTCGCCAATCGCCTGCGCCAGGGCGGCGAGCGCAACGGCTATCTCGTCACCGGCATTCTTCTTCAAGCCAATCGCGTGTTCTCGCGCACCGGAGCGTGCTGGACGCCGGTCGCGTTCAAGCAGCGTTAGAGGATAAAATGCGCGAGCTTCACCCCTTCCACTTTACGCGATTGATCTTCGTCAGCGCTGTACTCGTACTGTACAAGTTCGCGCTTCCACCGGGCGGCTTCGCCCAGGTGCTGCCCGTCTGGATCGGTTATGTGCTGTTGTTCACCACTGTTAACGTCTGGCGCGGCGGATGGCGCGGCCTCATTGCCCCGACAGGCGTTCTTGCCGCGCTGGCGTATGGCCTCGGCCCGGCGCACCTGCCCTTCTTCGCCGCGACATGGTTCTGCTGCTGCCTGATCGCTTTCACCATTCAGGCCTTCCGCTTCGGAGTGCGGAGCCTGATGCGCCGGATTGCGTGCTGGCGGGAACACCGCCGCGACCGCCGCAAGACCTTACAGCCCGTGACCATCGCGGTGCGCGAAACCGCGCAAGCGGTGCGGGCGGACGAAGTCTTGGCGCGATTTGGCCTCAAGGTTGAGTAGCGATCATGGGCAGAAACAATCGCGTTCCCAGCCTCGGCGAGTTCCTCGCCAATGAGGCAGGCCGCGCCGTCCGCGACATCCGGGAAAAGCTGTTCGATGAGGCATGGTTCGGCAGGTCCGTCGCGACGCAACCGGCGCCCGCAATTGCGAAAGCCGAAGAGCGCGATCAACGGACCACGTTTGAAGATCTATGGGGATCGAAGCAGCCCCACGGCGAGGTCGAACGCGATACGCGCGACCCGCCCGACGAGATCGAGCGATAGGGTATCAGTCCCGCCAATTGCGCCAGAGGCGGCGGGCAAAGGCTTGTTCCTCGCGGCCCACCGCTTGCTGATAGATCGCGGTGGTTTCCAGCTTGGCGTGTCCGAGCCATTTCTGTGTCACGGCCATCGGAATATTCTGCTCGGCATTGGCGACGCCGAAGCCATGGCGCAGCCCCTTCGGCATGGCTTGCGGACCGGAGATGCCGGCGGCGTCCATCACGGCTTTCACCCGTCGCCATGCAGTCTGGCGGCTCCACGGCCAAAGGCGCGCGTCACGCGCTGTCCCGAGGGACAGAAGCGCTTTCATCAACGCCAAAGGCACCGGAACCGCGCGAAACATCTGCTTGCGGCGTTTCAGCGTGCGGAAGATGACGCGAGCCGTCTCCACGTCGAGCTGCGCCGGGGTAAGCGCCAGCGCTTCGCTAAGGCGGCAGCCCGTAAAGGCAAGTAGCTGGCATAGCGCCCGCGTCGGCGCATCGGCATTTGCGGCAGCTTCGAGAAAGCGCGGCAGTTCGCGCCCGCAGAGATATTTGCGCCTGCCATCCGCATCAAAAAGCGCAATCTCGTTAGCGGATGCGCCATGATCAACTGGCCTCCGCTGCAACACTATGGGGAATACGGTTGCAAGACGGGATGCTCCTAAAAAGCACGGGAGCCTGATCGAAATGAAGATTGCGAGAGACGGCATGCGCGTTGTTGTCGTGAAAGGGAAACATGTCTCCAGCCTTGGAACAAAGCCATCGTCGGCGCAACAGAATTCCCCATAGTGTTACAAAATCCTTGCTACTGATGATCAGGGGAGCCGGATATGCGGCCGATATTTATCGCTGCATTTTCGCTAGGCATGGTCTTGATTTTCGGCGCTGCGGCGACCGCTCAGGATGACGCCACCTCGGGGGATCAGAATATGCGGCGCGCATACGACACCGCGCTCCGATGCTTTGTGGCAAACGGGAACATCTATAGCGAGTTCAAGAAGGCGGGCGATGTGGCGAACGCCAGACTGTTTGATGCAAAGGCAAAAAGGGCCTTCGATGTTGCGAAGGGCGACGCAATATTTCTCCATCTCGATTCGGCGCAGGTAACTGCCGATGTCCAGCAGGCGATGGATACTGAATTGCCCAAGCTTGTGCGTGACGGAGGATATCTAACGACGGTGGCAAAGGACTGCAAACGCGAGGGCCTGATGTAGCGGGGCTAACCCTGGGCGCGACCTAACGATGGGCGTTCCTGCGTTGGAACCCGATGGCTTGGATCATTATTGTCCGCAAGGCTAACGCCTGCCGCGCGCAACGCGGCGTAAGGATCGGGTGCAGTCGCGGTATTGGCGGAACCCACGGCGGCGCTTTCCTTATTCGTCTGTTTGTCGAGCTGTTGTTGCAGGGCTCTGCTTCGGGTGTCGAGCTGATCCAGCATCGGTTTGTAATCGGGGCTCCGGTCTGCTCCATGGACTCCCGCGTCTTTCAATTGCTCGATGCTCAATTGCACCGCCCGCAAATTGCTCTGCGGCGTGTTCTCGGCCCGAGCGTTCTCGATCAAGCGCTGACGCTCGGCTTCGCGGCGGCGATACGCCTCCTCGTCCTCGGTCGATGTAAATTTCAGATAGGGATCGAAGATACGGCGGCGGTAATAGTCGTCCATAAACGACCCGGTCACCGCATGTGCCGCTTCGCTGGATTGCGCTAGCGCCACAGCTTGTGCCGTAGCGGCGCTTTGCATTGCTGATGCGGCCGCACCGATTCCTGATGCGTAGGCGCGTGTGTCGGCAATAGCCGAGGCAACGCTGGCGCGAAGGGCGGTCAGCGGGACGCCCTTCGCGCCACCGACCAATTGGTCGCGCAATGCGTTCAATCGCTGGAGCTTGACGCCGCCCTGAGCAATCACGTCGTGATCGAGATGCGCGGTATCCGCATGGCGCAGTGCTTCAAGCTCATGCTCGAGGCCAGCTTGGGAAATTTCTACTTCGTTGAGAAGTTCAGCGCGAAGCGATTCATCTATGCCTGGCGCAATCGGCGGCTCGGTGTGTGCGCCGTCACCATGGGAGCTTGCGATGTTTTCGGGTTGGATAATAACTCCGTCCAAATATGACTTAGCCGTCAGTATACATCAAATGCGCGCTGATTTGTAGCGAATTTGGTTTGATGCCAGCATAAACAGCTTTACGAAAAATCAGTCCGTTGGAAAAAGCCGTGCTGACAGGAAGCTTCTCACTTTGAGAGCCGCCGAGCGTGCGTCGGGTCTACGCACGCTCAGCGCCCATTTCTGAATTCATTTTTTTCGTCCCGCCCACCAGATGGCGATGTAGGTTCCACCTGCGGTGCCAAGTACCCCGACTACGAAATCAGCGATGAGGCTATGCATAGTTGTGCTCCGTATTTCCACGGCTCACATCCTAGGCTTGAGGGTGCTAACATTAGGTTACGCGGGTCCGTAGTACCTAATTCGCGGATGCTACCATTTAATCTATCGCTGCCGCCGCTTGAGTGCCGACACTAGCCGCTGCGCTTCCCTTAACTGCTCGGGAGACGAAGCGGCATTTGGCATGACCTGAGTTAGCTTGACTCGTTCAATCCAGCGGTCATTTCGTTGTTCTTTTGAAGGTAGATCAAAATCAGATACCTCGTGGGCTTTGAGGTAATATGTCAGAGCCTTGTACAAATCGAAATCCAAGCGGTGGACATCGGCTTTGGTCAGTACTTTGTTGAGCCAAGTTCCGTAATGGCGACGCGTGAAATCTACACATGTCTCACCGGAATGCCGGTGCACTTTCCACAAAGCGGGTGCACGATCGGGGATAGGCGGCAACGCTGCCTCTCGTCTACTTGCCTCAAAAGCCTCGACCTGGGAAAGCTCCGGCACCAGTTCGCGTAAATAGTTTGAAACCGGTAGACCGGGGTTGCTCTGCGCGAATGCATCCAGCTTCGCCAGTCGTATTGCCAATGGCTCGGAGTGATCGCTTTTGCCTGTAGCTTTGTCGTCGATAAATTTGTCTGTCGTCGGCTGAAATGCGTCGTGAAGTCTCTTATGCTGCTCACGGACAGTATACTCAACATCCGACGTTTCGGCAATTTTATTGTCGAGTTTACGCGATGCCGCTGCCGGTCGCTCCGATTCCGAGCGCCGCCGGAGCGGTGCGCTGGATGTCTTTTCGTGTGCTTTGGCGTGCAACTTGCGCTTAGTCATATTTCCCGAGTGCCGATTCGCGGCGGAGCGATTCGGGTGATTCTAGATGCTTGGTTTCTGGAAAGGAATCTGTCCACAGCGCGGTTTTTGCTTATTTATCGCCAGAGAGCAGCGCTGTCCCGATTTGCGGGTTCCAATCGGGCGACGCTGGATGCCTTGGCGTGTGCGAAGATACGGTAGTCCCCGCGCCGACAGAGGCGCAGCAATCTTCGGTGCGCGAACCTCTCATTCCGGAATAAAAGCGAAGGGGCGGCGCGAGGCCGCCCCATGCGCTTATCGGCTCCACACGAGTGCGTGGCTGCCATCCTCGCGGCCGATGAGGCGGCAGAAGATGGAGTCTGCGAAGCTCGGATCGTCGAGCTTGATGGAAAGGTAAGGCTTGTCCGCCTCGCTCACCTTCGACCAGGCCGCGCCGATCTCCACGCCCGATGCGTAGATACGGTAGTCGGGGGCGTTCTCGACCGTTTTGCGGTTGGGCTTGATCGCGGCCTTGGCCTTGATGGCAAGCGTTGCGATGGTGCCGGTGAAGCTGTCGCCTTCGCGCGTGAATGTTCCGATGGTCGTCATAAAAGTCTCCTTGCGGTTTTGAAGCCGCCCCTTGCGGCCTCGTCAGCGCACCAAAGGAGCCGCCGGCACGGCCGGATCACCGCAGGGGAACGGGAATTTTGTAGCGGAGCGGTCGCGAGGAATGGCTTGAGCCAGGGGAAACATTCTCGTTGAACCGGACGGGCAAGGCTCCAGGTTGCGCGAATACGAGGCCAGCCAGGGCGCGGCTCAGCGCAAGGGCAAGACGCCTGACGACGGACGCATTCGCGCAGGCAGCGAGCGCATCGGTTTCTCAAGCATTGGCATCAAGGTTGCGGTCAAATCCTCCCGGACGGTTCGACGCGCCATCTGCGGCCTAGAGCTTGGAGATTAGCGCCTCGGTCGGCTCATGGCGGCAAGTGCAAGCACTCCTCCTCTGACGTTCCGGTCGAGACGATGCAGCCGTCTTCCTCGGCGCGAGGTCTCCGCGCAAGGCCGCGACGGTCGCGGTCGAAACGAAGGAGGATTTATGAGACCGCTGAGATTTCCAATTCGCCAATGCGCGATGCTGGCCGTGGCGCTGGCTCAACTGATCGCCGCGATTGCACAACTCGTCAACGCGCTACGGCTGTCGCCTTAGCGGCAAGACGTGATGAAACTCTGCTGTCGGTCCTACCCGAAGGCCCAGCGGTCGCCGCTATGCGCGGGTCAACCTCTATACGACCAGGCGGGCGGTACGGTGTCAATCGCCGTAACAGACGACTCAATTTTTGCGTCCAGTCACTGCTTTCTCTGGTTTAACTTCGGCCTGATCGCCCTCCGCAGCGCTATCTTCCTCGACCACGACGCCTTCGAGAAATTCTTTGTGCTTTTCCTGCAAATGAGCCAGTGCCTGCTCGTCGCTGGCGTTGTGTTCCAGCTTGTCCTTAATGAACTGCAGACGTGCGCTGTTCTCTTCGAGGACTTCTCCCCAGGTCTTCACGCCAATCGAAACGCGTGGCCCTTTCTGTATCAATCGTCGCAACGGGTCCGGGCCGTTCTTGATTCTCGCTTCAACTTGAGCGTCGTATTCATCGGAAATGGCCCAGAAATGCCATCTCAAGCCTTGAACACGATTAAATCTGGCATCTTCTTCGACGGCGAGAGCATATCCTTCAATCTGAACCAAGTGAGCAGCACTGATTTTCACCTTTGGGGCCTTGAACTCAATCACGAGGTGCTCGATGTCGTCATGCCGGTGGCGGCGCTGTGCGCGCGATAGCATTAGGTCCACAATCCCCCGGGTCTTGTTTATGACCTTCACGGGGTCATCGATGATGATGTCAGGGTCGAGTTTATCGCGGTGCATCTTTAGGACGGTCGTCAAATCCTTATCGCTCGCCCACAGATTATACTCTTCGCCGAAGATCCAAGTGTTTTGCTCGATGATTTTGTGAAGCTGTGAACGCTCTTTGAGTTTCTGCTTGGCTTCGTAGTCAAAGAGAATGAAACGCAGCCCTTGGAGAAATTTCAGTCGGTCTGCCACTAATGTGGCGGCGCTGATGATCCCGGGCAAATCGGTCTCATCAAGGAGTGTCGCCAATTCCTTCTGCTTTCTTTTGGGTAAATTGAGCACGCTATCTAAGATTTTCTGTAGTTCGGACGGGCTGCGCTCTATCGCGTGTCGAAGCATCTGAAGATGCAATGCCATCTGAGAGTGCGAGGCGTCACTGAACTCCGGTGCAGCTTCCTGCACCGTTACAGCAATAATATCGAAAATCTGGCGTCCGGCTTTCTCAAGAGAGTTGGCGGCCTCTCCCTCATAGGGATAGAGCTTCTGCGCCTTCCATTCGTCAACGACCACTTTCGCTTTTTCAGCCGCACGGTCACGAAAAATGAGCTTGATCTTTTTACGCGCCTCGTCAATCGCGTTGACGAGCGTAGGCATTAGCTCTGCGAGGTCTAACCGGTTTTCCTGATGAAGCGCGCTGATATAGGTCGATTTCAGATAAGCAGAAAAATGAAAATCTCCGACGTGGAAACGAGTTTCAACCTGCGACAGCGGAAAGCCGTGCTCGTTGCATAGGTAAAGAGCTCGCTTGGTCGAGCGGTTCCACTCGATTACCTCCAACGACATCGAGTGCACAGAGCCGCCTTCGTCGATGACGGGCGTGAGATCAATTTCGGATGACCTCGCGATGGCGAGGGCAGGATCAATTTTCTGTCCGTCTATGGATATGATGACGCTTTTATAGTTCTTGAGGTAGAGTGCAAAAACCTCAGAAAGGTCTTGCAATGAATTCTCGGGCTTTAGAGATACGAAATTCCTTTTCAAATCCGAAATAACAACTGTCGTGCCACTCTTCGCACCTTTGATCTGCTTTTCGTCGCCGATGCGCAGGTGCTTGATATTACTTTCCAAAATGGAGATGTCGTAGGCATAAAGTTGACTTCCTCTCCCATAGACTGTTTTCCAATCGACAGCGTCTCCCAAGGCAAACGCTTTAAAGCGGCCTTTGCCTTCCTGTCCGTGGAGCATGCGCGAAAGATATTTTGTACGAGCACCCTGTCTTTTCCACGATCCACCGAGATTTCTGAATAGCGTGGGGGCTTCAGAGTGCTCGATGCCGTGTCCGTTGTCAGAAATTACAATTTTTGACATGCCACCAACCTTGTCGGACACGAGATCGACATTGATCTCTGTGGCGTCCGCGTCGAGCCCGTTCCAAATCAACTCAGCTAGCGCAGCGACCGGCAGCGACTTCGTTTGGCGCTCCAGAAAATCAGATTGGACTTCGACATCATATTCTTGAGTCATGTTGGTACTCTTAGAAACGATTTTGGTGCGGGCGGCCGGACTCGAACCGGCACAGGCCTTTCGGCCCTACGGATTTTCGTACCACTTCGGCTTTCGCCGCTCGCGCGAACTGCGCGATTCGTGGTCTGGACTATCCCTTCACCGTGCCCCGACGTCTGAGGGTTAGGTGCTGCCCGTCTAGTCTCTACACCTTCCCGTTTCCGGGCTTGGCTCGGGATTGCCGTTGAAGGTTTCCCCGAATTTGAGCAGTTCTACGTCCCCGGTTTCCCGGGGCGCACTCAATCGCTTAAGTCCGGTGCGTCTACCAATTCCGCCACGCCCGCAATTGCCGGAATCTATACTGCCGGGGTGGTGAGTCGCCAAGAACAAACTGAAACCGCCAATTTAGGCCTTGGGCTTCGCGACCTTCTTCGCCTGCTTGGCAGGCTTCGGCTTGCGGACGTTGATCGCGGCGGCGTCCAGCGTGTTCTTGATGTGCGAGGCATAATAGTTCTCGATCATCTCCACGCTGGTCCGGCAGTTCTTGGCAATCTGATAGATATCCGCGCCTTCCATCAGGCGCATGCAGATATAGGTATGACGAAGGCTGTAGGTGGTGCGAGCCTGGCCGTCGCGGTCCTTTTTTAGGCCAAGCTCGTCCAGCAGCGTGTTGAATAGCTCGCGTTGAATGGTCGGGAACACATGGTCGGTCGGCTGTCCGTTATGGCGCTTCTGCAATCGCTGGAAGGGCAGTACTGCCCCATTCATGCTCTTGCAGTAACCTACGCCGCGCTTGCCGCGCACTTCGATTTCGAGGATGCGTTCGCCCGTCGCTTCATCGGTAACGATGGCGACGTCTCGAAATTCGAGGCGTAATGCTTCATCCGGCCGCAAACCGGTGTTTGCCATGAACAGCACGAAGTCGTGTAGGTCTTCGCAGGCGCTACGCCAGCGTTCTTTCTTGGGGTTCTTCGCGCGTTCGCGCGTCGCTTCGTAAAATGTCTTGTATTCCTGGGGCGAGAACCACGCCCGATGCGTGATCTTGCCGGAGGTTTTGTAAGGCGGAGACAAGTTTGGGAGATATGGCAACAGCCCATGGCGCTGGGCCGTCTTAAGGACAAGACGAATGCAAACGATTTCCTTGTGAAGCGTGCTGCGCGACGGAGGCTTTCTGGGCTTGGGCTTATTCTGCTCGCCGTCGGCGGCTTGCGCCCGGTCGGCACTAGCGGGCTGCTGGTCCTGCGCGATCCTTAGGCGATGGACGCGATAGTCCTGAACCAGCCCCGGCGTGATGTCGGTTAGCACCTTGTTCCCGAAAAAGGGGATGAGGTGCTTGTTGATCCGGCGCTCCGTATCCTTGACATGGGTCGGGTTGCGCTGCCCCTGTGTGATGACTTCGTACTCGTCGATAAAGCGGGCCGCCGCTTCCTTGAAGGTCGGCCCCTGCTTCAACTCGCCAGCGCGGTATTTACCGAGCAATCCGAGATACCAGTCCCGCGCCACATCCTTGGCGCGGGCGAGGCTTTCTTCTTTCGTGCTCGACTTGCGCTGCCGTCCAGCCACCGACGCGGCGCAATACCAGTAGGGGCTTTTCGGTCGTTGGAAGACCTGCACCGCATTGTCGAGAAGGAAGTGTCTTACGGTCTCCATAGGGCGGCCTCGATGGGCTAAAATCGTCGTTTTGGGCTAGGTGTGGACTAGCTTTTCTATTATTGAATTTAGCACTAAGTGACGGTTTTTGCAAGTATATTTTTGTTTGTGTGCTGATTTATATGGCTTTTAAGTCCGGTGCGTCTACCAATTCCGCCACGCCCGCGCGTGGTCAGTATCCCTATAGCGATAGTGGCTGGCGAGTGCATTCGCGGACGGCGGCTTGCCGCGAGGCTGTCCGGGCGGTAATTCTGGGCATTCTTTCGGGGGAAAGGCCATGCATAGCCATTCCATTGTCGCGGTTGCGGGGCTGATCGTGGCCGTCGCAGCCCTTATCCTGCAGGTGATGGCGTTCCGGCGCGGCAAATAGGCTTGCAACCTGCGGCTGAACATCAATGGAATAATCAAGCATTTCCAAGGCTTAAGCCGTGATTTTGCGCGGTTGACACGTCGTCGCGCCTGACTATAGTGCGCGACCTTCGCGGGGGCATCCCGCTCCTGAACGCAATCCGGACCGACAGAGACAATGAGCAAGCGCCAAGCCGCCAAGTACAAAATCGACCGCCGCATGGGCGAGAGCATCTGGGGCCGCAACAAGAGCCCGGTCAACAAGCGCTCCTACGGCCCCGGCCAGCATGGCCAGCGCCGCGCCAAGAAGCTGTCGGACTACGGCACCCAGCTCCAGGCCAAGCAGAAGCTCAAGGGCTATTACGGCAACATCACCGAGCGCCAGTTCCGCAAATACTACACCGAGGCCTCGCGCCGCCCCGGCGACACCGGCGAGAACATGATCGGCCTGCTCGAGCGCCGCCTGGACGCCGTGGTCTACCGCGCCAAGTTCGTGCCGACGCCGTTCGCGGCGCGCCAGCTCGTCTCCCACGGCCATGTGAAGGTCAATGGCCGGCGCGTGACGGTGGCGTCCTACCAGGTCAAGGAAGGCGACACGCTGGAACTCTCCGCCAAGGCGAAGGACATGGCGCTGGTGCTGGAAGCGTCCAAATCGGCCGAGCGCGACACGCCGGACTATATCGAGACCAACCACGACAAGATGACGGCGAAGTTCACCCGCACGCCCAAGCTGTCGGACGTGCCCTATGCCTCCCAGATGCAGCCGCATCTGATCGTCGAGTTCTATTCGCGCTAAGCCAGTAGGGTTTTGCGGGAACCGCATGGGCCGCGGGCGGAAACGCTCGCGGCCTTTTGCTTTTGCGAATCGAGCCTATCTGCGAAGCTGGCAACTCTCAGGTGGGTCGCGCAATCTGGCGCGAACCGCGTCCATACGCTGTCGCTATGGACCACTTCGCGGAATTGCGCTTCTAGGAGATTCCCATGAGCTTCACGATCTTCGGCGACAAGGGCACCGGCGCCTTTTCGGTCGAGGCGGTGCTGGCGGAAGCCGGCGCTCCTTACGAATTCCATTACGTGTCGCTGGAGAAGATGGAGCAGCGAAAGCCCGAATTCCTCGTCATCAATCCTAGCGGCAAGGTGCCGGCGCTGCGCCTGCCCGAGGGCCAGGTGATCACGGAATCGGCCGGCATCATCCTGACCATCGCCGATCATTTCCCCAATGTGCATCTGTTGCCGCCGCAGGCGAGTGCTGCGCGCGGCCAGGCCTATCGCTGGCTCGCCTTCATGGCGTCGGAGATCTATCCGATGGTGGAGATCTCCGATTATCCAGAGCGCTTCGTGCCCGAGGGCGACGCGGCCGAGGCCCTGCGCGCGCGGGTGCGCGAGCGGCTGCGCGAGCGGCTGCTGATCGTGGAGCGGGTGATCGACGGGCCGTGGTTCATGGCCGGCGGCTTTTCCATCCTCGATATCTATGCCGCCATGTTCACCCGCTGGCGCGGCAGCTTCGGCAAGGACTGGCTGACGGCGGGGCACATCCCCAAGCTCACCGCGCTGGCGCTTGCGCTGTCCGAACGCCCGCGCATCGCGGCGGTATGGCAGCGGCATTTCGGCCGCTGATCGGCTATACTGTTCCTTGGCTCTGCGGGGAGGCCGGCGATGGTGTCACGGCGG
>DASXDP010000155.1:0-7946 GCA_036490575.1 Xanthobacteraceae bacterium
CTCGACCGTTGCCGTAGTGGCGGCTACCGTCAGCCTCATCTCTTTGGCCTAACGTTTTTGCATTGATGCTTCGGGACGACAGCACCGATCACCGCCGCAAACCGCTTTCGGCACTCAACGTGCTGGGCGAGCCGCTGGAGATTTGTTCGTTCCAGCCCATGACGGGCTTTTATCGATGGCTGTTGCAACACTGGACAAGAAGACGTTGGCAGTCACACGGTTTGCGTCGTGATGACGGCAGAATTTCTTGAATTTTCGAAATCGCAAGGCAACGATTTATCTACGCCGGTGCCGGAGTTTGGCTTTCCGGGTCTTATTCCCGGCGACCGTTGGTGTTTGTGCGCTCCACGATGGCAGGAAGCATCTATGGCCAAACGTGCGCCACGGGTCGTGCTGCGGGCCACCCACGAAGGCGCACTCGTTTATTGTGCGCTGGCGGATTTGAAACGGTTTGCGGTGGATTTGTCGTAACAAGCCCGAGATGGCTTGCAGTTCCGCTAAAGGGACCACCACTCGGATTCAAAAGCGACCACGCTCCCTTCGGAAACGAGCCAGTACCAAACGACGAGGCCGCCGCTGTGGCTCAAAAGCGAAGCCCCGGCGCGTGGGCACCGGGGCTTCAAGGACCGTGCTGGACGCAAAACAGAGCCAGACGCAGGAACGGTAGTGCGCTGGGCGTTAAAGAACCGGAAGAGGGAGGCCGCCAACCGAGGGGCGAAAAAAGCCCCGGCACGGCGGGCACCGATACGGGGCTTAGAAGGTAACTGGCCCGCAATCGCTAGAGAGCGAGGCAGTACGCAACCTTAGCACCAAATTCCAATGCAGGGAATGCCGACCAAGCCGCCAACTGAGGCGGCCTGTGCAGCTATGGAGCCACGAAGTGAACGAGGGATCGAACCATCGCTCCCATAGCCTCGGCATATCGGCCGTCGAGGAAATAGCGGTCGATGAGCACTGCGGCGGCCAATACTACGACGCTAGCTCGGATCATCGTGGGCAGAGTGCTCGCCGTACGTTGTAATTGTGTAAACGTACAATGCTGCGTTGCCCAAGAAAAAGCCCCGGCGCGTGGGCACCGGGGCTTCAAGTTTCCGGAGCTAGTCACTCAGGAGAATGAGCGGCTCTGTCGTCCGCTCCACTGCTCAATGCTCGCCTCTAAGATTGGTTTCGTCAAAAGGGACCAGAGGCCCGATTCAATAGGGGCCACGCCATTCGGAAAGGGGCCAACAGGAGGACCCATCCGCGAACGCTCAATGAACAACCATGGCACGGATGCCACAGTCGGCAAAAATCGAGCAGACGCCCCTCGTTGCCCCTTGTGCCGCCACAAAAAGAAACCCCGAGCAGGTTACGCGCTCGGGGTCGACGTTAGTCGTTGCCTCATTCTTGGGCTTTTTTGGCCGGGCGCAGCTGGGTGTCGGGGTTGGGGGGCTGTGCTCGGCCGCCCTTGACGTTTCATGTAGTTCGCGGGCCAGCGCCGGACAACGGGCGTCGTGACGCAGTGGCTTTGTTGGTTGGCCGCACCTAGCAAAAAAATACCGTGATAAATGGGTTTAAAACCGCGAACGACTCGTCGTGTCCTCTAAGCAGAACCGTGAGTTTTTGATTCTCCGAGCGCTTTTTGTAAGAAGGCATCGGTGTCGAAGGCGATGTTTGTGACTGGCTCGTCCCCATCGATTGACAACGGCGTCGTGGCCGCGGCGCGGAACATTGCTTGATCGACAAGTCGGTATGTCTTCCCTTTTGCTTTGATAACCCAAGCGGACCCTTCACCGTTCTGAATGAGCCTTGCCAGTGCCATCAGCCGATAGTTGATTGCGAGTAGCTGCTCCGGGGCGAGGCGATTATTAAAGTGGGCGATCATCGTTAGAGTTGCGTCGCCTTCGCCTTTGCGAGCGGCTACCGCGTCCGCGGCTTCGACTAGAAGTTTGGGGTCTACGGGCGCGAATACGTGAAACATCCTAGACCCCCAATTTCATTCTGATTGTTGGCGGAATACTAAGAGGGAATCTGACGCTTATTGTGTCAGTTCGGTGTTCGCAGGGGTGAATGCCAGAGGTCAGCGCAACAGAGATAGCGATGGGAAAAGAGCTAAAAACAAATGCCGGACTGGAAACGATGATAATGGATCGAGTTCGGAAAAATGCAGACTGGTGGCATGTTAAGAGCGCCATCGTGACGCCGTTGCGGAAAAGCGCCCCACACCTACCAAACTGGGACGCTACGTTTGTAGTTGATGGTGCAGCCTTGCGCCCGGAGGATATCCACTACCTCATTGCTGCTTTTCAAAACCAATATGATCTTGCAGATGCCTAGGAGACACCATGACGCAGGCTGAAATGAGAGTTGCGAAGGGCGTACCGGCCTCTGTAATTTGGGGCCTGGCCGAGCCTCGATCAACCGACTTTGGTCAGGTCGGTCTTCACATCATTCGTGTACCGTTCGATGCGTCGCCTAAGTTCGACGCTAAGCGCCAGATTCAGATATCTTCTTTCGAATGACACCCAGTCGTGGCGTTCACGCTTATTAAATCGCGGCCGTGGCCCGCACAGTCGGCGGCGCGTTGGCGGCAGTCGCGGATTTGGTCATCAAGGTATTGGAGCATCCGGTTTCCCCGTGGCTCCCGACAACCCTCAAAGAATCTAGCGCAGCTTTGTGACAGCAGCGAGTCGCCGGTTTATCAAGAGAATCAACGCAGATGGCCTGTACGGCCGCGGCTCGCGCCTTTAAACCGGCTTTGAAAAAAATTTCATGCCGTCCGCATTGCGAACGTCAACGCACCAGCCGATCCATTCACCGGCCAAGCTGTTTCGCATAAGGGAAGTGATCGCATCAGCATGTTCCGACGCGCTGTGGAACGTTCGGAATTCGACGCCTTGGTAATCATTTAGCGAGTCGCTCTTCCCGGTGAAATCAAAGAAAAAGCGCATGGTGGTAGCTCCAATCATCAAAGGGTATGAGCGGCGTTTGTTTTGTGATGAAGGAGGCCGCGTTTGATGGCGGCCTCCATGCGCGTTCGAGATTACTTAAGCTGTGTGGAGATACTGCCGAAGCTTGTGTTCAGCTTGGTGCCGATGCCGTTTACCGCGGCGATGATGGCGACGGATATGCCCGCAGCGATAAGGCCATATTCGATGGCCGTCGCTCCAGACTGATCGTTCAAAAAACGACAGAGAAGTTGAGACATGAAATTAGCTCCCTTTGCTCCTAACAACCCAGTGCGCGGAGAGCTATAGTTGCTAAAAATATGAGGATGCGTAAATTCACATACCGAAAGTGGGATTGGGACAACAAGAAAAATTAGGTCAAAACGGTTGGAATCCAGCAGGGATACTGCGGAGCCAGAAGCCACTGATTGGAGGCTGAAAAGGGGAAGCCTCGGCGTGCGAGAGCCGAGGCTTCGAGGAATGCGCTGGGAGCTACTATCGCCAGCGACTTGACGGTAAGGCGCTCGCATTAACGAAATGACAAAAAGGCAGACATCGTTGGCGCGGTTTATAGCGACTTCTGTTTCTTGGGCGCTTTCGCGGCGAGCCGCTCCCAATAGTCGGCACGCTCAATCCAAAGTTCTTTACGCTGCGGATCATCGGTAAGGTCAGCCAAACGTCGGCACGCCTCGGCCTTCATGCGGTGATCGGCCTGCGTATCGAGCGTACTCAATTGAAGGCTCCAGTCTGGTTGCGGGAATTTTGGCGTCGCATTCGGCCCGATGCGCACGACTTCCTTGTCGGCATAATCCGCTGCGATAGACGAGGATTCCACGGCGCGATCCGGCCAGAATAAATCATTGAAGTGCGGGGCATGGAAGAAGTTGGCGCAGATTACGGTCGCTGATTATTTCGAGCCACCAAGCGGGACGTATTTAAGAATAAAATGGCCGCGCCGACCCTGAAAAGGTGTCCCGCACTTTCGGCACTCAACCTGCTTATCGGGAACGGTTTCCGAACCCAATTCGGCACGCACCAGCTTGTATTGCACTTTGCAATTCGGGCAATCGAAATAGGCCGAAGCATCCGCCATACGCCTTCCCCATAACCCGGCGCGGGAGCGTATATTACGACAATCCAAAATTCAAATTAGCAAGACCTTGGACGAGGTGTTCGATATGTCGAACTTCACTTTCTATGCTTCCGTTTTGCCAGCGCCAATTCGATGCCTTCCAGTACAATCGAATGGATTTTCCGCCGCTCTTCGAACGCGACGCGGCGTAAATCCTCATACATCGCTTCGGGCAAATAAACCGAAGTGTGAACAATGCCGGGCCGGGGCTGCCTGCCGCTGGGCTTTGTAGGGCCGCTGGGCGCGGTCGGCGGGGCTTTGGTGCGCTTGGCCAAAATATACCTTCTGCGGACTTCCAAATCGTTTCGAGACGGCCATATATAGTTGTGTAGCACTACAGTATGAAGTCCGCAAGGGTATGGGGTCGTGGACAAACAAAAAGGCCTTTCAAACGCGACCACTAGGGTTGGCTCGCCCATAGGGACAATAATTTCAGCGGATAAGACCGCAGCGGACATGAAAGTCGTTCTTTATTGCCGAGTTAGCACCGCGGACCAAACAATCGCCCATCAGCGAAGCCAAGCCGAGGCGGCGGGCTTCCAAATCGATGAGGTTGTTGCGGATCATGGCGTGTCAGGCGTCGCCACAAGGCTTCGCGACCGGCCGGAAGGACGGCGACTGTTTGATATGCTTCGCGACGGCGACGTGCTGGTCGTTCGTTGGCTCGACCGCCTCGGCCGAAATTACGTGGACGTGACCGACACCATCAGGGAATTCATGCGGCGGGGTGTCGTCATCCGAACGGTCATCAACAATATGACATTCGACGGCGCGACGGCCGACCCCATGCAACAGGCCGTCCGCGATGCACTCGTTGGCTTCATGGCGGCGAGCGCCCAAGCCCAAGCCGAAGCTACCAAAGAAGCGCAGGCGGCTGGAATCGCGTATGCGAAGGCCAATGATGACGGCACTAAGTTTCGCGGTCGCAAGCCGACATTCACGCTCAATAATTTCGCTCAAGTCCAACAACTCTTGAGCCAAGGCACCGGCATTGCCGAAATCGCCAAAACGACGGCCCTGAAACGCCAAACGATTTACCGGATAAAGCAACAGCCGGAACGACAGGCTGCTGCGGCACTCGCCGCGTGGTATCCGGACGTAGCAGCGTGAAATGCGATGGCGAGTGTCGCGACAGTCCTTAGGAAATTTTGGCCCGTGCGATTGCAAGGCGCTCCCGCACGGTCGCGTGCGCCAGTCGTTCTGGCACCCACCCTCCGTCCGCTCGGCATAAACGATTTTCTCGCCCTTGAGATACCGGCGCGGGAAATGCTGCTCGGCCCGACAATGCCGGAGAAAAGCTTGGCCATGCTCTATGCGCCCCGCGGCTTAGGCAAAAGTTGGCTGGCGCTGTCCATGGCTGTCGCCGTCGCAACGGGTGGACGTGTTTTGCGCTGGGAAGCGCCAACGCCGCGTCGTGTGCTGGTCGTTGATAGTGAAATGCTCTCGGTGGACCTTCAAAACCGGCTCAATGCAATAATCTTGGGCGCTGGCGTTACAGTACCGAATGACAACCTTCGTATCCTTGCGGCCGACAACTGCGACCGTGGGATCAATGTCGGGTCCGTTGAAGGACAGCAGGCGCTTGAGCGACATCTTGATGGCGTGGACCTTTTGGTTCTGGATAACCTCTCAACGCTCACCAACAGCAGCGAAGGCGCAAGCGACGCTTGGCTCCCAATGCAAAACTGGCTGCTGCGTCTACGCCGCAAAGGCATCGCGGTGCTGATCGTTCACCACGCTGGGGTGAACGGTCGTCAGCGGGGCACAAGCCGTCGAGAGGACGCTCTGGATACGGTCATCGCCTTACGGCGACCTATGAACTATTCCGCCGAGCAGGGCGCTCGGTTCGAGATTCACATCGAAAAGGCGCGGATGCTGGTTGGTGCCGGGGCGCTGCCTTTTGAGGCGAGGGTTGAATCGTTCGAAACCGACACCGGCGTGTCCGCCATCGGCTGGTTGGCAAAAGACCTAACGCCCCCAGTCTTAGCTCGGGCGGCCGAATTGTTTGCCGCGGGTCATACTGTGCGGGAGGTTGCGGCCATGCTGGGCTTAAGTCGCTCGGAAGCGGGGCGTCTGCGGCTTCAGGCAGTCGCTGGTAGGCTTTTGGGCACTGGCGGGGACGATGAACTGAGGGAGGAAGTTGAGCCTGCGGATGAGGCCTGTAGCCTGAATTGAGTTCGTCCCGGCGTCCCAAACCCTAGCAAGAAGGATTGGGACAAGCCGCGGAATTTTTGACCAGAAATTACGACGTTAAGCGCCGTTCGCCTTCGCACTGCGATGACCCGAATGCGACCTTGTTTCGAGACGGCAGAAAGCAAGTCTGAGGTCCGCGTCCACGGGGTGATTCGACCGTCCATACAGTCGCCATTTTTAAGCAGGACCGTCGTGGCGTGGAGCGGGTTGGAAGTCGGGGGAGGGATTTGCGATTTCGAGGTTCGTGATGTTCAAGCTGCCCTCGTATGACCCAGTTGGTATCGCCGTGTTGGGCTTTGGGGTTCTGCTGCTTGCGGCGTTGGCCTTAGTGCTCTGATAACTTTACTCGTCACACGCTGATCAATTCAGGCGCGTAACGAACTATGGTGCCCTGCCGGGTTTCGCTTATTACGCCTAGGGGAGAGCATCATGATTTTTGCCGATGACTGGCGGCGGCAAGCCCGCGTTTGCGCCCGCTTGGCGGAAGACTGCGAGGATCGGCACTTAGCCGAGCGGTTGAAACTGATGGCAGCCGACCTCGCAGCTAAGGCCGATGAAGTCGAGGATGTGCCCGCCGAGCGCAAGCCACCCTTGGCGGCCTAGAACATCAGAGGACGCTCCGCCCGCGTCCCGATAATCGCGAAGGCTGCCAACGCGACCGGCATTGCAAACACTGTCAGGAAAAGAAATGTTGGCAACATCTCGCGTCTCCAAACTGGATGCCGTCAGAATGGGCGCTTTCGCGAGTCGTGGCAACACGGTGGCGTAAAAATGTCGCATGTGTGGCAAGCTTGCCACTCGGCCGCTCTCGCAATACGCACCAATGATGTGGCGCGCGCCCATCGAGTTGCCGCGGCTCTTCGGTGCGGAATCGTTTGGGTCAACGACCACCACCGGCTTGATCCGGCCTCGCCATGGGGTGGAGTCAAGCTTTCCGGCATTGGACGCGAAACCGGTCAGGAGTCGTTTGACGCTCATTTCGACGTGAAGAGTGTTATGGTCAATATCGGGGGGCAACCCTTCGACTGGTATGAGGACCCGTCGGGTCAGCCGCGTCTGAACTGATGCGATCGGCGGGGGAAATTGAATAATATTCTGTCCCAAATTGCGTCCGTGATTTTGCGCCGTTGGATTGCTCTGGCGCCTGATTTGTCGGGGACATCTGTCGGGTAATGATCGCCTCCAGGCGGAGTGGTTTTGTCTCGACAGCAACCAATGACGGGGCCGACGAACTCGACGAAGCGCAAGACAACAATGTTACGCCACCTGAGTGAAGATGCGTCCGAGCTTCGTGATTGCTTGCCTATTGGAGTGCCTTTGTGCTTGTGAAGTTTACGTCGCGACTGTTGTCGCTCACTGGTTAGTGGAGAGCGGACATCTTGCTTGGTCGCCCACGCGAGCGCCGATTTCGATGTCAATTCGCATAATGACGGATTATGGAATGCGAGCGAAGCGAGGGTGAACTGAACCGCCGTGGATCAGCCGGGATTACGCTCTTGAGCTTTGCCTTGCGGCAGATTGCTGAATAGATCGTCCGGCAGTGATGCCACAAAGGTTTTGATCTCGCGCGTGGCCATCACATCCGCATACTTTGCGTGCATGTCGCACAGGCTTATGGCGTGACTAGCTTCGCTGCGGTCGAAACACGCGTCTTCAGCTACGGCGACGCGAATGTTGTAACTAAAAGCATCAAT
>DASXDP010000156.1:0-13983 GCA_036490575.1 Xanthobacteraceae bacterium
CGGAGCAGGATCGGGCTTTGGCTCGGCGGCAAGCAGCGCCCGCGTGTATGGATGGGCAGGCGCCGTAAATACGCGCTCGACTTCGCCTTCCTCGACGATCTTGCCATCCTTCATCACGCACACCCGCTGCGCGATCTTGCGGACAATGCCGAGGTCGTGGGTGATGAAGAGAAGCGACATCCCGAGCCGCTTCTGAATATCCTGCAACAACTCGATGATTTGCGCCTGCACGGTAACGTCGAGCGCGGTGGTCGGTTCATCGGCGATCAAAAGGTCCGGCTCATTGGCCAGCGCCATGGCGATCATGACGCGCTGGCGCTGGCCGCCGGAAAGCTGGTGCGGATAGCTGCCGAGGCGCGTCTCCGGGTCGGGTATTCCAACCTGGGTCAGCACTTCGAGCGTGCGCGCCCGCGCCGCGGCGCCGGTCACGCCCCGATGCAACAGCAAAATCTCGGCGATCTGCTTTTCGATGGTATGCAGCGGATTGAGCGACGTCATCGGCTCCTGGAAAACGATGGTGACATCGTCGCCGCGCACGCGGCGCATGTCGCGCTCGGAAAGCGGAAGGAGATCGCGGCCCTTGAACAGGATTTTTCCGGAGGGGTGCTGCGCGGTCGGGTAGGGCAGGAGTTTCAGTACCGACAGCGCCGTCACCGACTTTCCCGATCCGGATTCCCCGACCAGCGCCACGGTCTCGCCCTTGCCGATGTCGAAAGAGACGCGATCGACGGCAAGCGTCGTGCGGCCGCCGGATACGAAAGCGACGGAAAGCTCGCGGACGGCGAGCAGGGGTTCACTCATGCCGGTCATTTGGGTCATCTGAATGTCTTGCGCGGATCGAAGGCGTCGCGCACCGCTTCGCCGACGAAGATCAGAAGCGAGAGCATCAGCGCCACGGTGAAGAAGCCGGTCAGGCCGAGCCACGGCGCCTGGACGTTGGCCTTTCCCTGCGAAAGGAGTTCGCCAAGCGACGGCGAGCCCGGCGGCAAGCCGAAGCCGAGAAAGTCGAGCGCGGTGAGCGTCATCACCGACGACGACATGATGAACGGCAGGAACGTCATGGTGGCGACCATGGCGTTGGGCAGTAGATGGCGGAACATGATGACGGCGTTTGATACGCCGAGCGCCCGCGCCGCCTGGATGTATTCGAAATTGCGGCCGCGCAGGAATTCGGCTCGCACCAAGCCGACGAGCCGCGTCCATGAGAACAGAAGCAGGATGCCGAGCAGCACGAAGAATCCCGGCACCAGAACGGAGGAAATAATCAGCAACAGATAAAGCTCCGGTACCGATGTCCAGATTTCAAGGAACCGCTGGAACAAAAGGTCGGTCCAGCCGCCGAAATAACCTTGCACCGCGCCGGCCGCCACGCCGATGATCGACGAGACGATGGTCAGGATGAGGCCGAACAACACCGACACGCGAAAGCCGTAGATCAGCCGGGCCAGCACGTCGCGGCCTTCATCGTCGGTGCCAAGCCAGTTGTATTCGAGATCGCGACAGCCGTGCAGGTGTTTACGCTCCACCACGGGCTTGCATTGCGCTTCGGACAGCATCCAGGTCGGCGGTGACGGCGCGGGCGTCGGCAAATCGAGATTGTGTGTGCTGTAGGAGTAGCGGATCGGCGCCCAGATCGTGGTGCCGCCCTTATCCGCGATCAACTTTTGCACGAACGGGTCGCGGTAGTCGGTCGCGGTCTCGAAATCGCCGCCGAAGGTGGTCTCCGGGTAAGTGAAGAACACCGGGAAGTAGGACTTGTCGGCGTAGTGGATGTAAATCGGCTTATCGTTAGCGATGAATTCTGCGAACATCGCGACGACGAACAACACAAGAAAAAACCACAGCGACCAGTATCCGCGGCGGTTGGTCTTGAAATTCCGCCAGCGACGGGAGTTGAGCGGGGAAAGGGCGAAACGCCGCGGCGCATCCGCGGGGCCGAGCGGTCCGGCCGGCTCGACATCCGGCATGAGCTCCGGAACGGCCTCCCGCCTCGCCTGTGGCGTGTCGACCTTTTTCTCGTCGTCGGTCTTGACGTCCACCTCACACCTCCCGCGTCTCGAAGTCGATGCGCGGATCGATCCAGGTGTAGGTCAGATCGGAAAGCAAATTCACCACCAGCCCGACGAGGGCGAAAATGTAGAGGTTGGCGAACACCACCGGATAGTCACGGTTGAGCACGCTCTCAAAGCTCAGCAAGCCGAGACCGTCGAGCGAGAAAATCGTTTCGATCAAGAGGGCGCCAGCGAAGAAAGCGCCGACGAACGCGCTGGGGAAGCCGGCAATCACCAAAAGCATTGCATTGCGGAAAATGTGGCCGTAAAGCACTTGCCGCTCGCTGCAGCCTTTCGCGCGCGCGGTAAGTACGTATTGCTTGCGCAATTCTTCGAGAAACGAGTTTTTAGTAAGCAGCGTCATGGTGGCGAACGCCGCAAGCCCCATGGAAACGATCGGCAGCGTCAAGTGCCAGAAATAGTCGAGAATTTTGTGCCACCACGCGAACTGCTCCCATCCGTCTGAGGTGAGCCCACGCAACGGAAAGATCTGAAAGAACGAGCCGCCGGCAAACAGAATGATGAGAAGGATGGCGAACAGGAAGCCGGGAATGGCGTAGCCGATGATGATCACGCCCGAGGTCCACACATCGAACTGCGTGCCATCGCGCACCGCCTTGCGGATGCCGAGCGGAATCGAGATCAAATAGCTCAGAAGCGTCATCCAGATGCCGAGCGAGATCGAAACCGGCAGTTTCTCCTTGATGAGCTGCAAAACGCTGATGTCGCGGAAATAACTTTTGCCAAAATCGAAGCGCGCGTAGTTCCCGAGCATCAGAAAGAAGCGCTCGTAAGCCGGCTTGTCGAAGCCGAATTGCTTTTCCAGGCTCTTGATGAATTCCGGATCGAGACCTTGGGCGCCGCGGTACTTGGAATTGATGTCCATCTGGGCGCCGGTTTGCACCGCGCCGCGGCTACCGAAGTCTCCGCCGGCCGAGCCGGAAATGCGCGAAGTGGCGCCGGTGTCGTTGCCGGACAATTGGGCGATGACCCGCTCCACCGGGCCGCCGGGCGCGAACTGCACGACCACGAAAGACACCAGCATGATCCCGAAGATGGTAGGGATCATGAACAGTACTCGGCGGATGATGTAAGCGGTCATTGGGCTCCAGAGATCGGCGAATGATTCCGCGTTCCGACTTCGCAATAACGAGTTAACGCCCTCGGACGCGACCGGTGCCGTATAGCACGGCGGACTCAGCCGGCGCGCTGGATTTTCGCCGCCTTATCGGCGTCATACCACCACGTTTCGGGAATGCCGCGGAAATAGCGCGGCTGCGCCGGCGGCCGGCCGAACACGTCCCAGTAGGCGATCCAGTGCGAGGGCTTGTACCAATGCGGGATCCAGTAGCGGCCGGCGCGTATCAGGCGATCGAGCGCGCGGCAGGCGACCGTCAGCGCAGGCCTTGTCGGGGCGGCAATGATGCGGTCGATCAACGCATCGACGGCGGGATCGGCAATGCCGGCAAGGTTATTGGAGCCTTTTAGCGCAGCGGCCTGGGAGAAGAAGAAAGAACGCAGCGAATCGCCGGGCGTGGCCGAGAAGCTGAAGCGGTCGACGGTGATGTCGAAGTCGAAGCCGTCGCGGCGAGCGCGGTATTGCACCGGATCGACAATGCGCAACGAGGCGTCGATGCCGAGGGTGCCGAGATTTTTGATGAACGGCATGTGGTGCGGCTCGAAGGTCGGCTCGTCAATCAGGAACTCGATAGTCAACGGTTCGCCGCTCGGCAGCACGCGCTTGCCACCGGACACAGCGCAGCCGGCGTCCTTGAGGAGCTGTGTGGCTTTGCGGAGCAGCGCACGATCCTGGCCCGAGCCGTCCGAGACCGGCGGCACGTAAGGTTCGCCGAACACTTCGTCTGGCACCTTGCCGCGGAACGGCTCGAGCAGCGCGAGCTCGTCGCCGCCCGGGGGCCCTTTCGCCATCATGTCGGAATTCTGGAACACCGAGATGGTGCGGTCATAGGAGCCGTACATGATGGTCTTGTTGGTCCACTCGAAGTCGAAGGCGTTGCACAGTGCTTCGCGCACGCGCGGATCGGCAAACTTCGGCCGCCGGATGTTGATGAACCAGCCTTGGGCGCCGGAAGGGGTGTCGTCGGGAATGATGTCTTTCTTGACTCGCCCGTCCTTGATCGCCGGAAAATCGTACCGCGTCGCCCAGGTGCGCGAGGTGAATTCCTCGCGAAACAGATAGTTCCCGGCGGTAAATCCCTGAAAGCCGACGTCGCGGTCCCGGTAATACTCGAACCGCATCACGCCGAAATTGTTCTGGCCGCGAGCGACCGGAAGCTCGGCTCCCCACCAATCGGGCACGCGGTTATATTCAATGAAACGGCCCGGCTCGAAGCGGCCGACGCGATACGGGCCGGAACCGAGCGGCACATCGAGCGTCGATTCCTCGAACGGCTTGGTCGCGTAATAGGCCTTGGAGAAAATCGGCAGGCCGGCAACGAGAAGCGGCACGTCGCGCGCGCGCTGTGGCGCAAACGTGGTGACGACAATCGTATCGCTCTCGGCGTCGGCGCCGGTAAAATCGCGGAGCGATTGGGTGATGATCGGATGGCCCTTTTGCTTGAGGGTGTTCAGCGAGAAAGCCACATCGGCCGCGGTGAGCCGGGTGCCATCGTGGAATTTGGCCTCGGGGCGGATAAAAAACCGGTAGGTCAGTCCGTCGGCCGATCGCCTGAGCTTTTCTGCCGCCAGGCCATACATGGCGTCAGGCTCATCACCGCAACGCGCCATCAGCGTCGCGAACGTGAGCTCCATTCCCTGCGCTGCATCGCCCTTGAGGATGTAGCTGTTAAGTGAATTGAAGGTCAGGAAGTTCTGGTTGAATTCCCGATTGGGCCCGATTTGAGAAAACGTGCCGCCTTTCGGCGCGTGCGGATCGACATAACTGAAATGCTTGAAGTCGGCCGGGTAGGCGAGGTCGCCGAACGCCGACATGCCGTGAGATTCTACTTCTCCCTCGGCGTGCGCGCCGACGCCGGATGCGCTTACCGCGGCAACACTCGCGGTCAGCTTGAGAACCGATCGGCGCGTCAGCGCATTCATTGCGTTACTGGCGGCCGCCGGTCTTCGCCGCCTTCTCGGCATCCCACCACCACAGAGCGGGGAAGGCGGCGCCGCCGTATTTCGGCAACGGATCGGGCCGGCCGAATCGGTCCCAGCGGGCGCTGCGCACCTTGCCGTAGGTCCATTGCGGAACGACGTAATGATTCCAGAGCAGCACCCGATCGAGCGCCTTGGTAGCGGCGACGAGGTCGGCGCGGCTCTTGGCGAAGATCACCTGGTCGATCATGGCATCGACCGCCGGATTTTTTATGCCGATCAGATTGAGCGAGCCGGCCTGATCAGCGGCCTGCGAGCCCCAAAAGCCGCGCTGTTCGTTGCCCGGCGACAGCGATTCCGGCCAGCTCGCGGTGATGATGTCGTAGTCCCAATTGCGCAAGCGATTTTCATATTGTGAATCGTCGACTGTGCGCACCGACACGGCGACGCCGAGCCGGTCGAGCGAGGGCTTGTAGAACAAGAACACCCGTTCGAAACTCGGGTCGTCGGCGAGAAACTCGACCGAGAACGGTTCGCCGCTTTTGCCGTTGACCAGCCGCTCGTTGCGCACTTCGTAGCCTGCGGCGCGGAACAGTCGCACCGCCTCGCGCAGGTTGTCTCGCACCTTCTGCGGGTCGCCGGCGATAGGATTGGAATAAGGCGTGGTAAAAACCTCGGGCGGCACCTGATCGCGAACGGCTTGCAGGATTTCCAGTTCGCGCCCTTCGGGCAGGCCGCTGGCCGCAAGCTCGGTGCCTTCGAAATAACTGGCGATGCGCTTGTACTGTCCGAAGAAAATCTGCTTGTTCATTTCCTCGAAGTCGAAGGCGTAATTGAACGCCAGCCGCACCCGCCAATCCTGGAATTTTGGCCGGCGAATATTGAAGGCGAAGGCCTGCATTATTCCCTGGCTGTTGATCGGAAACTCTTCCTTGATTACGCGCTTGTCGGCGACAGCGGGAAAGTCATAAGCCGTGGCCCAGTTCTTGGCGCTGTTCTCGGTGCGCCAGTCGATGGTGTCGGCCTTGAAAGCCTCAAGCGCCACGGTGGTGTCGCGGAAATATTCGAAGCGGAGCTCGTCGAAATTATCGCGGCCGACGCTGACGTTGAGCCCTTTGCCCCAGTAGTCTTTCACCCGCTCGTAGACGATGCTCCGGGCGGCGGAGAATTCCTTGATCCGGTAAGGACCGGACCCGAGCGGCGGCTCGAGCGTTGTTGCACCGATATCGCGCTTGTTGCCGTTCTTGTCGGTGCCTTCCCAGTAATGCTTCGGCAGCATCAGGAGCTGGCCGACGATCTGCGGCAGTTCACGGTTGCCCGATGCGTCAAAAACAAAGGTGATCTCGCGGTCGCCGGTTTTTTCCATCTTGGCGACGTGCCGATAGTAAGCC
The DNA here is from genome assembly GCA_036490575.1 of Xanthobacteraceae bacterium. Classification (GTDB taxonomy): domain Bacteria; phylum Pseudomonadota; class Alphaproteobacteria; order Rhizobiales; family Xanthobacteraceae; genus BOG-931. The sequence goes on from DASXDP010000156.1 coordinate 6,500, forward strand.
GCAAGCTGCGGGCTGTATTTTTTGAAAGCCTCGAAGGAGAAGATCGCGTCCTCAGGCGTGATCGGCACGCCGTCGTGCCATTTTGCCTCGGCACGCAGACGGTAGGCGGCGCTGGAAAAGTCCTCGGCGTAACTCACCGCTTCCGCGATCAGCCCGTATTCGGTGGAAACCTCATCGAACGATGCCGTCAGCAGGGTGTCATAGATATGATCGATCCCGGTCACGAGCGCGCCCTTCACGCCGGCGACCGCAATGTTGAAGTTGTCGAAGGTGCCAATCGCGATTTGCCGCACGGCGCCGCCTTTCGGCGCTGCGCCGTTGACATAGTCGAACTGCTTGAACCCGGCCGGATATTTCAGTTCGCCGAACAGCGAAAGGCCGTGGCGCCAGGTTTTCTCCTGAGCGCGCGCGGGCGTCGTCCAACGGAGCGGCAACATTCGTCCCGCCGCCAGCGCGGCCATGGTCGATTTAAGCAAAGTTCGGCGGTTCACGCGCAAAGCTCCAATCAAATAGCCGCCACCTCAAGCCCGCAGGTGACGCTGATTATGGGCTTTTTCATAGCCGCGCCAGCGGGCTCCCGCGCGTCGCGACGAAAATGACTTCACAACCGCGTGCGCGCGCCGTGCGCTCGCGCTAAATGATTAACGTTATTGCTTCGCGGGCGGACTAGGCGGCGCCGCCGCGTCCGGTTTCGCGCCACCGTTACCGCTCTCCGCTTTTGGCAGCGGTTCCGGATTTTTCGACAAGGTGTTCAGGTAGGCAATGACGTCGGCGCGTTGTTTCTCGTTCTTGATTCCGGCAAACGTCATGGCGGTCCCGGGAACGTCGGCGCGCGGATCGTCGAGCCACTTGTTGAGCGCGTCAAAGGTCCACGTGCCGCCCTTGGCCTTCAGCGCGTCGGTGTAGTGAAAGTTTTCCTTGGAGGCGACCTTGCGGCCGACGACGCCGTAGAGATCAGGTCCGATTTTCGGGCCTTGGCCTTCTTGCAGGTTGTGGCAGACCTGACATTGCTTGGCGACACTCGCGCCGTGCTCGGTGGATGCACTGGCCAGCAGATTCTCGATAGGCTCGGCCTTGGCCGCGGCCTCACCGCCCGCTTTCGCCGGCTCCTCCTCTTTCACGGCCACCTCGTAACCCGGCTTCGCCGCAACCGGCGGAGTGAGCAGCGCGCCCGCAGCGATATGAATGATCACGATGGCGAGGAGCGTGCCCAGGAGAGCACCGAGAACCTTGTTGATTTCGAATGAATGCATCGTGGCAACGGCTCCGTACCGTTGGAAGGGGCGGGCGGCGCAGAGATAGCCAGTTTGCCGGGGGGTTTGCAACCCGTATAAGCAGGGATGAGGCTTGCCTGCCAATGGCCGACGTTCTCATTTTCATACCCGCCCGTTTGGGCGCGACGAGGCTGCCGCGAAAGCCGCTTGCTGACATCGCCGGGACGCCGATGGTCGTGCATGTCATGCGACGTGCGCAGGCCGCTAAACTCGGGCCCGTGGTGGTGGCGACCGACGCTCCCGAAATCGAGGCAGTCGTGCAAAAGGCGGGCGGACGCGCCGTCATGACCGGTTCCCACCATGGGTCCGGCTCGGACCGTATTTTCGAAGCGCTCGGCAAGGTCGATCCGGAAGGCCGCGCCGGCGTTGTTGTCAATTTGCAGGCCGATCTGCCGACCATCGCCGCTTCGGATATCGCCGCTGCCTTGATGCCGCTGACCGACCCGGCGGTCGATATCGCCACGCTCGCCGCCGAGATCTCGCACGCTGCGGAGCGCGACGATCCGAACGTGGTCAAAGTCGTGGGAACTTCGCTCGCCCCCGGCCGCTTGCGCGCGCTCTATTTCACCCGCGCCACGGCCCCCTACGGCGATGGGCCGCTTTATCACCACATCGGGCTTTATGCCTTCCGCCGTGCCGCCCTTGCGCGCTTCGTCGGGCTTCCGCCGTCGCCGCTTGAGCGGCGCGAAAAGCTGGAACAATTACGCGCGTTGGAGGCCGGTATGCGAATCGACGCGGCTATCGTCGATTCAGTTCCGTTGGGGGTCGACACGCCGGCGGATTTGGCGCGGGCGCGGGCCGTGCTATCGGAGCGCGCATGACCAGCCGAACCAAGCGGATCGCATTTCAGGGTGAGCAGGGCGCCAACTCGCACATCGCCTGCAATGAGGCCTATCCGGGCCACGACCCGCTGCCCTGTCCGACGTTCGAGGATGCGTTCGCGGCAGTGCGCGGGGGCAGGGCGAAGCTCGGGATGATCCCGATCGACAATTCCATCGCCGGCCGGGTCGCCGATATTCACCACCTGATGCCGAGATCCGGACTGCACATTGTCGGCGAATGGTTTCTGCCGGTGCAGCATCAGCTCATGGCGCCGCGCGGTGCGACGCTCAAGACGATCCGCACTGTCGAAAGTCATGTCCACGCCCTTGGGCAGTGCCGTCGCATCATCCGCAAACTCGGCATCAAGGCGGTGGTCGCCGCCGATACCGCAGGCGCCGCGCGCGAAGTGGCTGAAGCCGGCGACATTACGCGGGCGGCACTGGCCACGAGCTTGGCGGCGAAAATCTACGGGTTGCAAATTCTCAAGAAAAACGTCGCCGACGCCAAGCACAACACCACGCGCTTCGTCGTGCTCGCGCGCAAGCCGAAATGGGCGAGCCGCAAGGAGCCGCACGTCGTCACCACGTTCGTGTTCGAAGTGCGCAACATTCCCGCCGCGCTGTACAAGGCGCTGGGCGGCTTTGCCACCAATGGCATCAACATGACCAAGCTCGAGAGCTATATGGTCAACGGCAGTTTCGCTGCCACGCAGTTTTACGCCGACGTGCAGGGGCATCCGAAGGACCGGGCGCTTGAGCTTGCGCTCGAAGAGCTCGAATTCGTATCGCGGCCGAAATCGCTGAAAATTCTAGGCGTCTATCCGGGCCACCGTTTCCGCGAGACTTTCAAGTAGGCTATCATTCCGGCGCCGGCGGTTTTTCGTGAATGCTAGCCGGCGTTCGGTGGGCGAGGGCGCCTGCCGAAGCGGCGACTTTGAGGATCAGACGCGATGAGCAACGAAGATGCGAAAATCTGGCGGACGCTGCATCTGAAATTCACGCTGCCGGGCGGAGAGTCCGACCATCTCCTGACCATGATGAAAGCGGCGGCGCCGTTCTATCAGATGTTCGGCAAGGCGCATTTCCGCCTGCTGCGCAACGCCGACGACGCGACAAGATTCATTCAGGTGATCGAATACGAAACGCCGGAGTCATTTGAAATGAACCGGCAATCAATCGCCAGCGACGCCCGCTTTCAGGTTTATTTGCAGGGCTGGCGTGCCATGCTGCCGGGCGCGCTGGAAATCGACGTCTATGAGGAAATCTGACTGGCAGGGCGCGCCCTTCAAAGAGAGTTACCGAGCTTCCAGCGCATAGAACACGCAGAGCGCGAGGCTCGACCAGACCGCCGCGCTGAAATAAAGCGACATCCAGGCGATCTCATCCTTCCACGCCGCGAGGTCGCGCGTCACCACCCAGCGGGTGCTCGCGTCGTATAATCCCTCGAGCGGTCGTAGCAGCCGGCGGCCATTGGCGGCCTTATCCCGCCATCGCCCGAGGTACATCGGTACGTCGACGGTCAGAAGAAAGACCAGATAGCCGGCGATCCCGACGCATGCGATGGCAAGCGCGATACGCACCGAGCCGTCGAAGTCCGGCAACAACCGGACGAGCCCGAGGGCAATCGCAGCGAAAGTGGCGGCCCAAATCGAATTTTCGATAGCACTGCCCAGATAGTTGGTGGTCAAAACGGCGTACCACGAAAAGGCCTCGGCAATAAGAATGAGCGGCAGGATGGCGAAGGCCACGTTCAGAACCGTGTCCGATCCCGTCATCGTGCCGAGCCGCAGGAGCACAACGGTCCATTGCGCCGCGAAGCACAGTTCGGCGAGCGTGGCGACAGACCTGCCCACGACGACGCTCGACAGCCAGGTGTCGAACAGGCAGATGCGCTGAACGTCGGCGCGAGGCAGAAGCGACCTGAACGCACAGCCAAAAACGTACGCCGCGCTCAGGAGCAGCATGAGTTCGGTGCTTGAGCTGCCGCTGAAACGCGGCGCGAGGCCGCTATGGAATTCGCCATACAGCAGAAACCAGACGGCGATGTTGGTGCCGCTGATGAAGGTCAACAAAACCCACCACCGGGTCACAGGATTTGACCAGGTCAGGGTCCCAGATCGCATTCGCCACTCAACGCTCATGGGTTTGTCCGCGACTACGTCGAACTGCCATATAGCTGTAGTAATTGTGTCACGAGCTTGTCTGATGAGCCAGTCGACGGGCTGGGCCGATTGCCGCGCCGCCCGCGGATGGGCGAAAGCCTGCGGCACAATTTGTGCAACGTTGTGGATGGCGCTCGACTGAGACGTCGAGCGACGCGGCGAGCAAAGATCAGTTAGATTTTCTGGTTGTACTCGCCGACTTCCTTGTGCGTGCTCAACACCGCGTCAATCGCCGCGAACATCTCGCGCATGCGCGCCTCTGACGCCGGGCTCTCGACCACGACGACGAGCTCCGGTTTGTTCGACGACGCGCGGACAAGACCCCACGTACCGTCCTCGACCGTTACCCGCACGCCGTTGACGGTATTGAGATCGCGGATCGGCTGGCCGGCGACCTTGCCGCCTTTTTTCTTCTCCGCCTCGAAATGGGCAACGACGTCGTCGACCACGCCGTATTTCTGCTCGTCAGGGCAATGCGGTGACATGGTCGGCGAGCCCCACGTCTTCGGCAGTGCGTTTTTCAGGTCCGCCATGGTCTTTCCCGGATTGCGGTCAAGCATGTCGCAGACGGCGAACGCGAAGATCAGCCCGTCGTCGTAGCCGCGGCCGAACGGCTTGTTGAAGAAAAAGTGACCGGACTTTTCGAAGCCGGCAATGGCGCCGATTTCATTGACCCGGCGCTTCATGTAGGAATGGCCGGTCTTCCAATAGTCGGTTCGCGCGCCGTTTTTGATCAGCACCGGATCGGTCATGAACAGCCCGGTGGACTTCACGTCGGCGACGAACATCGCGCCCTGGTGCTGTGCGGAAATATCGCGCGCCAGCATCACACCGACCTTGTCGGCGAAAATCTCTTCGCCTTCGTTGTCGACTACGCCGCAACGGTCACCGTCGCCGTCGAAGCCCAGGCCGACGTCCGCCTTGCTGGCGAGCACCGCATCGCGCATGGCGTGCAGCATTTTCATGTCTTCGGTATTCGGATTGTATTTCGGAAAGGTATGGTCGAGTTCGCAATCGAGCGGGATGACTTCGCAGCCGATTTTTTCCAGCACCTGCGGCGCGAACGCGCCGGCGGTGCCGTTGCCGCAGGCGCAGACCACCTTGAGCCGGCGCTTGAGCTTCGGCCGGTTGGTGAGGTCCGCGATATAGCGCGCCGGAAAATTCTCGACGAAGTCGTAACCGCCGCCGGGGCGCGGCTTGAAGCGGCCGTCGAGCACGATCTCCTTCAGGCGCGTCATCTCGTCGGGGCCGAAGGTCAGCGGGCGGTCGACGCCCATTTTCACGCCGGTCCAGCCGTTGTCGTTGTGTGAAGCGGTGACCATGGCGACACACGGCACGTTCAAATCGAATTGTGCGAAATAGGTCATCGGCGTGAGCGCAAGCCCGATGTCGCGGACCTGACAGCCCGAAGCAATCAGGCCGTTGGTCAGCGCCATCTTGATTGAGGCTGAATAAGAGCGGAAATCGTGGCCGGTGACGATCTTCGGTTCGCGCCCGAGTTCGTGGATGAGCGTGCCGAGGCCCAAGCCCAGCGCCTCGACCCCCATCAGGTTGATCTCGCTGCCGAACAACCAGCGCGCGTCGTATTCGCGAAAGCCGGTAGCTTTCACCATCGGCTCGGATTCATAGGCGTAGGTGTTCGGCTTAAGCAGCGTTTTTGGCTTGGGAAACATCGTGCCTCGAAACTACAGGAATTGCGCCTCGCATTACAGGGAATGCATTAAAGAAGCGAATAAGGAATATCGGCTACTCGATAAGGTTCCCCTTACCGCCCGCTGGGCGTCGCCGTTCAGGAGCGCGCAGCGCCTTTCGTTCGCCGCGTCGGAGCCGCATTGAGCGGGTCTTCCGGCCAAGGGTGTTTCGGATAGCGCCCGCGCATCTCGGAACGCACGGCGGCGTAGCTGCCGCGCCAAAAACCGGGCAAGTCGCGCGTCATTTGTACGGGCCGGTGTGCTGGCGAAAGAAGCTCGACCAGCAGCGGCACCTTTCCGCCGGCGATCATCGGGTGCTGCGCCAGGCCGAAAAGCTCCTGGACGCGGATGGAAATTTTCGGACCGCCGTCGGCTGCATAGTCGATGGCAGCGCGCGTCCCGGTCGGCGCTGAGAAGTGAATCGGCGCCTCGGCGTCGAGCCGGCGCTGCATCGCGAAGGGAAGCCGCGCGCGGAGCGCCGCGGCAAACTCGTCGGCGGAAAGCTCCGCCAGCGTGGTCTTTCCGGCAAACGTCTGCGCCAACCAATCCAAATCGGTGACGAGCGCGGCGTCGGACAAATCCGGCCATTCTGTACCTTCGAATTGGCGCAGAAACATTAGCCGGTCGCGCCATTGCTGAAGCACGCTCGTCCACGGCAATCTTGTGGCGCCCAGCCGCGCAATGCCCTCGGCCAGCAGTCGCGCGGAAGCGTCATCTGCCGGCGGCGCCGAGACCTGTTCGGAAAGCGCGATGGCTCCTAATCGCCGCATCCGGCGAAGCCGCACGCTCGCGGCCGCTGGATCGAATGCGAGCTCCGCGCGCGTGGCGATGCGATCGGCAAAGAGCGTCTCGATATCGGCGAGGGTGATGGGTGCGGCGAGCAGGATGCGGCTTGCCGCGGCGCTGCCGGCTAGCTCGCCCACCGCGAGAAATGGCGCGCGGGCGAGAGGAGACGTTCTTTCGATTTGCGCGCCGCGCCCGTTCGCGAGCAGAAACGCACCTCCGCCGTCACTCGTGCCGCGGCTTTTTGCAATCCGCTCGGGGAAGGCGAGCGCGAGCAGTGAACCGACACTCACATCATTTGCTCCGCCCGCAGCGGGCGGCCTATCGGCTCCGGCAATTTCCGCCCATCGTGCCGCCATCCCGCGGGCCTCGCGCGCGCGAACGGAGCGTTCGCGATGAAAGGCCTCCAGACGGCTGTTGAGATCGACGTCGTTGCCGCCGAGTCCGCGCTCGCCGACGAGGAGTGCGATTTCCGCGGCCGGCAACGCTGCCCCCGTATCGGCAGCGTCGATCACCATGCGCGCCAGCCGGGGCGGCAGCGGCAGGCGCCGTAAGCGCTTACCTTCGTCGGTGATGCGGCGGTCGTTGTCGACGGCATTTAATTCCCGCAATAAGGCGTGCGCTTCCGAGAACGCTGCCCGCGGCGGCGGGTCGAGGAAAGCGAGGTTCTCCGGTCGACTGCCCCAAGCCGCAAGATCGAGCGCAAAGCCGGACAAATCCGCGGCCAGAATCTCCGGGCGCGTGAACGCCGCT
>DASXDP010000157.1:0-4704 GCA_036490575.1 Xanthobacteraceae bacterium
TACGCGAACGCTGATATCCCTGGTATCCTTGCGGGTCGTCATGTCCTCCCGAGGGTAAGTCAGCATCCAACCTGGCAAATTAGGCGGCAGGATCTTCCTCATCCGACGGCAGTTCGGATGCTTGGCGCTCGGACTTGCGCACTGCGGCCTTGTCTTCCTTCTTTCGTTGCTTTTCTTCGTTCTTGGCGCGTCCTGTCCGCGCACGCTCGGCGCGATCTCTTCCATAATTCGGTTTGAACGGCATCCAAGCCTCGCCAGTTGATTCTGCACCAGCGACATCATATAAGCGCGTCGCGTTGCCGCCGCAGCGCTAAGCGAACTATCGACAGCCGAGCGTATGGCGACGCGGCAAGCGCGACTCGATGATTTCGTCCGTGACGGCGTACCGCCAGCGAATCAACCGTTCGGGCTGCTTTGCGAGGACCACGTTGGGACCTATGTCACCCCGTTTGTGTGTCGATGGCGGAGCAGTGCGTGGTATAGCTGGGATACAAACTGCCCCATCGAAGCAACAGTGGTCGGCTGGCGCGTGCGTTGATGGGCTCTGTGCACGCAAATCGGTCCACCTGTCTGCGCGTCCGAAGTTGCAAGACAGATGACAGAGTTTAAGCAACCGGATATTCTCGAGCGGCAACAAGCTTCGATCAAGGCAAAGAAGGCGGCGTTAGAAAAGTTTCGCGCCAAGGCTGCAGATCCCGCGCTGGCCAATCGCCTTACCGCCCGAGCAGAGCATGCGACCGTGCGCAGGGCTGCCCTTGCTAAGCGTGAGATCGAGAAAGCTGACAAGAAAGCTCGCGACTCCGAACGGAAACATCGCGCCGAGTCTGACGCGGCGATAGAGGCCGAACGTGCCAAAATAGAAAGCGCAGATCGTGAACGCGCGCTGGAAATAGAACGAAAGGCGGCGAGAGACGCCCGTTATACCGCCCGCAAATCACGCTCCAAACGCCGGTGACGCTGCGGTATGCGAAGGTAAAATCTAAACTCTTAAATGTCGGCGAGAAGCGTCCGACGTCTGACACAGCCGGCTTACGATGGCCAATTGTCGTCAGGGCGAACCATCCATGATCACGACCAGGTATAGGAAGCCTCGACGAATTGCGATTTAGGAAAAGTCGCCAAAAACATCTTCAATGGCTTCTCAACGCTACTGGCGACAGTTAGAGCTAAAGTGGCACACTTCGCCTTTGTGGGGTCGGCGGAATCGCATTGGGATCGAAGCGCCAAACTGGCAGTCGTTAGAACGGCGACATCTGGCTCTCGTGCGCGTCGCAATTCGGTGGTCGTGGCAATATCAATGTTCGCCGGGAAGGCGCATAGTCAGTCTATGGACACTGCTGACGCTCTTGTTCCCTATGCCTTTTGGGCGCTCGTATTCGTAGCCGCCATTGGGCTCGCGGTTGCCATATTGGTTTGGTGACTGAACGGTGCCTAAACGGGATCGCATCGATTTCTGAGTCGAGGTGCAGGGGAGCTTTCGGCGCTCGCCTATTCCTCGTAAGGAGCCGCTGATGGCCGATTTGAAAGATAGCCGAGCCCAATCGCGCTTGGAGAAGGCTGCTCGGGAAAGGGCGAATGCCGGGGTGCATTATGAGGTAGAAGCTAATTATTCGTGAAAAGACCGCTCGGTTGAGAGCTCTTCGAATCGCCAAAGAGACGGCGGACCAAAGTGCAACGGTTGGTGAGGGTGGGGTGTTGAGGAAGCCGGTTACAAAGATGTCTGTCAAATCAATCGGAAACTCACGCCACCAGCGTCGCCGGTAGATCAGTCAAAAGGAGGGTTGCCCGACTAACGGCTCGTCCGACCGGGTCGCGATCCCCGACTGGCGTGCTAAATTGGTTTCTTAAGCCGAGGGATTCACTCATGCTGCAGACAGTGCCGCCGCTCCTTCTGCAGCTTTCGCTATTTCTCGTGACCGGCGTCGCGACGCATTTGGTCATGTCATTTGGGCAGACCTTGATACACTATAAGGTTGCCCACCGTCCGGCGGGCGGCAAGATTTTTCGCAACCACATCAACTTCCATCACACCCATTATTCCGGCGCTCATCTTGTCTCTCCGACGTACCTCGGTGACGAAGGCAACACAACGCCATACTTCTTTATTCCTGTATTTCTAGTTGAAGCGTGCGCTTATTTCCTATTGCCGCTAAATTATTTTGTGGTGATGATAATCGCAAGCGCAGCATCGTTTTACGCGCACGTCTTCTTCGACAAGGAATATCACTTAGAGGGATCGCGGCTTCGAAGATTTGCGTGGTTCAGACGCCACCAGGAACTACACTTTGTTCATCACCGTCACGCGAATGCCAATTTTGGTGTAATCCATTTCTTCTGGGATAAGATTCTTGGCACCTATCGAAGCCCCGATGGCGGTGCATAAGATCAGAAGGCACGCACGGATGCAGAGAAAGACTAGTGATGCATGGCCAACGAAGTAGCCCAACACCGCACAAAAGCGGAAGCATGCGTAGGCTGGCCGATTTAGCTGAGGACGCTGCCCGGAGGGCCATGTGGGACGAACGAGCCGAGTATTGGGAAAGACTCGCGGCAAAGGCTGCAAAGACCCAACGGCAACATCCATCTAAAATCTAAGCCGCCTCGTAAGCGGATGCCAGAAGCTCGAAACAATTGGGTATTCGCTGCTCATCTGGTTACTAACCAGACGATCAAGTCGACCGTCCGGCGTCGGGGCTTAGTGACACACCTCTGCTATTGGTCACGGCGATATGCGCAGCAGGTTGGTTCAGCGCCTAATTGCCGACAGGACGAAACGCTTCGCAAAGGAGCGAAACGTGCGAATACCGACCATCGAAATTCTAGCCGGCCCGGAGTTCCGCCGATGCCGTCTTACCCGCGCGGATCGCCTCGGACATGTTCCGAAAAATTCGGATTGACGCAGAGGCTTGCTCTTCCCGGACGCGCGTAAATTTCCAATCGTCAAGACTTGGGCGGACGCCCGATTTTTTTAACAGCCAGATTATAATCAAGGGGCTGAATGATGAGCCTTTTTTCCATCCGCGTGCTATTGAGGCATTGTCTGGAAACTGACAAATCCAGAATAGGCACGCTGTAACGTCGACTCGCACTCCTCTGCGCGCTGACGCGCTATTTCGGAGCCCCAACACGCCAGTATTTCACGTAAGTCCCGGAGAGCGACATCTATTGCCGTCGCCAAGTCAATCTCGCTGTCGACGCCATCGCTTATCCGATAGTCGTTGAGCCTCAATATTTCGGCGCTCACACGTCACTCCCGAATCATCCGCTGGCAGAATGAAGCCCAGCGGTTAACGAGCCGTCATTTGGTATGAGATTGAAGCAACCGCAGCTAAGTCAAGGCAAGCAAATGGTATCTCGGCAACATCGCATCGCCTCATTTAGTCATGACGGCATCCCGCCGACGGACCAACCACTTGAGCTCCTTTGTGAGGGTCACGTCGGCACCTATGTTATTCCGTTCCTGCGCCAATGGCGCCATGGCGCTTGGCAAGGCCTCGATACTGACAAACCCATCGAAGCCACGGTGCTTGGTTGGCGGGCGTCCTGCTGAAATCAGCGCTGAATCTTGAGGTTTTCTGCTGACTTCTTTCCTTCGTTCGCAAGCAGCGTCCACTTGCCGAGCCCGATAAAACCGTCCCGCGTCAAGTGGGCGAGGCCGATCTTTCGTCCAGATTGCATGCGCGCAATAACTCTGCGGCCTTTTCCGGATTCGAGGCGCACTTTTTTTTACAATGACCGAAAAATCGGTTTGATCGAACAGCGCGCTCACCCGTCGCAATATGTTTGCTACCGCAACCGAACGTCAGGCGCATCGAGCGCCGACCCAATTTCAAAAGCCGCTCCGAGCGGATGGTTTGAAAGTTTGTCGGCCCAGCAGCCAGCGCGCCTGTAACACCGATTCGCGGTTGTTTGTCGTGTCCGGGCACGGCTCGTATTGTCTGCGGTCAACATTGGAGACGGAAATGATGTTGGGCCGAGATCAGCGACGAAGCTACGGGCGCGTGAGGTTGTGTGAAAACTCGGTCGAGCGCGAACGCGGCGAACCGCTTGACGTCGTTTCGCAACCTAGGAAGCTGTCGGTGCCGACAAGTCGAGACGCGTACCGGGGCACCTCCGCGCTTCATGATTTGATAAGCCGGATTTGCCCAGTCCGTATTTGCATTACCTTTTTTCCCGTCAGACGCTTCCGGCGCTAGAACATACAGCCCCGTGCGGCCTTGCAAAGGCGAAGCTTACCTCCTATGTGCAGCGATCGATATTTGGCCGGACAATCGGGCCGTCTCGCCTTCGCTTAATGCCAGGCGCACGTTCAGACCCTCCCAAAACTCGACGTATGGCTCACGACGCGCGGTAATGCGTCGTCGGCTGAAGTGCACCTCAATTAGCGAAAGGATTTCCCCATGAATAAGGGCACCGTAAAGTTCTATAACGACCAAAAAGGCTTCGGCTTCATTCAACCGGATGATGGCAGCAAGGATGTATTCGTTCACGCCACCGCACTCGAGCGCGCCGGAATGCGTGGCCTGGTTGAAGGTCAGAAGGTCTCCTTCGACACTCAAGAAGACCGCCGCACCGGCAAGATCGCCGTGGGCACAATCCAGGCGCTGTAACGTCTGCGGATGACCGCTCGACTGTTGCCAAATGAAAGGGAACCGCCCCAGAGGGGCGGTTTTTTTATCCGCCGGGTTCCGAGTTCCGCCGCGA
>DASXDP010000158.1:0-6650 GCA_036490575.1 Xanthobacteraceae bacterium
GGCGATGCTGTTCACCTCGCTGGTAAACTGGGTGATCGAACGCGTCGCCTACCGGCCGCTGCGTGGCTCATTCCGCCTGGCACCGCTGATTTCGGCTATCGGCATGTCGATCACGCTGTCGAATTTCGTGCAGGTCACGCAAGGGCCGCGCAACAAGTCGATCCCGCCCATGGTGCAGGGCCAGTTTGTGCTGCTCGACAACAACAATTTTCCGGTGACGCTGTCCTACAAGCAGCTTATCATCTGGGGCGTCACCGCGGTACTGCTGGCTGCGTTCTGGTACCTGGTGAGCAAGACCCGGCTTGGCCGCGCGCAGCGCGCCTGCGAGCAGGATCAGAAGATGGCGGCACTGGTCGGCGTCAACGTCGACCATACCATTTCGATGACATTTGTGATCGCAGCTGCCCTCGCAGCCGTCGCCGGCACTATGTATCTGATGTATTATGGCGTCATCACTTTCTCCGACGGTTTCGTGCCGGGGGTGAAAGCCTTCACCGCCGCGGTGCTCGGCGGCATCGGCTCGCTGCCCGGCGCCGTAGTCGGTGGCCTCATCATCGGCTTGGTCGAGACGCTGTGGTCGGCGTATTTTTCCATCGACTACAAGGATGTCGCCGCTTTCTCGATCCTGGCGATCACCCTGATCTTCCTGCCGCAGGGTCTGTTCGGCCGGCCGGATGTCGAAAAGGTTTAGGATGCAGGCCGGCGCGCAAGGTGGGCGCGTCCAAGATTTGCGTGTCGATGCCGTGCGCGCGTTGCGTGATGCAGCCTTCACCGGCCTCGTGACGTTCGGCCTGCTGCTGCCGCTCATCGGCTTCGAGACCGTCACCAACATCCGCGATGAACTGACGCTGACGACGCGCTGGCCGCTGCTGGCGGCAGCCGTTGTCATCGCCGCGGCGGGACGCTTTGTCTATGCGTTTGCGATCGCTCCGTGGATCGCGCGCCGCGCGCAGCGGCCATCATCGCGACCGATACCGGCGTGGCGATATTACTTTAAGAAGTGGTTCGTGCCGTTCGCCATCGGCTTTGTCATCGCCTATCCGGTGCTGGTCATTCATGCCGTCGGCTGGGGCGGCGCGCTGCGATGGGTCGACAATTTCGGCATCCAGATCCTGATCTATATGATGCTCGGCTGGGGACTGAACATCGTCGTCGGCCTCGCCGGCCTGCTCGATCTCGGCTACGTCGCGTTCTACGCGGTCGGCGCCTATTCGTATGCGCTACTGGCGAAGAATTTCGGGCTGTCGTTCTGGGTGCTGCTGCCGCTCGCCGGCATTCTGTCCTCGTTCTGGGGCGTCTTGCTCGGCTTCCCGGTGCTGCGGCTGCGCGGCGATTATCTGGCCATCGTCACGCTGGCGTTCGGCGAAATCATCCGCCTTATCATCATCAACTGGACGGCGCTGACCAACGGCTATGCGGGGATCACCGGCATTCCACGGCCGACATTCTTCGGCATTCCATTCAATGCGGACGACAACGGATTCGCCGCCGTGTTCGGTCTGGAGTTCAGGCCGCTCTATCGCGTGCTGTTCCTCTATTACATCATTCTCGCGCTCGGCCTGCTGACCTGCTTCGTCACCATGCGGCTGCGCCGTCTGCCGGTCGGCCGCGCCTGGGAAGCGCTGCGCGAGGACCAGATCGCCTGCCGCTCGCTCGGCATTAACACCACCAACACCAAGCTCACTGCGTTCGCCATGGGCGCAATGTTCGCCGGCTTCGCCGGCTCCTTTTTTGCCGCCCGCGAAGCATTCATCTCGCCGGAATCCTTCACCTTCATTGAATCGGCAACCGTCTTGTCGATCGTCGTGCTCGGAGGGATGGGCAGCCAGGTCGGGGTAGCGATTGCCGCCATCGCCATGATCGGCGGCACCGAGATTCTGCGCCAACTGACATTCCTCAAGCAGATTTTCGGGCCGACCTTCGATCCGACGCAGTACCGCATGCTGTTGTTCGGCCTCGCCATGGTGCTGATCATGATCTGGCGGCCGCGCGGCCTGATCGCGACGCGCGAGCCCTCGGTGTTTCTCAAGGAGCGCAAGGAAATATCCGTCGACCTGGTCAGGGAGGGCCACGGCTGATGGCACAGGACGCCTCCCCCGTGCTCCGTGTCGAACACCTGACGATGCGCTTCGGCGGTCTTGTCGCCATCGACGATCTGTCGTTCGAAGTCCGGCGCGGCGCGATAGCGGCGCTGATCGGGCCGAACGGCGCCGGCAAGACCACCGTATTCAATTGCATCACCGGCTTTTATCGGCCGACCGAGGGGCGTCTCGCGTTGCATCGCGGCGATGCGGCGGTGTGGAGCGCGCTTGAAGACCTCACCGTCAGCGGCAAGCGCGGCGTGGTTCGGCCGGACGGCGCGCTGTTCTTGCTCGAGCGCATGCCCGACTATCTGGTGGCGCAGCAGGCGCGGGTCGCCCGCACGTTCCAGAACATTCGTCTGTTTTCCGGCATGACCGTGCTGGAGAATTTGCTGGTCGCCCAGCATAACCGACTGATGTTGGCCTCGGGCTTTACGTTCCTGGGCGTGCTCGGCTTTCCATCGTACGCGGCCGCCGAACGCGCGGCCCTCGACAAGGCGCGCTTTTGGCTCGACCGTTTCGCCCTGACCGAACGCGCCGACGATCCGGCCGGCGAATTGCCCTATGGCGCGCAGCGGCGGCTCGAAATCGCGCGCGCTATGTGCACCGATCCGGTTCTCTTATGCCTCGACGAGCCGGCGGCCGGGCTCAATCCGCATGAAAGCGCCGATCTCAACCGGCTGTTACGGACTATCCGCGACGAATTCCGCATCTCGGTGCTGCTCATCGAGCACGACATGACGGTGGTGATGGAAATCTCCGATCATATCGTCGTACTCGACTACGGCTTGAAGATCGCCGACGGCGCGCCGGATGTAATTCGCAACGACGCCAAAGTGATCGCCGCTTACCTCGGTGTGCCCGAACATCAGGTCGAGGCCGCCGAAGCCGAGGTCGGGCTATGACCGCGCTGCTTTCGGTCCGCGGCGTGAAGACGTTTTACGGCCGCGTCATGGCGCTCAAAGGCGTCGATCTCGACGTCAACGACGGCGAGATCGTCACCTTGATCGGCGCCAACGGCGCGGGAAAATCCACGCTGATGATGACGATCTGCGGCGATCCGCGCGCCCGCGAAGGCACCATCGAATTCGCCGGCCGCGACATCACCGCATTGCCGACGCATGAGATCGCGCGGCTGCGCATTGCGCAAGCGCCGGAAGGCCGCCGTATTTTTCCGCGCATGACGGTGCTGGAAAATCTTCAGATGGGCGCGATGGCCGACGATTCGGCGACATTTGCCCCAGTGCTGGAACGGGTGCTGACGTTGTTTCCGCGGCTCAAACAGCGGTTAAGCCAGCGCGGCGGCACGCTGTCCGGCGGCGAGCAGCAGATGCTGGCGATCGGCCGGGCGCTGATGAGCCGGCCGCGGCTTCTGCTGCTGGACGAGCCCTCGCTGGGCTTGGCGCCGCTGATCGTGAGGCAGATTTTCGACGCGATTAAAACGCTTAACGCCACGGAAGGCCTGACGGTTTTTCTGGTCGAGCAGAACGCGTTTCATGCGCTCCGCCTGGCGCACCGCGGCTACGTCATGGTCAATGGGTTGATCACGCTGTCGGGACCTGGGCGCGAGCTTTTGGAGCGGCCGGAGATCAAATCCGCCTATCTCGAAGGCGGGCGGCAGGAGGGCGAGAAGCGGACATGAACGACGCCGCCGTCCGTCTCGCCAGTTTCTTTTACGAGGAAAATGCCTTCGGCATTTTTCTGCTGGTCACGATCGTGCTTGGCGGCGGCGCCGCATGGCTTGCGGGCCGCGCCGTCGCGCTGACCTGGCGGCCGTGGTGGCAAGTCGTCACCTATTCGCTGATCCTCGGATTGGCCGTGCGCTTCATTCATTTTAGCCTGTTCAGCGGCACGCTGTTGTCGCCGCATTATTACCTGATCGACAGCGCATTTTGCCTCGCCTTTGGCGTTCTCGGCTTTCGCGCCGCCCGCGCCAAGCAAATGGTCGAGCAATATCATTGGCGCAACGAACCTGCCGGACTGCTGCGCTGGCGCCGCAAAGCGCAGTGACTTAAGATCGTCACTTCGCTGCGAATGGCCGGCGGCCCCGAAGGAGAATGCGCAATGAAAAGAATCGCCACACTGGCCGCATCGCTGGGTTTTGCCATTGCCATCGCCGGCGCGACGACGGGGAGCGCCGCAGCTCAGGTCAAGATCGGGGTTGCCGGGCCGATCACCGGCGCCAATGCGGCGACCGGCGCGCAAATGAAGAACGGCGTCGATCAGGCCGCGGCCGATATCAATAAAGCCGGCGGCATTCTCGGCCAGCAGATCAAGGTCGAGTACGGCGATGACGTCTCCGATCCGAAGCAAGGCGTCTCGGTCGCCAACGATTTCGCCGCCGACGGCGTGAGATTCGTGGTCGGCGATTACAATTCCGGCGTCACCATTCCGGCCTCGGAAGTCTATCAGGAGAACGGCATACTGGAGATCACGCCGGCTTCGACCAATCCGACGGTTACCGAGCGCGGCATGTGGAACATATTCCGCGTCTGCGGCCGCGACGATCAGCAGGGCCGCGTCGCCGGCGACTACATCCTCAAGAACTTCAAAGGCAAGCGCATCGCCTTCGTCAACGACAAGACCACTTACGGCAAAGGTCTTGCCGACGAGACGCTCAAAACCATCAAGGCCGGCGGCATGGACTCGGTGCTTTATGAAGGCATCAATACCGGCGAAAAGGATTATTCGGCGCTGGTTTCCAAGATCAAGGAATCGCGCGCCGATCTCGTTTATTTCGGCGGCCTCTACACCGAGGCCGGGCTGATCGTCCGGCAAATGCGCGATCAAGGCGTCACCGCGCCGCTGATGGGCGGCGACGGCATCACCTCCGACGAGTTCGCTTCCGTCGGCGGTCCCGGCGTGGTCGGCTCGCTGATGACCTACGGCCCCGATCCGCGCAATCGCCCCGAGGCGAAAGCCGTGGTCGCCGAATTCCGCGCCAAGAATTTCGAGCCGGAGGCCTATACGCTCTACAGCTACGCCGCCGTGCAGATCATCGCGCAGGCCGCGACGGCGGCGAACTCTATCGACGCCAAGAAGGTCGCCGACAAGATGCATTCCGGCATGAATTTCAAGACGGTGATCGGCGACATCTCCTACGACAAGAAGGGCGACATCACCCGGCTGGATTATGTCGTGTACAAATGGGTCAAGGGACCGGACGGCAAGATCACTTACGTCGAATGTCCGGCTTCCGGCTGCGCGATGTGAAGGCTCGCGGGCGAAATACCGCGCGAACACTTGCGCCGACCGGCCTGGCACGGCTCGTCTCCAGCAAATAATGGATCGTCTTAGTTCATCCGGAGGACCGGCTTGATGGTCACGCCGCTCTCGCTGTCGGCGGCGGCCTGGTTGATCTCGTCGATACCGTAGAATTTGATCAAGCGATCGAAGGGGAACCTGCCTTGCACGTGAAGCTCAATGAGCTGCGGGATGAACAGTTCGGGCACGCTGTCGCCCTGAATGATGCCGCGGATGCTTTTGCCGGGAGACATCAGCTTCCCCATATCGAAACTCGCGGTGGTTCCGATCGGAGCCGCACCGACGATGCCGCAAGTGCCGCGCGTGCCCAGTGCATCGACGGCTTGGCGCACCACCTCGGGACGGCCGGTCGATTCCAGCGCAAAATCGGCCCCGCCGCCGGTGATCGCTAAAATCGCGGCGACCGGATCATTCTCTGCGGCATTCACCGCGTGGGTCGCACCGAGTTCTTTGGCCAGCGTCAGGCGCGCTGCGACGACATCGACAGCAATGATGATGGTGGCGCCGACGATCCGCGCCGCCATCACTGCGCTCAGCCCGACGCTGCCGGCGCCGAAGGCAGCAAAGCTGGCGCCGGTTGCGACTTTAAGCGCGTTCATAACCGACCCTGCGCCGGTCTGGATTCCGCATCCGAGCGGTCCGAGACGCTCCAGGGGGACATGTTTCGGCACTTTGACGACCGTGCGCTCATTCGCGAGCGCGTAAGTTCCGAAGGAAGACTGGCCGAAGAAATGGTCGTGGATCGGCGCAGCGCGGCTATCCCGGGTCGCGGTGCTGCCATCCTCGCGCGCCCCACCAAAACATAGTGGATGACCTTGCGCGCAATAGGCCGGCTGCCCCGCGGCGCACCGGACGCAATGCCCGCATGACATGAAACTCAGCACCACATGATCGCCGGGGACGACCTTGCGGACTCCGGCGCCCACACGCTCGACAATACCCGCTCCTTCATGCCCAAGAACGATCGGCAGCGGCACCGGATAGACCTGATCGCGAATGACGAGATCGGTGTGGCACATGCCGGTCGCCACGATCCGCACCAGCACTTCGTCGGCGCGGGGCTCCTCGACGGTCAATGTTTCGATTTCGAACGGGCCGCCTTTGCGGCGAACGACCGCGGCTTTGATATTGCGGTCATCGTGCGGAGACATGTTGGTCATTTCGATCTATTGGCGGAGATCACGATACCGGATGAATTTATCCGATCTTGCCGAGCGCTGGAAAAGTATTCAGCAGCCAGAAGCTGACATCTCCGACGCTGCCGGTCAGAAAGGCGATACCGGTCAGAACCAGCAATCCGCCCAT
>DASXDP010000159.1:0-5875 GCA_036490575.1 Xanthobacteraceae bacterium
CGAGTCGCAAGCAGCCCAACCGAAAATCACTTTAAGATTGAAATTTATAAGCTTCAAGTACATTAAACCGATTCTGATCTAGCCGACCATCACCTCGCCGCCGGCAACCGCGATTGCCTGGCCGGTGATGGAGCGCGCCGCGGGCGAGGCGAGCCACAGAACAGTGCCGGCGACCTCCTGGGGTGTGATCACCCTGCCCTGCGGGTTCGATGAGGCAAGCGTGGCGCGCGCCTCTTCCGCGCTTCGCTTGGTCTTGGCGACAATGTTGTCGACCGCCTGCTCGAACATCGGCGTCTCGGTATAACCGGGGCAAACCGCGTTGACGGTTATTCCGGCGCGGGCGAATTCCAGCGCCAGGCTTCGCGTCAACCCGATCACGCCGTGCTTGGCCGCAACATAGGCGGACACGTAAGCGTACCCGACCAAGCCCGCCGTCGAGGCGATATTGATGACGCACCCTGCGCGCCTTTCGATCATGTCGGGAATGACTTCTTTGGTCACGAGATACGCGCCTGTGAGATTGACGGCGAGAACCTTGTTCCACGTCGCCAAGTCGGTCTTCAAGAACGGGGCGCTCGGCGCTTCACCAGCATTGTTGACGACCACATCGACCGGACCGAAGGCGCTGCGCGCGGCGGCTACGCCGGCCCGCACTTTGTCCGCTTCGGTAACGTCGAAATCGGCAACCGCGTGCGCGCGTTCGGGCCCGAGCGACGCTTGCAAGGCAATCAAAGGATCGCGCCGGCGGCCGGCCAGGCTGACGCGCGCGCCGGCTTGCGCGCACGCGGTCGCAATCGCCGCGCCTATTCCGGTACCGGCGCCGGTGACCAGGACGTGGCGATTGTCGAGCGGATGATCGGCCACGCGCGCGGTCCGCTTCAGTTCGGCCGCGGCGTGGCAGCGCGCGCCAGGTTGGTTTCGTATTGCAGCTTGGCGGACAGGTACTGCTTCGGCCAGGCGATGGACTTTACCCCGATCTTTGCCGCCTCGTGCAGGATCCATGCGGTGTCGGCGAGATGCGGCCGGGCGATGGCGCAAAGGTCGGCCCGCCCGGCGGCAATAATCGAGTTGGCATGATCCGCTTCCGAAATCGCGCCCACCGCAACGGTGGCAATGCCGACTTCGTTACGAAGCTTGTCCGCGAAGGGCGTCTGGAACAGGCGGCCGTAGACCGGCTTCTCCTCCTTGGACACCTGTCCCGAAGAACAGTCGACCAGATCGGCGCCGGCGTCCTTGAACATCCTGGCGTAGATCGCTGCGTCCTCAGGCGTGTTGCCGCCGTCGGTCCAGTCGTGACACGACAGCCGAACCGAGATCGGCTTGTCCTGCGGCCACGCTTCGCGGACGGCGCGAAACACCTCCAGCGGATAGCGCGCATTGTTCTCGTGCGAGCCGCCGTACTCGTCGGGGCGATGGTTGGTCAAAGGCGACAGGAAGCTCGACAGCAGATAGCCGTGCGCGCAGTGGAGCTCGATAATATCGAACCCGGCCTCGACGGCGCGCTTTGTGGCGGCGACGAAGTCCGCTGTCACGCGGTCCATGTCGGCGCGGGTCATGGCGTGAGGCACCTGGCTGACCGCCATATAAGGCAGCGCCGACGCGGAGATCAGCGGCCAGTTGCCGTCCGGCAAAGGCTGATCGATGCCTTCCCACGCCACGCGCGTCGATCCTTTGCGGCCGGCATGACCCAGCTGCAGGCCGAACTTCGCCGCTGTCGTGCCGTGGACGAAATCGACGATGCGTTTCCACGCCGCTTTCTGCTCGTCGTTCCACAGCCCGAGGCACCCGGGCGTGATACGCGCGTCCGGCGACACGCAGGTCATCTCGCCGAAAATCAATCCCGCGCCGCCCAGCGCGCGGCTGCCGAAATGCACAAGGTGAAAATCGTTCGGCACGCCATCCGCGGCTGAATACATCGCCATCGGCGACATGACGATACGATTGGTGAGATTGAGTCCGCGCACACGATATGGCGTGAACATCGGCGGCACCGGCGGCCCGTCAGGATCGATATTGATGCCGGAGCGGGCCGCAAACCAGCGTTCGTAGCTTTCCAGCCATTCCTTGTCGCGCAGCCGCAAGTTCTCGTGGCTGATGCGCTGCGAGCGCGTCAGTAGCGAGTACATGAACTGCTCCGGCTCAAGCGTGTCGGCGTAGCGGCTGCCGACCACTTCAAACCACTCCATGGCGTTGCGCGCGGCGTTCTGGATGCGCGCCACGTCGACGGCGCGTACTTCCTCATAAGCGTCGAGCACGGCCGGAATTTTGTCCGGCGTATCGCCGATCTTCTTGAACTGCCGGGTCAGTTCGATGGCGTCTTCCAGCGCGAGCTTGGTGCCGGAACCGATGGCGAAATGCGCGGTGTGCGCGGCGTCCCCCATCACCACCACATGACTCTTGCCGTTGAAGTGGCTCCATTTGCCGCAAATCAGTCGCGCGAAATTGAGCCACGCCGAGCCGCGCAGATGCCGCGCGTTGCTCATCAGCTTGGCGCCGTCCAAAACCTCGGCAAACAATTTTTCGCAGAATGCGATGGATGTCGTTTCGTCAGCCTCGTCGAGGCCGTGCGCCTTGAAAATGTCTTCGGTCGTTTCAACAATGAACGTCGATGTGGTGTCGTCGAATTTGTAGATGTGCGCCTGGAACCAGCCGTGCTCGGTGCGGCGGAAATCGAAGGTAAAGGCGTCGAACATCTTGTCGCTGCCGAGCCAGATGAATCGGTTCGGCCGCACAACCATGTCGGGTTTGAACGACTCCTTATAGCGGTTGCGGATCTTCGAATTGACGCCGTCGCAAGCAATGATCAAGTCGGCATCGGGAAATTCGAGATCGGAATCGACTTCGCGCTCGAAGACCAGCTCGACGCCGAGCGCCTCGCAGCGCGATTGCAAAATGTTGAGAAGTTTTTTGCGGCCGATACCGACAAAGCCGTGGCCGCTGGTGCGCATGCGCCGGCCTTTGATCAAGACCTCGATGTCATCCCAGTGGTTGAACGCGCTCTCGATCTCATTGGCGGTTTCGATATCCCACGCGCGCATGTTGTCCATGGTGGCGTCGGAGAACACCACGCCCCAGCCGAAGGTGTCGTACGGCCGGTTGCGCTCGACCACCGTCACCTGGTGCGCCGGGTTCTCCTTCTTCATCAAGAGGCCGAAATAGAGCCCGGCAGGCCCCCCGCCGATGCAGACAATGCGCATATCCCGCTCCGCTGGTTACGGCTTTGGCCGCGCCCGTCATATACGAACGCGCACGCGCATTTCCTACGGCCAAAGCAGCAACAACGCCGTGAGCGCAACGCTTAACATTCATTTCCCGCCGTCGCCATCGGCAAACGCGATGTGTTAAGACCCTTCCCCGCTACCGCGCAATCCCGCCGTTAAAGGCCTGGCATGACCGATATCATCGATGCACATCACCACATCTGGCGCCGCCGCGACCTGCCGTGGCTAGAGGGCCCAATGCAGCCGCGGATCTTCGGACCCTACGAACCGATCCGGCGCGATTACCCCATCGCTGAATTCCTCCAGGACATCGCCGGCACCGGCGTCGTCCAATCGGTCTACGTCCAGGCCAATTGGGCGAAAGACGCCTTCGAGGACGAAGTTGCCTACGTGCAACACGCCGCGGACGAGACTGGCTTTCCCCAGGGCATTGTCGGCTACGCCGATTTCCTGGCGGACGACGTGCGGCCGCAGCTCGACCGGCTCAAAAAATATCCGGGCATGCGAGGCGTGCGCATGCAGCTGCACTGGCACGAAAACCCGCAATATCGTTTCGCGCCGGAAGAAAACCTCGCCGGCAAGCCGACCCTCCAGCGCAACGTCGCGCGTCTCGCCGATTACGGTTGGAGCTTCGACCTTCAGGTCTTTGCCGGCCAGATGGCTGGCGCGGCGGAGCTTGCGGCGAGCGCACCTAAGGTCACGTTCATTCTGCAGCACGCCGGCATGCTGGAGGATACGTCCGAAAACGGCTGGAACGTATGGCGCGATGGCATGCGCCGGCTCGCCGCCGCTACGAACGTCGTGACCAAGCTTTCCGCGCTCGGGACTTTCATCCACAAGAATGATCCAAACCATATCGCGGCCATTGTGCGCGAAACGGTCGGGATATTCGGCCCCGACCGCTGCATCTTCGGCTCGAATTTCCCGGTCGAGAAATTGTGGACCAAATATTCGGATTTGGTCACAGCCTACCGCGACGCGCTCGCGCCGTTGGGAGAGGCGACGAGTCGTGCTGTCCTTTACGACACTGCGGCCCGGGTATACCGGCTTTGACGTTGGAAACGGCGACGCAGACAGTACGGCCGCCAGCCAGTCCGTCTTCAACGGGCTTTGCTAGCACGTTCGCCGGCGCGTTTCGGCAACTGCAGAGTTATTTGCGGCGGCCGGGTGTCGTCCCTGTCGTGATCATTCTGGTATGGGCTTGCGCCACCCTTCCCAATCTTTCGGTGCGATCCTTCATCTACGAGGAGGGAACTAACGCCGAGATTGCGGCAGACGTGCTCGCGCATGGGCATTTTCTGCAACCGATCGTGGACGGCGTTATTTGGCACGACAAGCCATCGCTGCTGAGCTGGCTGATTGCCGGCGTGGCGTTCATCACCGGCAGCGTCAACGAATGGTCGGCGCGGCTCCCGGTCATGCTGTCGGTGCTGATCACCGCGCTTCTGGTGCATCGGGTCACGCGCCGTTACGCGAGCCCCGCGGCATCGTTGTTTGCCGCACTTTCATTCCTGTTCTGTCCGCTGCTATTGCAAAAAATCACGGTGTCCGAGCCGGATACCATTGTCACGCTGCTGTCTTTCGCCGCGCTGGTGGTTTGGTGGGATGGCGCGGCTGTGGGCAAGGTGACGGTGGCGCGCTGGGTCGCGTGTGGGATCCTCCTCGCCGCGCTGGCGCTGGTGAAAGGACCGCAGCCGGCCGCGTTCTTCGGGCTAGGAACGGCGGCATATTTGTTGATTGAGCGCAGGTGGCGGGACGTGCCCGGCTGGGTGCTCTGCATGATCTTCCCGGCGGCCGCTTTCGTCGGCTGGGCCGCAGCGGTTTATCAACCGGGCTACGAAGACACCTGGCTTGGCTACGGCAGATTCCTTTACCGGCCGGCCTTCCTCGACTACCTCACGCGCAACACGCACAACACCGGCAGCCTGTTTCTCGAGCTTCTGCCCGCGTCGCTCTTGGTGCCGTTCATCCCGTGGCCGTGGAAACGGCACGCCGATGCGGACGCCGTTCCTGCCGTCGTCGCGCCACACCTGCTCTATTCAAGCGTGTGCACGCTGATCCTGGTGGTGTGGCCGGGCTTTACGACACGCTACGCCATGCCGATGGCGCCGTCGCTTGCCGTGCTCGGCGGCATCGCCTGGGACAGACTGGAAAAGTCGCGCTACGCCGTGATGCGGCGCGTTTCGGCTGTCGCTCTCGCGCTGTTGACCGTCTACCAGGTGCTGCTCGCTGTCGTGATCATGCCGGTGTTTGCCGATCGCTTCGGCGAGACCCGCCTTGCCGGCGAAGCGATCGGACGAGCCATTCGCGCTGCGCCGGCTCGAGCTTACGGCGTCTATCTCGATACCGACGTTCTGTTCTATTCGAAGGTCCCGTTGCAGCGCCTCGAAATGAACGGCCTTGGTGCCATCTCGCCGCCGGCGTGGCTGGTGATCCCCGCGCCTGATCTCGCATT
This sequence comes from Xanthobacteraceae bacterium, assembly GCA_036490575.1. GTDB lineage: Bacteria > Pseudomonadota > Alphaproteobacteria > Rhizobiales > Xanthobacteraceae > BOG-931. Next base: position 5,677 of record DASXDP010000159.1, read on the forward strand.
GTTCGACAAGCTTAGGCCTGACCTGAAGACGAGTGTCGCGGTCGGGCCGTTGACCGAAAAGCAACTGACCGTGGTACGCGTGGAGCAGAAGTAGACTTCCAGCGGCCGACGAAACTGCCTACCATCACGACAACAAGAAGGCGCGCTGCGATTTCTGTGGCGCAACGCCGAGACGTCATGGGGAGGAACGGTCATGCGT
>DASXDP010000160.1:0-17051 GCA_036490575.1 Xanthobacteraceae bacterium
CGCATGAAAATCCTGTTCCTCGGTGACATCGGCGTCGGCCAGACTTCGCGCATGCGCATGCACGCCCTCGAACGGCTCGGGCACACCGTTTGCGGCGTCAACACCAATGCGGCTTGGCAACGGGCGCCGTGGCTGCAACGCCAGATGCAACGGCGCCTGCAGTGTGGCGCGATTCCTGACGGGATCAATCGGACGGTCATCGCGCAAGCACGGCAATTCCTTCCGGATTTGGTCTGGGCGGAAAAGCAGGAATATCTCAGACCGGAAACGCTGGACGAACTGCGCCGTCTCGGCGCGCGGCTCGTTCACTTCACCCCGGATCCCTATTTCTATGTGCAATGGAAGCGGACGCGGCTGATGGATCGGGCGATCGGGGCCTTCGATGTCCTCGTCTATTGTAAGTCCTACGAAAAACGTGAATACGAGGCGCTGGGCAAACCCCTGATTTACATGCCGCTCGGCTTTTGCGACGAAGTGCACCGGCCGTTGCCGTCTGCCGCGGCGCGATGGAACTGCGCGGTCGGCTTTGTCGGCGGTTGGGAGCCGCGCCGCGAACGCTTCTTGCATGCTGCGGCGGAGGCAAAAATCGAAATCAAGATTTGGGGCAATTACTGGGCGTTTCTCCGCGACGGCAGATGGACGCTGCGGCGATACATCGTACTGCGTCAGCTTGCCGGCCGTACGAAGGAAGGAGTCCGAATTCATCGCGACGCGCTTTTGGGGAATGCTTGGCAAGGCAACGAGATCTATGCCGATGACTATGCGCGGGCGCTCACCGGCGCCAAAATCGGCGTGGGCTTTCTCCGCACCGTGTGGCCTGACCAGCACACCACACGGACCTTCGAAATTCCGGCTTGCGGCAGCATGCTGCTGGCCGATCGCACCGCCGAGCATCGGGAATTTTTCGCCGAGGGCAAGGAGGCCGATTTTTTTGGCTCGGAGGGCGAGTTCGTCGACAAGGTAAAATTCTACTGCGACAATGAGCCGGCGCGCGCGCGCATCGCGCAGGCCGGCTACCAGCGCTGCCTCGACGGACAATACGCCTACGTGCACCGCCTGAAGGCGGTGCTCCACCGCCTCGCCACCATGCAGTGAGCGGCGCATGAAATATTCCGACAAGCGACAGAGCGTGCTCGACAGCGGAGCCGTGCAGCGCGGCAACAAAAGCTGGTGGACCGCGCACACCATGAGTTACGACTGGGACGACAAATCCGCGCTGGCGCCGTTCACGCTGCCGTGGTTCGACGATGTCGACCGGCGCTTTCTGCATGCGGCGCGGCTATTTTCCGATGGCGGGAATCCGTTTGCGGACGCGATGAATTTGGCTCAGATTTCCGGCAAGCGCGTGCTTGAAATCGGCTGCGGCATGGGCTTGCACTCGGAAATTCTGGCTGGCGCGGGCGCCAAGCTCACATCAATCGACTTGTCGCCGACCTCGGTCAAAGCGACCAAAGCGCGGCTCGATCTTAAGAAGCTCAGTGCCGACGTGTGTGAAATGGACGCGGAGGCACTCGACTTCCCATCGGAAGAGTTCGATCTGGTGTGGTCATGGGGTGTCATCCACCATTCGTCGCGCACCGGGCGGATCGTGCGCGAGATCGCCCGCGTGCTGCGCCCCGGGGGACAGGCGCGATTGATGGTCTATAATCTCGAAGGCATGCCCGCCTATATTACGCTGACCACGCGCTATCTGTTGGGCTTCTGGCGCGGTCGATCGCTCGACGAGGCGCTGTGGCGCTCGACCGACGGATTTTCGGCGCGATTCTATACGCGGGACGAATTCGCCGATCTGCTCGCCACTTTTTTCGATCGAGTCGAAACCCGCATCTTCGGCCAGGACGCCGACATCGTGCCGCTCCCCGGTTTTCTCCGCCGCCCCGTGCTCAAACTCATCCCGCTGTCACAGCAGCGGCGTCTGGCGAGCCGGCGCGGGGCCTTTCTGTTCGCGATTGCAACAAAGGGCAGTTCGGCCGACAAGGCCGGCTAGCGACCTGTGGTCGAAATCGTCAGATCGCGCCTATTATTGTCCACCCAATCGCTGGCGCCCGGCAACGGCGGCATTGCTGCAGTCGCCCGGATGACCGCTACAAGCCTTGCTCGACGCTGTCCCATTGAAGCGCTGGCCTGCCAGGACGCGGCGGATTACGCGATCGGCGCGATCAAGGTGCGGACATTCGACGATCGCCGGCTGCCGTTTCTGTTGGCGAACCTGGCAGCGATCCGGCGCGCAACGCATGTGATTTACGATTTCGCCGGAACCGCACGCGCCCATTTCGATTTGCCGTTTCGGCGACCTTATGCGGTCTGGCTGCACGGCTGGGAAACATGGCATGCGTCGTCGGCAAGATACTTGCGCGCTATGTCCGGCGCCGCGCTCGTGCTTGCCAACAGCGATTATACGATGGCGCGCGCCGAAGGATCGATCCGTGGCGGCGTCAACGTCATCGCTTGTCCGCTCGGCACAGTCGAGGATGAGCCCCCCGGACACATTGGCCCCTCGGATGGCCCGCCCATCGTCATGCTGCTGGGGCGCGCCGATGAGTTATTTGCCAAAGGCCACGATTTATTGGTTGAGATTTGGCCCGAGGTGACGGCGGCGGTCCCCGATGCGCGGCTTGTTCTGGTCGGCGGCGGCCCTGCGCTCGGCCGGGTTCGCGATCTGGCCGCGGCCTCGCCGGCGCGCCGATCGATCGAAATCACCGGCTTTGTCGTGGACGACAAGCTTGATGCCTGCTGGCGGCGCGCCACGATGTTCGCCATGCCGGGATTTGCCGAAGGTTTCGGCCTGGTCTACGCCGAGGCGATGCGCCGTGGGCTGCCGGTCGTCGCGTCGACCGAAGACGCCGGCCAAGAAATAAACCTTGACGGAATGACAGGCTTCAATGTCTCGCGCAGCGACAAGAAGCGCCTTGCCGAAGTCATCGTGATTTTGTTGCGCGACCGCGATCTGGCGCGCAAGCTGGGTGCGGCAGGGCACGTGCGCTGGCGGGAAAGGTACTCCTTCTCCGCGTTCGAGCGACGGCTGGCAAGGGCTTTGGCACCTTTCTTTGGGGAAGAGACAGGCCTCTCCACGACCTAGGATGGACGCACCTTCCCCCTCAATCACAGGAGAAATATTGCCCGGCGGGCCCGCAGGCGAGTTCAATACCCATTTTGCGCTGCTCGTTGGCTTGCTCGCCATCGCCTTTGCCGCACGGTTTTATTTTGCAACGCAGCTGCTGCCGGCTCCGGTCGGGGACAGCGTAGCGTATCTTGAGCCGATCTATAATTATTGCCACGGCAACCAGCTGACCTCTTATTTGTGGGTTGGCAATGTCGATCCGACCGGCGAACACCGATTTATCTGGCAGGGTCCGCTCCCGCCGATCGTCTACAGATTGCTGGCCAAAGGCTGCAGTCTGCGGTTGCTGTTCGAGTTGCGCTGCGCGCTTTTCTTGATTATTCCGCTTGCTCTGATTGTCCTTGTGCGCCGAGGATTGCTATCCGCCGGTGCCTGGTTTTGCCTTTCGATCTTCTGTCTTGCGGCCGTTGAGAGAGGGCAGTTCAGGCCAGAATATTTCTGCATGATCTTTGTCGTATTGGCGTATGTGGTGAGAGTTTCCGCTGGAATTTTTTTGGAAGGAATATGCTGGGGGTGCCTGTTTTTATCATCGCCGGTCAGCGGCGGTCTCTACGGCGTGGCGCGGGCTGCGGACTCCGGACCGGCGGGCCTGAGAGAACTCCCGTACTTTCTCGCCGGCGCTATCCCCGCTATGGTCCTCATATTTCTACTCTACCCCTATCATTTCGGGGATTGGCTCATCGGCATGAAGTTGCAAGCTCTGCTCATCAATGGCCGCTCCGATGGCGATATTTACACTTACTATATTCGGTCCGACTTTTTACCGCTTTGGGGGTTTTCCCTTGGGTTCATCATTCTAGTCTCGATCTTTTCCAACTTGCGCTATTTGTTATTATTGCCGTTCGTGTGGTATTTCGGAATACGCGTTCCACCAACGAGCTATAACGTTCTGACGACTGTTACACTGGTATTTCTACAAACCTATCCGCTGGTCTCCCGACGCCTGCGCGGTCTGGCAGTAGCCTCGCTTCTTGTGCCCGGTCTGCTCGGTCTCATCCAAATCACCGCACGCGATGGCGTTTCGATGCTGTATTATCCCGACAGCTTCAATAGAACACAATCGACGATAGCAAGCTTGATCGCCAGCGGAGCCGACATAAAGGGAGCGCCGTTTTTCACGTTCTTTTCCAATCCGGAACTCTACGACCTGAGCGGGAAAGGATTTCCGGCAATTGTCGCACCCCGTCAGAAGGGCGGCACTTCGCAACCGGAAAGAATTCTGATCGCGCAGGAGAGCGGCTCTGGCGGGGCAGCCTGCCCTCAAGGCACGACGTCGATCACTCCGCAACGGCAGAGGCCCTGGTGGTTGGTGTTCCGCACGTCGAGCTCCTGGGCGATCAATTTGTGCAAATACCCGCCGGACAAGATCGAATATCCGGCGGATCACCGTTGATGCCGTGCGGGCGCTGTAAGCTGACAGAGCAAACATAAATGTGCGGCATATTCGGTTGGATCTCCTGGCGCAAAGGGCTCGGGGCGAAGGAGTTGATCCAAGCGCGCGCCGCAACCGCGCTACTGGCGCACCGGGGACCCGACAACCAGGGCGAATGGCATGATGATAATGTGTTCATGGGCCACCGGCGGCTCAACATTATCGACCTGAGCGCTGCCGCCAATCAGCCATTCGAGGATGCCGCGGGGCGCTACATTCTCAGCTTCAACGGTGAAATCTATAATTATGTCGAAGTTCGTTTGGAACTCGAGCGCCTTGGCTTTGTATCTCGCACAAGTTCCGACACCGAGGTGCTGTTGAACGCATTGACGCATTGGGGTCTCGATGCATTAAAGCGCTGCGATGGCATGTACGCGGCGGCGCTCCATGATCGCAGCAGCGGCGAGCATATTCTGGTGCGCGATCCTATTGGGCAGAAGCCGCTTTATTATCGGATCACCGATGATGGCGTACTCTATGCCTCGGAGCTGCGTTCCCTGCTGTCACTGCAGCAATTCTCCTGGAAAATCGACCGCGCGGCCTTCGCGCGTTACCTCATGCAAAGCTATTATGGCTGGGACGAGACGCCGATCGCCGGCGTGCACAAGCTCCTGCCGGGATGCTGCCTTCGTGTGACGCGCGACGGAGCGCGGTTGGAACGCTATTGGGATTCACTGCCGGGCGAAAACCAACTGGCGATCGACGAAGACGAAGCGATTGTCGAGTTCTGCCGGTTGTTCGGTGACTCTTGCACGAGATCGATGCGTTCAGACGTGCCATACGGGATTTTTCTTAGCGGCGGAATTGATTCCTCGCTCGTGCTGTCATTTTGCCGCGAAGCCAACGATGACATCCGATCTGTCGCGGTTGGTATGAGCGAACCGGACTATGACGAGAGCAGCAAAGCGAAAATGGTCAGCGATCATCTTTCGCTCACGCACCACCGGATGTACCTCATGGATCCGCAGGCTATCGAAAAAAGCCTCGAGGCGGTGCTGCGGTCAATCGATGAGCCTCATGCCGATCCTGGATTTGTGAACGCGCACTTTTTGGCGCAGCACGCCCACGAACATATGGTCGTCGCGCTGGCCGGCGATGGTGGCGATGAGCTGTTTGCCGGCTATGCTCCGTTCGCCGGCTTGCGCGCCGCTACCATGCTGCGTCATTGTCCCGGAATAGTACTCTGGCTTATGCGGTCGGCTGCAGGAGCTATGCGCGCCGATGACCGCTATCTCGGACTGCAATTCAAAGCGCTTGCTTTTCTGCAAGGCTTTCCCGCCAGCGACGCGACCCGTTTTCCGCTGTGGCTGTCGGCAGCCGGATTGCCCGATTTGCGTCGTTTATGTCCGTTGCAGCCTGCAGATTTCTTTTCTCACAGCGGTGAGTCAGGTTCACTCTTTGGTTACGTAGAGAAGATGATGGAGCCGATGCGCGGCCGCACCACGCAAGAGCGGCTTCTCTACTACTATCAGAAGGTCTTTTTGCCGGAATTCGTCTGTGCTCACACCGATCGAGCGTCGATGCAATCGAGCCTGGAGGTCCGTTCGCCGTTTCTGTCACTGCCGCTGATCGAATTTGCCAATCGGCTTCCCGAACGCTTCAAGGCCAATGGTGGCCGCTTGAAGCTTCTGCTCCGGCGCGTGGCGGCCCGGCGCGGATTACCTTCGGCGATCGTCAACCAACCCAAGCAAGGCTTCACGATTCCCTTGGCGCGCTGGCTGAAGTCATCGCTGCGTCCGCATGCCGAAGCCTTGCTTGAAAAAGACGATTGGGGCGAGGGACTTCTCGATCGCGCCGCCGTCCGAGCCATTTTCGATGAACATCAGTCCGGTAAGCGCAACCACTACCGCCTGCTCTACGCGTTCATTGTCTTCCGTGCTTGGCGAAGCCGCTTTCCGGAATTGCGGGTAGGCTAATGACTTCGATCGTGCAAGAGCCGGCAAGTGCGTGGCGCGATTTGCGCTTTCAGGCGGATTACATCATCGACGCGTCATGGCGCCTGATGGCTATGCAGGATGGTCATCCGCTGTCGCCCACCCGCGGCTCGTTTCACTACGCATATTGGCGTGACAAGACTTCAGAGTTTCCGGATGCGCGTTTTCAGGAGGCTGGCGCCACCCTGGGGTTATTGAGCTTGCCTGCCTTCGATGCCGAGCGTACGGCCGGTCGTCTTGCTTCCTCTGCCAATCTCTATGGCGCCTTTGCCGACGCACTCGCGAACTGGGAGCGCCTTCAATACCCCGAGGGATCGTTCGACGAATGGTACAAAGGCGAGCGCGGTTTTGCGGCGACTGAATTCACGACTATCGCCTTCTGCCTGGCTGCTCGCTTGCTTGGCGACCGCCTGGATTCCGAAGATCGGACGCGGCTAGTGCGCGTCGTGGGCGCCGCCGCTTCATGGCTCGCCGAGCGCGATGATAGGATTAAGGCCAACCACCAGGCCGCGGCCGCGGCCGCTCTCGCGCTGGCCTACGAGGTGACCGGTGAAAAGACGTTGCTTGGGGTCGCGCAACGCAAGCTCGACGATACGCTCGCTCGGCAACATCCAGAGGGATGGTTCCCAGAAGTCGGCGGAATGGATCTGGGATATTGCTCGGTGTTGTTAGATTACGTCATGATTTATAGCTTGGTAACCGGCGACAATCGCGCGGTGCCCGCGATGAGGCGTCTATTCGATTTTATGTTGCCATTGATTCATCCTGACGGCACGATCTCGGCCGAGATGGGTCTCTGCCTAAACCCCTACGTGAGCCGACTGGGATTAGGTCTGCTCTCGGCGCATCACCCACCATGCGCCATTCTCATGTCTTATTTTGTCAATCATACGCCCGGCCGGGACGCATTGCGGCCGTACCTCGCTGACGATTTGCGCCTCGCTCGCTGGTCGCATTTACCGCTCGTGACGATGCTGCTTGGAGACCGCTTTGCCGCGCCGGAGAAACCGAATGGTTTCATGCACCTTGTACCGCGGGGTTGGACGATGGCGGAGGAAGCGGGTGTTTGCGCCTATCATGACGACGACCTGCACGTATATTGCGGCGCGGCTGGCGGCGGCACGGTGCGCGTTTACCGCGCCGATGCATTGATCTACGAAGATTCCGCGCCATGGCTGGAAAATCCGAATGCCGCATATTGCGTGGCTGGCTATGCGCCAGCACGGCTCGCCGATAGGCGCTCCGACGGATTCGGACTTCGTACGCGCCTCGGCGAGGCTCGGTTCGTGTTCCCGGGCTGGCTACCGCGCCTTGTCCTTCGCGCAGGGGCGACGACGGCAATCGGCTCACGGCTCCTGCGCACCGCCATCGACGCCCTTCGCTTGCGCCGTCATACTGCGGTAAACCAATCGGCGGCGCCGGTTGCTAATGAGAACAGCCCTTACGTGCTCGAACGCAATGTCTCGGTGGCCGGCCGCGTCGTGCAAATCGTTGATCGACTGTTCAGCGATGGCCCACTGATCGATTCGACAACGCTGGTGTCATCTATCACCCTGCATTCTACCCCTCAGCGACTCCCGATTGCAGGGGAGCAGAGCAGGGGCTTTGTTATCGCTAAATCGCTGGATTTTGGCTCTTCTCCGCACGTCGGATTCCACTGGACGGTCACGCGCGAAGGCAAATGCTTCAGCGGTGAGTCGAAGCTCCCTGTATCGACAGCGACAGCGCCATGACTTCCAACGTCGAATTTTCCATATTGGTCCCCGTCTTCTGCGAGGAGCAGAGCCTACGGGAGCTTGCCGACCGCGTCGCCGCTGTGTTTGAACGCCTTGGCCATCACCAAGATTTCGAGATAATTTTTGTCGATGACGGTTCGACTGACGGTTCGACTGACGTCGTTCGCAGCTTGGTGGCCGCGCGCCCTTATATTCGTCTAGTCCGGCTGCGCCGCAATTGCGGCAAGTCCCTTGCTCTGAGCGCCGGGTTAGCCAACGCGCGAGGCCGTCGCATTATAACAATCGACGCGGATTTGCAGGATCAACCCGAAGACATTCCAAATCTGCTCGGCCGGCTGGAGAGTGGCTACGATTTTGCCAACGGATGGCGCGTTGAGCGTCACGACAGCAAGACGCGTCGCGGCGGTTCGCGGCTGTTCAACTGGACCGTGCGGCGGGCCACGGGGCTCGATCTGCACGACATGAATTGCGGCCTCAAAGCATTCACCATAGAGGTGGCGCAAGCATTATGGCTCTACGGCCAATATCACCGCTATCTGCCGCTTCAAGCGCATATCGCCGGCTTCAGAGTCGCCGAAGTTCCAGTAAAGAACGCAGAGCGCCGTTTTGGCCAATCGAAATTCCGTACCTTCCGCTATGAAGGAGCGTTCGATCTGATGTCGCTCCTCTTCCTGCATCGTTATGGACTAAACCCGTTGCACTTTTTCGGCCGGCTTGCCGCCGTCATCGCCATACCGAGCGGGTTGGCAATCACTTACTTCGTCATCCAGCAGGTACTCTCCTGGTTCAATCTAAGCGAGCCGGTCCTCAATCGTCCCCTGCTTACATTTGCGCTGGTCGCCTTCCTCATGGGCATCCTGATTTTTCTCACCGGTTTCGTGTGCGATTTCATGCTGCATCATCAAATTGGCGACCGTATGCGAGCCATCGTGTCACTGGCGGTCGCCGAAGTGGTCGACGGCGAGTCCAAAGAGATCGGTAATGAAGCAGAGGTTCGTCAGTCTCGATCGCCATAGCGTCTGTGTCGGCGAATATGACGAGCCGGACCGCTATCGAGAGATTGTGGCGGTTCGCGCCGACACCCCCCTGATTGCTCGCGGCGCCGGTCTCTCTTACGTCGCGGCGAGTTTTGGGGAGGGGGTTCGCTCGATTGGGCTGCGGCGCTTCGACCGCATCCTCGCGTTCGATGCGGCAGAACGGTGGATTGAGGTGGAAGCGGGCGTCTCGCTCGGCAAGCTCTACAATTTCTGTCTGCAGCATGGGCTCGGATTGCCGGTGCAGCCAGGTCATCCGCAAATTACTGTAGGTGGCTGCATCGCCGGCAATGTGCATGGCAAGAATCAGTTTCGCGAAGGGCTGTTTGGCGACCATGTGCTGAGCCTGCGCTTGTTTCACCCGCGCCATGGCATTTTCGACCTGTCGCGCCAGCGTGAGTCCAGCTTATTCGAATTGACGGTTGGCGGTCTCGGCCTGACCGGGCTCATCGTATCTGCGCGACTTGCATTAGCGCCGCTTTCTTCCGACATAGTCGAAGTTGAGCACATCGCCACGGACAGCATTGATGAGACGTTTGCACGTGTCGCGACGCTTCGCACTGCGCGGGATTTGGTTTACGGCTGGATCGATCTCGCGCAGCGCGATGGTCGCTGCCGCGGCTACGTGGTCGTCGCAAGCACGCTGCCACCGCGCGCCGGTGCCGGGAGTAGAACGCGGGTCGTCCGCCCGCTGGATCCAGGCCGCCAGCGCTTCCGGCCACCGCTCTTCAACGCGCGAACCATGCCGCTGGTCAATCGGCTCTATCGAAGCGCCGGCGTGCACCGATCGACACGACGGTCGGTACCTCTTTTCGATGTGCTTTTTCCTGCCGTTGGGAAGGAATTCTATTTCGACTGGTTTGGCGCCGGCGGATTTGTGGAAATGCAGGTCCTGGTGCCGGAGAAGGATTCCACCGGTTACGTACAGGAGGTCATAAAATTGATTCGGCGCCACGAGCAGCCCATCGTGCTCACAACGGTCAAGGCGTTCGCCGGGGCTGCCCGCCTTCTGCATTATACCGGCTCCGGATTTAGCTTCTCACTCGATGTACCCAATACGCCAGGGTCTCTGGCGCTGCTCGCCGATCTGGATGATCTGAACTGCGCAAACGGCGTGAAATCCGCCGTGCTGAAGGATTCGCGATTGCCCGCGGCGGCGATCAGGCGGCAGTATGCCGATTACGAGGAGTTTCGCGATCGGATCCGGAGCTTTGATCCCGCGCGGAGCTTTCAGTCGTCCTTGTCCCGCCGGCTGGATCTCTGACGAATGGAGGTCGTACGATCTGTTATCGTCGGAGCTTCGGCTGGTCTCGGGCGAGCGCTCGCCGAGAATTTAGCCGCTGCCGGTCATGATCTCTTTCTGATCGCGAGCGACGAGCGCGATCTTGCGGCGCTGCGTGCCGATCTGCACATCCGCCATGCGGGAAAGGTTGCAATTCTGGCGATGGATCTTGTTGCGCCAGAGGTTCCGCGCTTACGCGCTGAGGTGTTGGCGGAATTGGGCGGTATTGACAACCTGTTCTATGTTGCCGGGACATCGCGGATGGATGCAGGGGCTTTGCCGGATGATGTGCTGGCCGAACTTATTGCCGTGAACTTCACCAGCGCGCTGCGCATCATAAATGCTTTATTGGATGATCTGGCAAAGAACCGAGGCGCCAATATCGTCGGCATGAGTTCGGTGGCGGCGGCTCGCGGCCGGCGAATCAACAGCGTTTATGGCGCAGCCAAACGAGGATTTGAGGGATATTTCGAGGCGCTGCGGCACCGCCTCGCCGATTTGCCATGTCGGGTCCAATTCTACAGGCTCGGATATCTGCGTACGCGCATGACGTTCGGTCAGAAGCTGTTGTTTCCCCCGCTTGATCCGGCGGAAGCCGCGCGAGTCATCGTCGGCAACCTCGGCAGGGATATAGGCCTCGTTTATCTTCCATGGTGGTGGCGTCCGATAATTGCCATCATCATCCGATTGCCGTGGCCAATTTACAAGCGCCTCAATATTTGACGGTGTCGTCGTATAGAGAAGCTGTTGCTGCTGGATCGCGGCGGTTATTCGTTCAATAGCGGCTTTCGCGCTTCCGCGATCCAGAAAGTGCGATAGCGTCCAATCGATTGGAGCCTCATGATTTCAAAATTCGATAAGAGGAACCTCATGCCGCGGTGATCATAGGATTTCAGTATGGGAACGCCGAAGCATTCAATCAGCATGGTCCCAAATCTCTGCTGCGAAAATTGACGCGATATTTGAAGTAAAGATAGAGACCGCCCACTGATTTTATCGATTTCGCTTTGAATTTTGCGCAGTCCGCGGGCGGCAAGCACTTTGGGAGAGGTGGAATTATAAAGTGCAATGTAAATCACGCCGTTCGGCTTAAGCACGCGGTGAATTTCGCGTAACGCACGGTCTGTATCCGCAACGTGGTGCAACACGCCCATAGAATAGACGGCGTCGAAACGGCCATCTTCAAAATCGAGCTGTAGTGAATCTCCGACCTCGAAGCGCGGCGTGACCGGAAGCGGCGAAGCGGAACTGGCGGCCTGCTCGGCCGAGGCTATGCTGACCGGCGAGTAATCAACGCCGATATAAGACCCGACGGTCATGGCACGGCAAATCTCTATTCCGTCCGTGCCTTGCCCGCACCCGATTTCGAGAATTTCGCGATGCTGGGAGCCGATTCGCCGCAATTCCGCTACAAGCCAGGGTTCCTTGGCATAGCGAAATGCGTACCGCGAGGACCAGTCGGCCTGCGCGTCGCAAGGATTTTGCGACCAGAAATCGACGATGCTCACGGTAAGCCTGTGTCAATCAACGATCGGCAAACCGCTTAACATTGCCGAGGGTCGATGCACAAGGCGTACCACGAACCGTCGGCTGAGCGGAGGCCGACATGCTCTCAAGAACCGATTCGCCATCTGAGCGGTCAGAACTTTCAAGGAAAGGCCGCGAGCCATCCGATCCTGCCGAAGGCGAACGGGCGAAACCCTAATTGTCCTAGATTATTTGGCCGTGTTCGCTATAAGCTTTTCGTGGGGGTGGAGTACGCGTCTCGACGGTTGAACCATATCGGCTGATAAGGGAACGGCGAGCATCGTGTCGGCGCCAACGCTCTCAATAATTCTGTGTATCGCGGCTTATGTCGGCCTCGCCTATATACTTCGGCGCGATCGTTTCTCGCTGGGCCTCCCCCTCGCTTATCTGGCCAGCCTGCTTCTGATCCACGTTCCGGGTGCGGCTGTTCTACTCTTTAGCAATCAATTCGATTTCAATAAAGACATTATAACGATCGGAATAAATCTTGCCGCGATTGCATCCGTTTGTTTTGTGGCGGGTGTCTTAGTCGCCCGCCTTTTAAATAAAAAACGGGCGGTCTACATTTACGCCGAGCGACGCGAATTTTGGTATTTTTGCTTGATCGGCGGATTGATCGTCTCCTTCTTCCTGGGGTTCCTCAACGACCTGCCGAGCCTAAGATCAGCCATCGATCGCGGCAGTGCCCTCTGGATGTTGGGAGCGCTGTGCGGGCTACGGTGGGCGCTCAACCGCTTGAATTTGCGGGCAATGGCGACCTGGGCGGTCTCGACGATGATCTACCCGGTTCTCATCTTATTGCTCGGCGGTTTCATGAGCTATGGCGCCACGGCGCTTATCAACATCGCTTCCGCCCTGGTGGTGTCGGCGCGCAGCACGCCGAAGCTGGTTGCCGTCGGAATCTTGACGACCTATCTGGGGCTTACCGTCTTTGTCAATTATTTCGAACATCGCACCGAGTATCGTGACGTGGCGTGGAGCGACGCCGGATTCGAAGCGCGCGTTGATGCGGCGATCGACATGTTCACAGGCTTCCACTGGTTCGACCCCTATGACGATAAACAGCTTAATGCACTCGATAAGCGGCTCAACCAGAATTACTTCGTTGGACTGGCGGCGATGCGCCTACAGCAGGAGCAAATAGACTATCTCCACGGCAGCTCGATTTGGAACGGCGTCCTGGCGCTGATACCGCGCGCGCTGTGGCCTGACAAACCTGTCTATGGCGGAAGCGGAACGATCGTTGCCGACATGACCGGGCTGCAGCTCAGTGAGAACACCTCCTGGGGCGTCGGCAATGTGATGGAGTTCGACATCAATTTCGGCACCCCCGGCGTGGTTGTTGGATTTCTGATATTGGGCTTTTTGCTCGGTTGGGTGGACTGCAAGGCGGCCTATGCCGATGCGCGCGGCGACCTCGGCAAGCTTTTGCTGTTTTTTCTTGTCGGGGTGGCGCTCGTTCAGCCGGGCGGCTCGATCGTCGAGATCACCGGCGGCGCGGCGGCCGCCGCAGCAGCGGCGGTCGCTTGGCGCTGGATCTGGGAGTTGTGGCTGCGGCGAAACCGCAGGCTGGCAGCGCCTGCCCGGCAATTCGCCGCGGGGCGATGAAGCTCTTTCTGACGGCAACGAGTCTGTTGCCGAGCTATGGCGGACCGGCCTTCTCGGTTTCGCGACTAGCGCTGGCGCTAGCGGATGCCGGCGTGGAAGTCGGTCTGTGGGCGAGCGATATGTCGGCAGCGCACACGCCGCTTCTGGCGCCGCATCCGCGCTTGCGCGCCCTGACCGGCCCCATTGCCGCGGCGCTGGACGGTTTTGGCACGCCGCACATCGTACACGACAACGGCATCTGGCTCGCTCACAATCACCATATCGCCGTGATTGCTACGCAACAAAATCTTCCGCGGGTCGTTAGCAGCCGCGGCATGCTGGAGCCCTGGGCACGCAGCCATAAGAAGTTGAAGAAAAGGCTGGCCTGGTGGCTTTATCAACGAAGCGACCTGTGTCACGCCGCATTTCATCACGCGACCGCCGCGACGGAAGCGGCATGCCTGCGGCAGTTGCGGCTCGGCGTCCCCGTCGGCGTCATTCCTAACGGCGTCGAGCCTGCCGCGGTCGATCGGCGAGCGCGTCCCGGCTCGGAGCCGAGGACGGCGCTGTTTCTTGGCCGCGTCCATCCGGTCAAAGGCCTGTCGCTGTTGGTGGAGGCATGGGCCGCCGTTCGCCCGCCCGGCTGGCAGTTGCAGATCGCCGGACCCGATGAGGCCAGTCATCGCGCCGCCCTTGAACGGCAAATTTCCGCCGCCGGGATTTCCGCCGCGATACGTTTTCTCGGTCCGCTTGACGAAGAGGGCAAGCGCCGTGCCTTCGGCGGCGCCGATCTCTTCGTACTGCCGAGCTTGTCGGAGAGCTTCGGCATGGCCATCGGCGAGGCTCTTGCTCATGGTCTGCCAGTTCTGACGACGACCGCCGCACCGTGGCCGACGCTGGCGTCGCGCGCTTGCGGCTGGAGCGTCGATCCGACCGTCGACGCAATTGCCGCTGGCCTGCGCGCGGCAACGTCGCTCGACGAAACCGTACTGGCGGCAATGGGCGAACGAGGGCGGGATCTCGTGACGAATGATTTTACCTGGTCAAGCGTCGCGAGGCAATTTATCGCCACTTATGAGGCGTTGCTCACGCATAAGAATGGAATGTGAGAGCTGCGGCCGCGGCGCGGCGGACGGGAACAGGATCGAGGAAAAGATGCAACGTCGGACTCTTATGGGCATCGGGGGCTTCGGTGGCTTGGCTCTCGCGGGCGGCTCGCTCCTTGCAGCGACGGGCCGCGCTCACGCCGACGATAGCCCGCAGAATGTCGGCTTCGTCAACGTCAAGGATCCGCAGTTCGGCGCCCGCGGCGACGGCAGCGACGACACGGCAGCTATTCAGGCCGCCGTGAACTCCTGTTTTGGTTCGCCGGCGGCCCCGCACGGCTCGGCGGCCGTGAGCAAGAATGGTGTCTTGTATTTTCCGCCAGGCATTTACCGGATTACCGCACCTATTGAGCTGACCAAACTGCATGGCTGCCGCATACTCGGTTCGGGACGAACCACGACACGGATCGTCAATGAGACCCACGGCGGGGTGTTCGCGACCAACGGCTGCGGCTATTCACATTTCGAAGGGCTCTGCTTGATCTCATCCGACAATAATAACGCAGTATTCGACCTGAATTGGGACGGCACTCCGGGCGGCGCTGCTCTTCAATCGAACACCTTCATCGACATGTTTTTCGACGGCGGCGCCTACGGCGTTGACATTGGCGCCGGCGGCTTCATGGGCTCGGAAAATATCTTCGTGAATTGCTTCTGGTACCGAAGCGCGATGGCTGGGCTGAAAACGTCGAATTTCAATGCCTGTCAGAACACCGTCGTCGGCGGCAATTTGCAAGCCTGCAATATGGGAATCTGGGTGTCGCGGGGATCGGTCACGATGATTGAAAGCGTGGGCTTCCAGCTGCAGAAGGAGTGGGATATCCGGGTCGACAATTCTGCCAATGATACGATCAACGTGATCGGCTGCCGCACCGAGAGTCCAAATTTCATGCAAATCAAGAATTACGTCCATGCGGTCGTGCTTGGCTGCACTCACGCGGCGTCGGCCGATCCCAGTACCTTTCTGCAACCCGGCCGTTGTCCGACGACGGTTGAGCGTTGCGTCTCCATAGATGGGCAGATCGATTTGGATGCCGAGGCCAGGCTGACCGTCAGGGGCTGCTCGTTCGGGCGCAAGGATTGGCTCAGTTACGGCACGCTTTATCCCAATCAAGTGATCGAACTCGAAGACATACAATATGGCGGCACGCCGAACAGCCATCCGAACGGCGTGCCGCTGCAGATTGCCAAGCAGCGCATCACGTCGGAAGGCACCTTCGACTACATGGTCAAACGTGCGTAGGGGACCGCCACTTTGAATTGGGCTGCATGATCCCCGTCCTGGTTACCGGCGGTGCCGGTTTTATTGGGAGCCACACCTGCAAGGCTCTGCATCGGGCGGGCTTTGCGCCGGTGACCTACGACAACCTTTCGCGCGGCAATCCCGAAGCCGTCAGATGGGGCCCGCTCGAAGTCGGCGATCTAGCCGACCGCGCGCGGTTGCGTGAGGTCGTGGCCAGACATCGGCCCGCCGCCGTCGTGCATTTTGCCGCGCTGGCCTATGTCGGAGAATCGGAGGAGAACCCTGCCGCCTATTACGCCAACAACGTCGGCGGTACGGCTGCCCTCCTTCGAATCATGCAGGAAGCCGGATTACCTCATATCGTGTTTTCGAGCACGTGCGCCATCTACGGCGCGCCAGCGGTCATCCCGATCGCCGAAAATTGCCCCGCGGCGCCCATCAATCCCTATGGCGCCAGCAAGATGGTCTGCGAACGCATGTTGCGCGAATCCGCTAAGGCTTTTCCGCTGACATTCATGGCGTTGCGCTATTTCAATGCCGCCGGCGCCGATCCAGATGGGGAAATTGGCGAGTGCCACGTGCCCGAGACGCATGCCATCCCGCTCATTCTTGACGCAGTCGCCGGCGCCGGAGACGGCTTCACCATTTTCGGCGACGATTATCCGACCCCCGACGGCACCTGTATCCGCGACTACGTCCACGTCAGCGACCTCGCTGACGCCCATGTCGCAGCGCTGCGTGCGCTGCTGGAGGGCGCCGATAGCGCGGCGCTTAATCTCGGGACTGGGCGCGGCTGGTCCGTACGCGAAGTTGTCGAGGGCGTGCGGCGGATCACCAATCGCGAACTCGCGGTGCGCGTCGGCCCGCGCCGGCCCGGCGATCCGCCAACGCTGGTGGCCGACGCCAGCCGCGCGCAACGGCAGCTCGGTTGGCGGCCGAAGCATTCGGATCTCGAGACGCTGGTGGCCCACGCTTGGGCATGGCGGCAGGGCGGCGGCAGAACCTGGAAACGGATGCAGCCGTCAGACGGCGCGACGCCAGGATGAGAT
>DASXDP010000161.1:0-9851 GCA_036490575.1 Xanthobacteraceae bacterium
AAGCCTCAACCATGCCGTCGCTCAGCCGGCTTGGCACCCGCCGTGCCGAGCGCCTCCATCGCGTTCAGGTCGTCAACATCGTGCTCGGGCAGTTCGGGCTTTCACTCCGGGACTGGCAGGGCGCGCAATATCAGCTATCGAACCGCACCGGCCGAACCGAATTCGTCGATAACCTCTCTCAGATCTGGCAAGCGGCCGAGCGCGTTTTGGGGCGCGCCTGCGACCCGCTCGATTCTTCGGTGATCGCGCGGATGGAACGCACGGATCAACCGGCGTGACCGATCAGACCACGTCCATTCCGGTCAACGTCATCACCGGCTTTCTCGGCAGCGGCAAGACCACGCTGCTGCGCCGCCTGCTCGATTCACCGGCGCTCGCCGATACCGCCGTGCTCGTCAACGAGTTCGGGGAAGTCGGCCTCGATCACCACCTGCTGCAACGCGTTGACGACGAGATTGTGCTGCTTCAGAGCGGATGCCTGTGCTGCACCATTCGCGGCGACCTCAGCGCCGCCATCCGCGATCTCTATACCCGCCGCGAGTCCGGGCAGATCCAGCCGTTCCGCCGGCTGGTGGTAGAAACGACCGGCCTCGCCGATCCGGTGCCGATCCTCTCGACGATCATGGCCGAACCGATGCTTCGCTACCATTTCCGGCTCGGCAATGTCGTGACGACCGTCGACGCGGTCAACGGACTTCTCCACCTCGCGCGTCAGCCGGAGTCGGCCAAGCAGGCGGCGGTAGCCGATCGCATTGTCATCACCAAAACCGATATTGCCGAGGCAAGCGACATCACCGAACTGCGTAGCCGCTTGCTCAAGCTCAATCCGGCGGCACCGCACCTCGAAATAACGCCGGACGTCCCGGTCGATCCGGACACCCTGCTGACGCGCGATCTCTACGATCTCGACGGCCGCGCCGCCGAAGTGCGCAGATGGCTCGCCGTTGAGAGCGAGACCGCCGCCGTGGACGCGCACCGGCATCTGCACGCGGACGTCAACCGGCACGATACGCAAATCCATGCCTTCTGCTTGCGCTTTGTAGAGCCGCTCGACTGGACCGCGTTCGGCATTTGGCTGACCATGCTGCTGCACAGTCACGGCACCGACGTGCTGCGTGTGAAGGGCATGTTGAACGTTGGTTCTGGTCACGGTCCGGTGGTGGTCCACGGCGTCCAGCATTTGGTGCATCCGCCCGATCATCTGCCGCAATGGCCCGATGACGATCACAGTTCGCGGATCGTGTTCATTGTCAGAGGACCCTCGCGCGAGGCGATCGAGCGCTCGCTCAACGCCTTTGGGCGGCTCGGTGCGCCGGCACTGGAAAAGGTTTGAGCCGCGTAAAGGCAAACCCCGGCGCGCTTATTCGGCGCCTTCCGCCGGCTCCAGTACCGGCTCATTCACAGGCGGCGCGACCGCGCCTTTGCGTTCGACAATCAGCCGGTAGTGCTGCGGCTCGCGATGGCGGGCGAAATCGAAAATCGTTTCGCGGTAGCGCCTCCCCATCTCCAGGTCGCAATCCGCCGTGATGAGTTCGTCGCCGAGCGTCGCCGCCATGGCGAGGATTTCGCCGGACGGAGCAACAATGACGCTCTGTCCGATCATGTTGGAGCCCTCCTCGCAGCCGCATTTGGCCGCGCCGACGACGAACGTCGAGTTCTGGTAGGCGCCAGCCTGCATGGACAGGTGGTTGTGAAACAGGCTCAAGCCATCGATGTCCGCATGGCCGGTGTGATCGTTCGGCGTGTTGTAGCCGAGCATGACCATCTCGACGCCTTGCAGCCCCATGACACGATAGGTTTCGGGCCAGCGCCGGTCGTTGCAAATGCACATACCCATGACGCCGCTTAGCGTGCGCCAAACCGGAAATCCGAGATTGCCTGGCTCGAAGTAGCGCTTTTCCAGATGCTGGAAGCGCCGCTGCGGGCGATGATCGGCGTGGCCGGGCAAATGGACTTTACGGTACTTGCCGACAATGCGTCCCGACTTATCGACGATGATTGACGTATTGAAGCGGTGCTTGCGCCCACCTTCCTCAACCAGTTCGGCGTAGCCGATACAGAAGGCAATGCCGAGCCGCTTGGCCTCGTCGAACAGACCGACGGTTTCGGGACCAGGCATTTCGGCCTCAAAGAAGCTGTCGATCTCGGCCTGCTCCGCGAAAAACCAGCGCGGAAAGAAAGTGGTGAAAGCGAGCTCGGGAAAAACCACGAGGTCGCAACCCCGGCTCTTGGCCTGTCGCAACAGCTCCTTGTGCCGGCGCACGCACTGTGCGCGTGTCTCCGAGCGCGCGATCGGACCCATCTGCGCCGCACCCGTCACCAGCCTTCGTGCGCTCATGATGCCCTCCTAAGGCAGGAGTTCGATCTCGACAAAAATCAAATCACGGTCACCGCCGTTGATGACGTCGTGCTCGACGCCGGCCGGACGGAAGTAGGATACGCCGGCCGCAAGCTCGCTGACCGATTCGCGGCCGCCCTCGACGATACGCATTCGCCCGTCGGTGACCGGAACGATCACGTAGTCATAGTCATGCCGGTGAAAGCCGGTGCTCGCGCCGGGCGCCATTTTGTGCCGGGTGACGCGCGCCCGGGCATTATCGATTTGCCGATCGGTTTCTTCATTCAGCATCTAGTCCCCCCGCTGCAAAGCCCTGGGCTTCACAGGATAGTGCCCCGAAAATGGCTTGGGCGGAATAAGGGACAATCTCGGAAAGCGCCAGCCATCTCTCCGGCAGCCGCCGGCCCACTCGCAAATATGCAATTGCGTGATGCCCGTCACAACGCTGGCGGCGGCTTCCGATATGGTGAAGACAAGGGAAAACGAGGTGAGGTCATGAACAAGCTCTTGATCATTCTGGCTCTGGCTTTGGCGCTTGCCGGCGGTACGGTTGTTGACGCGATCACAATTGCCCAAGCGGCACACGCCGACTGCATCACCGCGAAGTGACGCGGCCCGACGGACGCGATCCGCGGCGTCCTATCGATTAACGCATAACGCTTTGATTTGGGCTCTCGCGGCGGGTTTTCCGCCGCGTCTATTTATTGCCACGCCGCTCGTTCAGCATGCTACGCATGGTTCCGTGATCGAGTGAAGTTTGTTGCATGATGTCCAGTCTCCCGTTCCTCAGATTCCCGGCAATCTTACTCCTGTGTTTGTTGGCCCCCGCGCTCGGCGCGCGGGCCGAAATGCAGTCCGGCGGCGCTGCCGGCTATCACGGGGAAGCAGTCACCGCCGTAAACGGCATGGTCGTCGCCCAGGAGGCGATGGCAGCCCGGGTTGGCGCCGACATCTTGCGAAAGGGCGGCAACGCCGTCGACGCCGCCGTTGCCGTGGGCTTCACTATGGCGGTGACTTATCCGCGCGCCGGCAATATCGGCGGCGGCGGGTTCATGGTGATTCACCGCGCCAACGGCGACGATATCACCATCGACTATCGCGAAACTGCGCCGGCCGCGATCGACAAAACATCTTTTCTCGACGCGCAAGGCAACGCGGACCCGCACAAGTCTCGCGAGTCGGCGCTCGCGATAGGCGTACCGGGCACGGTGGCAGGCCTGGCGCTCGCCGAGGAAAAATACGGTTCCGGACATTTCACGCTCGCCGAGCTGATCGCGCCCGCCATCGCGCTGGCCCGCGATGGCTTCCCCACTTCCGACGACACCGCCGATTCTCTGCCGCAAGACCGGCCGCGCCTGGCGCGCTGGCCGTCCTCGGCGCAGATCTTCATGAAAGCCGATGGCTCGGCACTGGGCGCCGGCGACCCGCTGGTGCAGACCGAC
Source organism: Xanthobacteraceae bacterium (assembly GCA_036490575.1). GTDB lineage: Bacteria > Pseudomonadota > Alphaproteobacteria > Rhizobiales > Xanthobacteraceae > BOG-931. The sequence continues at coordinate 3,781 of DASXDP010000161.1, forward strand.
TTGGCCGCAACCCTGCAAGCCATTGCGCAGGAGGGGCCCCGGGCGTTTTACGAGGGGCCGGTGGCGGAAAAGCTCTCGGCGGCGATCCGCGCCGCCGGCGGGGTCATGACCACGGACGATCTGAAAAATTATCATGCGATCGAGCGGACGCCGGTACGCGGCAGTTATCGCGGCTACGACATCGTCTCGATGCCGCCGCCCTCCTCCGGCGGCATTGCGCTGATCGAAATGCTCAACATTCTCGAAGGCTACGATCTCGCGAAGACCGAGCGGCCCCAGGCGCTGTTCCTGATGGTCGAAGCGATGAAGCGCGCGTACGCCGACCGTGCCTGGTTCCTCGGCGATCCTGATGTGGTCAACGTTCCGGTCGCCCGCCTGATCTCAAAAAAATATGCCGCTGAGTGGCGCGGCACCATCAATCCAGAGCACGCGACACCGGCCGCGGATATTCACGCCGGCGTCAATACCGCTTCCGAAGGCCGCAACACTACGCACTTTTCCGTCGCCGACCGTTTCGGCAATGCGGTCTCCAATACCTACACGCTGAATTTCAGCTATGGCGTCGGCCTTGTCGCCGCCGGCACCGGCGTCCTCCTCAACAACGAGCTCGATGATTTTGCCGCCAAGGCGGACGCGCCGAATGCCTATGGACTTCTCGGCTACGACGCGAACGCGCCCGGCCCCGGCAAGCGGCCGCTGTCGTCGATGACGCCTACCATTGTGCTCAAGGACGGCAAGCCCTGGCTGATCACCGGATCGCCGGGCGGCAGTTTGATTATCAACACCGTGTTACAGGTCGTGGTGAACGTGATCGATCGCGGGATGGATATCGCAAGCGCCGTCTCCGCGCCGCGAATCCACAATCAATGGATGCCCAACCGCGTGTTTGCCGAGCCCGCACTGCCGCAGGACCTGGTCGCCGCCCTGAAAGCGCGTGGCGACGATGTTGTCGTCCACCGGCTGCCAACGTCGGCCAATTCGATTCTGGTCACGCCAGCAGGTTTTATCGGCGCCGCCGACCCACGCACCCGCGGGGCGTTGGCGGCAGGATTTTGATGCTGCATCATAGCGTCTGACGAAAACCTGACGCCAGAACGGCGCAAGGAATTCCAAGGGGGGACGCTTTCATGAATGGCTCCGCGCCGCTCGACACGCTCCGGATCGGCCTTGTTGGCTCGGGCTTTATTGCCAACTTCCATCTCCAGGCCTTGATGTCCGTGCGCCACGTCGCGGTCACGGGCATTTACAGTCCGACCGTCGCCCACCGCGAAACGCTGGCGGCAAAGGCGAATGCGCTGGAGCTTGGCCCGTGCCGGCCGTTCCCTTCGCTCGAAGCGATGCTGATCTCGGGTGAGGTCGATGCGGTGTGGATCGCGGTACCGAATTTCGTCCGGCTCGACACCATGCGCGAGATTCATCGGCTGGTGCGGTCCGGTTGGACCAAGCTGATTGGCGTTGCCTGCGAGAAGCCGCTCGGGCGTACGCTTTCTGAAGCGCGCGAAATGCTGCGGCTGGCGGCGGACGCTTCGCTGCTGCACGGCTACCTGGAGAACCAGGTGTTCTCGAGCGCAGTGCAACGCGGCAAGGACATCGTATGGCGGCGCGCGGTGCCGATTTGCGGTCGGCCGTATCTCGCGCGCGCGGCCGAGGAGCACTCCGGCCCGCATATGCCGTGGTTTTGGCAGGCACAGCGCCAGGGCGGCGGTGTGCTTTCCGACATGACCTGTCACAGCGTCGAAGTCGGGCGATTTCTGCTGAGCAAGCCCGGCGCGCCGCGCAGCGATCTAAAACTCGTCAGCGCCAGCGCCAGCGTCGGCAATCTGAAATGGACGCGGCCCGAATATGTGACGCGGCTGAAGAAAATGATGGGGCCCGACGTCGATTATGCGAAGCGGCCGGCCGAGGATTTTGCCCGCGGCGCGCTGACCTTTCGCACCGGCGAGGGGCATGAGGTCATGGTCGAAGCGACCAACTCCTGGGCCTATGTCGGCGCGGGCTTGCGTATCCTGATCGAACTTCTGGGGCCGGAATATTCCATGGAGTTTTCCTCGCTCAATACCGGCCTCAAGGTGTTTTTGTCGCGCGACGTTGCCGGCGGCCAGGGCGAAGACTTGGTCGAAAAGCAAAACGCCGAGCAGGGCTTGATGCCGGTTGTTGAAAACGAGGCCGACATTTACGGCTACGTCGGCGAAGACCGTCACATGGTCGATGCGTTTCGGCATCACCGGCCGCCGCTCGAAACTTTCGAGGACGGCGTCGCCGTGACCGAGATGCTGATGGCGCTTTACCGCTCTGCCGAGACGGGGCAGGTCGTGACCTTTCCGACAACTGACCTTGAGACTTATGTGCCGCCGGTGGCGCGCGCTTAGAGCATGATCGGAAAAGTGGAAGCCGGTTTTCCGAAAAAGATCACGCTTCATCAAGATGGCGGAGCGGCGACAGCTCCGGCTCAAGGTATGATGTTGACGCCCTTGATGCCGGCGATGTTGCGCTTGACCAGCTCGCGGCGATCCTTGACGACGCCGATCACAACGCCAAGCCGCTCGATGGTGGCGATGACGCGCCCGTCCAGATAGCGATCGCAGTTCATATTGGTCGGTGCGATGAAAAAGTCGGCGCTATAGATGTCCTTCGTCCATTCCAGCCGCCCGTCGGCTTCTTTCTCGAACGGCAACCGTTCGCCGCAGACAACGACCGTGTAATGCCGCCGCGGGCGGGCAAGGCCGGCAGCGCCCTCGGTCCGATCAAGAAAATGTTCTAGATCCCCGACAGCCTCCGGCATGATGTTGAACCAATAATCGGTGTCATAGCGCCGCGAGGCTCCGGCCAATCCGCCGACCAGGGGATTAAAATACAGATACTCGTCCGGATGCAGCCGATAGAGCGTGGCGGCGTCCCATCCCAATCCCAAGACGATCGCAGCCAAACCCGCGAAGGCGGCGGCGCGGTGCCAGACCGCGAGGCGGCCAAGCACGCCGTTCAATCCGAGGCCGGCCAAGACCGCGATCGGCGGCACGGTGAACAAAAAGTGGCGCAGCCCGGAGAAGGCCGGCCCGTCGGCGATCACCTCGCAAGCGAGCGGGAATACTGCAGCAAACGTAATCAGGATCGTTTCTTGCCGCCACGCTCCGCTTGTCGCCGTGGCGCGCAGCGGCGGGCGCAGCATAAAGGCGAGCGCCGCTACGGCTCCCGCCAGCAGCCAAAGGGTCAGCTTGATGCCGATGTAAGTCGGAACATACCAGCGGGGAACGTCGGCCATGTGATAGACGCGGCCGAACAAGGTCGTCTGTATCGGATAGTTAAAATCGACAAAAGCCGACACGCCGCGCAGCGGGTTGAGCGGCGCCTGGTGCGCCCATGGCCACGCCACGATCATGATGAGGTAGGCAATGACGAACGCCGGCGCGAGGGACAGGCCGGAGCGCGCGACGAACAGCACAGCTTCGCGCGCCGAGTTGCCGAAGGACTTGCGCCAGGACTCGACCGCGGCCGGCATTCGCAGCACGACGGCCAGCGCCGCGAAGCTGATAAGAAAATATCCGAGCACGCGCAGGCCGACAGCGCATCCGCACGCGATCCCGAACAGGACGACCAGCCCCCAGTTGGGACGCGGCAACTGCCGACCGATTCGCAACAACAAATAAGTTGCCGTCATCATCGCAGCGGCGAACGGGATGTCCTTGGTGTGATTGAACATCGCGCCGTACCAGATGCCGCACACGGAAAGCGCGAGCGCCGCCAGGAGCCCCGCGCGCGGCCCGCCGATGGAACGGGCGGTCGCCCAGACCGCGGCAATGCCGCCGACGCCAGTCAACGCCGAAAGCAAGTGACGGATCGCGTAGGGGTCGAGCGGGAGAATTTTCTGAAGCCCGACGGCGACGACGTCGAACAGGCCGCCGTACAGATAAAGGTTCCTGAAATGAAAGACGGTCTGGTCGGTCATTCCGCTGGCGTAATAGCGGATGATCAACTCGCCATAATGCTGCTGTACGCCCTCATCGTTGGAGATGCCGTAATCGCCAAAGGTAAATGCGACGAGGCCAATCAACGTGAGGAAGACGAGCGCCGCCGCGAAATCGTAACCATCAACATGCGCAAGCCGCCCGCCGGCTTTAAGCCGCAGGCCGGACACCGTCCGGGTGCCCCAATCAAAATACCTTCGGGCAAGCTTGGTCGCTGCCACGCGCGCCAGTTCCACTTGTGCCATTTCTTCCGACAGCCCCCGCTGCGACATTGCGCAAAAATACCAACCTGCGCCGCGCCCAGCCAGCCGGAAACTTACCTAACGATGGCCAGATTACCACGAAAGATTAATGGCTGCGTCATGGCGACACGCCGTCCGCTGCCGGATCGAAGGTGGGGGGCGGTAACCTTTTTTGTTCACGCTTTGGCGGCGCCCAGACCAAGCAGTTTAATGGCATTTTCCTTGAGAATAAGAGGCTTTACGTCCGGCTTAACGTTGAGCGTATCGAAATCGCTCAACCACCGGTCGGGTGTGATGACCGGCCAATCGGAACCGAACAGCACTTTATGCTTGAGCAGGCTGTTGGCGTATCTGACCAGGATCGGCGGGAAATATTTGGGCGACCAGCCGGAAAGGTCGATGTACACGTTCGGCTTGTGCTGGGCGACCGAGAGCGCCTCCTCCTGCCACGGAAACGACGGGTGCGCGAGGATGATCGGCATCTCCGGAAAATCGACCGCCACGTCGTCGATATACATCGGGTTGGAATACTTCAGCCGGATGCCGGCGCCCCCGGGCATGCCGGAGCCGACTCCGGTTTGGCCGGTGTGGAACAGCGCCGGCAGGCGTGCTTCCGCGATCGCCTCGTAGAGCACGTAGGCGCTCCGGTCGTTAGGATAAAACCCTTGCATCGAGGGATGAAACTTGAAGCCGCGAATGCCGAACTCGCGAATGAGCCGGCGCGCTTCACGGGCACCGGCCTTGCCTTTGGCGGGATCGATGCTGGCGAACGGGATCAGCACGTCACTGTTGGCGGCCGCCTTCTCGGCGACCTCCTCATTGGCGTAGCGGCGGTAGCCGGTTTCCCGCTCGGCATCGACCGGAAAAATCACCGCGCCGATTTTGCGCTCGCGATAGTAGGCCGCGGTTTCCTCAATGGTTGGCCGGTTGTTCGGCTGGTTGAAGTAAATCGCCATCTGCGCCTGCAGGTCGTCGTATCCGTCATCCGGATGCGTGCCGCAGGGCTCTTCGGCGTGGGTATGAACATCGATGGCGACGAGTTCATTGATGTTCACGGGGTCCGTCCCTTCCAATTTTTCGCTGCGACGCATTGGAGCATAGGCCGGTCGCACCGTACAGCGCCGGCTACATGCGTCTTTTTTGTCGTGAGCAAAGCCGTCAACTGCGCAACGCCTTGAGCACTTCGTCCGGCCGCTCGCTCATCAGCATGTGCCCGGCGCCTTCGATCACCGTGAGACGGCAACCGGGAATCGCTTCAGCGACAGCTTTGCCGCTTTTCAACGGCGTCATTAGATCGCGGCTGCCCTGGATCACGTGCGAAGGAACAGAAACTTTGGCCAACGCCGAGAGCGCGCCCTCGTAATTATTACATGCCGAAAGATCGGCAAAAATCGCGCCGGGCTTGGACCGTTCAAGAAGACGTTGGCTGCCGCCACGCATCCACAGACCTGGAACGTCCGAGCCGCCCAAAGTCGCGCGATAGCCTTCGCCCCAGATCGAGATCATATCGATGGCCGCATGGTCGTTTGCTTTCGCTGCCGCGAGGAGCTCGTCCGAAACGCGCATCGGCGCCGCCGTCGCGATCAAGCCGAGCGCAGTGATTTTTTCGGGATGGCGCGCCGCCGCATCGAGCGCAACGAGCGACCCCATGGAATGGCCGACGACCTTCGCCGTGACACGGGCGGCATCGATCAAGGCTGCGGTCCAGTCGGCAAGCGCTGCGATTGAGTTCAGCGGAGGCCCTTCGGACCGGCCGTGACCGGGTAAATCAGGCGCGAGCACGCCAAACCCGTGGTGCGCGAATGCGCGCGCCAAAAGCGCCCATACCGAATGATCCATCCCCGCGCCGTGCAGAAAGACCATCGCC
>DASXDP010000162.1:0-3526 GCA_036490575.1 Xanthobacteraceae bacterium
CTCCATGGTCATTCCCCACGGCGAAACAAAATAAACCCACCGCAGACCTGCCGACGGTCCTTCGTTCATCGAAGTTGGCTCACCCAAGACCTCAACTCCGTGCCGCCGCAGATGCGCGACCGCGGCGTCGAGGTCGGTGACGTAGAAGCCGACGTGGTGACCCCCGATGTCGGAGTTTTGCGGGACGGTTTTCTTCTGATCCTTGACGTCGTATTCGAATAACTCGATCGACGGTCCGTTGGCGCACTTCAACATCCGCAGCTTGTTGATCTTTGCGCGCGGATCGACGCCGAGATGTTTCTGCATCCAGTGATCGTCAGAAACAAAAGGACCGACCTCGAAAACGACTTTGCAGCCGATCACGTCGACTAAGAAACGTGTCGCAGCCTCCAAATCCGGCACGGTGATGCCGATGTGCTCCGCGCCCGCCAATCCCGGCAGCCCCATTTTTTCCTCCCCAGCTGATTTTTAGTTTCGCCCGCCACACTAGGCTTTCACTGTACGAGTGACCTTATATCCGACCTTCTCGCGGTCCCAGGTCGCCGCGGTGATGCCGCGCTCGCGCAGCTTGTATTTCGTGACCTTGCCGTTCTCGGTCGCCGGCAGCGTCTCGACAAATTCGACGAACCGCGGCACCGCGAAGTAGGGCATCAGCGGCTGACAGAAATCCAGTAACGCTGTCGGCTCAAGCTCCGCGCCGGTTCGCAGCACAATCGCCGCCATCACCTCGTCCTCGGCAAGCTCCGAGCGCACCGGAAACACCGCGGCGTTCGCCACTGCCGGATGGCTGATCAGAACCTGCTCGACTTCGTAGGAGGAAATGTTCTCGCCGCGCCGGCGAATGGCGTCCTTCATGCGATCGACAAAGCGATAATAGCCGGTCGGCTCGCGGATCACCCGATCGCCGGTGTGAAACCACAGATTGCGCCAGGCTTCGACGGTCTTTTCCGCCATGCCGAAGTAGCCGGTGGCGAAGGCGAACGGCGCATCGGCGCGCAAGATGAGTTCGCCCGCTTCCCCGTCCGGCACTTCATTGTCGTGATTGTCGACGACCCGGGCATCGAAACCGGCAAGGAGCCGCCCCATGGTGCCGGGCTGCTGCTCCGCCGCCAGCACGCCCATGACGCAGTTGGTTTCAGTCGAGCCGTAGCCGTCGACGAGGCCGATGCCGAAGCGCTCGGTAAACTGGCGATGAAAATGCGCCGGCACGGCGGGCGCCAGTGCGACCCGCACCTTATGCGACGTCTCCGCGTCGCCCGGCTTCTGCGCCAGCAGCATCGGCACCATGGCGCCGAGGAGATAAGTCACGGTCACCGACTCTTGTGCCAGCCGAGTAAAGAACTGCGATGCCGAAAACCGGCTCTCGACAATCAGGCTTGCGCCGTTGAGCAGCGCCTGGAAAAAGCTGTTCAGCGCATTGGTGTGAAACAGCGGCAGCGTCGTCATCAACACGTCGGATTCGCCGATGCCGAGCAGGTCCCCGGTATAGACCGCCCACCAAAAATATTGGGCGTGAGGACAACACACGCCTTTGGACAGGCCCGTCGTCCCGGACGTGTAGAGGATGGCGAAGGTATCGCTCGGTTCGACCGGGTGCGGCGGCACGCCGCCGCGCGGTTGCGGAAACGGGATCGCGGAGAAAGCGTGCAGGTCTTTTTGCGTGCCCTGCCCTTCGCCGACCAGCCACAGCGCTTCGAGCGCAATGCGCTTGCGGTCAAGCCGCGCCACGACGGCAACGATCTCGCGCTCGATGACCAGCAGCCGGGCGCCGCAGTTGGCCAGAATGTGCTCGAGCTGTGCCCCGCGCGAGGCTACGTTGATCGGCACCGCGATAGCGCCAAGCCAGCCGCAGCCGAGCACCGTGAGCAATAACTCCAATCGGTTGCCGCACATGATGGCGACACGGTCCCCGGCGCCGATGCCGGCGGCGGCAAGCGTTGCGGCATACGCGGCCGCGGCGGCCTCGGTCTCCGCGAAGGTCAGGCTTCGGCCGCCGACTGTGACCAGCCGCCGCGCGCCATGGCGCTTCGCCTGCCGGGCGAGCATTTTCGGCAGCGTCCGCTCAGATGGCGGAAACGTAGCAGACAGCGCGTGTGCCGGGCCTGCTCCTGCCGCAGCCAACTGCAGCTCCTCGCGCATGCGTCCAAAATCCCGTGACATTTCGACGAGGCTCTTTACCACGAAGTCGGGGCGCGTCGCGCGGCGGGACGATAGCGCAGATGCTGCCCGAAATCCGACCTACATTGCCGCCCCGGAAGCTTGAGGTGTCAAAGCACCGTCAGGAAAGGACCGGAGGCCGGAGCATATCAAAATGTTTCAGAAGCGCGACGAAGGCTTGGAGCCGGTCATCGCGGTAGGCATCGATGTCGAGATTTTCGTAGTCGAGAAAACCTTTGCGGGCCGTCAGCCCGGTGCGCCCCTCGTGCATATTGCGCTCCACAATTTCCGGAGCCGCATAACGCTCGCTGCCAAGGGCGTGTGTGAGGTAGCGGCTGGCGTAATACAGGATGTCGCCGCCGCCCCAGTCGATGAATTCAAGCAGCCCGAGGACCGCAAAGCGCACTCCAAATCCGTACTTGATCGCCTTGTCCACGTCCGCGGCGCTTGCAACCCCTTCCTCCACCAGCCGGGCAGCTTCATTCATGGCAAGGGCCTGGATACGCGGGACGATGTAGCCCGGCCGCGCGGCGCAAACGACCGGTACTTTGCCGGCGCCTTCGAGAAGCGCCTTCATGTCAATGACCACCAGGGGATCGGTCGTCTGGCCGGGCGAGACCTCGACCAGCGGAACAAGAAACGCCGGATTGAGGAAGTGACTGTTGAGGAAGCGCCTGGGATCAGTGAGGGCCGTGGAAAGATCGTCGACCAGTATGGTCGACGTGGTCGATGCAATTATCGGCCCCGGGCCGGCAAGCGCCGAAATCCGGGCCAACACGTCGCGCTTGAGCTCAAGCACCTCCGGTACGCATTCGAAAATGGCAGCGGCGGCCGCCAGCACGCCGTCTGCTTGCGATTCCGGAAGGACCGAAACACGCGACATGATGTGCGTGGTTGCTGTTTCCGCGAACAGACCGAGCCGCGCCATACTGCTCAGCGTTGCATTTATTTCGTCGTGCGCTTGCTTTGCGGTGGCGGCGAAGCCGGCTGCGTCTCGCGTCTTGACGTCGACCAAGGTGACGGGATGTCCCGCATATGCAAAGACGACAGCGATGCCGCGTGCCATGCGGCCACAGCCGAGGCATGCCACCGCCCGCCGGTCACTCACGGCAAGCCCGCGACAAGCATTTTCTTCAGCGCACCGGCGTCGAGGTCGCCGATGCCCAAATTTTCGAATGTGCGCCCGGTCACCATGAAATCTTCACCGCAAATCGCCGAGCCGATAGCTAGAAAAGCGCGCGCCAGCGGGGCCGCAACGCCGGCGTAACCGCCCGCGGACGCGAGAAAAGAGAGGCCAAAACGCACATCCTCCAGCATGTAGCGATGCTGCGTCAGCACGATGTTCTCCCGCCAATCGCCAGAGTCGGTC
>DASXDP010000163.1:0-2048 GCA_036490575.1 Xanthobacteraceae bacterium
CGACGCCGGACTGTCGATGGAGGCTTCGCTCGACCGTGTCGCCCGCGAACTCGGCGATTCCTATCCGTCGCTCACCGCCAACGTTCACATGGCGAATTTGGAAATCCGCGCCGGCCGCACCATGAGCGAGTCGCTGGAGCATCTCGGCGATCGCCTCGGCCTCGACGAGGCGCGCTCGTTCGCCACCCTTATCCAACAGTCCGACGAACTCGGCTCCTCGATCGGCGACGCGCTGCGCGTCTATTCCGACGACATGCGCCACAAACGCCTGTCGCGCGCCGAGGAGAAGGCTTACGCACTCCCCGCCAAGCTCACCGTACCGATGATGGTGTGCATCTTCCCGACGCTGTTCGTCGTCATCCTGCTGCCGGTCATCGTGCGTCTGGTCACGCATAATTGGTGAGCAGTGCGCCGCATAACAGTTAAGACTGTCGAGCCAGCCTTAAAACTTTGGCGACCATCGCGGCGGTTCCGAGTCGACTGTCATTGATGCCCGGCGCATGAGCGATGGCATGGGCGATGTCATGGGCGAAGTGATCTTCATGCTGGCTGCGTGTGCCGCGTGCTTATGGCTCGGCTTCCAGGTCGGCGCGAGCCGCTCGGAGCTGCGACGCAAGGCCGACGTCGTCGAACTCGAACGTCGTTTCAAGGTCGTGGATTGCAAGATCGTCGAGTCACCCCGCGGCGACATCTATCGGGGCAGCGACGCCGCCTGAATCCGCGCGGCGATCACGATGCCGTCGCGTCGGCCGGCGTATTCCGAACAGCCCGCCACCACGCGCGAACCCGATCCAGTTCTGCCGGCAGCACCACGTAGGATCGGCCGGCGAGCTTCTCCCATTGGGTCTGGCAGGCCGGCGACAGCGATGTCAAAAGCGGAATATGCGCGTCAAGCGCAGCGCTGAACGCACCAAAAAGTCCCTGTCCATCTGCTTCAAGCTTACCGAACTTGCTGAGGATCACGAGATCGCATCCGGCGGCAATGTCACGCCGTACCGCACCCGCGGCGCTCAAAGCGCCCTTGCCGTGGAGATGACACTCGGTCGAGCCCGGCCCGAGATCGGCGAAAATCGAGAAGCGCTCGCCGCCCGTTACATTGCGGAGAAAACCGGCGCTGCAGGTCCGATCGACAAGACCGTGGGACTCGGCGATGAGACCGGCCAGACGGAAAGCAGGACGCCAGCGCTCGACCAGCGCTTGAAAAAGGTCCTGAACCTCCGCGCTGGAGGCGCCACGGATGACGGCGATGGTCTGTGCAGGCTTTCCCATGAGGTCCTCCGATCGCGCACCTTCCCAAGGGTCATGACAAAAGAACAATGCGGCACGACGGCGCGCGAGTCGATGCCGGCCGGGCAGTGCAGGGATGCAGTTGTGCGGGCCGCTGCTAAGCGTTATATTTTTCTGTATATAGCGATCGGTCGGCGCGGAAATCGGGGACGGCATGAAGCCGCGTCAAAAACGCTGGAGTGGATCATGAGCAAGAACGACACCAAGTTTTATATCGACGGCGAATGGGTCGAGCCCGCCGTGCCGAATCTTTTTGACGTCATCAACCCGGCAACCGAGGAGACGGCGGGACACATCAGTCTCGGAAGCCGCAAGGACGTCAATCATGCCGTGAAGGCGGCACGCCGCGCCTTCGCTTCCTATTCGGCAACGAGCCGCGAGGAACGGATCGCGCTGCTGAAGCGGATCGTCCAACTCTATGAAGAGCGTCAGGGCGAACTGGCTCAAGCCATGACGGTGGAGATGGGGTCGCCGATCACTTTCTCCCACCAGGTCCAGACCGTCAACGCGCTCAACCATTTCAAGGAAATGGTCAGCGTTTTGTCGTCCTACGAGTTCGAGACCATGATGGACGGTGCGATGATTCGCCGCGAGCCGATCGGCGTCTGTGGACTGATCACGCCGTGGAACTGGCCGCTCAATCAGGTCACATCCAAACTTGCGCCGGCGCTTGCCTCGGGCTGCACTTGCGTGCTCAAGCCAAGCGAGATCGCCCCGCTCAGCACCATCCTGCTGGCGGAAATCCTGCACGATGCCGGCGT
>DASXDP010000164.1:0-42283 GCA_036490575.1 Xanthobacteraceae bacterium
CGCCCCGAAAAATCGCTCGGCGATACCGGAATATGCCGAACTCGAGGAGGCCGCGAATTCGGCGGCCGGGCGTCTCAACGGCAAGTACGGAGAAGTGTCGTGGACACCGATCCGCTACGTCAACCGCGTGTACAGCCGTTCCGCTCTCGCGGGACTTTATCGCACCGCGCGCGTCGGCTTGGTGACTCCCCTGCGCGACGGCATGAATCTCGTATGCAAGGAATATGTCGCGTCGCAGGATCCGGAGGATCCAGGCGTTCTTGTTCTCTCGCGCTTCGCCGGCGCCGCCATCGACATGCGCCGTGCGCTGCTCGTCAATCCGTATGATACGGAATCGGTCGCCAACGCCATCGCGCAGGCACTCAACATGCCGCTGGAGGAACGCCGCGCGCGTCATCAGGCGTTATTGGCCGTTGTCTCGAATTATGACATCGATCGGTGGCAGCAGGATTTCATGAATGCGTTGCGCGGCGAGAACGGCAGCGCGCAGGAGCTGCAAAATCTTCCGGCGGTAGCCAGCTCGACCGGAGGTTGGCCGTCGAAGGCTTCTTATGCCGGTGGAACTGCGGTAACCGCCGTCGCGGCCAAACGGCCCGATCTCTGATCCGATCCCATCGCTCCTTATTCGGGAACGATCACTCCTAGCGCGGGAACGGACGGCAGCGTCGCACGTTGGCGAAGCGTGATGGCCGAGCACGCGCCGCGGCCTCATCCTGCTAAAAAAAAGGAACGAACGCGATGGGACTCTTCTCGAAAGATATCAAAAGTATGAATGATCTGTTCGTGCATCAGTTGCGCGATATCTACTACGCCGAAAAACAGATCGTAAAAGCGCTGCCCGACATGGTCGACAAGAGCACGGACCCGCAGCTGAAGCAGGGATTTCAGACGCATCTTCGCGAAACTGAAAACCATGTGAAGCGGCTCGATCAGGTATTCCAGCTCATCGGCGAAAAACCCCAGGGCGTCGATTGTCCCGCCATCGACGGCATCCTCGAGGAAGCCGACGAGGTGGCAGGGGAAGTGGACGACAAGTCGGTGCTGGACGCGGCCCTGATTGCAGCGGCGCAGGCCGTGGAACACTACGAAATGACGCGGTATGGAACGCTCATTGCCTGGGCCAATCAGCTCGGGCGCAGGGAGTGCGTAACGCTGCTTCAGCAAACGCTCGACGAGGAAAAAGCGACCGACAAAAAACTCACTTCCATGGCGGAAAGCCAGGTCAACCGGAAAGCCGCCTAACAGCCCCACATTCACGGCGCGAAAGCAAAGAGATGGCGCAGCCCTTCGTTGCGCCATTTCCTTTCATCCCATCCCATCCTTAACGACGGGTGTGGAACCCGCATCGGCCTTCTCTGGTTATCGCCTGCAGACTTGAAATAGCGAGTGGCCCACATGAGCCCAGATGCCCGAGCACCCGAATACAAAGAAGTCGATCGAGAGGCGGCGCAGACTTCGACCGTTCCCGCGCGCCGGGCGCGTCAGGGCGTGACCGGACACAACGTACGCTACGTGCTCGGCTTCGGGCTCGTCGCCATCATTGTCGCGTTCGTTATCGTTTATCTGATTTTCTTTGGCTGAGGCTTGTCCACAAGCCCTCGCCGATCAGTGGAACTCGCGCGCAGTTACCCCGTTTCTTCACGTAGCTGTCCGAAACAGCTCAATCCGCCGGGTGAGGCCGCTGCGGCAACTTGCCGGTGAATTTTGGAGGTAACAGGGAATGGCCAAAAGCAGAAGACGCCGGTACTCGCGGAGCGCAGGCAGCGACGTGAAGAATGAGATGGACCGCTACAAGAAAGGCACCGCACGAAGCGGGCGCGGCGGCAAGGGAGGAAAGGTGAAAAGCCGCAAGCAAGCGATCGCCATCGGGCTTTCAAAGGCGCGCAAGAAGGGCAAAAAGGTACCGAGAAAGAAGTCGGCGTGAACTTGATACCACTGCAGCGTGGGCGGATTACGCTAAATCGTGACGACCACGCCGCAAGTTAGACCTTCGTCCCGCCAATCGAACTTCACCTCGCCCTCAAGTTGACCGAGCATGCGCGTAATCGCGCGCGTTCCGAAGCCTTCCTTGCTGGGGATGCTGACGCGCGGACCGCCGGTTTCATGCCACGATAGGTGCAACTTGTTGCGGTCGCGCAACGACCATTGCACCCGCACCCGTCCGTTCGCGGTCGATAGTGCTCCGTACTTGACAGCATTGGTTGCCAATTCGTGGACCGCCATGGCGACGGCTTGTGCGGCGTCGGGCTTGAGCAGCACTTTCGGCCCCTCGATTTGCGCGCGCGGATCGCCGTCGCGGAAATAAGGTGACAGTTCCATGGTCACCAGCTGGTGCAGATCGGCACCGGCCCAGCGCGACTGCGCCATCATCCCGTGAGCGTTGGCGAGCGCACGCAATCGTCCTTCGATCGCTTTTTTCAGATCTGGCGCGGTTTCCGCATGGGTGAGATGAACCGTCGCTTGAGCTACGGCCAGCAGGTTGTTGGTCCGATGGTCCGCTTCGCGGGCCAGCAGCGATATCTGCTGCTCGCGCCGCTTCTGCTCCGTGATGTCGCGGGCGATCTTCGACGCCCCAATTATGGTTCCCGTCTCATCTGTCACTGGCGAGATCGAAAGCGAAACATCGACCAGGCGCCCATCCTTGCGCACACGCTGGGTTTCGAAATGCTCGATGGGCTCACCGCGCCGGATACGATCCAAAATGCCAGCCTCTTCGTGCTGGCGCTCCGGTGGGATGACGATCGTGATCGATTTGCCAATGACCTCCTCGGCAAGGTAACCGAACAGCCGCTCCGCCCCCTTATTCCATGTGGCGATAACCCCGTTGAGGTCTTTGCTGATAATGGCATCGTCGCTGGATTCCACAATTGCCGCAAGACGCCGTGCCACCCGTTCCGCACGCTGGTGTTCGCTGAGATCGACCAACACATTTACCGCGCCGACAAGCGCTCCTGAACGGTCGTAAAAAGGTGTCGGGAATGCCGTAAACAGCACGCGCGTTCCGTCGGGGCGTTCCGCGATGGCCTGCTGGTCCCGGCAGGACTTTCCCTCCTTCACGGTCATCGCCATCGGATCTTGATCATGCGGAAGCGGAGTGCCGTCCGGGCGAAAAAGCTTCCAGGCGCCACACCATCGGTCGATATGCAGCTTGGGACGGCGGCCCCAGAGCTGCGCTGCCGCGTCGTTGAAGTAGGTAATGCGCCCTTCGGCGTCAGTCACATAAAGGGCCGCTGGAAGCACATCAAGTAACCGGCGGGGGTCATTAAGATCGTCTGCCCGACTCTGATCTACTTCAGGTGGCCGCACCAGCGACGGCCACATGCCTAGCGCGAGCTCCGCCAAACCGACCTCAACTTGAGACATGATGTGTATCGCCCCCCGCCGATGGTCCCCTGCCATCAAGCCGCGAGAAGGCGTTTGGTTCCCAGAGAGGGCGGGATTTCCGCTGGTCCTGCCGTCCTTTAGCGGTCTTTGGCCAGGCGAGGATTCGCCATTCCATCCAGCGTCACAATGGGACTTGGGCCATAATGGGAACCGCGGCCCTCGGTCCGCGTTTGTGGCATGGGTCATCGGCGGGCATTCGAGGGGAAGAGCTTTGGATTACATCCGCGCCACGAAGGAAAGGCGCCTCGCGCTGGACATCAAGGATCCGCAGCCACTCGCCAATGCGCAAGGCTTGTGGCAGTCGGCGGGACGAGCAGCCACCATCGGCATCTTTTTGCTTTTGGCAGGCGGCGTCCTGTATGTCGGCCGCGCTATCCTGCTGCCAATTTTCGCCGCCGCCGTCGTGGCGATGACGCTCGCTCCGGTCATCCGGTTCGGACAAAAGCGCGGAATCTCCCCCTGGATCACGGCATTGGCCATCGTCGCTTGCGCACTGGCGGCATTGGGCATCGCAGCCATGGCGATGGCCGGGCCAGTGAGCGAGTGGATCGCCCGTGCTCCTGAAATCGGCGCCACCATCAAGGAACGTCTGTCGGTGCTCGACACGCCGCTGGCGGCCCTTCGCGAACTCGAGCGTAGTTTCTTCGGAAGCAACAACGCGGTCAGCGCGCCGCCAAACATCGTCTTGCCGGCCGTCGCATTCGTCACGCCGGCGGCGGGCGAGCTTCTGTTGTTTTTCGGCGCAATGCTTTTCTTTCTCGTCGGGCAGAGTTCTTTTCGCTCGCAATTCGTCTCAGTGTTCTCCGCGCGGGAGTCTAAACTCCGGGCGCTGAAAATCCTCAACGATATCGAGCACAATCTCGCCGGCTATTTGACGGTCGTCACCATGATCAATGCGGCATTGGGCGTGATCGTCGCGATCGGTGCATGGCTGTTGGGATTTCCCAGTCCGATTATCTTTGGCGTGGTTGCAGCCGTGCTCAATTACGTCCCCTACGTCGGACCTGCCGTCATGGTAGTCGCCTTGTCCGGCGTCGGGCTCATCACCTTCCCTTCGCTTGGCCACGCGCTCATCGCGCCGCTCGCTTTCGTGGCCCTGACGACGACGGAAGGTCATTTCATCACGCCGACCATTGTCGGCCGCCGCCTCACGCTCAATCCGCTTCTGGTGTTTTTGGCGCTGGCATTCTGGACCTGGATGTGGGGCCCGATCGGCGCCTTCCTGGCTGTGCCCATCTCAATTATTGGCCTCGTTGTCGCCAACCACCTGTTTCCGACGGCTGAAGGCCATCTGCCGGAGTGAGCTGGACGAACCGCATGTTGCAGAATTGGAAGCACAACCTGGTCCTTTTCATACAAGCAACGACCGGCGCCACATTGTCGGTTTTTGCCTGGGCCGCGCTGGTCGCGGTCTCCACGCTGACCGCTTTCGTTTTTCTTTGCGTCGCGCTTTACGACTGGGTTGCGCTGCAGCTCAACGGGTTCTTTGCCGGCCTGATCGTCGCCGGCTTCTTCCTGGCGGTAGCCCTGATTGCAGCGCTGGCAAGCATGATGGCGCGCCGGCGCGCCAAAGCCCGCGCCATACTGGAGCGCGCGGCGCGGGCGCAGGCTCCTTCCCGGTTGGTCGACCCCAGGATTATCGGTATTGCGGTCCAAGCCGGCCGCAGATTTGGCTGGCAGCGCGTCTTGCCGCTCGCGGTATTGGCCGTGGTGACGGCACAATGGGCGCGTGCGTACCAGATGCGCGCCAACGACGGCGGCCAATAGAGCCCTTACGGCCGATCGTTTTCGAACGTACGCCGAACGCTAAGCGGTTCATGGAGTCTTGACCGCAAGACTGCTTGCGAGGACGCCCGCTGCCGGGTAGGCATTCATCCGCAGGCATTTGAGGCGGCGTATGAACGTTTACGATTTGAATGGGCGGACGGCGATCGTCACCGGGGGCGCGCAGGGCATCGGCCTGGCGGTCGCCACCCGCATACTCGCGTCGGGCGGACAGGTCGCAATCTGGGATCGCGATCGAGCGCTGCTGGAAAAGACGGTCGCGGCGCTTGCGGCACCCGACCGGACTGCAGGCTTGCCGACCGACATCGCCGATCTTGCCGCCGTCGAAGCGTCTACCGCGGCGACGCTGAAGCGGTTCGGCAAAATCGACATCCTCATCAACAACGCCGCCATCGTCGGGCCGAATGCCGCGACCTGGGAGTATCCTCCGGAGGCGTTCCGCGACGTCGTCAACGTCGGCCTCTTTGGCACCTTCCACTGTTGTCGCGCAGTCGTGCCGCACATGATCGCGGCGAACTATGGCCGCATCGTCAACATCAGCTCGGTCGCCGGCAAGGAAGGCAATCCAAAAGCTCCGGCCTATAGCTCGATGAAGGCCGCGGTGATCGCGCTTACGAAATCACTCGGCAAGGAGCTCGCCGGGTATAACATCGGCGTCAATTGTGTGACGCCCGCCGTCGCCAAGACCACCTTGGCTTTAAGCCAGGCGCCGGATTTCCTAGCCATGATCGTGTCCAAAATTCCGCGCGGCCGGATGCTGGAGCTCGAGGAAGCCGCCTCGATGATTTGCTGGCTCGCCACCGCCGAAAATTCATTCACTACCGGCGCCGCTTTCGATTTATCCGGCGGCCGCGCCACCTATTGATGTCCGTATGATCGACGGGCGTGCGCAGCGATGAAACTCTACTACGCGCCGGGCGCGTGCTCGCTCGCCCCTCATATCGCGCTCGAAGAAACCGGCGCACCGTTTGAGTTATCCCGCGTCGACCTGGGTACTAACCAGCAAAACAGCGCCGAGTATCTTCGCGTCAACCCTAAGGCGCGGGTGCCGGCACTGGTTGACGGTGATTGGGTATTGACCGAAGCACCGGCGATTCTGCGCTACATCGCGGCGCGTCATCCGGCCGCCGGGCTTTGGCCATGGGAGCCGCGCGAGGAGGCGCGCTGCGCTGAATGGCTGAACTGGCTGTCATCGACGATCCAGGTCGCGTTCGGTCGGGTGCGGCGCGCGGCGCGCTACGCAAGCGATCCGCGCGCGATCGAAGATGTAGCAGCGACCGGCAAAAAAGCCGCGCGCGATCTCTGGCAAGCCGTCGATCAGAAAATCGGCCAAGGGCCATGGGCCATCGGAGAACGCTACAGCGTCGCTGACCCCCTGATGATGGTCTACTGGCATTGGGGGCGCGGTCCGGTGCTCGGCTTCGACATGGAGCGCGAGTTTCCGAACTGGACCGAACATGCCCGGCGTCTCGCCAGGCGGCCTGCCGTGCAGCGGGCCTTCGCCAGTGAAGGTTTGACGCTGCCTTCTTAGGCGCGCGTAGATTTTGGACCTTTGCCGCGGCTCAAATTTATTTTAGACTTAAAGGGTATTTAAGCGGCCGCGCTTCGTGGACACCACATGCGTCGTGTATTTGCACGCAGGCCCGATCCTGAACTGTCCGCCGACGATCTGGTTCAGGCGGCGCTGCGCACAGCGGATTGCCGTTCAGTTCCGGCGATGCGTGACGCGCTATTTCGCGAAGCTGACGCGTTGCTCGGCGCCGTGGCCATGGGCCTATATTTGCGTGAAGGCGATGGATTCCGTCTAGTCGCGAACCGTCTCGCCCCGCAGGGCTTTCTGCAGCAATACGCCAAGGAGTACGCCAAGGTTGACTCGATGCTCGAGTGCATTGTCGACGAGCGGCGCACCGTTGACGGCTTTCATTTTTACGGACCGGCTGGTTGGTCGCACAGCAGCACTTACGAGCTTTTGCGCGGCTGGGGTTTTTATCACAACATGGGCGGGGCGTTCGTGGTCAACGGGCAAATCGAAGGCGTACTTTTTGTCGCCACCGCGCACGACAACGAACCCTTCGAGGAAGGCCAGATCAGACGGCTCGATCTGTTGTGCCGTGCCGGATCATTGGCGCTGTCGGCGACCCGCGAGCGCGAAAGATTGCGCTGCGAGCTCTCGAATAGCCCCGCGGCGGATTGGCGTGAAATGGCCGACCGGGACTATCCGAACCTTCCGATCAAGCTTACCAACATCCGCCCGCTTGACCAGCTGCCGGCACGTTCGCGCGCAGTCGCGCAGCTCCTCTGCGAAGGAAGGCCGAACAAGGCCATTGCGCAGGATCTCGGCATCTCGGTGCATACCGTGAAAGAGCACGTGCAGAATTTGTGCCGCCGCTATGGCGCGCTCAACCGCACCGACTTGGTGCAGCGGCTGCTCACATCGTATTGACGGTTCTCGCGTCGATATCTGGAAAAACGAAAGGCCTGCCGCGCGATGCGGCAGGCCCCTCGACGTAAGCCGTGAATGTCAGTGCGCGGAGGCTGGCCGTGCCGCGATGCTGCCAGCCGGCTCGCGGGCGAGCACCAGCAGCACGATCAGCACAAGGACTTCGCAGATCGTGTACGCAACAAATGCCCACGCGAACGAGCCCGTGATGTTGATCACGGCACCCATCAGCGCAGGAGAGATGAACGTCGCGATGACGCCCATCACTTCAGCGTAACCAACCGCAGCTGGGACCAGCCGGTCGGGATACTTCTGGCTGACGAGACTGAAGATCGCCCCGCCGGCGAACACGGCGGCGCCACTCAACGCGGCTACGGTCAGCAACCCGCCAAAGCCCATAGGCGTGACCGCCGTCATCAGGAAGCCAAGTCCCACCAAGACGCCAAGCAAAGCGCCGACTTTGATCACGCCAGTCCGAGTATTGACCCAGTCGGTGACGTAGCCGCCCAACACCAGAAACACCACCTGCGACAAGCCCATGGCCGTGCCAACCAGCGCGGCGTAGCCGACGGGCATGCCCTGGACTTTGATGTAAGTCGGAATCACCCACGTCGCGGTTCCCGACAGTGCGAAGGTGCAGCCGCCGATGCCGAGCGCACCGACATAGATCCACCGCGACTTGAAGATTTCCCAGAGTGAGCCCGCAGCCCCGGTGACCGGCTTCGCCACTTCCCAGATAAAGTCTTTAATTCCGATTTCCTGCGGATTGTCGCGGACCAACACCAGATCGAGAATGCCCGCGATGAGCGTCAGCGCGGCCAACACGCCGAAGAACGTGCGCCAGCCGAAATTGATCGTCAGCGGAATGCCGAGTGCGAAGTCGGCGGTGATGGCGAGACTGTAAGCCGCCAGGATGATGCCCATGATCGAGGCGCGGCGCGATTCCGGCCACCAGCCTACCATCAGCTTGATGTTTCCGGTCCACACGGCGGCATCAAAGAAACCGATGATGATGCGCAGGAGTACGAGCTCAGCGAAACCCTGGACATAGACTTGAACCGCCATGCCGAGGCCGCTGCCGATTAATCCGACGACCAGCATTCGCCGCGCCGTCATCGTGCGGCTGACAGGCGACCAGAAGAACATGCCGGCGCCGTAGGAAATTGCGAAGATGCCTTGGGCAAATCCCGCTTCCCACGGCTGCAGTTTGATCGACTCCGATACAAAGGTCAGAACCGCCGCGAACCCGTACCAGTCGGCCGCCAAGAAGATCTCGGCGATCACTGCAAGTGCGAGGATGCCCCACTGCCAACGGGTAATGCGGGCTCGCTCTGCCTCGGTGATCGTATCGAAGGACGTAGCCATAGATATTCCCCTCCCCTAAGAATTTGATCTAACGGCCGTTGCTCGGCCTCATTATTCTTGTCCCCCACAATAAGCGGGCCTCATTTCGGCGGCAAGAAGTTGACTTCGTGCTGGGCAGAGATCCGCACGACTTCCGCCGGATCGCCGAGATTGTGCAGCTTCTCGAACAGAGCCCGCAGCTTACGCGCTGGCGCAACCCAGAACAGGCAGCGCACCGGCGCCGACGAATGATTAAAAAGGCCGTGCGGTTTGTTCATCGGCAGGCGGATCAGATCGCCCGGACCGGCGCTGTCGTGTTTGCCCTCGAGTTCGAGATCGAGCTTGCCTTCGATCATGTAGATGAACTCGTCCTGGGTCGGATGGATGTGCGGCGGCACGAAACTTCCGGGCGGCAATAAAGCGTGCCAGGACATCGACGCCTCGGAAAACTCCTTCAGCGTATAGGTCTGGCCAAGGATGTTCCAAGCCGCTGAATCGTAAGAATCCTTCTCGCGGGTTACGCCTGCGGATAATTCGGGCATCTTTGTTGATCCTTAGTTGGATGTGGAGACGGCTTGGCCGTCTAGAAAATTGGCGACGACGTCGATAGCAGCCGGCGTTTCCTCGAATACCAGATGCCCCGTGTCCGGAACGACTTGCAGTTGCGCATCCGGCAGTAGCTTCATCCACGTATCAGCCTGCGCAGTCGGTCGCATGCGGTCCGCTCCACCCCAGAGGAGAAGCGTTGGAGCGCTGATGCGGTGCAGCCACTGCGCCAGTTTTGGATTGCCTTGGCCGTTGCGGCGTACGAGTTGGGCATAGGCGCCGATTTCGCGGCCGAGCCGGGCGTCAAATGCCGGATCGGGCGCTTTGGGAAAGTAGCGCATCGCCACCGCCGGGTCGTGGGCAAGAAAGGCCGGCAGCGTTGGCGGCGTGATTTCCGCAAGCTCCGGGGCGCGTGCGTTTTCGACGACCAGCCCGGCCGGCGCTACCAGCACCAGCCGCCGTACCCGCGCCGGCTGGCGGATGCCGATCTCCGATGCCAGCCAGCCGCCAAGCGAAAAGCCGCAGAGATCGAACTGCTCCATCCCGAGATGATCGAAAAGATCGAGGTAGTGGAAGACATAATCCTCGATGCTGTCGAAGGCCGGAGCGTCGCCGGATTCCCCGAAATTGGGATTGTAGGGAATGATCACCTTGCGCCGCGTGGCCAGCGCCCGGGCGAAGGCAAATCCCGTAAACGTGCCGGCGCCGTGCAGGAAGACAAACTCAGGCCCGCTTCCGATCGAATAAACGACCGTGTTGACGCCGTTAATGTTGTATTCGGCGCGGGCAAAGCCGCTCATGCCGGCCGCAGATATTGCGCTTGCGTCATTCATCCGCTCATCCCCCCCTGCCGCCGGACCTGGCTCATCCTACCACTCCGAACACCGTCCATTGCGCGTCTGGTCCAGGCAAGCCGAGCAAAGCGCGCCCCGCCTCTTCGTAAATCTGATCGGCCATCAGGATGTGCTGGGTGCCAGCATGAATATCGCGATAGAAACGCTGCATCGGCGTGTCTCGCAGCGAAGCGCCGCGCGCTGCGCGGTGCGCGAATGTGCTCACCTCGGACATGACATCATGAAGGTGGCGCAGCGAAAGCTTGATCATGGTCATCTGGTGGAGCGATGGCCGCTCGCCGCCCTTGCAGGTTTCGGAAACGCCGCGCCAGGTTTCGTAGATCAACGCGTGGGCGGCGCGAAACTTTGCCTCAGCTTGCGCGAACTGGAATTTGAAGCTTGCGCTGTCGCTCGATTTTCCGAAGGCGTCGGTACGATTGATGATCACTTTTACGAGTTCATCCAAAATCCGCCGGCCGACTCCGATGCCCCAGCTCGAATGTGCCCATGCGCTATAGCCGGCAAGGCCAAGCGCGCCCTGAATCCCGCCGCGTCGCGGCGCCTCGATATCGAAATCATAAGTGCGGTAGGCGGGGACAAACAGTTCATCCCCTTCGGCCAGAGTGTAATCGAAGCTCCCGGTCGCACGCAGCCCGAGCACATCCCAATTGCCGAGGAGCTTGATGGTCGACCGCGGATGATGCGTAATGACCACTTTCGGATGCCCCGGCTGGATCACCATGTCCTTGCCGGACGGATCGGTGACGAAGCAACCGGTGTGTATCCACTCGGCGTGGGTGATGCCGCTGCCGTAAGCCCAGTTGCCGCGAATCATGTAGCCGCCGTCGACCGGGCGGGCGAAACCGCGCGGCACTCCGTTGCCGGCGATGGTCATATCGAGGCCGTTGGCAAAGACTTCTTCGATACCCTTGTCCTCGATGTAGATGGCCATCGTCGTGCCTTCCATATTGTTGACGATGGCGCACCAACCGGCCGAAGCGTGCGCGTAAGAAAGCTTCTCGATGATCTGCATGCAGTCGAAGGGCGAGAGCTCCGGCCCGCCGACCGCTTTCGGGAACAGCATGGTGTAGAGACCGGATTTGCGTAGCGCGTCGACGACGTCGTCGGTCAAGTGACCGATTTTTTCTGCTTCCTCCGCGCGCTTTTCGATGAGAGGCAAAATTGCATCAGCGCGCGCATGAAATTCGGCTGCCGAGGTCTCGTTGTCCTTCTCAAGACGCTTTAACTTCGCACTCATCCAAATCCTCCAAAAGCCTGCAGCAAGTGGGCGCTGGCACGACAGAAAAATCCGCAAAGCGCGCGGCCTCGCCTGACTTTCCGCGGCGCCAATTGTGAGAGTGTCAGAGACTGGCCGCAATCCCCTCTAAAGAGGGGTTGAGGCTCTGCCTTGAGATAGGTGTGCGTACAAATACCCTGAACCGACACGGCGTAATGCGCTACGAGGCTTCGGCCGTCGCCACCGCGCGGGTCGTAGGCGCAGTCTCCAGATCGAGGGTATGCAACTCCCGGCGCATGATCTTGCCGGTCGACGTTTTCGGGAGATCAGGAACGAACTGCACGGCACGCGGGACCTTGTAGGCGGCAAGCTCCTTACGGCAGAGCGCGATGATATCTTCGGCGTCGGCCGCTGCACCCGGCTTGAGCACCACATAAGCCTTGGCGATTTCGCCCTTGAACTCGTCCGGCTGACTGCCGACGGCAACCATGGCCACAGCGGGATGAGCGGCGACGACGCGCTCGATCTCGGCCGGAAAGACCTTGAAGCCGCTGGTATTGATCATGTCCTTGCGGCGATCGACGATGAAGATCGCGCCTTCCTCGTCCATGTGGGCGACATCGCCGCTATGCAACCAACCATCAGGCTCGATGGTCTCGCGCGTTGCCGTCTCGTTCCCATAGTAGCCCTGCATCACGATCGGACCGCGGATCATTAATTCTCCGACCTCGCCGTGCGGCATGGTCTTGCTTGGTTCAGCGACGTCGGCAATGCGGGCCTCGACGTGAGGCAGCGCGATGCCGATCGAGCCGAGCTTGTGTGCGCCGTGCGAGGGAAATGTCGTGCCGAGCCCCGCCAGCTCGGTCATGCCCCACAGCTCTATCAGCGGGCAGCCGAAGCGCTTCTCGACTTCCTGCATTTTTGCGACCGGCATGGTCTGTCCGCCGACCGTGCAGCGCGTCAGCGACGTAAGATCGAATTTTTCGAGGTCGGGATGTGCAAGCATGTACATGTACATGGTCGGCACACCTTCGAACATTGTCGCCTTGTACGCCTGAATGCTGGTCAGGATTTCGGCGACATCGAAGCGCGGATGTAGAATGAGCTTGAGCCCAAAAAGCATGGTGCCGTTGAATATGACGTTGCCATAGACGTGCGGACACGGCACCGCGGTCACGATGGTATCGAGGCTCGACTTGGCGTGCATTTGCGCCGTCATGGCAGCGTTGAGCATGACGGCGCGATGCGACTGCATGGCGCCCTTCGGATAGCCGGTGGTGCCCGAAGTGTAACCGATGGTCGAAAGCGCGGCGGGATCGACCGCGACGGCGTCGAAGGCAATTGGCTTCGCCACGAGCTCATTGAGTGCCGTCGTCCCCGGCACCGCCGCATCGCCGAACACGATGGTGCGAAGTCCGGTTACGCCGGCCGCCAGAGCCGGCGCGATCTTTTCCGGGCTGCCGATCAGGGCTTTCGCGCCACAATCCTTGGTAACGTACGCCACCTCGGCCGGCGTGAGCATGACGTTCACCGGATTGATCACCGCGCCAGTTTTCAGGACGCCGTAATAGCTGACGATCCATTCCCAGGAATTAGGCGCGTAGAGGGTGACGCGATCGCCAGGCTTGACGTCAAGCTTGACCAAGTTAGCGGCTAGCGCATTCGAGAGCTCGTCAAGCTCACGGAAGCTGAAGCTGCGGTCCTCGATGACGAGCGCGATCTTGTCGCCGAAGCGGCGCGCCGCGTTCGGCAGGACCTGACCTAATGAGTCGAGCATTTGTTGATCCTCGCCTCAAAACTTTTTTGAATTCGGCAATATATGCGGATTTTGAGGCAAGCATAACGATTTCCTTCGCCGCTCGAAAGTTCCGAGGGCATCGGTACCGCGCTTGGCGGAAACAGGCAGCGGCTCGATGCGCTGCAACCAGCCCTAACCCAGCGCAGCGATCACTTCGCCCGACTTCGTCACCGCGGCAACGTTCTGCATGGCATACTGGATGGATGCGCGGTGCCAATCGGCGTTCATTGTCGAACAGCAGTCTTCGGGCACGACGACAAAAAAGCCTTTGTCGGCGCCGGTGCGGGCGGTGTGCTCAATCGACATGTTGGTCCAGGCGCCGGTGTCGATAATAGTGTCGCGCCCGCCGGACTTGAGCACGATCTCGAGTTTGCTCCCCTCAAAGGCGCTCATGCGGAATTTCTCGACAACAATGTCTCCGGGCTGCGGCTCCAGTCCGGGGGCCGGCGCCGCACCCCAGGTGCCCCGCACCATGGCTTTGGCGTCCATCAATCCTTCGAACAGCGGCGCGTTGAGGGTAAAGCCAGGCGCGCCGGGCTCGACCACGAACCAGACGTGGATGACCATCACGCCGCGGGCACGGCAAGCCTCGGCAAGGCGTTTGATATTCTCAACAACATTCTGCTCACGCGCATGCTGCGGCGAGCCCGACGACGCGAACGCGCCGCCGTCCATCATCACGTCGTTCTGCATGTCCTGAATAATCAGCGCGCAACGCGAAGGATCGAGCGACAGGCTCCCCGAACCGTCGCGCGGCGGGGCCGCAACCGAGGATGTGGAAGACGGTGCGTGCGCCGCGCTCGAGGCAGCGCTGGCCCGCATGAAGGGCTCCAGACGCGGGCCAACCTTGGTACGCACTGCGTAGAGCGAGTGCGTTGCGCACATAAACAGCGTGCGCCAATCGGACTTGCCCCAGTGCAAGTTGGCAACAAGCTCGGGCACTCTCACCTTGCCGATCAGCGCCCCTGAACGGCCATAGACCCAAACGCCACCGGGCGCAGTCACCCAGATATTTCCAGCGCTGTCACATTTCATTCCGTCGGGAACACCGGGCTCGAGTTCCGAGCGGATACCGGACGCGAAGATCCGGTCAGGCCCGAGCGTACCATCGTCATTGACGTCGAAAACGCGGATCAGCGCTCGCACCGTGTCGTTGACGTAAAGCTGCCGCTCGTCCGGCGAAAAGCACAGCCCATTCGGCTGATCGAACAGGTTGCGATCGACCAGAAGCTGCGGCTGCCCACCCGGCACGATGCGATAGACGCCTTGAAAGCCCAGCTGGCGCGGCCGCTCGACACCATATACCGGCATTCGGCCGTACCACGGATCGGAAAAATAGATCGAACCGTCCGACCGCACGCAAACGTCGTTCGGACTGTTGAGCTCCTTACCCTCGAAATGCGATGCGAGGACGTCTCGCCGGCCGTTGGATTCCCGCACCAGGCTCGACGTCGCGTGCTCGCAAACGATCAATCCCAGATTGGCGTCGTAGGTCATGCCGTTGCACTTGTTCGACGGCTTCATCACCTCGCGGACACCACTGCGCTCGTCGTAGCGGCGGCGCACGTCCGCCGGCATGTCCGAGAACAGCAAAAACTGATCGCGCGGATGCCAGATCGGACCTTCGGTGAAGGTGAATCCGCCGGCTAAACGATCGACCGATGCATCGAGATCGATCAGATCGGAGAATTCGCGCCGCAGGGCGGTATGACTCATGATGTGCTCCCCACTTCGCCCGTCGCGCTAGGCGGCAAACCACTGCCGTTTCGGCAGCGACTGTACGATTGGGCCTGGAACCGAATCCTGCAAACGGCCGACGACCTGGCCGGCCTCGAGAATGGCCGGCCGATCATGAATCGGCAGGATGAAGCGCGACGAAGCCACCACCTTTTTGATCGCCGCCTTCTCGTCGCGTTTGCTCACCCCGTGATTGCCCGTGACGCGCGGCTCCATGTCGCTGAGCTCGTGGAAGGGATCCACCAGCTGGTCGTTGATGTCGTAGAGCACGTCGCCGCAAATAGTTGCCGTGCCTTCGGCAGTTTTGACAATGACGTTCATCGATCCTTCGGTATGGCCGCCGGCCGCCTCGCAAACCAGGCCCGGCATCAGTTCGGTCGGTCCCGAAATTTCCAGGTCTAGAAAACGCAGCGCACCCTTGGTGTGCAGGCGGTCAACAAGATGCTTGATGTCGACGGCGGGGTATTGCGGGTGCATCAAGCCGGAGACCGAATACTCCAGCTCGCGCCGATTGACGACCACCGCCGTGTTCATGGGAAAGAGGTCGTCCTTGCCGGCATGATCGATGTGAAGGTGCGTGTGCAGGACGTAACGCACGTCTCCAAGCCTCAGCCCGTGCTTCTTCAGCTGGTTCTCGATCATGGTTTCCTGGGACTGCATGCCGCGCATTCCCAAGGTTTCCATGATCTGGTTGGAGCGGTAGCCGGTATCGACGACAACCGGCCAAGTACCGCCGAGGATGAGAAAGCCGAGGACCGGTACCCGCCGTGTTCGGCCGCAATCGCGTCCCAACACCAAAAAACTCGATTCCAGCTCGATATCGCCATAGTCGAGCACCTTAATTTCGAGCGCCATTCACTCCTCCCCCTACGCAGCTACTTTTGTTCGATTTGAACTTTCGTTACGCCGCGCTCATCTCGGCCAGGTCGAGAACATGAGCGCAAATTTTGTCGATCGAGCCGCCGTCTCCGAGTTCATCGAGGTAAGGCCGCGCTGCCACCAGACCCGCCGTGCGGGGCTCAAAACCGGGATCGGCGGCAAGCGGCGTCAGCCAGACGATGCGCCAGGCGATCCGCGAAAAGCGGGCGACGGCGTCCGCCATCGCGGTCGGGTCGCCACGCTCGAGCCCATCGGAGAGCACCAGCAGCACTGCGCCGTGAACCAGCGCAGAAAAACGCGGTACGGCCAGGAAAGCATTGAGTGCATCGCCGATGCGCGTGCCGCCGTCCCAATCGGCAACAAGAAGCGAAGCGGTGGCGAGCGCCTGCTCGCGGCTTTTCAAACGCAGCGGCCGGGTGATGCGAGTGAGCCGCGTACCCATGGTGAAGACCTCGACGGAGTCGGCGGCACGGACCAGCGAATGGGCGAACGCCAGATGTGCTTGCGTGCGTTCCTTCATCGACCCCGAAACGTCGATGAGGACGACAACGCGGCGCTGCCGCAGGCGCCGCCGGCGGCGGCGCAGTTTCACGATTTCGCCGGCGTGCCTCATGGCGTCGCGAAACATGCGCCGTGCGTCCGTACCCTTCCCGGTCCGCCCCGACCGCCAGCGATAGCCGCGGCGGCGCGGCAGTCGGCTCGGCAGCGCGCGGGCGAAACGGCGTAGCGTGTTCGTATCCTCGCCGGCGGAAAAGCGCCGACCCAACAGGCGCTCGGCTCTGGTGGCCTCGGCGCCCGACTCGTGGGTCTCGTCGCCGAATTCAGGTTCGGGACCGGTCGCTCCGTCCTCCGCGGCGCGCAGCGGTTCCTCATCACTCGGCTCACCCGCTTCCAAACCGGGCACAATGGAACCAAGAAAATGCGCATCGAACAGCGCGTCAAAATCGGCGAACCGCTCCGG
Source organism: Xanthobacteraceae bacterium (assembly GCA_036490575.1). GTDB lineage: Bacteria > Pseudomonadota > Alphaproteobacteria > Rhizobiales > Xanthobacteraceae > BOG-931. Next base: position 16,945 of record DASXDP010000164.1, read on the forward strand.
AGGTGGCGCCAGCGTTGCGCGCGCCGCGCGCCGGATGTCTTCCATCTCGCCCGGTCCGAGCAGCTCGATTGCCGCGAGCCACGCCATGCTCTGCTCGGGCGCGACGGCAAATCCCGAGCGCCGCAACAGCGCGGTAAAGCCGAGGAAGTGCGCGATCGCGGCCGCGGTATCGGTCATGCCTGCGCCTCGGCAAGGATGGCTTCGATCCGTGGCGCGATATGCACGAGATCGTCTTCGTCCTTGAGCACAACGCCGAGCGAGCGCCGGAACGCCTCGGGCCAGCGCTCGCCCTGCTCGTTAAGAAGCGTGGCCGCTTCAGCCCACTCGACCGCTTCCGCGATGCCGGGAAGCTTGGCCAGCGGCTCGCGGCGCAAGCGTCCGACCGCGGCGACCACCGCGCGCGCCGCCCGTTCGCTGACGCCCGAGGCGCGCATCATGATGATGCGCATTTCACGCTCGGCCGACGGATATTCGATCCAATGATAGACGCAGCGGCGGCGCAGCGCCTCATGCAGCTCGCGGGTGCGGTTCGAGGTGAGGATGACGACAGGCCGCTCGTAGGCCTTTATCGCGCCGCGCTCAGGTATCGAGATCTGGAAGTCGGACAGGAATTCGAGGAGAAACGCCTCGAACTCGTGATCAGAGCGATCGATTTCGTCGATCAGCAGCATGGCTTCGCCCGGCCGCCGCAGACAGGCGAGCATCGGCCGCTCGATCAAAAACTCGTCGCGATAAATATCGATGGTATCGCCGTAGGCGCCCGCCTGGCGCAGCGCCAACATCTGCCGCGGAAAATTCCACTCATAGAGCGCCGCCGCCGCATCGATGCCCTCATAGCATTGCAGACGGAGCAGGCTACGGCCGAGCACGCCGGCGATCGCTTTCGCGGCCTCCGTTTTGCCGACACCAGGTGCGCCTTCCAGCAACAACGGTTTGCCAAGCGCGAGCGCAAGGTAGGCGGCGGTCGAAAGCTCGTCGTCGGCGAGATAATAAGCCGCGCGGAGCGCTTCTTCGAGCTCCCGCGGGCTGCCGATGCCGACGATCTTTTGACGCACTGCCATGGAGCTATCGTGTACGCGTCACGGCTGAACCGCCCCGCGCTTTGATGGCTCGCAAGACCTTCTCCGGCGTGATCGGTAGATCGTTGATACGGACGCCGACCGCGTTGAACACGGCGTTGGCGACCGCCGGCAGCACCGGGTTCGCGCACATTTCTCCGGGACCCTTGGCGCCAAATGGGCCGTCAGGCGCCGGGCGCTCGAGCACGGTGATATCGTGAGGACAAATATCGCCGGGGCCGGGCATCAGGTATTCATTGAAGTCCCGCGGTCCCTCGCGCGTGTTCGGGTAGTAGGGCTCCGGAGTCTCATAAAGCGCGTGACTCATGCCCATCCACGAGCCGCCAACGAGCTGCTGCTCGACGAGCTTTGGATTGATCGCACGCCCGATCTCATAAGTGCTGTTCATTTTCAGCACGGTGACATCGCCGGTTTCATCGTCGACTTCGACCTCGGCAATGAGACAGGCGTGCGCGTAGCAAGTGGCCGGGGACATCTCGCCGGTTTCGGGATCGACGTCTGACAACGGTACGAGAAAAATGCCGCGGCCGGCGATCGTCTTGCCTTGGCGGAACTGCGCGGCGATCGCGACATCTCGCACCGAGATTGAACGGTGCGGCGCGCCTTTCACCCGAATGGACCCCTTGCCATCCGTCTCAAGATCGCCGGGATCGACTTCAAGCTCCTCGGCGGCCGCTTCGAGCATGACGCCGCGCGCTTCGCGCGCCGCCGTCATCACCGCGTTGCCGACGCGATGGGTCCCGCGCGAGGCAAAGGAGCCCATGCAGTGCGGGCCGGTATCCGAATCCGCGGTGTCGACATAAACGTCATCGACCGGCACCCCGAGCGTTTCGGCGCAAATCTGCCGCGTCACCGATTTCATCCCCTGGCCGAGATCGATCGAGGACAGCGCAACAGTGAACTTGCCGCTTGGATTGGAATGCACCAGAGCCTGACTCGGATCGCCGCCGAGGTTCATGCCGATCGGATAGTTGATGGTGGCGACGCCGCGTCCGCGATGCTTGGCCATGATCAGCGTCTCCTGGTGCCGAAAACTGAAGAAAAACGCGCCGCGCCGTGCGTCGAAGCGGCCGGAGCCGGAGCCGCCGGCGCGGCCGGTCGTGGTGTCGGAGCCGGCCGCGGCGCCGGTTGCTGCACCGGCGCGGCTCGTGCCGGTTCAGGCGCGGGCGGCATCGGCCGCTCGTAAGCGATGCGCTGCGGCACAACAGGCGGAGGCGCGATGTTCGGCGCGCGCGTGCGACCGCCGGAAATGTCGGTCGGCACCGGCTTGGAAGCGGGCGCCTGGTTTGGCGCTCGCGTGCGGTCGACGACACCGCCGCGCTCCAGACTGCCACCCTGGCGCGACGACATGCGCCGGAATTCGTCACGCAACGGCCAATTCGCTTTCTCCGCCGTGACCTGCGCGCATTCGATCAGTGCGCAATTTTTGGCTTGGCGGCGATGCGCCTTCATGTCGCCGTCGCGATACATATTGAGCATGCGAAATTCGAGGGGATCCATGCCGACGGCGACTGCACCCTTGTCGACATGGCATTCCATCGCGAAGTCGACGGCCGTGACGCCAAAGCCCCGCATGGCGGTCGCCGGCGTACGGTTGGTGAATACGCAAAACACGTCCGCATGAACGTTCGGGATGGTGTACGGCCCGGGAATATGGGCAGTACACTTGACCACGGCGTAGCTCGACAGCCGCGTGTAGGCACCGGAGTCGAAATAGCAGCGTACCTGCCGGGCGACGATGCGCCCGTCTTTCATGATGCCGTCCTTGACGTAGATGCGCTCGGCGCCGCGCGGCGAGCCGAACTGCATTTCCTCGTGCCGGCCGAATCGATAACGCACCGGCGCGCCGGTCAGCCGCGCCGCTAGAATGGAAAGCGGCTCGGTAAGGGTATCCACTTTGCCGCCGAAACCCCCGCCGACCGTTCCACCGATGAAATGCAGCTGGTTCGACTGCATCGCATTAATCTTCGCTGAAGTGTCGAGCGAGAAGAACAGCGCCTGCGTCGAGGTATACACAATGAAGCGGCCGTTGGTGTCGGGCACCGTAATCGAGCCGTTGGTCTCAGTCGGGGCGTGCTCGATCGGCGACATCTGGTAGCGGTCTTCGAGAACGATGTCGGCCTGCTTGAACGCAGCGTCCACGTCGCCGTACCGCAGTTTCTGGTGATCGTATTTGCCGTAATATTCGAAGGTATTCTTCGGATAGGTGGGATTCACCGACGGCGCGCCCGACTTGAGCGCTTCCTCGACATCGAACACGGCCGGCAGCTGGTCGTAGGAGATACGCACCAGCGACATCGCCTCGATCGCGGCGCGCTCGCTGGTCGCAACAATGCCGAGGATCGGCTCGCCCACGTAGCGCACCACATCGGATGCGAGTGAGGGCTCGTCGTCCTTGCCGAACTGGATCAGGCTCAACAGCGTGTTCAAATTGACCGGCACATCAGCCGCACGAATGATGCGTTTGACGCCAGGCGCGCGCGCAGCAGCAGAATCATCGATGGATCGAATGCGCGCGTGCGCGTGCGGGCTGCGCAGAATTTTCAGATGCAGGAGATTGCCGAACCGGTGATCGTCGTAGTAGGGCGAAGTACCGGTGACGTGGCCCAAAATGTCCTGACGCGCCGTGGGCTGCCCGACCTCGAGCAAATTATCGTCGCGCTCGTCGGCAAAGATGTCCTTGCGGAATTCAAGCATGGTGTCGTCCTTTAGGCACGATGACGCGCATCGCCATGCGCGGCATCGAGCACCGCTTCGATGATCGGTTCATAGCCGGTGCAACGGCAAATGTTGCCGCAGATCGCGTCGATTACGTCGGCGCGGGTCGGATTGGGATTGCGGTCCAGCAGCGCCTTCGCGGCCATCAGCATTCCCGGCGTGCAGTAGCCGCACTGCGCGGCGAAGTGCTCCATGAACGCGGTCTGCAAGGGATGCAAATCGGGGCCACGCCGCAAGCCCGCCGTCGTCTCGATCGATTTCCCGGCGCAGGTCTCCGCCAAGGTCACGCACGAAACTCGCGGCACGCCGTCAATCAGCACCGTGCAGGTTCCGCAAGTACCTTGCCAGCAGCCCCCTTTGACCGACAAATCGCCAACCGTCTCACGCAACGTGTCGAGCAGGTTGGCCCCGCTCTCGACGAAAGCCGCAACTTCCTCACCGTTGAGAAAGAACTGGATCGGGGTTTTCATGGATGCCTCATGCCGCTGCCGTGCCAAGCAGCAACCGGCGTAGATAAACCGGCAAGATCTCGCGTCGCCACCAGGCGCTGGCAATGGCGTCGTCGGTCGGCGCGGTACCGTCGGCCGCGACCGCGAGCGCCTGAGCGATACCGGCGGCATCGAGCGCGCGGCCTTCGAGCGCGCGTTCGGCCGCTTTGGCCCGCACCGGCGTCGGCGCCATGGCGCCATAGGCAATACGCGCCCCGGCAATCCGGCCGCTCGCGGATGGAACCTGCGCGGAGATCGACAAAACCGAAATCCCTTTGGGATGAACGCGGGTGACTTTGGCAAAGCGGAAGCTGTCCGGTGGCGGCCGCTTGAACGCGACCATCGCGATGACGGACTTTCCGCGTTCGCGGTGGCCGAGAAACTCTTCGAGCGGCTGTTCACGCTGGGTGAACCCGCCGGCGAGGCTGACGGTTGCATCGAGCGCGAGCAGCGCAGCCGCGAAATCACCGTAGGGACTCCGGGCGAACAAATTGCCGCCGACGGTCGCCGCTTCGCGAACGGCGGGGCCGCCGACCGCGCGCGCAACCGGATGCAAAAACGAAAGCTCCCGCTCGGCGAGGATCGCGGCCATGGTGACGCCGGCGCCCAGTTCGATGCGCCCCGACGACGTGCCGATGTGCCCAAGAACCGGGTCGGTCGACCTTACGATCGTCTGCACACCCGGATCAGCCTCGTTGACCGCACGCATGATCAGCGTGCCGCCGCCGAAAAAATGCGCCGCGCGTTCACTCGACAGCGCGCTGGCCGCTTCGGCAAGGCGGGGAAATGTTTTGACGTTGATGGTCACGCCCTGCCCTCTAGACCTGCCGATGCTGCCAGACGGTTACGAATAGCCGTAAAACCTGCGTCATAGATATCTTCGCCGACCATGCGGGCCATCTCGGCTTCCTCGCCGTTGCGCGTCGAGAACGAACAGCGCCAATCCCAAAATGTCCGATTCCCGTCTGTAACAGGGGCAAGCCGCACATGAGCGACGTAGTTGAACAGCGGAACCGGCGTGTCCAGCAAACAATAACTGAAGCTTTGTTCCAAATCCGACAGAGTTAATAGTTGCTCGCGCAGCTCTGCGCCGTTGCGCAGAAAAAAGTGCCGAACACAGCCAATCTTGTCGGAACTTTGCCCACGCTCGATCGCACTTTTTCCGACCGCCGGATGCCATTGATCGTGGCCATTAAAGTCGCGTAGCAGCGCCCACACGTCGTCCGTCGGGGCATCGATGATGGTCGAGCGGACGATGCGAATCACGCCTTAGCCTCCGAATTGGCGTTTAAGAGCATCAAAGCCGCCCTGGAAGACACCGCCGCCGATATTCGAAATCAGCTCGGCTTCCCGCTCCGGCGGACAGTCGAATTCCGCGGTCCATTCCGCGAATGTGCGGTCGCCGTCGGTGATCGGCGTCAGCCGCAATGTCGCAACGTAGTTGTCGACGCCCATCGGGGATTCAAGGATCGAGTAAGTGCAGAACAGATCGAAGTCCGACAGTCCAAGAAGCTTTTCGCGGATACGGTCGCCATTGCGCAGGCGAAAATCGCGTACGCAGCCGATCTTGTCGGAAGGCTCGCCGTTCTCGATCCGGCTTTCAGCAATACCCGGATGCCAGGAGGGCAGACCGTTGAAATCGCGGACTCGCTGCCAGACACGATCGGAGCGACTGTTGATAACGCTTGAAACATAGACGCGGGCCATGTGACCTCTCCCTCCTTTCCGTGCCGGTTCGCTGCCTGACTACCCTGACGATCCGCCGCCCTCCGGCGGTTTCTTGGGCGCCGTCTCTTTGCGAATACCCTGCATGTCGCGCGCCTCGCGAATAAGGCCCGGCATGCGCGACAGGCTTCCACCCTCGACACCGATCTCGGAAAGAATTTGATCGATGAGCGGCGCCTGGACGCGATAGCGCAACGCCGAGTCGATAACCTCGTCGGTGGCGCTCCGGCCGCCGCCACCGCCTCCGCCACCGCCGGCGCCGTTAAGCCCGTCCACATGGAGGATGCGAATGCCCTCGATCTTCTCCATCGGCCTGACACTCTCGCGCACGATGCCCTCGATGCGCTCAAGCAACCGCCGCTTGAAGAGAGACGCGCGCGCCGAGTCGGAGAGGACGTTTTCGGCCTCGTTCAGGAGCCGCTGCGATTCTGCCTCGACCGCAGCACGCACCTGTTCGGCCGCCGCCGCGATACGGGTTTCTTCCGCCTCTTTTTCGGCGATCAAGACTTCGACCGCGTGACGGCGGCGTGCCGCTTCGCTCTCGCGAACCGTCTTGACCCGCTCTTCGGCTTCAACGGCCTGCGCACGCGCCGCTTCGGCTTCGGCCTGCGCGGCGGACTGTTCGAGCGACCTTCGACTGATCTCGATGTTGCTCTCCATCCGCGCGGTCTCGACCGCGGTTTCGCGGCCGATCTCAAGCTGCCGCAGCTCGCGCTCGCGGATGATCCGCGCCTCGTCAAGTCCGCGGTCGGAGGCGATGCGCGCGCGCTCGACCTCCTCGCGGGCCGCGATCTCGGCCTCCTGCAACGACTGCACGCGTGAGACCTCGAATTGTTCGACGGCGCGCCGCCGCTCGAGCCGCGCGACATCGATCACCTGCTCGCGGCTAACGTCGGCCCGTTCGACATGCTGCGTGGCGACGATGTTGGCTTCCTTGAGCTTGCGATCGGCGTCCGCGCGCTCGACGAGCTTGGCGGCAACCTCGATGGAGCGATCCTGATCGGCGATCTCCACGATTTTGCGCCGCTCGGTATCGAGAATGTCGCGGTCTTGCGACGATGTAATCCGTTCGCGCTCGAGCGCCAGCTCGGTGACGATGCGCGCCGTCTCTATGGCCTGGCGCCGCTTGATCTCGGCGTCTTCAATCGCACGTTCGCGGGCGATATCGCGCGACTTGGTTTCCTGCTCCGCGGCGATGCGCTCCGCGGCAAGCCGCTTTTCCTGGGCGATGCGGGCTTCTTCAATCGCCTCGCGCGCTGCTATTTCAGCGGTATCGACCGTGCGATTGCGTGCGATTTCGAGAGAACGCACCTCCTCGTCACGCGATATTCTCTCGCCGGCGATCTTGCGATCCTGGGTAATGCGAATCGACTCGACGAGCTGGCGGGCGTTGATTTCGGCCGACTCGACGGCTTCGTTGCGGGCAATTTCGCGGCCGCGGGTGTCCTGCTCTGCTTCGATGCGGTCCGCCGCGATCTTCTTGTCGAGCGCGATGCGCGCCGATTCCGTCGATTCACGCGCGGCAATTTCCGCAGTCTCGATCGCCTTGATGCGCTCGATTTCGCGGTTGCGGGTCTCCTCTTCCGCCATGATGCGTTCGACGGCGATCTTCTTTTCCTGCGCGATGCGGGACGCTTCCACCGTTTCGCGCGCAGCGATTTCCGCCTCCTCAATCGTTTGAGTGCGGGCAATGTCGAGGGCGCGAACCCGTTCCTCCTGGGCAATGCGCGCCGCCGCGGTCACTTCGCGCGCTTCAATGTCGATCTTTTCTAGTGCCCGCGTGCGCTCGATTTCCAAAGTCCGCGTCGCGACCTCCGCAGCGATCCGCTCCGAGGCAAGCGATTTTTCCCGAGCAATACGCGCCGCTTCGGTCGCCTTGGCGGCGGTAATCTCCTCCTCTTCGACGGCGCGGTTGCGCGTAATTTCGCGACGGCGGATTTCCTCCTCAAGTGCGATCCGTTCGTCGGTGACGATACGCTCCTGGGCGATGCGAGCGCGCTCGGTGGTCTCGCGCGCGGCGATTTCCGCTTGTTCGAGGTTTCGGGTTCGCTCGATCTCGAGCCGCCGGTTCTCCTCGTCCTTCGCGATCCCCGCTTTGGCCACCGCCAGTTCCTGGGCAATCCGCGCTGTCTCGGTTTCCTCGCGCGCCGCGATTTCGGCGTTCTCGACATTGCGCTGCCGCTCGATTTCGCGGCGCTGATCGTCCTCCTCGCGCGCGATGCGCGCTTCGGTAACGACGCGTTCCTGGGCGATGCGCGCACGTTCGACGCGCTCGCGAGCCGCAATTTCGGCCTCGTCAAGCTGTCGGCTACGCTCGATCTCGCGCTCGCGGACTTCGCGCTCGGAAGCGATCCGCGCTTCCGCAATCGCCCGCTCGTGCGCAATGCGGGTCTTCTCGACCTCCTCGCGGGCGGCAATCTGCGCTTGCTCGGCCTCGGTATCGCGCAACGAGCGCTCGCGCGCGAGTTCGGCACGCTGCACGGCCCGGCGGACCTCGATGTCGCGCTCCTGGGTTAGCCGGGCGGTCTCGCTCTCGCGGTCAATGTCGAGCGCTTGTTTCTCCGCCTCGAGATTGCGGCTGCGAATGAGGATCATCGAATCTTGCTCGATGTCGTTGCGCAGTTTGCGCCGTGCTTCGATGTCTTCGATCAGCTTGGTCAGACCTTCGGCGTCAAACCGATTCGACGGGTTGAAAAACTCGAGATCGGTCTGATCGAGATCGGTGATGGCAACCGACTCGAGCTCCAGACCGTTCTGCTTGAGGCTTTCCTTTGCTGAATCCTTGACACGAGCAACGTATTCGCCGCGCCGCTCGTGCATCTCCTCCATTGTCATTTCGGAGGCGACCGCGCGGAGCGCCGAGACGAATTTGCCGGCAAGGAGCGTATCGAGTTCGGCTACGTTCATGGTACGCCGGCCGAGTGTCGCGGCGGCGATGGTTACCGCTTCGCGAGTGGGCGGCACGCGGACGTAAAACTCCGACTCGATGTCGACGCGCATCCGGTCCTTGGTGATCAGTGCGTCTTCTTTGTTGCGCACGACCTGCATGCGCAGAACGTTCATGTTCACCGGAGTGATTTCGTGGATGAACGGAAGAACAAATGCGCCGCTGTTTATTACAACCTTTTCGCCGAATAGGCCGGTGCGGACGAACGACACCTCCTTCGACGAGCGGTGATAGAGCCAGTTGACGAAATAGACCACCACGGCGATCACAATGATCGCAACGATCAGCCAGATGATCAGACTGCCGATAATGGCTGCGGACATCTTCTTCCTCCCTGCCCCGCCGGACGCTCGATCCGGCGCGGCTCTTCACTGTGCGTTATGCTCTCTTGATTGCCTTGAATTTCGCTACTTGTTCGAACAGCGCGCGCTCGACCGGCAGACGCTCCATCGAAGACGCCCCGTAAAAACCATCACAATGCCGCGAACGCTTGAGGACGTAATCGGCATCGGCCGGCTCCGCGATCGGTCCGCCGTGCACGAGGATTAGCGCATCGCGATTGACCGCGAGCGCCGCCTTGGCCATTTCGTCGGCGAGCGCCGGGCAATCTTCCAGCTTGGTCGCGGTTTCAGCGCCGATTGAGCCGCCGACTGTCAGCCCGAAGTGACAGACCAGTACATCGGCGCCGGCGCGGGCCATCGCTTCGGCCTCTGCAGGACTAAACACATATGGCGTGGTGAGCAGATCGCGGGCGCGCGCCTTGGCGATCAAGTCGACTTCGCAGCCGTAGCCCATCCCGGTTTCCTCAAGACCTTGGCGGAACGTGCCGTCGATCAGCCCGACGGTCGGAAAATTTTGCACGCCGCTGAAGCCAAGGCGGATGATCTCTTCCAGAAAGACGTCCATTTGCCGAAATGGATCGGTGCCGCAAACGCCTGCAAGCACCGGTGTCGAGCCGACGACGGGCAGAACCTCGCGGGCCATTTCCAGAACGACGCCGTTGGCGTCGCCGAATGGCATCATGCCCGCAAGCGAGCCACGGCCGGCCATGCGGTAGCGGCCGGAATTGTAGATTACGATGAGATCGGCGCCGCCTTTCTCCTCCACCTTCGCGGAGATGCCGGTGCCGGCGCCGGCGCCAATGATGGGCTCTCCCCGCTTTTTCATGGCGTGGAAGCGCGCCAGGATGTCGGAACGCGGAATGCGAGGCACGCCTTTATCCTCTTGCTCGCCGGCGGCTCAATCGCCCGCCGAACAGGCGACGAAACTCACCAGCGATATCTGCGGAAAACTGGGCGTCGTTGATGTTCGCCGGCACGCGGATCAAACGGCGTGACGACGTCTGCCGGACGGTCGTTTCCAGGGCCTTGAACAATTCCTCGTCAGCGCGCGGATCAGAGAACGGGCGCCCTGGCGCATCGAGCGCCGAGACGCCGCCCTCCGGCAGGAAAAATCGCACAGGGCCATCCATGAGATTGAGCCGCTCGCCGATCCATCGCCCGATGCGCGTACTCTCCTCCGGCGTGGTGCGCATCAGCGTGACGGTAGGGTTATGAACGTGAAGCGTGCGGCCGCGATAGCGCTCGGGAACGGTAGCCATGGCTCCGAAGTTCACCATGTCCAGCGCCCCGCACGAACCGATGTAAGGCACGCGTGTCCGAATGATCGCACCGAAGCGGTCTTCGGTGGCAGGCAGCACACCGCCGCAGAGGAGATCGCACACCTCCGTCGTCGTAATGTCGATCACGCCTGCGAGCTCGCCGGAATCGACAAGCTTCTCCATTGATTGGCCGCCGACACCTGTGGCGTGGAACACGAGGCATTCGAAATCGGCTTCGAGCGCGCGGACAACCGCGTCGACACACGGCGTGGTCACGCCGAACATGGTCAGTCCGATCGCCGGCTTTTCAGCACCGCGCCGCGCCGGACGCCGATCCGGCTCCGCTGCGGCAGCGCCGCGAGCTTTCACCATGCCAACCATCGCCGCAGCGCCGTTGGTGAGAATTTGCCGCGTTACGGAATTCAAACCGGCGATGTCGGTCACTGAATAAAGCATCAAAATGTCGGACGGTCCGACGTAGGGCGCGACGTTGCCGGAGGCGACGGAGGAGATCAGAACCTTCGGCACGCCGATCGGCAGCGCGCGCATGGCCGGCGCGACGAGCGAACTGCCGCCGGAACCGCCGGCGGAAATGAGCCCCCCGACCCGGTCCTGACGGCGGATCCAGGCTTCGAATGCTTCGGCCATCGCCGTGATCGCGGCGCCGCGGTCGCCGGTGAACACCGCATTCGGACCGCCACGGTAATAAGCGGCAATATGATGCGGCGGAACGTCGGCGGGTGACGGGCCGCCGGAGGTCGAAAGGTCGACCAGAACGACACGCACACCGGCAGCGGCAATCTGATCGCGCAAAAAGCGCAGCTCCGCGCCTTTGGTGTCGAGCGTGCCGGCGACAATCACCGGAGCGACGCCGCCACGCTGGATCGGCCGCAATTCGACCGCGGGCGCGATCACGCCCGATGTCGCCGCCTCTGGTGCATTGGTGCGCGTGCGCGCTGCGCTTTCGATTTGCGCCGCAGACACCGGCTGCGACCAACGCGTCGGCAACGTCGGGTTGGAAACATAGACGCGTACCGGGCCGCGTGATCTCGCGGGCCGACCACCCTCCTCGCCATGCGTCGCGGCGGCCGCGACTTCCTCCCGTACCTCTTCCTCCTCGGCATGCTGACCAACACCAAGGAGGCGCTGTTGCAGTTCACGATCCGCTTCCAGCCGGGCCGCTTCCATCAGCCGGTTGACACGGCCGTTGATCATGATCGCTACTTTTTCAGCGACTGCGCACGCGACGCCGATGTTTTGCTCGACGACGAGGACGCCGATTTCCCCTTGTTCACCGAGATTGAGCAAAATTTCTTCGACGCGTTGAACAATGACCGGCGCAAGCCCCTCAGTGGGCTCATCCATGACCAGCAAGCGCGGATTGAGAAGAAAAGCGCGCGCTATGGCGAGCATTTGCTGCTCGCCGCCCGAAAGCTGATTGCCGCGATTGGTGCGCCGCTCTGCCAGACGCGGAAAGGCTTCGTAGACGCGCGGAATGTTCCAGTACGCACGCCCGCTGCTGGCGGCGAGCCGCAGATGCTCGTCGACCGTGAGCGACGGCCACAATCGCCGTCCCTGTGGCACATAGGCGATACCGAGCCGCGCGATTTCCGCGGGCGAACGACCGACAATCTCTTCGCCCATGAAGCGGATCGAGCCGCTCGCCACCGGAAGAAGTCCGACGATTGCGTTGCACAGCGTCGTCTTGCCCATTCCGTTGCGGCCGACGAGCGAGAGGATTCCATTTTCGAGCCGCAAATCCACGCCCTGAAGCGCGTGGCTTCGGCCGTAAAAGACGTTCAATCCCCTGATTTCCAACAGGTCGGGAGTGCGGCGCTCAGGCATGTCCACTGCTCCCGAGATAAAGCTCTTGAACTTCCGGATCCGCTTCGATTTCGCTCGGCGTCCCCTCTTTGAAAATGCGGCCGTTGTGCATCATCGTGACGCTTTCAACGACACGTAACGCTACCGCCATATCGTGCTCGATGATGATGTAGCCGATATGCGCGGGAAGCGCCGTTAGAATGGCCACAAGATCGCTGCGCTCGGTCGGCGAAAGTCCGGCCGCCGGCTCATCGAACAGGATGAATCTCGGCGCGCCGGCCAGGGCCAGTGCGATCTCCAGCTGGCGCTGTTGACCGTGGGCCAGCTCACCGACAGGACGCTCGGCAACATTCTCCAGATGAACGAGGGAGATCAGGTCGGCAACCGACTGCATGAGTCCGTCGCTCGCGCGCGTGCGAATGAATGAAAACCGGCCGCGCGACACGCCACGGCATGCGAGATAAACGTTGTCCCTCACACTCAGCCGCGAGAACAGCAGCGAAATCTGATATGTACGGCGCAGCCCGCGGCGAATGCGCTCATGCGGCGGAAGAATAGTCACGTCCTCGCCGAAAAAGCGCACGGTCCCCGACGTCGGCGGAAAATCGCCCGTCACGCAATTCAGCAAGGTGGTTTTGCCGGCGCCGTTTGATCCCAGCACGGCGCGGCGCTCGCCGGGGCGCACACTGAGAGTAACGTCGCTCAACGCCGCGAGCGCCCCAAACCTGCGGCTCACACCGCGCAATTCGATCGCGTTGCCGGTGCCGGCGGCCGCCATCCGCTCGGCGATCGAGCTCATCGGCGGCTTGTCCTCTGCGACGAGCGGGCGCGCTCACGCAAGCGCCGCCAAATCCCGACCACCCCGTCGGGCGAGAACAAAACGATCACCAGAAAGCCCAGTCCGATCAGCGTCTGGAAACGCCGCCCATCGAGCCCGACCGCAACGAGCGCATCAAGCGCGAAGGTGCGCAGCATCACGTAAATGAGAGCGCCAATGAACGGACCGATCGGGTGGCCAAGACCACCGACAACCGCAATGATCAGAAGGTTGATGACGACATCCACGCCGACCGAGAACGGCGAGATTTGGTTGTTCTGCCAGACGAGCAGGATGCCGCCGATCGCCGCGATCACGGCCGCGAATGCGTAGGCGGCGATCCGGTGCGCCGTAACGTTGTAGCCGATGGCCTCCATACGGCGCGGATTGTCGCGGACGCCCTGCAACGCAAGGCCGAATGGCGCCCGCGAAACATAAAGAACCACGGCATAACTCAGCGCCGCAAAAAACAGGATCAGGTAATAGAGCGGGACCGCCTTGCCCCAGTCGACGCCGAGAAAATGCGGCGCCGGAATAGTCGTAAAGCCACTGAAGCCGTTGAAGATCGGCCAGTTCTGCAGAGTCAGATAAAAGAAAGATGTCGCCAGCGCGAGTGTAATCATGATTGTGTAGATGCCTTCGGTACGCGCTGAGAGCGCGCCGGCGAGCGTTCCGAAAGCAGTCGCGATCACAATCGCCAACGGCACCGCCGCCCACCACGGCCAAAACAAGCTGACCTTCGGGAGCGAGCTCACACCGAGCACTGCAATCATGTAACCGGCGAGGCCGGCCACTGTCATCTGCGCCAAACTTACCATGCCGCCGTAACCGGCAAGGAACGTCAACGACAAAGCGATCATGCCGAGGATCATCGTCCAGCCGGCGATCTGCCGGAGGAAAAAGTCGTTGGCGATGGCTGGGAACAGGATCATGAACAAGCCGAGCAGCAGTATTGCGGCGTTGCGCGACACCCATTGCGCAAACGGGCCGCTGCGTTGCGCACTGCCGATGCCGAGCGCGCTCTCTTGTGCGGACTGCAGCAACGCCACCTAGCGTCTCCCCAACAGGCCCTGCGGGCGCAACGCAAGCACGATGACCATGATCAGAAAGCTCAGGACGGTCGAATAATTCTGAAAATATACGGTGCCAATCTGTTCAGAGACGCCGATGATGAGCGCGCCGAGCGCGGCACCCGGTATCGATCCCATGCCGCCGACGATGACCACCACCAGCGACGCCAGGAGAAAGTGCGAATCTTCGCCAAGCGAAAGCGATTGAAACGTACCGCCAACAATGCCGGCCATACCGGCTAGTCCGGCGCCGAAAGCAAACACCAGTATGAACAACAGCTGGACCCTGTATCCAAGCACCGAAAGCATGTTGCGGTCGTCGACGCCGGCGCGGATCATGACGCCGACCCGCGTGCGATTGAGCGCGAGCCACATTCCGACGCCGATCGCGACGGCGGCGGCGAAAATCACCAGCCGCACCAGCGGATAATAAAGAAAGACGGTCTCGCCGCTCGATTTGACCGCAACGATGATCGGAGTCGGTACTGGGCCTTCCAAATAGTCCGGGGTATCAATCTGGATCGCGTTACCGCCCCAGACCCAGACCATCAGATCAGAAAAAATGATCGACAGCCCAAGGGTCACCAGGGTCTGGCGCAGATCCTGACCCTCCATGCGCCTAAAGATAAGGAACTGCATCGCCATCCCGACGATGGCGCAGCTGATAAAGGCGATAACATAACCGAACAGCCACGACCCGGTCAGGTCGCCGGCCTCATAGCCCATGTAGCCGCCGAACAGATAGAGCGATCCGTGCGCCAGATTGACGTTGCGCATCAGGCCGAAAATCAGCGTGAAGCCGGTCGCCACCAGAAAGTAGAGTCCGCCGAGCGTGATGCCGTTGAACAGGGCGTTGATGAAGATCAGTTTCTTGCCAAGGACATCTTCGAAGCCCGCCGGCCAGGGCGCCAACACAAGCCACACAAAAAATATGACCGCGACAGCAATAATAAGAGCCCAGATCGGATGATGTCCGATCCAGCGGCCGAACGCGTCAGTGCGTCCGCCGCCTCGAGCCGCCTCGCCCTCGCCAAAGACTGTCGACACGCTGCCACTCCTGCGCCGGCAAAAAGTAGCCGAGCGGGCTGGCGGCTGCGTGTTCTACAGTCTGATTTTTCGCGAGCTTCGAGGTCCGCTGACGGGCTATTCGCTGACCACCCGCGCGATCGTCCGGTAGAGCGTCGGCGCAATCCCGACATTGGCAGCAAAGAAATGGGTGAAATGACTTTGCGACGAGAATCCGAGCTCAAAACCGATGTCGGTGACCGAAATTTGCGAGGACGTAAGGCGATCCAGCGCGCGCTCGATCCGCATGGTGTTGGCGTAGAGCGCCGGCGTCACCCCGGTATTCTCACGGAAAAGCTTGTAGAAATGCGGGCGCGAGAGGCCGGCGTCGCGGGCCACGTTGTCGAGCGCGATACCTTGGCCCAGGCCATCGTCCAACAGGCGCAATGACTTGCGCACGCGGAAGTCGAGGGGTGTTCGCTGCTTCCCGTTAAGGCTGCCGCGGCTGCCGCTCGACCACGATTCATCGAAGCTCGCGTCAAACAGCTGGTTCAAGTACCGATTAACGATGCGATAGCTGGCGTTGGTCACCAGCGTATGCGCGAGGCTGACGGCTATCGAGCGGAGCGTGGTCCCAACCCGGATACCGTTGGCGCCAAATCGTAAGCTGCCGCGGCCTTCCTGATCCCGGTCCAACCAGCGATCGCAGATGTAGGCGACAAGATAGACAGAAGGCTCGTCGCCCGAGCACGGCTGAAACGAATGCGGCTGCCACGGATTGATTGCCACCCCGCCCGCTTCGTTAACCAAATGCGGTACCCCGCAAACAGTCACGATCGCGGGTGCTCCACTTAACAGAAAGGTTAAATGACCCTCGCGGTGCGCGTGGGTGCGCATCGGCTTGTCAAGACGATAGACCGTCACCCGGCCAAAGGTGCCGTGACACACGGCCAAAGCCGTACTCATGCGCATCCTCCCGAGGCACACGTTATTGTTTTGTTTGACGGATTAAACGACTCCAGGCGCGCATTTACAAGTGGCAGATCGAACGTTGGCGTCGCACCGAGGTGGCTGGATTTGTCCGGATGTGCCGAAGAATCAGACTAACAGACACGGCCTGAGACCCTGCTTTGAACGCCTGCACACTTGAAGGATTGGGCCGGCCGCTGCTACGATTTGGCGTCGGTCGGGGCACGGGGCGACGGCCCCCAAAAGATAATTCACAAAGCTGCATTCGGCCGGCGAAACGGCGCTGTAAACAGGAGGGAACCTCATGCGCAAGGGCTTACTATTGGCGACCGTCGCCGGTTTTGCCGCGGTGGTCGGCACCAGCGCGGGCAACGCCGCCGACAAACTAAAGGTCGGCGTTACCGCAACTCTCGAAGGCACATACACCGTTCTCGGTGAGGACGGCATGCGCGGCTACGATCTTGGCGTCGAAGCACACGGCGGCAAGGCGGGCGGCAAGGAAGTCGAGACCATTGTCGGTTCAACCGACGCGAGCCCGGACTCGGCAGTCCGCGCCGCCAAAAAGCTCGTCGAGCAAGACAAGGTCGACGTTCTCATTTCGCCGCTGTCTGGTTCGGAAGGTATTGCTATCCGCGACTACTCGAAAACCCAGCCGCAGATTACCGTCATGAACGCCGCATCCGGCGCGCTTGAGACAACCTACGGCGATCCGTCGGCTGGCATTACGCCGTCGCCGACGTTCTACCGGACGAACATGGACGGTGCGCAATGGCACGCCGGCCTCGGCGACTACGCGTACAACGTCAAAGGCTACAAGAAGATTGCGACCATCGGCGAAGACTACGCCTTCGTTTACACGCAGGTGATGGGACTGACCGTCGAGTATTGCAAAGCAGGCGGCCAGATCACCAAGCGCCTTTGGGTGCCCCTCGGCACCAAGGACTTCGCGTCCTACATTCCGCAGCTACTGTCGGAAGACGTTGACGCGATTTATCTCGGACTTGGCGGCGCCGACGCCGTGAACTTCCTCAACCAGTATCAGCAAGCCGGCGGTCACGCTCACCTCATCGGCGGCTCGATCATGGTCGATCAGACCGTGCTGTCGTCGAAAGGCAAGGCGAAGGAAGCGTTGATCGGCACCATTGCCGCGAGCGGCATGGCCGACAACGATCCGAATCCAAAATGGCAAGCGTTCGTGAAGGCCTATCAGACGCACGCCAAAACCGGCTACTTCAAAAACGCCTTCGCCGGTCCGTCGCTGCTCGCCATCAACTACTACAACTCGGTCGACTCCGTGTTTAAGGCGCTCGACGAGGTCAAGGGCGATCTCAGCGACGGCAACAAGAAGTTCCGCGAAGCGTTGAACAAGACCGACCTCGACGCGCCGAACGGCCGCATCACGCTCGACGAAAATCGCCAGGCTATCGGCACCAACTTCATCACCGAAGTCGTCAAGGACGAAAAGGGCGATTTGATCAGCAAGGTAGTGAAGACCATCCCGAATGTGCAGGAGCGTCTCGGCTTCTCCAAGGCGGTGTTCGACAAGTTCGTGCCGCCGGGCCGCGACAATCCGCCGTGCAAGAAGAACTACGACTAATCGCTAAAATCTGACTTCGAGCCTCCGGCCGCGCCCGCAAAGCGCGGCCGGAATGCTTATCCGGACCGGCCTGGCTCTTCGCCGCTCCGTTTATGCGGCCGCACCTTTGTGTTCATGTAGTAGGTGAACTCGGGAGAAGTCTTCTTCAGGACTTGCGCGGTCAGCGATTTACGTCCGCGCCCCCGGTTGATCCTTCGCCTGAACTTTAGCTTTCCCAAGGCGCTTGACCCTCACCCGCTCTCCGACCCTTCGATTTCCCATCGCAAGTTGCCGCTATGCGTGACCGCGCCGAGGTGCGCGGACCCGACCTGCGCCGCGTATTTCTCCAACACTCCAGCCAGCGGCACCCTGGGAACGCTCGGCCTCCATGCCATTCGCCGGCGAGCGAGCTCCGCCTCGCCCACCAGGCAATCGAGCCTGCGCGCTACGGCATCAATCCGCACCCGGTCGCCGTCGCGCAGCAACGCAATCGGACCACCCGCAGCAGCTTCCGGCGAGATATAGCCGACGCACATACCGCGCGTGGCGCCGGAGAAACGGCCATCGGTAATAAGCGCCACCCGCTCGCCCATTCCTTGGCCGTAAATCAACGCCGTCGGTCCCAGCATTTCGCGCATGCCGGGACCGCCTTTTGGCCCTTCGTTGCGGATCACCAGCACATCGCCCGCAGCGTAAGCGCGTTCGCGAATGACGGCCGTACATTCTTCCTCGTTCTCGAATACACGCGCCGGACCTTCGTGCACGAGTGAGCCGAGCCCGGCGACCTTGATAAGCGCGCCGTCAGGCGCCAGGTTGCCTTTGAGCACCACCACACCGCCTGTCGGCGAGATCGCGCTGTCGACGGCGCGGATCACCTTGCCGTCCGGATTTGGTGCAGCGGTGCAGGCTTCCGCCAAAGTCCCGCCGCCGAGGGTGAGCGTTTCGCCGTTGATGTGTCCGCTCGTGATCAGGGCCTTTGCGATCATCGGCACGCCACCGACCCGATGCACGTCTTGGGCATGGTAGTCGCCGGCGGGGCGCAGGTTGCCGATCAGCGGCGTCCGCTCGAATACGGCCGCAACATCGTCAAGGGTGAAGCGGATGCCCGCTTCGTGGGCAATTGCGGGAATATGTAGTGCGGCATTTGTCGACCCGGCTGTCGCGGCTACGATAGCGCAGGCGTTTTCCAGGCTCTCGCGCGTGACAAGTTCCCGCGGTAACGGGCCGCCATTGCTCAGAATTTTCATCACTAGGCGGCCCGCACGCGTCGCGATCGTGATGCGTTCTTCGTCGACGGCGGGCACCATCGACGATCCTAGCGGCGCGAGCCCAAGTACCTCCGAAACCATCCCCATCGTGTTGGCGGTGAACTGTCCCGGGCAGGCGCCTAACGTCGGCAGAGCGGCCCGTTCGATGGCATCGAGTTCGCTCGCCGGCAGGGTGCCGGTCATCACCGCGCCTGCGGCTTCGTAGGCATTGAGAACCGAAACGGGCTTGCCGCGCAAAACGCCGGTGAGAGCCGAACCGCCAAACACAAAAACCGACGGCACGTTGCATCGGACCATCGCCATCATGATGCCGGGAAGGTTTTTGTCGCAGCCGCCGAAGCCAATCAGACCGTCATACGCGTGGCCGCGCACGACGAGTTCGATCGAATCGGCGATCACCTCGCGCGACACCAGGGAGCATTTCATTCCCTGGTGGTTCATGCTGATGCCGTCGGACACCGAAATCGTCGTGAAGGCCCGGGGCGTACCGCCGGCAGCGGCAACCCCGGCATGCGCGTGCGCGGCCTGCTCCGCGAGGTTGCCATTGCAGGGACTGGTTTCAGCGGCCGTGCTTACAATGCCGATGAACGGCCGTGCCATCGCGCTATCGTCGAGCCCCATGCCGCGCATAAAGGCGCGATGCGGCGCCCGGTCGATGCCTTGCGTGGTGATCCGTGAGCGAAGAGAGCGAAACGTCTGCGTCATGGTTCTTTTCAACGACATAAAGGGCAATGGAGCCAGCAGACTAACAGGTATCGCCGCCGGGCGATTGCCGAGTACCGGCGAGGCGCCAACTGTGCCGGGTTGCGGCAACGGCCGCTGCACGCGGCCCGCGGCACCCGCTGGCCAACAAGCGGCCTTGACAGCTTCGCCGCCGCGCAGGAACAATTTCGCGCAATCTGCCGGCTTATGTGGGGGTTCTACGGCGGGGCGGCGGTATGGATACCGTTATTCGCGACATCACCGGTGACGAGTTGCGCCTGTTTGGCGAAATCGTCGCGCGACTCGAGCGTCTCGGGCCAGAGGTTGACGCCCGGTCGGAGATCTTTGCGGATGTCATGCGGTTGCTGCGCGCCGACTTCGGCGCCTCGTACGTTTGGGATTCGCGCAAGCAGCGTTTCGACGAGGCGCTTAGCTTTAACATGGCGCAGGGCAATCTTCGCCGTTACGAGGACTGGTATCAGTTCCGCGATCCGATGACGTTCCAGCTTCGGGCCCGGCGGCGCGCGACGCTGGTCGATGACGTAATTCCGCGCGAGAGGCTGGTGCGCACCGAATTCTACAACGACTTCCTCGCGCGCGACGGATTGCATCACGGCGTGAACCTGTTCATCTTCGACCGCGAGCGCGATCTCGGGGATTTGCGCATTTGGCGTGGTTGCGGCCGGCCCGACTTCTGCGAACGCGATACTGGTTTACTTGACGCACTGGAGCCCCATTTGCGGCGGGCGTTGCTCCGCTGCGAGGGGCGCAACGGACTGACGCCGAGAGAAAACGAAGTGGTTGCCCTCGTCGCCCGCGGCTGCACCGACCGCGACATCGGGCGGATACTCGGGATCGGTTTTGGCACCGTCCGCACCCACATCACCAACGCTATGGCCAGGACCGGGTGCGCTAACCGGGCCGAGCTCGCAGCCGCGTTTTCCCGGCAGCGGCCGCAATGACGGGTCAACATTTATGCCGATGGCTTGGGACCATTCGGCGATCCATTAAAGAGCGCGCGGATCGGGAGAAAATCCGGTCGCAGGCATGGTTTGCGGGCATCTGATATGGCAACGCTTCACGATCTTGGAGTTGGCGCAGCGGCAAAAGCTATCCGCGCGGGCGAGATTTCCGCGGAGAAATTCGCGGACGCGTTGTTGGCGCGCGCAGCCACCTTCGCCAACCTCAACGCCTTTATTACCTTCGATCCCGGCCGCGTCCGGGAGGCCGCACGTAAGGCCGACCAGCGACGCGCAGAGAACGCGACACTTGGCCCGCTCCACGGCGTGCCGCTCGCGCTAAAGGACAATCTCGACACCGCTGATATGCCGACGACCGGCGGTACGCCCGCTCTCGCCAACAATCGCCCCAAGCGTAACGCCGCCATTGTCGACAAGCTGTTCGGGGCCGGAGCAATCAATTTCGGCAAGACTAACCTCCACGAACTCGCCTACGGCATCAGCAACAACAACGCCGCCCACGGACCGGCCCGCAACCCCTATGCGCCAGATCGTATTCCCGGCGCGTCGAGCGGGGGCACCGGGGTCGCGGTATCGACCCGGATCGTGCCGGGCGGCATCGGTTCAGATACCGGAGGATCAGTTCGTATCCCTGCGGCGTTGTGCGGGATCGTTGGCTTTCGTCCGACCACCGGCCGGTGGTCACAGGCCGGTATTGTGCCGATTTCACACACGCGTGACACCGCCGGCCCGATGACGCGCAGCGTCGCTGATTGCGCGCTTCTGGACGGTGTCGTCACCGGCGGGCCTACCGAGGTAACGGCAGCGCAACTCAAAGGACTGCGCATTGGCGTGCCGAGGCAGCATTTTTGGGAGAATCTCGAAACTGAACTCGAAAAGATCTGCAAAGCCGCACTGACGCGCCTCGCGGATGCTGGGGTCGAGCTGGTCGACGTCGACATGAGTGACGAAGCGAGGCTCGATAACGAGGCCGGCTTCCCCATCGCACTCTACGAGACCGTTGCGGACCTCAACGTCTATCTCGCGGAGCATCAGGCCGGATTCGACTACGCCGGCCTCGTCTCCAAGGTGGCGAGCCCTGATGTCAAAGGCATCCTGCAAAGCCTCGTCGGCGCCGGCGCAGTGCCGGAGGCGGCATATCACGCGGCGCTGGAACGGCGAAAAGTTCTCAAAGATACTTACAGCCGGCATTTCCGCGAACACGGTATCGCCGCCGTCGTGTTTCCGACAACACCGGCGACAGCTGCGAAAATCGGAGACGACGATACGTTCCTGCTCAACGGCAAAGCCGTACCGACGTTTCCCACTTTCATCAGCAACACCAGCCCCGGCAGTGTCGGCGGGATTCCCGGCATCAGCCTGCCGGTCGGCATGACGGCTGCGGGATTGCCGGTGGGTATCGAATTGTCTGGTCCGGAATCAAGCGATCAGCAGCTACTGGCAATTGCGGCGGCGGTCGAGAGTTTGTTTCCCAAACCACCGGCGCCACACGCGTCCTTATAATCAATCGGCAAATTGCAAACAGGAGGAGAAGCAAATGAGCATGCGCAAACAGGGACCAACGCGGCGAACGCTTCTCGGTGCGGCCGCCGCCGGCGCCGCATTCGGCACGTTGCCCGGACTGATCCGGCCGGCCGCCGCCGCCAATGATTTCAAGATCGGCCTCTTCATCGCGCTCAGCGGCCCGGCATCCTTGTTCGGTCCCACTCAGCGCGCCAGCGCCGAACTTGCCGCCGACGAGATCAACAAGGCCGGCGGAATTATGGGACGCCAGATCAAGCTCATTCCGACGGATGCCGGCGGCCCGCCCGCCGAGACGACGAAATCCGCGATTCGCCTGATGCTCGAGGAAAACGTCGACGTCTTCGTCGGCTCCCACGACAGCGCCACGCGCGAGGCGCTGGTCGGCACCATCAAAGGCAAGGTGCCTTATGTCTACACCCCGGTCTATGAGGGTGGCGAGTGCGCGTTCAACACCTACGTCACCGCAGATACGCCTGAGCAGCAGATCCGGCCGTCGCTCAGCTGGATGATGAAGGACAAGGGCGCAAAATCGATTTACATGATCGGCGACGATTACGTCTGGCCGCGTAAATGCAACGAGCAGGCGAAGAAATATATCGCCGAGAACGGCGGCAAGGTTACGGCCGAGGAGTACGTGCCGTTCGGTGCGCCCAACAAGTTCGAAGAGGTTGTCACCCGCATCAAATCGGCCAAGCCTGATGCGGTGCTGATCACGCTGGTTGGCGCCGACAACGTCAACTTCAACCGCACCTTCGCCGGGTTTGGCCTCGACAAGGACATTGCGCGGCTTTCGCTGTTGCTTGAAGAGAATACGCTGCACGGGATCGGCGCCGACAGCAGCAAGAACCTCTATTCCTGCATGTCGTATTACGAGAACGCTCCGAGCGAAGCGGCGAAGAAATTCAAGGCGGCTTATATCGCCAAGTTCGGTGACAAGGCCCCGCAGCTCGGCCGGATCGGCGCCGATTGCTACGAGGGCGTGTATTGCGCACACGCGCTGGTCACCAAGGCCGGTGGCACGGACGCGAAGAAGTGCATGGCGGCATCCGAAGGAATAACCTTCCCGACCGCCTCCGGCGACGTGACCATGCATGGACGCCACGTCGACAAGACCATGTTCCTCGCCGACTGCAACGGGACCGAATTCAATATCATCAAGACCTTCGCCGACATTAAGAGCGGCGACGAGTGCAAGGCCTGACTGAAGCCCGCAGCTTGTGGAGGTTCTGTGAATGGACCCGTTGATCGTCACTCAGGCGATCAACCTCGTTTACGCGGTCTCCACACTTGCGGTTCTCGCTCTCGGCCTCGCGGTCATTTTCGGCCTGCTCGGCGTGCTCAACATTGCGCACGGCGAATTCATCATGATCGGCGCGTATTGCGCCTACGTCACGCAATCGGGCGGCTTGCCGTATCTTGCGGCGGTGCCGCTCACCTTGATCGTGTGCGGCATTCTAGGCTGGGCGGTGGAATGGATCATGATCCGCCCGCTTTACCGGCGCCCGTTCGATACGCTGGTTGCGACATGGGGTTTGAGCTTATTGCTGCGTAAGATCGCGGAGGCGATTTTCGGCCTCGGATTTTACAGCGTGAATATCCCGGTTCACGGGACGGTTGGTTTTCTCGGCACCGAATACCCGATTTACCGGCTCCTGCTGATCGCCGTCTCTCTGCTGATCGTGGTCGGGCTCGTGATCTGGTACGGCAGGAGTCGTACCGGCAGTCGGATCCGCGCCATGGTCAGCAATCCAGAGCTAGCGCAGGCGCAAGGGATTTCGGTAAGGCGGCTCGCTGCCGGGGCGTTCATTGTCGGTACGTGTCTCGCCGGCCTTGGGGGCGTCATGATCGCGCCGCTTGTTCCCGTGCAGCCGTTTATGGGACTGGACTACGTGCTGCGCGCGTTTTTTGTCCTCATTGTCGGGGGGCTGGGTAGCGTCGCGGGGCTGCTGTCAGGCGCAGCGGTTATCGGCGGAGTCGACAGCCTTATCTCGGCCACGAGCAGTGCGACCGACGGCTATTTCGCGGTGCTAGTCCTGTCGATCTTGTTCCTGTGGTTGAGGCCGCGAGGCATCGTTGCGTACAGCTAGCCTCATCGTCCTGATTGCGATTGCGCTGCCGTTCCTGCTCGGACAGTTCTGGGCCTACCAGCTTGGCCTCTACGCACTCTATGCGGCCGCCGCGGTCGGCGTCGGACTTTGCTGGGGGCAGGCAGGATTCTTGCCGCTCGGCCAGGCGCTATTCTTTGGGTTAGCCGCCTATCTTTCCGGGCTCACCTTTATCGCCTTCACAGATCTTCCCATTATCGCCGTGTTGGCCATGCCGGTTTTCGCAATTGTTTCGGCATTGCTCGCGTACGCTATCGGCGTACTTGTTTTTCGCCGCCGCGGCGAAAGCGGCCCCTATTTCTCGATGATCACGCTCGCGCTGTCGCTGCTGGCGTTTCAGATCGCGACGAGCTGGAATTCCGTCACCGGCGGCTTCAACGGCCTTAAAGGGATTCCGGGACTGCCGGGCCTGAGCGATTTCTCGGACGTCTATTACGTCTCGGCCGCGATTTTGCTGGTTGTGCTCGGGATCGCCGGCTGGCTCTACAATGCCCCGGTCGGCGTACTGTGGCGGGCGCTGGCGCAGAACGAACGCCGGCTTCAGCTTTTCGGCTTCGACACCAATCAGCTAAAAGCGTTCGCGTTCGGCGTGAGCGGATTGATGGCCGGAATCGGCGGTGTGATCTATGCGCCGCAGCAAGGCATCGTTACGCCGCAAGCCGTAGGCTTCGCCTTGTCGGCCGATCTCGTGATTTGGGCCGCGGTCGGCGGCCGCGGAAGTCTCCTTGGACCGGTCATCGGAACTTTGCTCGTCGGATCGCTCGCCGCGCAACTGCGCGACACATTGCCGTTCTGGGAAGTACTGATGGCGGTGTTTTTCATTGTCATCGTGCTGGTGTTTCCCAGAGGCATTGCGGGCCTTGCCGACCCGTTGGCGCGGTTTCTGAAGGGTCGGCGGAAACAGCCCGAGATTGCTGCTCCACGACATCTGAACCAAAATCC
>DASXDP010000165.1:0-14984 GCA_036490575.1 Xanthobacteraceae bacterium
GCTCTTCCAAGAAACGCCCGGCATGCCAGCATGGCAGAGGGCTGGGCCGCGCTTCAAGTGGATCCCCTCATTGACCAAGCCCGGCGATGCCGCCATTAAAGCGTTCGATCGCCGGGAGCGCAGATGCACGCCATGCCAGAAGCCGACCGGGGCGCGCTCGGAGCAAAGATCGTCGCGCGGCTCGATGAGCTTGCGGCAATCAGCGACGACCCCGAATGCCTTACCCGGCTTTATCTCGGACCGGGTCATCGCAAAGCCGCCGATCTGGTGTCGCGCTGGATGCGTGAGGCCGGCATGGCGGTGCGGATCGACTCCGCCGGCAGTGTAATCGGCCGTTACGGCGGACATGATGCCGGTCCGCGAACGCTGATGCTCGGCTCGCATATCGACAGCGTGCGCAACGCCGGCCGCTTTGACGGTCCATTAGGCGTGGTCACGGCGATCGAAGTCGTCGGCGCGGCAGCCAAGGCGGGCAAGCGCTATCCGTTCGCCATCGACGTCATCGCCTTCGGCGACGAGGAAGGCGTGCGCTTCCCGTCCACACTCGGCGGCTCGAAAGCACTCGCCGGCCACTTCGATCTTAGAGCGCTCGACGAAGTCGGCGAAGACGGCGTGTCGCGCCGCGAGGCGCTGCTCGCGTTCGGCTGCGATCCGCTGAACCTGCCGGAGGCCGCGATCTCGCCCGAGCACGCGCTCGGCTACGTCGAGGTGCACATCGAGCAAGGGCCGGTGCTGGAGCAGGAAGGACTGCCGGTCGGCATTGTCACCGCCATCGAAGGCGCCACACGCGGCACCGTCGATGTCGAGGGCGTCGCCGGACACGCCGGCACGGTGCCGATGACAATGCGGAAGGACTCCCTCGCCGCCGCGGCAGAAATGCTGCTCGCGGTCGAGGAGCGCGGGCGCGCGCAGCCTCATCTTGTGGCGACAGTCGGCAAGATCGAGGTGCCGGCCTCGGCCGCCAACACCATCCCCGGACGCACGCGTTTCACGCTCGACGTCCGCAGCCCCGCCGATCAGGAGCGGCTCGCCGCGGTGAACGACATCAAGGAACGCGTAGCCGCCATCGCGGCCCGCCGCGGCGTGAGCGCCCATTTTTCCCCCGGCCACGAATCGCCGGCGGCGATGTGCGATCGGAAGCTTTCCGGCCACCTGGCGGCCGCGATCAAATCGCTCGGCATCCCGGAGCGCCGGCTGCCGAGCGGCGCCGGCCACGACGCCATGGCCTTCGACGGGGTCATTCCGTTCGCGATGTTGTTCGTGCGCTGCCGCGGCGGGGTGAGTCACAATCCCGCCGAGTACGCGTCGCCGGACGACATCGACGTTGCCGCGCGCGTGCTCACTTCTCTTTTAGATCGGATGTCCACACCATGACCATGTTGCGAATTAAGGCCGGACCCTACGAGTTCGAGGCGCGGATGGAGAACGATCTGGCGCCCAACACCTGCGCGCGGTTCGTGCGCATGCTGCCGTATCGCCAGCAAATCATCCACGTGCGCTGGAGCGGCGAAGGCTGCTGGATCCCGCTTGGCGATTTCGATTTCGGCGTCGGTTTCGAGAACGCCACCAGCTACCCCGCGCCCGGCGAGATCATTTTTTATCCGGGCGGCATCAGTGAAACCGAAATCCTGCTCGCCTACGGCCCGGTGGCGTTTGCCAGCAAGGCGGGCCCGCTCGCCGGCAACCACTTCCTGACCATGACCAAGGGCCACGAAAACCTTCAGGCGCTCGGCAAGATGTGCTTGTGGAAGGGCGCCCAGGACATCGTCTTCGAGCTTCAAACATAAGCCGCAATCACCCGGCGGCATCAAAGCCGGGCGGCATCGCTTGCGCTGCCAAATGCCCGGCGACAAAATGTGTCGCCGCCGGGAGGACATCGGCTCGTGACCGCGCTCGTCAATCGCTCTGCTATCCGGCTGGCGGTGGTGCTGGCGGCGCTGCTGCTGGATGCCGGATTGAACTTCGCCGCCGCGCAGGCGAAGCTCGACGCAACATATCGCGCGACGCTCCTTGGCCTTCCGATCGGGCATATTTCCTGGACCGTCGAACTGCACAATAATAAATTCACGACGGCGGCAACCGGGGGGATTTCCGGGCTGCTGCGAATCTTTTCCGACGGACATGGCGACGTCTCGGCGCAAGGCAACCTGGCTGGAGGCGCGCCCGTCGCGTCGCATTTCGCGCTCACGCTCGTCGCCGGCAAATGGTCCGACGAGGTGCGCATTCTGTTTCACGGCAACAAAGCCCAGGAATATGTAACGGCGACCCCCGCGCCGGGCGCCAATCAGGTGCCGATCACCGACGCGAACCGCACCGGCGTGCTCGATCCGATGACGGCGCTGCTCGTTCACATTCCCGGCGTCGGCAAGACCGCGGTGCCGGAAGCCTGTGAACGGACCATCCCGATCTTTGACGGCCACACCCGCTACAATCTGCGGCTCTCGTTCAAGCGGGTCGACACCGTCAGCACCGAAGGCGTTTATCAAGGCCCGGTCGTTGTCTGCGACGTGAAGTTCTTTCCGGTGGCTGGCTACGATCCCAAACACTTTCTGATCACGTATCTGGCTTCACGGCACGACATTGAAATATGGCTCGCGCCGATAACCGGGAGCCGGCTGATGGTGCCGTACCGGATGTCGATGCCGACGCCCATGGGTCTTGGGATTTTGCAGGCGACGAAGTTCGAAGCCGTTCCGGCAAAAGCGCAGACAACGAATCTCAATTGAGATCCGGGCGCCGCCCCAAGCGGCCCGCGCAAGAACTTGCGGATACCCGCGGCCGGACGGTCGGCGGGCGGGGCACGCCCCTGGCGGCATCGCCTATGAGTTGAAGAAATAAGACAAAACTCGCACGATTCTTGTCTGGTTTTTGCCCATCTGCGGCCCGTTTTCCGACAGGAAGCGAATTTAGCCCTGAAAAAGAACGGCATTTTGCGCGGGGGTAAGCCGCGGGGGTCAAAGACCGTTCGGTAAGGCGTAGTTGCGTATATGCTCGGGCTGGGGGTCAGCGAAGAGCTTCGGGTTGCACTTTTTAACGCGGGTCTGCTCGCGTTATGGGCGGTGCTGCCGGTATTCGCGGTCGGCTATGCGCGGCAACTGCTGGCCGCGCACCGGCTGCGGCCGGAGTTTTCGCTGCGACTCTACGAAGCCATCGAATTAAATCGGGCGCTGACCGAATATGAAAAAGTTTGGCGGCGGCGCAAGGAACTCAAGGACCAGGACGACGGCGGCGCGCCGTGGTGGCGGGCGCTGTTCCGGCCGCGGGTCGAGGTGGTTTCGCCGCAGGCCGATGAACTCGAAGAAGTGAACGCGCACGCCCGTCACTTGCAGGACAACATCATTCGGCTCAAGCGCGGACCGTTGCGGCGGCTGAAACTCCTGGTGCGCATTCTTTCGACGCGTTTCGCGCTCGGCGGCGCGCTTGCAGTCCATGTCTTGCTGCTCACGCTATTGATGGTCGCGTTGGAAAGCTCGTGGGCCAGCGAACTGATCGTCAGCGCCAAGAATCCGATGACCTGGTATCCGCTCGATGCAAGGATTTTCTACGCCAACGCCGCTGCAGCCATACTTGCCGCCGCGTCGGTCCCGGCGTTTTTTCTGCTGCGCTGGATCAATCTTCGCCAGCGTTACGCGTTCGAGTTCTGCGCGCTGAAGGAATTTGCCTACGGCGATCCCAACCGGGTGATCGAGCAACTCAAAGCCGACGGGGAAATTCCGGCTGCGGACGCAAGCCACGACAACGATGGCGACACCTGGTTCGCGGTGCTGGGTCTTTCCCCTTCCGCAACCCTCGAAGAAGTCAAGGACGCCTACAAATCGCTGATCAAACAAAACCATCCAGACCGGGTGCACGGCATGGCCCAGACTTTCGTCACTCTCGCTGAGACCAAAACCAAGAGGCTTAATGCCGCCTACCAGTACGCTTTGTTTTCACTGCCGCAACTCGAATCGAGACAAAGCGCTGCCGTCGATTAATTCAATCAACCAGACACGATCTTGGGCGGGGACCGCATGTCGCTGATGGAAAGCTTTGAGGGCCAATGTGATAATCCGCTCGACGTGGTCGAGCGCATGGCGGCCACCAATCACTGGCCGTTCGAGCGCTCGGCGGAATCCGAGATCGCGCTGGTCGTTACCGGCAAAAGCACCAATTACCAGATTTCGTTCAGCTGGATGGAAGATATCGAAGTGCTGCACGTTGCCTGCGCCTTCGAGATGAAAGTCCCGCAGTTGCGGCTCTCCGAAGTCCAGAGATTGATCGCCGGCATCAACGAGCAACTCTGGATCGGGCATTTCGACGTCTGGACGCAAGACGGCGTGGTCATGTTTCGCCATGGCCTCATCCTCGGCGGTGGCGTCGCCGTCACCGGCCGGCAGTGCGAAGTGGCGCTCAGCAGCGCGCTCGACACCTGCGAGCGCTTCTATCCGGCGTTCCAGTTCGTGGTGTGGGCCGGCAAGACCTGGCGCGAGGCGATCGACAGCGTGATGCTCGAAACCTGTGGCGAGGCCTGACGCCTCGCCTTTGGGGCAACTAGCGGCCGGCACCCGCGACGCCGCGGATCAGATCGGCGGCGCGCTCGGCAATCATGATTGTCGGCGCGTTGGTATTGCCGCGCACTACGCTCGGCATCACCGAGGCATCGACGACCCGCAAGCCCGCGACCCCGTGCACTTTCAGCTCGCTGTCGACGACCGGGCCGATCGCGCAGGTGCTGGTCGGATGATAGACCGACTGGGTGTGCCGCTGCGCGAAATCCCAGATGTCCTCGTCCGTCGCCGACTTTGGCGCAAGGTAGGGCGACTTGGCATGCGCACGCATTGAAGGCTGAGCGGCGATGTCGAGACCGAGCCGCACGCCGCCGATCATGCTGCGCCGGTCTTCGCCTTCGACCAGGTAATGATGAACAATGCGCGGCTTTGCCGTCGGGTCGGCGGAGCGCAGCATCACCTTGCCTCGGCTCTTCGGCTTGAGCACGCAGCAGCCGAACGACAGCGCATGCGCCGTCGGCACCCCGACCGCTTGCTGGTGCAACATCACCGCGGCGGTGAGAAATTGCACGTCGGGCGCGTCGAGCCCCTCGCGCGTGCGAAAAAATGCGCCGGTCTCGCCGCCGTTCGAGCTTAGGAGTCCGCTGCCGTCCGCTTCCCACAGCGCCGCGTCCTCCGCGGTCGGCGGCGTGAACAGGCTTTGCGTGTCGGTGTACCAGCTCATCATCAAGAGAGGGTGATCCTGCAAGCCAGAGCCGACCGGAAGATCGTGGCGCGCGGCGATGCGATGCGGCGCAAGCTCCGCGGCGGGTCCGATGCCGGACAGCATCAGGATTTGCGGCGAATTATAAGCACCGGCGGCGAGGATGACTTCGCTCTCGGCGCGAATTTCCTCTCGCATGCCGTTGCGCACGATCTCGACACCGACAGCGCGATCGCCGTCGAACAGTATGCGTGTGGTCAGCGCCCCGGTGAGCACTTTCAGATTGGGCCGCGCAGTGGCGGGATGCAGATAAGCGGCCGCGGTGCTGCACCGGCGCCCTCTGCGCGTAGTCGTCTGATAGTACCCGACGCCCTCTTGGGTGGCGCCGTTGAAATCCGGATTGAGCGAATGGCCGGCTTCGATTGCAGCGAGTTTGAACGCTTCCGTCAACGGATGGCGGGTTTGCGGATCGGAAACTGAAAGCGGTCCAAGCTCGCCGTGAAACTGGTCATCGCCGCGCGTGTTGCATTCGGCTTTGCGGAAATACGGCAGGACGTCGTTATAGCTCCAGCCCGCGGCGCCGCCCGCGGCCCAGCCATCGTAATCGGCGCGGTGGCCGCGGATATAAATCATCGCGTTGATGGCGCTCGAACCGCCCAACGTCTTGCCGCGCGGCAAGTAAATGTATCGACCGTCGAGACCAGGTTCCGGTTCGCTGGTGTAGTCCCAGTCGTATTGGTTTTTGCGGATGAGCGGCCAAGCGAGCGGCACCTGAATATCCGGCGCGTCATCCGCGCCGCCCGCCTCGATCAGGATGACCTGCGCCGCAGGATCCTCGCTCAGCCGCGCTGCCAGCACGCACCCCGCCGAGCCGGCGCCCACAATGACGTAATCTGCCACTTCCACCCTCCCCGTTCGCCGCCTATTGGACTACGCCGGCGGCGTGATAGACACGCGCGGCACGTTGGGCGAATAATCGCATGGAAGATCAAGAAGTACAGCGTGGGCTTCGCGTTGCTCAGCCCACCCCACGTGATGGAGTTGCGCGCGTATGACCGGCAGCCCGACGCTGCGGATCGGCATCGACACCGGCGGTACCTTTACCGACATCGTCTGCGTCGACGATGCTTCGGGCGCGATGCGGGTAACCAAGGTGTCGTCAACGCCGCAAAATCCGGCGATCGCGCTGGTGCGCGGCATCAAGGCCATCCTTTCCGATTGGGGCGCCGGCATCGGCGACCTCGCCGTGCTCGCGCACGGCACCACGGTCGCAACTAACGCGCTGCTGCAAGGCGAGATCGAAGGCCTCGGCTTGATCGTCACTGAAGGCTTCCGGCACATTCTCGAGATCGCCCGCCAGGCGGTGCCCGAAGGCTACGGCAACTCGTATTTCTGGGTGAAGCCGGAGCGCATCGTGCCCCTGCGTTTCGTGCGCGAGGCCGGCGGCCGGCTTAATTTTCTCGGCGAGGAAATCCGTCCGCTCGACGAAGCGGGCGTGCGCGCCGCGGCGCAATTCTTCCGCCAGGCCGGCATCCGGACGATCGGCGTTTGCTTCTTGCACTCCTATGCCAATCCGGCGCACGAGCGCCGCGCCGCCGCGATCCTGCGCGAGGAATATCCCGAGTGCACGCTCTCGCTCTCCTGTGACGTGCTGCCCGAATACCGAGAATACGAACGCGCCGTCACCACGCTGGTTGACGCTTTCATCAAGCCGCACATGAGCCGCTACCTCGATCGCATCCGCGACGAGCTCGGTCCGGAGCTGAACAAAAAGCCGTTTCTGGTGATGCAATCGTCCGGCGGCGTCGCCAGCCCCGATCAGGTGATGCGAAAGCCGATCACCACGGCGTTGTCCGGCCCCGCCGCCGGCGCGCTCGGTTCCGCCGTGATCGCCGAGATCGCGGGCTTTCCCGATCTCGTCACGCTCGATGCCGGTGGCACCTCGACTGACTTGTGCCTGATCGAGTACGCGAAGCCGAAAATCACCAATGGCGGGCGAGTCGGCCGCTTCCCGGTTCGCATTCCCATGCTGGACATCAAGACCATCGGCACCGGCGGCGGTTCGATCGCGTTTCGCACCCGCACCGGGCAATTGAAAGTAGGGCCGCGCAGCGCCGGCGCCGAGCCCGGGCCGATGTGCTACCCGAATGGCGGCGACGAGCCGACCATCACCGACGCCAATCTTGTGCTCGGCCGCCTGCCACCGGCTTTGATTGGCGGCGGCATCAAGCTCAATGTCGAGCGCGCGCGCAAAGGCCTCGAGGCCCTGGCCGCGAGCTTGCCCGGCAACTTGAATTCCGAGCAACTGGCCGAAGGCGTTATCGAGATCGCCAACTGGGATCAGGCCAACGCCATCCGGCAGATGACCATTCAGCGCGGCATCGATCCCGCTGGCTTCGCGCTTTTGTCCTTCGGCGGCTCGGGCCCGGCGCAATCCGCCGCGGTGATGGAATTGATGGGCATGAAGACGACCATCGTGCCGCCAAACCCAGGCAATCTCTCCGCCTTCGGGCTCCTTGCCGTCGATTGGCGCACCGATCACATCGTTACCAAGGTGATGCACGAAGACGCGATCGATCAACCCGCGCTGGCCGCGATCTACGCCGGCCTGGAACGCGACGCTGCGGCCACGCTTCAGAAAGACGGCATCGCGGCGGACAAGATCGCGCTCGTTCGCGAGGCCGATGTGCGCTATGCCGGCCAGTCCATGGAAGTCCGGGTGCCGGCGCCGGCGGGCGACATCGGCGCGCCGTTCATTTCAGGCCTGACCGAAGCCTTCCACGCCGCGCACAAAAAGACGTTCGGCTACAATTATGCCGGCGCGCAGAAAGTCGAGCTGGTGAATTTCTGCGTCTCCGCCATGGGCCTTATCGACCGCCCGACGATTCCGGAGATTAAAAAAGCCGGCGCGGCGCCCAAGCCCGCAAGCCGGCCGGTCTATTTCGACGGAAAGTTTCGCGACACGCCAGTGTTTGCCCGCGCCGCGCTGGGCGCCGGTTTCCAGCTCGACGGCCCCGCGATTGTCGAGGAATTCGGCTCGACCACGGTCGTGTTCCCGGGCCAGCATCTCACCGTCGATCCGCATGGCATCCTGATCATCACAGCCGCTACCAAGGGCGCCGAAACGCAGCGCTAGTCGCCCGCGCGCGGGTGCTGACGGTATATAGGTCGACAAGGCCACGGCTTGGCGGCCTTCGCCGTTTTCGCGACTGCCCCAAGCGTCACCGCGGTCAAGCGATGAAGTTCCAGCAACTGTAACTTGTCACAGTTACCGACGATCATTTGCGCCACTAGAACACGCCGATTGCGGACGGCTTAGAGCGCGGCCGCGCCA
This sequence comes from Xanthobacteraceae bacterium, assembly GCA_036490575.1. GTDB lineage: Bacteria > Pseudomonadota > Alphaproteobacteria > Rhizobiales > Xanthobacteraceae > BOG-931. The sequence continues at coordinate 8,525 of DASXDP010000165.1, forward strand.
TGGGCAACGCCGATGACCGGCCAAGCAGAAGGACCCGACAACGGCAGTTCCAATCAACCCGGGCGAACCCAACGGCTTTTGGCGCTGCTCATTTTCGCTCTAATTGTGCTGGTATTGCTGCGTGTGTTTTTCGGTTGAGGCTTTAAGCTCAATCAAAGTCGATTCGGCATGGAACAAATGCGTCAACCCTCGCGCGCCTTGTTAGTCGCCGTCTTCGTATTTTGCGCCGCCGCGCCCGCTCTGGCGCAAACCGCCGGCGAAATGTTGCACGCGTGCCAGACGCTTCAGCACGGAATACGCATCAAGGGCAATGCAGCGTTTTTGCCGTCTACGGCGGAGGCCCAGCAGTGTTGGGGCTTCATGAGCGCAGTTCAGGAATATTCCGTCCTGTCCGATCAAGCGGGCAGCCGGCTGTTGGGTGGATGCCCGGCGCCGGACATCAAGACGACGCAGATCGTCGACATGTTTGTGAAATACGCGAGTTCGCATCCCGACAAATCCGACGTGCCCGCCGCGGTGGCGGCATATGACGCCATGGCGAACGCGTTCCCCTGCCCCTAGGCGTTGAGGCAGTAACCCACTCGCCCGCTAGTCCGGGTAATCAAGAATATCGCCGGTCCCGATCATCGTGTTGATGGACGGATCGAGCTCCTGAAACAGCGACCCCGCGACCGGACCACCGTCGGGACCGGTTGCCATCGGCGGAGCGGACGGTGGTGAAGCAAACGCTTGATAATTCTTCATCGCCAGCTCATTGCCGACGAATACGCACTGGCAATAGTCCGGATCGGCATAGAGATAGTAGCGGCGCGCTCCATTCGTACGACGCACAAATTTCCGGGCCGGAAGCAGGCGCAGCCGCTCCATCTGCGCCGGCGTCGTTGCGGGGCGCATGATGAAGCCCATGTCTTCGAGCTTCATATCGGCGCCTTCCTGGCCGGCTGCCGCTGGTCCGGCCAACAGCGCAGCGAGGAGCGCGGCAGCAGATTGAGCAACTGCAATGCGCATTGATGTCCCCAATGAGATCGCGCGGTGCCGCGGTATGCGCGTTCAGCCGAACGCGCCTTACATCTGCACCGGACGCAACTTCAGCTGGGAGAGGCCGGCGACGGCTTCGACGGACATCGATCCTTCGAGGGAGACTGGTTGCAAAGCGACGCTGCGATTTGAGCCTCCCACCAGCACGTTGGCGCCGACGCCAACGCCCAAACCGATATCGCCGGAGGCGCCGACATATTCTCCCGCCAACGCGCCGACGGGCATCCCTGACGCCGATCCGAAGACAGCCCATGCGAACCGGCCGCCGCCGCTCACTCCAAGGTCCAGACCGACCGTGTTGATCGCGCCGTCGTACGCCTGAATAGTCCCGGAGACCGGTTGAAATTTACATTGCATCGATTGATGACCGAATATGACGAAGCCGACGCTTGGATCGAGATTGCACCTGAGCATACCGGCCTGGGTCCATGATTGCTGCGATTGCACGAGCGCCAGCGGAATGCTCAAAGCTCCGACGAGTGAAATCGCGAACAAAACTTTCTGTTTGAGATTGTGCATATCGACGCCCTCTCCCTGTTTACGCCATCGATAGGCGTTGCAATCCGGAACGAAGCCCCGCGAACGCCCGGCAAAGCTCGTTCACGCCTATCAATTTCAGAAAACCTTGACTAGCTGAAGTCACTTTGCGCCTGACCACAACGGCGAAATTCCCAAAGCTCTCAATCAATGCTCATCTTTTCGCGTAGCACAATTTTAATCACGTTCTTGTCATGCGCCAGACGAGCAATGGCTGGTAATGTAACGCTCACGGCTGGAGTTGTTGCGAGAGCGTGACGATGCCTGAGGGGCTCTCCGCGCGTATCGATCTATCGGGCGCGCCTGCACGGCATGCGTCGTCTGCGCCGCTCAACATGGTGTGGATTCCCGGCGGCACCTTCCGCATGGGTTCGGACACCTGGCAAGGCAATTTCCCGCGTGAGAACCTGTGCAGCGACGCTTTTGCGCGCACCTCGCCGGTGACGGCATTTCCGCCGAACGGGCTCGGCATCCACGACATGATCGGCAATGTCTGGGAATGGACCACCGACTGGTGGTCGGCGAAGCACGAGCGCGATGCGGCGAAGGCGTGCTGTATCCCGGAAAATCCGCGCGGAGGCCGTGAACACCACAGCTTCGACCCGCGCCAGCCGACCATCAAAATTCCACGCAAGGTGCTCAAAGGCGGGTTGCACCTGTGCGCGCCAAACTATTGCCGGCGGTACCGTCCGGCGGCGCGTCACTCGCAGCCGATCGATACTTCGACCAGTTACGTTGGATTTCGCTGCATTGTTCGAGCAAAACCGGGAGGAGCGTTATGATTAGGGATGAAGGCGACCGCACCCGTGATCTCAGCCGCCGCAACATTCTGCTAGCGAGCACGACGCTTGCCGCCGCGTCGGCGCTTGGGTCCGCCGCCGCGACCGTTCAAACGACGGTCGCGCAAGCGCAATCGTCAGGAAAGCAGCCCAACATCCTTGTCATCATGGGCGACGACATCGGCTGGTTCAACATCGGCGCGTATCATCGCGGCATGATGTCGGGCAAGACGCCCAATCTCGACAAGCTCGCCGCCGAAGGCATGTTGTTCACCGATTATTATGCCGAGGCGAGTTGTACGGCCGGGCGGGCCAATTTCATCACGGGGCAAATCCCGCTGCGCACCGGCCTGACCACGGTCGGCCAAGCGGGCGCCGATGTCGGCATGCCCGACCAGTCGGTGACAACGGCGCTCGTTCTGAAATCGATGGGCTACGCTACCGGGCAGTTCGGCAAAAACCATCTCGGCGACTTGAACAAATATCTGCCAACCGTGCACGGCTTCGACGAATTTTTCGGCTACCTTTACCACCTCGACGCGATGTCAGATCCGTACTGGTTCGACTACCCGCAGGACTGGATCGACAAGTACGGCCCGCGCAATCTCGTTCATTCTTATGCAACCGACACCGACGACGCCACAGTGATGCCGCGCTGGGGCAAAGTCGGCAAGCAGCGCGTTGTCGATGAGGGGCCGCTCAAGCCGTTCAAGGACATGAGCGCGGACCATCAGATGTGGCAGAAGGGCCGCGAAGCCAAGTACGACATGGAGACCTTCGACGAGGTGCTGGTGGAGCAGTCAAAAGGTTTCATGGATCGGGCGAAAGCCGCCGGCAAGCCATTCTTCGTCTGGCACAACACGACGCGTATGCACGTCTTCACCTTCCTGCAACAGAAATACCAGGAGAAGATGAACTACCAGAGCAATTACGGCCTGGAAGAAGGCGGCATGGCGCAACTCGACGACTGCATTGGCGACCTGCTCAAGCATCTCGACGACACCGGCGTCGCCGACAACACCATTGTCATTTTCACCACCGACAACGGCGCCGAAGTTTTCACCTGGCCGGACGGTGGTATGACGCCGTTCCGCGCCACCAAGGGCACGGTGTTCGAGGGCGGTTTCCGCGTGCCGTGCATTGCGCGATGGCCGGGCAAGATCAAGCCAGGCACAGTCGAGAATGGAATCTTCTCCGGGCTCGACTGGCTGCCGACGCTCGCAGCAGCCGCCGGCAACGCGGACATCACCCAGCAGCTTTTGCAGGGGGTGAAACTCGGCGAGCGCACCTACAAGAACCACCTCGACGGCTACAACCAGATGGAGTTGATCACCGGCAAAGGCCCATCGGCGCGCCACGAGATTTTCTATTTCGGCGAAGCGCAGCTCGGCGCGATCCGCATCGATGACTTCAAGTTTCAGTTCTTCCAGCAACCCTATGGCTGGCCGGGCGAGAAAGTCTCAACCGACATGCCGACCATCGTCAATTTGCGGCAAGACCCGTTTGAGCGGACGCCATCGCTCCGCGGCGAAACGACAAACGACATGGGCGCCGGTTACATGAACGATTTTCTGGCGCGGGAATTCTGGCGCTTTGTGCTCGTTCAGCAAAAAGTCGCGGCGCTGGCTCAGACGGCGATCGACTATCCGCCGATGCAGTCGCCGGCGTCGTTCAATCTTCAAGCTGTCAAGGAGAAGGTCGACGCGGTGATCAGGAACCGCCAAGGGCAGTAGACCAGCGACGGCGCCGCCGAAACCGAGGACTGTGATTTGCAATGAGGAGGCACTCATTATGGCCAGAAGCGCGATAGTTTCTCACGCGATCGTGCTCACGTTTGTCATTGCGGGAGCCGATGTGGCCCGCGCCGACGACGTACCCGAGCTCAATGTCGACCCGGTCTGCCGCGGCATTGCGCAACAGGCGGCCACGCCTGGCGAAAAGGGCGGCCCGGACCTGGCATTTTCCCAATGTGTGAAGAGCGAGCAATCGGTGCGGCAGCAGCTCGTGGGCGAATGGTCGACCTTCGAGCCGGCGGAAAAGACGAATTGCGTCGCATCGGAGCAAAGCGCTTTGCCGAGCTACACCGGCCTCATCAGCTGCCTCGAAATGGCGCGCGAGGTGCGGAAGCTTAACAAATAGCCCGCCGGCTCACCGGGCCGTGGGCAAATAACGGGAGTAGTGAATGTCCGATACGAATCGACGACCACCCGCGTCACAAACGAGCGCACTCAATCGCCGCAACATCCTGCTTGCCGGCACCACACTCGCCGCGGCTTCGGCGATGGCGAGCGGAACACCCATCAGCGTCGCGCAAGCGCAGCAGCCGCAGGCCGCCGCCAACGGCAAGAAGCCGAACATTCTCGTCATCTTCGGCGACGATATCGGCCAGTCGAATATCAGCGCGTACGCTTTCGGGGTGATGGGTTACAAGACGCCGAATATCGACCGCATCGCCAAAGAAGGCATGATGTTCACCGATTATTACGCCGAGCAAAGCTGCACAGCGGGCCGGTCGTCTTTCATCACCGGGCAATCGGTTATTCGCACCGGCCTGTCGAAAGTCGGCATTCCGGCCGCCACCGTCGGCTTGCAGCCGGAGGACATCACCATTGCCGAAGCGCTCAAGCCGCTGGGCTACGCCACCGGTCAATTCGGCAAGAACCATCTCGGCGACCGCAACGAATACCTGCCGACCGTGCACGGCTTCGACGAATTCTTCGGCAATCTCTATCACCTCAACGCCGAGGAAGAGCCGGAAGACCCGGACTATCCGAAGAACCCGGAATTCCGCGCCAAGTTCGGCCCGCGGGGCGTCCTGCGCTGTAAGGCGTCGGATCGCGACGACCCGACCGTCGATCCGCGTTTCGGCAAGGTCGGCAAGCAAATCATCGAAGACACCGGTCCGCTGACAAAAAAGCGGATGGAGACCATCGATGACGACACCACGAACGCCGCCATCGACTTCATCAAGCGCCAGACCAGCGCCAGCAAACCCTTCTTTGTCTGGATGAACACGACGCGAATGCATTTGCACACGCATGTCCGCCAATCGATGCGCGGTCAGAGCGGGATGCCGGACAACGAATACGCCGACGGCATGATCGAGCACGACGGCGATGTCGGCAAATTGCTGAAGCTATTGGACGACCTCGGCATCGCCAACGACACCGTCGTGCTCTACACCACGGATAACGGCCCGCACATGAACTCGTGGCCGGACGGCGCCATGACGCCGTTCCGCAGCGAAAAAAACACCAACTGGGAAGGCGCTTACCGCGTCCCCTGCATGATCCGCTGGCCCGGCCACATCAAGCCGGGAACGATTGCCAACGATGTTGTCGGCAGCCACGACTGGTTCCCGACGCTACTCGCCGTTGCCGGCGACACCGGCGTCAATGAACGGCTGCTGAAGGGCTGGAAGATCGGCGATCGCACGTTCAGGGTGCATCTCGACGGCTATAATCAGCTTGGCTACCTCACCGGCGACAAGGAACACTCCGAGCGCCACGCCTTCATCTACTTCAATGATGACGGCCAGCTCGTCGCCATCCGTTTCGACAACTGGAAGCTGGTTTTCTACGAACAGAAAACTCCGGGAACCCTCGACGTCTGGGGCGAGCCGTTCACTGCACGACGGCTGCCGCTGATGTTCAATCTGCGCATGGATCCCTACGAGCGCGCGCAGATCACGTCGAATGAATATTTCGCCTGGACGCTGCGCAAGGCGTACATGATCTACGGCGCGCAAGCGATTGCACAGGAGTTCGTCAATTCGCTGAAGGAATTTCCGCCGCATCAGAAGCCGCAGAGCTTCAACCTCGATCAGATCCTTGATCAATTGCAGCATCCGGCGGCCGGCGATTGATGCCACTGGTGAGGGAGCCGACATGCGGTTCAAGCTAAGCCTTCATGTTTTGGTGTTGGCGCTGTTGGCGGCCGGCTGCTTTTCTCCGGCGGTCGCGCAGTCTCCCGATCCCCTGCCCTCCTGGAACGATGGCGCAGCCAAGACCGCGATCGTGGACTTCGTAAAAGCTACGACCGATCGGGCGAGCCCGAAATTCGTGCCGGCCGAGGAACGCATTGCCGCGTTCGATCAGGACGGGACG
>DASXDP010000166.1:0-3745 GCA_036490575.1 Xanthobacteraceae bacterium
TCATGCTGGCGTGACCGTCCCGGCCAACGATGATGTGGTCGTGAACCTCGATGCTGAGGCCGCGAGCCACCTCGATAACTCGTTTTGTCATTTCAATGTCGGCGCGCGATGGTGTTGGATCGCCGCCGGGATGATTGTGCATGACCGGCGTCGGCCTTCTATCCAATTGATTACTATGCAAAATTTTGTGTGATAAAAAAACACGGGGCGGTACTGAGGGCTGTTCGGCTTACCGCTCCCAACGGTTTACAGGGGGCGGTAATCGCGAAGTTGTGATCATTGATGCGGTTAGGGTCCATGCCCAAGCGTCCCGCTACCGGAACTTTGGCCTACAATACGCTGTTGGCCCACGACGAGCCTAATCATTGATGGAGGCTTCGATGTGTTGGGAAATGGACGCCGTGTTCTACGCCGAAGTCGAAAAAGCGAAACAGGCTGAGAAGGCGCAACAGAAGCGCGCGGACGCCATCCATAATCTTATGACGGATGCGAATACCCAAGCCGAGAAGGCCGGCGCCGAAGCGCCACCCAATGATCCAGTGCCGGCGAAGTAGCCCGCGCGGACGCCCAGGACTAGCTTTTCAAGAAGTCCGCCGCTGCGGATCATAGCGTCGCGGCGTGGGGCTGTGGTTGTCCGGCGTGCCTCTCCGCGCCCGAGCGGCGCGGTTGATTCATCCGAATATTCGAAAATCCACGTCACGAATTCTAGGGAGCTGTGCGCCGCCGCGAGGCTTGGTTGAGCCACGGGCGCGGATTTGTTTTAGCGCATGGGTTTGGGGGAGAGTTGTTGTCGCTCCCATTCCTCTAATAAATCCACTCGATACAGAATGGCGCGGCCGATACGGGTCGCCGGAGGGCCGACGCCAGCCGACCTCCAGTTGGACAAGGTCTCAATGGCGACGCGTTGGCGCCAGCGCTCGCAGAGTTCTTCCGGAGTCAAAAGCTGATGCTCCTGGTATGCCGCGTTTGAAACATCGATTGGGGCTGCAGCTTGTGGGTTACGCAATGCTAACCGAGCCCGCTGCTGCGGGCCTGATGCACCCTTCTTAATTGCGAGGCCGCCGTCGAGGCCGTGGTGCGCCAGAAAAAACGCTTGAACCGCCGGCCAAAATCGTGTGCCCGTGTGCGGATCGGCCTGCGGCAAACCCTCGCGCTCTAGCGCCGCCGCTATGGCAGGCCATTCGTGAGCGCGCTGCAGGCCCAGCACGGCGACCCCTATTTCCCACTCGGTTGGATACAGCGGCAGCCGGTGGTCTGAAGGGACCTCGCCGCCCATGTGCAAGATTTCATCGGATGAGATTCGTGGCGGGTTTTGTTGTTCGGCCGGGGCAGGGCGGTAGTCGCGACGGCCGTGGTTTACCGGCGTTTGGTTGGACGGGTTCGCTTTCAGCTGGCTTCGCTGCTCGGCCCATTCGCGTTCAGCCTCTTTGTATGTTGCCGGGAACGCGGGATCGTCAGGGTGGGGAAGGCGACGTTTTGTTGGTCGATGGTACCAATGCGTTTTTACCCTTCCGTCGCTCTGAATGCGGCGGACTCTGTGGACGCGCGGAATGGCCGCACGTGTGGGTGTCGATAGCCCAGCCATTAGCGGAGACGTTTGATCGCTCGCGGCCGGTCATCGCAGCGGCAAGGGTCGCCGCACGTGAACTCTGCCCCACCGTGCCACGCGACACATTCGCCGGTGCATTGTCTAGATGACGTCTGTGCAGGGCCAGACGTATTCCTGTGGACTGGGGCTTGACGCGCTTCGGCATATCTCTCGCGATGCGCGCAAAGGTTGTAGAAGAATTTGAGTATGGCATAATCTGCCACGGCGTGACTCCTGGGTTGCGTCCGACCCCGGGGGCACTTGGAATGCCCGTCGGAGTGGGGCCTCGCACAGACCGTGTGAGGCTTCTGTGCTGTCTCAGGCCCCAGTCGCCTATGATATGCGAGTCGCGCGCGATGAAGCAACAAAGCAGGCATTTAAGTTATTGATTTTGCTTATATAATAGGTTCGGCCGATCAATCTATCGCAGGCCCTTGCAAGTGATCTTGCACTGAGGAAATCAATCTATAGTGACGCTAGAACCGGACTCGCAATTCAACCCAAAGCTTCTAACGCTTACGAAGAAACGTTATAAGGAGCGGCGGGGGACTAGGAAAATGACCGAGCCGGAACTCTTCGAGGGTGTAGCCGAGGAAATTCGGTTTTGGTTGCGTCTGTCGACAATCTTTTATGAAGCATTCGAGCTGCGGCGGCACCTTGGGCCGCTTTATTTTACTATTTCTGTGCTCGCGAGCCACGATCTGGAAGGAAAGAAAAATACCTTTCGTCTTGTCATGCGAGCACTCTCAAAAGACCCGGTGTTTGGGACAAACCCCAAAGGTGATTTAACCAATTATCTGGAACATCTGAGAGAGCTCCATCACATTGTGCTCCGCGACGAAAAAACGAAACCGATTAGGCGTACCCCGGAGCAAAAATATTTCGGCGCGAGTACACAGATCGTCTTGACTGAAAAGTTTGAAAACTCAAGCAGGAAGTTTACAGCCGGGCTGCTGGAGGAGCTTTTTGGATGGCAGAGTAGAAGCAAGGCAGATGACCTCGCGCCAGAAATCATCAAACATTATTATCATTTTGTTCAAGCAAAATATGCTCCTTACTGGAATGAGTTATTGCGGCAGATTTCGGAAGTGGCCCTGCCAGAAGAGGGGCAGTCGGTAGGATCGCTCTACGCGGAAATGGTTGGCAGCACTGAAATTTACCTCATACTTCACATAATGTGGTCAGTTCGGCTAAGGAATGAAGATCGGGATGGTGTCGGCTTAGCGGGTATTGCAGAAAGGGTTCGAAGGGTTCGTCCACTCTCTGACCAGGTCGTGAACACGTATCTTCAGTTATTAAAAATAAATGGCTTACTTCTCGGCGATGAACACTATAGATTATCGGAATCATCTTTTGCCATTCTCGAACAATCCGTTCATAAACTGCTCGTCATGAAAGTGGCGGCGAAAGAGTATCTTGAAAAGCAAGTACCCTCCCTCGTTGATTGATGCTTTGCGTGGGGTAATTAGTCCTCTTCCGATGGAGTGCGGCCTCGCAATCTGTTCGGCCCTCCAAATGCATCCCGCGACCAGGGAATTAGGCTGTCTTGGCCGCGCTATCTGCCATGACGCTTCTCGTGAGGGCGGCTGGGTCCACGCCACGCCGCTTTGACCAACCCACAAGATTTGGCGGCCTGTACGTCTTGTCGGCTCGCCATCGATCGAAAACCGAAATGTCGAGCGTCTCGTTGATGTTTTCGCGCATTTCCGTCTGCGATGATTGTATCGGGTCGGGACCTATTGGCCGGTAGTACGGCTTAGAAACCCACTTGTACGCGCCGTTCGCAAATTCCGAGTATGAGTTCGATATGACCGGTGGCGTCTGCGGCACCTCCAGGCCTAGATCGCGCCGATAGGTGAGACCGTGAGCGACAGCCTTGTCCATCATCCATTTGAGAGGTGTTTGGGCGAGCAGGTCGCTCTCACAGCCGCCGCCGACGTTCGCGTGGGCGCCGACGAACCAGCGCTGCTCTACTTGGGACAAGGTCCGGTGATGGTGGGGCGGCGGCGCATCTTTGGCATAGTCTACGGTCCAAAGGGTAGGAGCGAAGGCCTTTCGGTGTTCGTCAATCGCCATCGCGTGAAAGGCAAACCTGTTCGACACGCGGATGCCGGTATTCAGGAAGTGCATATCCTGCTTACCCAAGATCGGCAGATT
>DASXDP010000167.1:0-34147 GCA_036490575.1 Xanthobacteraceae bacterium
GATCGCCGGCGGCCGGAGCAGCGTCCAATTTACCGCGCGTTGTAGGCTGAACTTCTATATACGATTGTCGTCACGGGGCCCCGTAGCTCAGGGGATAGAGCAACAGCCTTCTAAGAAGAAATCTTGCACAAACCCTATGCGCCACCGTGCACCGGCACGACCTAACCCCCTTGAAATCGCAGAAAAATCGCGCACATGATGATGCGCCGCAAACCTCGGTAATCCGTCCAAGTGAGTGCCCCGTCAGTGCCCAATCTCAAACTAAACGATGCAGTTCTACAGTCTCTGAAAGCGGATCGTCGCATCGACTTCTGGGATATATCGCTCCCGTCTTTTGGCGTGCGCGTCGGAGCCAAAACCAAGACCTTCATCATCAAGCGCAATAACCGCAGGATTGCCCTCGGCCGCTACCCCCGTATTTCCCTGTCAGAAGCCCGCACGCGCGCCAAAACCCTCCTGTACGACTCCACGTATAGCCCTGCCGCCCAAATCTCACTGGAGAAGGCAATAGAGGCGTTTGCGGCCACTCACTGCAAGGACTATCGCCCTCGTTCCAAGTACGAGGTTGAGCGCATCCTCAAGAAGCTCGTGCCCATCTTTTCAAAGAAGCTCTCCCGCATCACCACCCACGACGTACACGACATCATCGACAAGCAGACCACTTCCGAGGCCAACCACCTCTTCAAAGCCAGCCGCACTTTCTTCCGTTGGTGCGTTCGACGAAGGCACATTGACCGTTCACCTCTCGATGCTCTGCCTATCCCCAACAAGGAAGTCGCACGCGCTCGCGTCCTGACCGATGCCGAGTTAAAATCGGTATGGGAAGCTTGTGAGCGTTCCTTGCAAGAATATGCTTGTGAGTTAGAATTAGGCGTATGGCCTGCATGTCGGCCGAGTACTACCGAGAGTACCGGCGAAAACACAGAACCAAAACACTTCAGCAGCAATACCGATACGCCAACAGGCCTGAAGTTCAAGAGCGCCGCCGCGCCTACATGCGAGCTTACTACACCCGCAATAAGGAGCGCATCAAGGCACAACGACAAGCTTGGCTCGACGCCAATCCAATCGTCAAACATGCCTACCAGCTCTACAAGGACGCAATCAAATCAGGGAAGCTCAAGCGGCAACCCTGCGAAGACTGCGCCAACCCAAAAGCACAGGGACACCATTGGGACTACAACAGACCCCTCGATGTCATCTGGCTCTGCAAGAAGCACCACGAGGACGAGCACAGAACTTGGTATTAAACTGCCCGCACACTTCTGCACAATCGTTAAACTGCTCATCTTGACCGGACAGCGCAGGGGAGAAATCGCCGCGCTACGAGCTGATTTTTTCAGTAAGCAACCAGATAATTCTCAGTTGTCGCTATGCACGTTACCCGCAAATCTCACAAAAAACGGCAGGGAGCACACGTTCCCGATTGGCGATTACGGCACGGCCATATTGAAATCTTGCAAGACGGAGGATGGTGGGCTCCTATTCCCGGCTCGGGGAAGTGGAGGTTCCAAACCTTTCAACGGTTTCTCGAAATCCAAAGCCGCACTCGATGACATTTCACAAGTCCGAGGCTGGTGCGTCCACGATCTACGAAGAAGCTTTGCTACGAATTTGGCTCGCCTTGGTACGCCAATCCACGTTGTCGAAAGATTGCTCAACCATCGAAGTGGAAGTATCTCGGGCGTCGCTGCCGTCTATAATCGATACGACTTTATGACCGAGATGCGCGAGGCCATCGACAAATACGACCAGTTTCTGGTAGGTATTGGCTGCGGCCGTTAACCCGAGCCGTCGCGACGTGCTCCTCATGGAGTACTTGCGATGGACGATATAACGGTTCTGGATTTCAAAGGCTTAAAGGCGCTTGGCATCGCGTATAGCCGAACGCACATCTGGCGAAAAATGCGCCAAGGGACTTTTCCGATTTGCTTCAAGCTATCGGACGACCCCAAAGCGCGTGTCGTCTGGTGGTATTCGGAAATACGCGCTTGGCTCCTTAAGCGTGCGAGCCAGAGGTAAGTGCAAGCTCCCTAGCGGGAGACAGGAGGCCGGCATCCACACCGGCCTCTTTGCTTTTCTTCCTAAAAAGCCGCTTACCGCTGTCAGTGACTAAACCAAAGCTCTAGGTAGTCACAATGCGATGCCGCGACAAATGCCGACAGTTCTTACACTTCCGCCTACCTGCTCGCGTGGCTAAAAGCCCCGACCCTTTATCCTGAATCTGTATCTGAATCTACCGACTTCAGCCCAGCTCAGTCTAAAGGGTCGGCGCTCATGCGCCAGACGAGACAGGTAGGCGGACAATAAATAGGCACTGCAACAACAAAACATCTCACGATGGACACCACAGAAGGACTAACTGTCCTTCCGTACCATCCCCGTGATATGCTTATTGCGTCCGTTACGGCGGACATTTTAGAGAGCCGCTTACTGCATAGGCGGCTTCTCTGTTACAATAGCCACAGCATCGTCGCGGAAGAATTGCCGCGCCGCAGTTCGGTAGCGTTCTACAATTTCGCGAACATTTTATCCGTTCGCACACCCAGCATCAGCCGCGCACTCGACCGTGCGGCTTTTGCGTTTATTTCAAACCCTGTAACACTGCTTGCCACTTCTGAGTATCGGCTTTTAAGTGTTCACGCACCCGTTCCATCAGGCTTGCATATTTCTCCTCCACCAATTCCACTGTGCGCACAATCTTCTCATCGTCGGGATTGATACCGGCTTGCTTTAGTTTCTCTCTCAAATCTTCGTCCATCGTCCCCTCCCTGCGGTACAATTATGTGGGCTAGTTCCTTTTCGCGGCGGGATAATCCCGTGAGCAACCTCAAGGCAGGAGGCTCTCCTCGCCCCGATTGCCCCGCCCATGTCGAACAAACTCCTTATCGGCCTCACGGACAAGACCGAATGTCTTTTAGAAACAGACCGTCCTTTTTTATGGATTGACGACGATCCGCCCGAGGTTTCACGCGGAACCTATTTTGACCCCTCCGAGCACAGCTTCAATCCCTTAGAGGACATCGACTACAGAAAGGCGCGCGATATAGCCGCGCTCCTCTACAGTCTTTCCCCTGAAGGGGAGAACACGCTCACCGTTCGCAACGGCAGGCGGGCGCTTGCTCGGTTGCTTCTCGCCGCCTCGCGCCTTGACCGGATTAAAGCGGCCAGCGACGACGACAAAGACGCGGTTGCCATGGTTGACGATGTGCTCTTTTCGCCGGTGCTCAAGCGGATTTTCTGCGGCAAACCCAACTTCGACTTCTCGCCCACAAAAACCATCCTTACCCGCGTTAACAGGGCAGAGCTGGGCGATTTTGACGCACTGATTCTGGGCAATTTCCTTATCGGACAGTACCAAGGACAAGTTATTTTGCCCGATGGAGGTTTTTACCTGCGTCCTCTCCACGCGTCCCTTATCAGGCAAAACCGGCTCATTGCCGGTGTGCGCCATTTGGCCGAGCTGCACCCCAAACTACGAGATACCCTTCTTCTCGCGGCGCAGCGAACTCCGATGGGCTGTCTTTATGAGGACGCCGAGCAGCTCGCCCTTCTTGACGGGCTACAACCTTCCACCGTAGGTTTCAGCGATTACGTGCAAAAGGCGATGGAGGGAGACTCGTAGCTTATGGAAGCTGGGCCGATCACCAAATTAATTACATTCCCCGTAGTTGTTCTCCTCGAACTTCTGCTAACTTCATCTTTTTTGTTCTTTTTCATTCTGTCTGGAACACCCCCTAAAACCAATGAGGATGGCACTCCTTACAGGCGCACTCAACGTCAACATTCGCTCGACGAATGGTTCTATGAGTATCGGCATTGGATAGTCTTCGTCGTTTTTATCCTAGGATGGATGTTTGGATTTTTGCTGCTCGACATCCTCGTTCGCATCACCGGCAGGCACTTTTAATGCGCGCCGACATTTGGTCTGCTCATATTCAGGGCTCCCGAGGCTGGGATGTGCACGTTCGTCTTAAATTTGACGAAGACGACCACCACTTTATCGTCGCCAATAATATGCACGACTTCGTCATCGCACGGCACAAAGAGCAGCCTGACCACACCTTCAACGACTTCTACCAAGCCACCTACACGACCGTTCACCCCACGCCGAGCAAGTACCAAGCAGACCAGCTTGTTGCTTTGTTGGAGCACGGATTCAAAGAATTTACTAAATACCTTGAGGAGAATAGGACGCCGTCAATTGTCTCCCCTCGACCCGAGAAGCCGTGGAATTTCTTCGACGACAAGACGCGGTTCGAGCATTCGTGGATTGTCGCCGGCACGGGATCAGGCAAAACCACGCTCCTCTCCGCACTCATCAATGAGGACTTGGACAAGGTCGCGCGTGGCGAAGCGAGCGTGATGGTCATCGACAGCCAGAACGAACACCTCGGAAGATATTTACCGCACCTCACGCGGTTTGGCAGAGGCGGTGACCTCGAAGGCAAGCTCATTTACCTCGAACCCGACCTCAACCACCCGCTTGCCCTGAATATCTTTGACTTCAAAGGCTACGATAAGCTCTCGAAAAATCAGCAGATGGAAGCGCTCCGCACGGTCGAGGATATGGTTATTTTCTTCGTCGGTGCGCTCATCGGCGAACTGACCGGCCACATGCGGAATATCTTGGGCTACGCGCTTCAGGCGATGGTGTGTATCCCCGACGCCACGGTATTTACCTTCAAAGAGCTGCTCGCCAAGGGCGGCATGGCACGGCTGGTAGCGAAATACCCCCAGCTCACACAGCTCGACGCGGACACCCAGCGGTTCCTCGATACCGGCCTGCTCGATTACGGCCCGAGCATTGCCTCGGTTCGGACAAGGCTCGACGCCATCACCCGCGACCCCTTTACCAAAGCCACCTTCGCCCAACCCCGCAACACGTTTAATCTCTACGACATCCTGTCCGAGCCCCACGTCATCGTCTGCAACACCAACAGCAAGCTCTTGGGCTCCGAGGCTACGGGACTGTTCGGCCGCTACTTCCTTGCCAGCCTCTTGAGAGTTGTGCGGCGCAGGCAGAGCGGGGGATTTCCGTGCTACGTCTTTGCGGATGAAGCGCAGCAGTACATCGCCCAAGAGGAAGCCGTCGTTGACCTCATCAACGAGGCGAGGCGGCAGCAGATTGCTCTCACCTTCGCCCACCACCGCATGAGCGATATTAAGCCCCCTGCCGTGGCCTCAGCGCTCCACAGCGCGGCTATACGAATCGAACCCGCCCACAAAAAACAGCACCAGTGGACGGTGACGATACGCAACGGCGATCCCGAGATAATAAAACCGCCGCCCGTTAATTTTGAGCACCTACCCCAAATGCCCCGCCCCGAGTGGACTGCCATTATGGACGACATGCACACGCGGTTCTCACCCGAGCCGCCTAAAACTATTTCACACAATAGTTCTGAACCCCTTCCTGACGCCGACGCACGCTGACCACCACCGTATAACCTAGCGCGCCACCGTAGCCGACTTTTTTCACGGTACACTTTATTCCATACACTTCTGTATGGGACTACAGCGCAACGACATCTTTAATCCGCCTGCCCGAGCCCGAGACATCAGGTTGACGCCTGCGAAGCTCGACGTGCTCGACTTCATGCAGGACTATGACGTGATTCCGTCGACCTACGTGAAAGCGCAATTCTCTCCCGACTACGCCCGCAATATTCTGGCTGAGTTCATTCCCGCCAAGTTGGTCCAAATCCCCGACGGCTACGAGCACATCGACGCGCGCAATCGCATCCGGCCGCTGCAGCTCACCGAGTTAGCTCTGAAGAAGCTCAGTGACGCCGGGCGGCTCCGCCGCAGGGTGCCTATGAATGACCACTTCAAGCACGCGTATTTGCGGAGCGTGATTGCACACAGTTTCGCGCAGGCACCGAAAGAAATCCCCCAACTCACGCTCCACGATGAGGCCGAGCTGCTCAATCGCAATCGGCCTGATCCCCAGCCGGTACCCGACAACGCATCGTGGTTTGAAATCAACGGGCACACAGTACGGCCAGACCACCCCGCGTTCGGATTCACTTACACGCTCGGCCAGCACACCGCCTCCATGTGGTTCCACGGCTTCGAGGCCGACCGCGCCAGCGAGCGGGTGAAATCAGATACCTACGAAAAGAAAACTATCGCCAAGAGCTTCGACCAGTACGCGGAATATCTGCGGCGCAGGCTCTACACCCGCTTCGACACCATCCTTCCGTTCTTCCCCATCATCACCATCGGCGAAGGACGGATGAGCACCATGCTCGACGCACTCAAATCAATCGTGCCCGAGGAGACCATCCGCAAGCGGTTCCTGTTTAAAGCGCTGCCGAATTTTCTCGCCTACGCACCGCTGCCGCCACCGACCGCGCACATGGTCACGGAACCATGGCAACGAACCGATGGCGATTTTTCGCTCATCGACACCCTGAAATCCGTTGCAACCAGCAAACAGAGAGCGAGGTGAATAAGATTGACCTACGAAAACAAACTGAGACGCGCCAACGAACTGCACACCATCATCGTCAACGCCAAAGCCGAATTGGAGGCTCTTTTTGGACAAACACCGACAGACCAGCCACGGCGCGGCAGGCCCCGCAAGAACGGTAGTAGCGGGGCCGTGGAGGCAACTCTCCCTCTCGGAGCAGATACGCAGGCTCACGAGCAGGCTTGAGTTTCTTGTGCAGCAATATCGGAAGGAGCAAGAATGGTTGACCCAAGAAAAAGACCCGCGTTAAGCGGGCTCATCCTTGTTGCGCGGGAAAATCACGAGCTTGCCATCGACCGGCAGTGAGTACAGTTGAACGGAGATACCGTCGTTCTTGACGCTCCAGCCAACACCTACCTCGTTGTAATAGGTCTTGCTCTTGTCGTCGTTCTGCCGAGACACGAGCACTTTGTAGTCAGGCTTACGTCCAGCCATGACAGGCTCTCTTTCTCCCGCCATTCAGGTGCGGGATTAGCAGGCCGAGAGCGCCCTTTGTGCGCAGGGTCATTCTGCACAGCGTCCTCTACCGACCGCCCGCTAATCCCACACCCGAACGCACTGTCTAAAACTCAGGGTACAATTTTGTAGGAAGTTCGCCACAACGCTATCAACAGGATGGTCTCCATGACCGACTTTGCAAAGCTCAAAGAAAGCGTCTCTATCCACCAGGCCGCGCAGTTCTTGGGCATCACCGCACCGGAGAAGAACGGCTCCATGCGCCTGCAATGCCCGGCCTGCAAAGGCACAGACCGCGAGCTTGCCATCACGCCCGCGAAAGGAGTGTTCTTTTGCTTCAATGCGAAAGCTGGCGGCGACCTCATCGCCCTTGTCGCGCACGTCACCGGCCTCTCGCAGAAAGAAGCAGCCGAAGCGCTCGACGAGCACTATGGCGTGAGCATCCTGCCAACTCCGCCACAGGCGGAACAAGCACCGGCACAGCTCCCGACACCCCCACGCAGGACAGGCTTCGACGCCCAGAAATTCGCCTCTCGGCTCGCCTATACGCCGGAGGTCGAGAAGCTCGGCATCAGCAAGGAGAACGCGGAGCGGTTTGGCATCGGCATGTGCAATCACGGCTCAATGCGCGGCTTCGTCGTCTTCCCCATAACGAATGGCGCCGAGACGCACTTTATCGGCTGGAACGGCACGGAGTTCAAACTGCCAAGGTGGCATAGCAACGTCGTCAGCATTAAACGCTCCGCCTAATTGCGGGGCTTTTTCTTTAAGGAGCTTCAGTCCGTTGGTCGCAAGCCACTCGGCACGCCGCAGACGGCGCACCGGCGGCAACGCCCAAGGACTTCGCGCTGGTCTGTTATTCAGCTCGCCTTTGATGTGGGGTGTCGGGAATTGTTCGAGGGCGCGGCCTTGACATCATCCCGTGTTAGTTCCGCAGTCTGCATTTGGGGATAACGAGCTTGCACGTTACGAGCTGGCACGTATAATGTATGTATTAGCAGATAAACACAATTTGATTTTGAACATAAACGAAATGGCTCGCAAAGGCGGTAAAGCAAGGTGGAAGGGTAAGAGTAAAAAGCAAATCCGCGCCGCCATGATGAAATTGGTTCAAGCACGAAAGGCGAAGCAGAAATTAACAGCCTAATCCTGAAATTATATGCAGCAGGATGACACAAAGTTCGATGGTCAACCCAATCCGTTCACGTCAGAAGGCGCAGCCGCGATAGTCGGCGCAGCAGCTCTCGCTCATCACGGCATACATCCCTACGCCCCGAGTGTCGCGCGCACCACTCCGTGCGTTCCGTGCAACGGTACCGGCTACGTGCTCGCACCGAACGGCCCCGACGATGTCGACAAGGAGCCGTGCAGCAATTGCGAGGGTAAGGGTCACGTATTGGTAGCTAACTTTTAGGTGTATGGATGAACTTATTGAAATGGCACAGCGCAATGCGTTGTTGGCCGCGCGTGTGGCACTTATTGGGAAGCTAGACACAAAAGAAATCGATGCGGTGTTTGTGGAAGCAGAGAGTTTATTGAAACGCTCAAAACTGAAAATAAATATAGACGTATGAACTATACACACCTTGTTATCGGCTGTGCCTTCGCATTTGCCCTCGCGTTCGCCATCGGTCTATTAACAGTTAGACTTTCACTTCAATGATTCCCACAGAAGAAATTAAAAAGCTCCGCTCATTCCACAGCGACAAAGCCGTTAAAGACAAATTTGTTAAGCGTGTGCTGGCTCATCAGAAGGCCGACCGCATAGCACATGGGTTCTACTGGGATGGAGGACATGGTTGTGCCGTTGGCTGTACCCTTGAACTGTCGAACAACGATGGCGCGGTTCACAAGCATTTTCAGGAGCAGCTCGGCGTCCCCGAAAGCCTCGCGCGGCTTGAGGACTATCTGTTTGGGACAATGCCGACCGATAAGGCAGCCAAGTGGCCGGCTGAGTTCCTCAAAGCCATTCCTGTCGGCGCAGACCTCTCGCTTATTTCTCCCAAATTCATCATCATCATACTCAAAGATTTGGTGAAGCAGAATTATGTCAAGGACGACAAGGCGGTGGTTAAGGCCGTACTCGATGTAGCCCAATTGTGGGCACGCGTCCTGAAAGGCGACGTGCCGAAAAATGAAGAATGGAGCGCGGCATGGAGCGCGGCAGAGAGCGCGGCACGGAGCGCGGCACGGAGCGCGGCAGAGAGCGCGGCACGGAGCGCGGCACGGAGCGCGGCACGGAGCGCGGCACGGAGCGCGGCAGAGAGCGCGGCAGAGAGCGCGGCATGGAGCGCGGCATGGAGCGCGGCAGAGAGCGCGGCAGCTTACAAAATGTCTCGCACCCTTCTAAGGCTCCTCAAGAAAGCTAAATGACACCTCACAAAAGAAAACTCACCGTCGCGCAAGCAGGTAGAAAGGGCGGCTTCGCATCCGCAAAGAAGATGACACCCGAACAACGTTCGGCACGTGCGAAGAAGGCCAGCGACGCGGCGCGGGTCAAACGTTCCGAACTTTCCGCCAATAAATAATGTAACCTGCGAAACAGTCAGCGACGAACAATTGCCATCGCACTCTACTTCAGGCACCTTGTCGTCCAATAGGAGCTTCTAGATGCCCGACGAACCAGCACCGAAAGTGCATCATGTTTCGGTAAGTATACCTATGGGCATTGAGGTAACGCTACTTCGGGTTACCCGTCGCGAAGAATTTGGGCCCGCGCTCGCGCAGCACGAGAAGTCCATTCTTATCGAAGATCAAGAGCTAAAGAAGCAACTAGCACGGCTCGCCTATTTGCAAGAGATAAAATGGTGGCTCATTCCAATTCTTTTAGCGTGGATTCTAAGTCAAGCCATAGCTCATAATTACAAAATTGACGCTTCTTGGCATGTCAATTGGAAAATTGAGCGTTCTTTCGACGGAAAGATTACTTTGACCCCGACTGTCCCCCCTCAGGCGCCGGACCGTCCGGCGTCTCAGATTCCGGATGAGTAGTATCAGCATTATAGGCATCCACGTCTTCATCAAGCTGGGCCGCTTGATTGAAGCTCCAATTGGCGTGCTGTGTTTCGTCCTCGTCGGTTGGTGTGCCTTTTGCAGGGCTCTCTTTTGACGCCACTTGTGAGCGCCCGATAAACGCTTTGAAGGCGTCTAACGTGGCCTTCTCCTCGGCCGTAAGCGTGTACGGAGTGCTTTTGGCGGCTCTGGCCTGTATCTCCGCGATGGATAGCCGCGACCATTTTTGCCGCGCCCATGCTCGCGCAGGCTGCCCTTTGTCGTTTGGGTTGCGCCGCGCCATATCGCGCTTGACCTGCTCCACGCGCCTGCCGCTGATGAGGTCGTAGGCGATCATGAACGGGAGCGCTGGTGCGAGCGGGCCGCACGATTGCGGACCACCACCGTGGCCGCCAGAACCTCCTAGCCGGCCAATATAGCGCGACCTGGATTTCACCTTCTTACCTTCGCGCGTCCGCGTCTCCTCGTAGAGATAGCGGTTGCCGCGTCTATCGGTCTTTACTCTGAAAAAGCTCATGCTCCGCATGTAGTGCCGACTGTCACGTCTCACCAGACGGGCACTATGGCGTGCAGTGGTACACTAAGTAACGGACGTTCCAACAAAGACAACATTCGTCCCGACGAATAAACCAATCAAATCGCTGCCAGCATTGCCGCTTTTCAAACTACGCCCCGCCTTTGTGCGGGGTGTCTTGTGGTAGAATTTGAGCATGAAGGCGGTCGAGGCAATATGTATCACCCGAGGGCACATTCTGTCTGGGGAAGAAGGTCATTTTTGCTTGCGCTGCAAACGTTGGATATTTCCGGAGGAAAGCAAAAGCCACGGGGCAGGATAGATGTATGATTGACTACGACTTAGCAAAACAATTGAAGGAGGCGGGGTTTCCGCAAGAAACAAAAGCGGGGTACATCCTTGATGGTATTTGTTACCCCACTCTCGAAGAATTGATAGAGGCATGTGGGGATAAATTTGGAAGCTTGCACGCAGTCT
Organism: Xanthobacteraceae bacterium; assembly: GCA_036490575.1. Lineage (GTDB taxonomy): Bacteria > Pseudomonadota > Alphaproteobacteria > Rhizobiales > Xanthobacteraceae > BOG-931. Next base: position 10,935 of record DASXDP010000167.1, read on the forward strand.
TTGACGGACGCAGGGGCGACACATACGGAACGATTTTCGGGTGGCAAGCTGTCGGTGCAGGCCGTGCTTGTCCCGACATGAGTGAACCAACTCCCACCGTAGCCGTCGCGCGATTGTGGCTCGCGCTGAACGTAAAATAGCTGCGGTATCATGAGGAGCGGACAAATCCTGTCCTTTCACAGGAGGTTCGCTTGCAAATACAACAGCTCTACGAGAGCGTTACGGCTTCCATCATCGCCGATCTACAAGCCGGAGTTATCCCATGGACCAAACCATGGAAGAACGGCCGCATGACCGGCGTCCTACCACACAATGGCGCGACCAATCGGGCTTACAACGGCATCAACATCGTGCTGCTGTGGGCCAAGCGGCAAGAGATGAACTACACCACCGCCAATTGGATGACCTATCAGCAGGCTCACACAGTTGGTGCGCAGGTGCGTGCCGGCGAGAAATCCACCACCATCGTCTTCACCAAGAAGCTCGCGGTTAAAGACAAGGAGACGGAGGAGGACAAATCAATCCGCATGTTGAGGACATATAGCGTCTTCAACGAAAATCAGATTGACGGGCTGCCGCGCAAAGACGTTGAGATACTGCCGCCCGAGACGCGCATTGAGCACGTCGAGGCGTTCGTACAGGCCACGCGCGCAGACATCCGCATCGAGGGCAACCGCGCCTGCTACGTCCCTGACCGCGACAATATCTGCCTGCCGCCCAAGCATCTCTTCAATACGCTTGAGCACTTTTACGCCACGGCGCTGCATGAGCTGTCGCATTGGACAGGAGCCGAGCGCAGGCTCAACCGCGATATGTCCGGCCGCTTCAAAACGAGAGCGTACGCGGCCGAGGAACTGGTTGCCGAGTTCAGCGCCGCATTTCTCTGTGCCCATCTCGGTATCAAAGGTGAGCTGCGGCACGCCGACTACATCGCCAACTGGTTGGAGCTGCTCAAAGAGGACGACCGCGCAGTCTTCACGGCCGCGTCGAAAGCCTCACAAGCGGCGGACTATCTGCGCTCGTACAGTGAACAGCCTCCCCGCGTCCTTTAGTGGCGCGGATTTTATTTTTCAGGAAGTTTGCGCAACATCCGGCGGCCGATGACGAAACCCGCGAACATGACGAAGATTGCCGTTGCGCCATACAGCCATGCAACCGTCCGATCCCGAAAAATGTAGTCGATCGCCAATATAGTGAAAATGCCTGAGGTGTAGGCCATGCTGCCTAAACCAAAGAGATTGGCTTGTGAAATAGCTCTCGGACTGCGCTCAGCCACCGTCACCTCCTCTGTGGTGGAGAAGCAGAGCACGGCGCAATGTGCGGTACAATGGGAAAGTGAAACGCACTTGTGAGAAATGAAACGCTCGGCATTGCGCCGACAACCACTCGAAGGTGAAATTCAATCGGCAATCCTCGACTATCTTGCTCTCCGCAAGCATTTCGTCCTGCGCCTAAATAACATCCCCGCGTTCAACCGCAATGCAGACGGCTCAATCCGCATGCGCAGATTGCCGAAAGGCGCTGTACGCGGCATGGCCGACATCATCGTCGTACACGTGGGCCGTCCCTACTTTTTGGAGGTAAAGCGCGCCGGGACGTATCAGTCTCCAGACCAAAAGCTTTTTCAACAACGCGCTGAAAGAGCCGGTGCCATGTATGCTGTGGTGCGGTCGATAGACGATGTAAGCGCATTAGGGCTTTAACCGAGTAGCCAGCGAAGCAAGGCAACGACGCCCGCACTGCTCGCCCCCGCGAAGAGCACCCAAAGCACCAAAGCGACGCCTTTCGCTCTCAGCAAAAAACGTATCGCCGGAGCACCCTCGCGGATTGCCTCGTCGCCTTTGAGCTTAATTTGATTTCGGCCACTGCCGAAGAAGAATTCAGGCTCGCTCATAGCTTCTCTCGTTGCCTTTTTGGCTTCCGAGAGAGGGCCTGTTTGTTTGATGAAAAAGGTCAAACAGGAGGAACTCCCGGCTAAAGCCAAGGACCATTCCTCGTTTGACCCAACGTTCTGCCTGCCGGTGGCCAGGACTGCTCGATAGGTTGTCACGAGCTATTACATAAGGCGAGTCACCTTTGTACGGGGCTATGCGCGCGGTCACCACCAGGGAAACAGTCACCGCACAATTCCAAGCCGTTAATATTTCGTGCCTAATTCGTGGCAGAATTAGGGCGCCTGTACATAGCGCGTTACAACGTGGCGGTCACCGATACGATGAGATCCATGGCAAAACCTATAAAGAAAACGGGCAAGTTCGAAGGCAAGAGCAACACGCTTGGGCACGGTGGTCGGGCAGCGCAGCTCAAGGCACAAGGTGTCCCAGGCGGCGTAATCGGCGAGCTTGCGCGCAAAGAAGGCGCAGCGCCGGGTGGCCCGAACTACCACGGCAAGAAGCACTATCCCGGCAAGTAGCGTTACAACGCGCTCGCCCTTGTTAGCCTCTGAGCATGAATGGTCCTGATCTTGCGACCTTTTGCGAGGAGATAAACGGCGGTACATCCATCGGCGACACGCTGCTGGGACAGTTCATCAATCTGGCCAAGGGCATCATTGAGCAACAGCGGCCGTGGGTGATCCTGCGCTCTACGGACACGTCGAAAACGGTTCAAGCCACGAACGTCAGCCAGTGGAACGTCGGCATCGACCTTTCGGGCATTGCGCGCTTTAACCGCTTCGACGACAGTGATGAAGGCTGCGCAATAAAGCTCTTCGACGGCAATCAGACTTTTTTGAAATACAAACAGGTGCCATTCCAGCGCCGGCTCGAACACATCCAGCGTCCCGGCACGTTCACGTACGACGAGAATGCTGAGCAGCTCTACCTCAACGGAAATAATCCGTTCGCCGGCACGCTCTACATCGATCACATCAAAGACAGCGAAGATATCGATATCAGCGATCAGAATTCGACGTGGGCCTTCCCAAGTTGGTCGCACGCTCTCTTGGGCTTCTACGCCGTCGGCATTTACAAGGGCGGCGTGGACTTCGATGACATCAATGCGCGCATGGCGCCCGACAACCGCGCGCAATCCGCCGCAATCCTCGCCCAACTCGAAAAGTGGGACAACGAGAAAGTGCTGCAAGCACAGCAAGGTGTTGACCCATACGACCGCCAACAGGACGGCTTCAGAGCGAACGCCATCCACATAAACGAATGAGGATACCCGACTATGAAGTCTCAGCCGCAGCCAAACGACCCTTCCGCGGCCTTAATACCATCATCAAAGATCCGAAGGCCGTAGCGCCAGGCTACGCGCAGGATGCAAAGAACTGGATTACGGCTAAGTTAGGCGACCACATAGAATTGCGACGCGGTCAAGCCCTGCTCGGCAAAACACGAAATAGTGGTGCAGGCAAGATAACAGGTCTCGGCGTTGGATTACGCTATGACGGCATTGGCGTTCCATACCGCACGCGCGGACAGAAAGCCGAATACTACGATGCCTCGCAAGATGATTGGATCGAAGTAGGAAGCAATTTGCTCGGCAGCTCAGCCAATGGCGAAGATACGTGGATTGAACCGTATCAGAACCTCGCAGGCTCGTTCACGTTCATTGGCTCGCCGAATTCCGGCATCTACAAAATTCCAAACGCAAATCCTGCAAGCGCAATCAATCAGAACGTTCATGACTTCCGCTTTCAAACGCTGAAGATATCGCAGAATCGTTCGTTCGCGGGCCAGCGAAACGGCATCAACCCCGGCAACAATGACAAGACCGGTGTCTATCTCTCGTACATCGACCACGCACTGCTGTCAGACTATACGCAAACGACAAACGAAAACGCCGGCACAGGTGACGGTGCCACCAAGACGTTCACGTATAAGCTCGTAGGCGCTACGGGCATCGTGCTCACGGTCATGTATCCGGCTGTGTACGCGCCCATTACGACGCCGACGGACATCAGCGCCATCACCAAAGTGACCGAAGCGGTGGTGACTTCGACGGCTCACGGCTTAGTCGGTGGCGACCTTGTCGTTGTCTTGGGCGCCGGTGGCATGACGCAGATAAACGGCATTGTGGCAACGGTGCATAGCGTCCTCGATGTGAACACGGTCGTGCTCGATCTGGATAGCTCGACGTTCGACGATTACACGAGCGGCGGTACGATCGCCAAGGTCGAGCAGTTCACCGATGACCGCGACGGCAACATGGTGAGCAATCTTGGCGGTACGGGAACTATTGACTACGGGACCGGCGATATTTCGCTTACCTTCAACACAGCGCCTGCCAACGCGCAACAGCTCACCGCAAGCTACTACACCGAGGACGCCACGAATGCCGGTGTGCTCGACTTTGATACGTCTGAGACAGGCGCCGGCAAGCCTAAGATTTACCGCCAAGACGACAGCGGCGGCAATCTCATGACCATTCTGCCGTTCGAAGGCGTGCAATACTGCCTGCACAAACTGCGCACGTGGGCCTTAACGCTGGCGCTTGACGACACAACGAGCACCAACCTGCCCTACCGCAATATCGGCATCCCGTATCCACGTGCGGCATACGAAACGCCGGATGGCATTCTACTTATCGACGTATCCAACCCGAACCTGCCGGTCGTCCGCAAGCTCCAGATCCAGCAAAACACCACGAACCTCACCATTGTGCCGGTATCGCTCTCGGACATCATCGACCTGACGGGAAACGCCTTCGACTATGCTGTCGCATTCCGCTGGGGCGACTATGAGATTGTTTGCGTACAGGAGTACACGAACGCCGTGGCCAACCCGTACAACAGCACGATGTACGTCCGGAATATCTATTCAAATGCGTGGGACAAACTCGATTATCGGGCGACAGCGCTGGCCACTTTCAACGGCGCCCTCATTGCGGGCGACCCGCTATCGGACAACATTTTCACGCTGTTCTCGGGCTTCGATGATGACGACGAGCCCATAGATAACTACTGGCAGGACGGCCAGCTCAGCCTCGGCACCGAGAACCTGAAGCGCGCCAATTTGATGCGCGTCACTGGTCTTATCCAGAAGGACCAGAGCATTGGTGTGTATCTCATTCTCGATGATGGCAATCCGGTCCTGTATTTCACCATTCGAGGAGATGGCAGCTACGTGGATAAAGGCGTCAACACGCCTATTGGCAGCTATACGGTGGGCTCAAAAGAGGTTGGTGGCGGCGGCGAAGCGACAGCGCATCCATTCGATGTGACATTCCCCATCAACACTGACATATTCAGCAATGTGAGCGTGCGCCTCCAAGCGCTTGGTATCGGCCACGCGCAGGTGGACAGCTACACGTATAAGGATATTCGTGATAAAGGACGAAGGAGTTTGCCGAGTAAGACAAGCTAGCGTTACAAACAGTTTCACCGTCCTATTCTGAGGACATGCTTCACTCTATTGCCTCAGCGTTCGTTGGCATCGGTATTTTTATAAGTTCGCTGTTCGGCGCGCACCCACCCGCACCTCAGCTTGGCGCCGCGTTGCCATCTGCTACTGCGGTCTTTGAGACTTCGCTTGCGAGCCGCATCAGCTCTACCGACACCAGTATGACGCTGGCGGCCAATAGCGTGGCTGGTGGTACATCGCTCAGCGGGTATCAGTGCTTCACTCTCGATGAGGGTCTTTCGACGGCCGAGTACGTGTGTGGCATCGTCTCGGGTACTAGCGTGACGAACATGCAGCGCGGCATAGATCCCCAGACCGGCACGACGACGAACAGCAGTCTGCAGTTTACTCATCGCGTCGGTGCAGACGTGAAAATAACCGACTTCCCCGTGCTTCAGATTTTGCGCAACCAGGCGAATGGCGCAGAGACATTCCCGAACCCCCTGCTCTACCAATCGCATCCTTGTTCTGTGTCTTCAGCATCTACGACCGTGTGTGACAAGAATTACGTCGATGGCCAGATCGTGGCAGGCGGTGTTCCTGGCACAAACTCCGTCGCGGGTATCCTACTGACGGCAAATGGCTTGCAGGCGGCATCGTCGACAGCGACCGGTGTGTTCGATGGCATTTCGTACAATCGCGTACTTCCGTCCACTATTGCGACCGATACACCGAATGTTGGCATTAACACGTCTGACGTATTGATGTCCGACCTCACTGGTCATCTTAAACAGGGATGGCTTGATTTGACTAAGCTGTTCGCATTTTCAGGAGGAATTCTTTCAACCGCCTCTTCAACGTACACAGCAACAACGACGATTGCAGCTAATAACGTCAACAGTGACGCGCTCAATCTGAACGGAATCAACTACGCTTTTCCGTCTGCTCAAACTGCAGGATTTTTCCTCAAAACCGATGGCAACGGCAACCTTGCCTGGGCAAATCCCATTTCTCACTATTCTCTTTTAGGATCGGTTGGAGCCACGGGCGGCCCTGCTACCTCCTCAATATTGGCCATCCCCGCTGGTGTAATGCAAGCATCGTCGACCATAAGTGTGCTTGGAGGCATCGAGTGCGACAACGGAACGACGTGCACGTATAGTCTACGTGATAGTGGAGGCACTGTTCTTGCACAATGTACAGTTAGTGCACCCAGCACAAATAACCTCCTCGGAACGCTGAATTTTGTAGTTGCAAACCAATCATCGCTTTCTTCCCAGAAGTACGTCGGTTTATGCCAAATGATACAGACTTCAGGAAGTTCTATCACGCCAAGCACGAATTTTATCTCTCAAACAAATGGTACTTCAGCTTTCACCACGGCCAACGCACTTAATCTTGTTCTGGTCTTATCAGCCTCAAATAACAATACCGTAAACTTTAATAACTTCTCGATTATTGTAAACCCTTGATATGGTAGCGCCTGCTCCTGCACAAACGAACCAAGCTCAATTCGGCAACGCCGTCATTCCAACCGTGCCGGGCGGTACGCCAGTAGTTACCCCATCTAACGGCCCGATTACAGCTACATCAGCGTCCGGTCTGGATGTTTTTGGAAACCCTGTTCAAAACGCGGGAGGGACGAACGTTGTAGTAGGGACCTCATCAACGGCCGCACCCAACCGTTCTGTCGACGCAGGCGGCGATGCTGCTGAATCGTACCTCGATACATTCACGCCACCTGAAAGCGCGGACCAGATCGCCGAGGATTTGCGCCAGCAATCGCAGGGTCAGATAGACGGCATCAACCAGCAATATGACGATCAAGTAGCGGCTGAGGAAAAAGCCGGTCAAGAACGCGTGGGACAAACGGACGCCACCTCAGTGCTATCGGGCCTCATGGGCTCGACTGAGGCAGGTGCGGCGCGCGGCGCTACGCAAGCTGCCAATCAGAAGAACGTCGACGCCATAAACGACCAACGCGCTAATGCGCTTGCCACTGTTTACAGCAAAATATCGAGCGATGCGGCGACGGAGGCTGAACAGCAGAAGACCGACGCCACCAAAAGCGCAGAGGATATCGTCGCACGCCGCACGCAGGTACAAACCGACGCCGTGAATGACCTCAAGCAGATGGCGTCAAGCGGCCTCGTTGATTTCGACGCCTTCAAAAACAACCCTCAGAACGCGCAAGTGTACCAACATGCGCTGGCTAGCGTCGGCGGCTCTGACGACGCGCTACAAGCCATTTTTGCGCTAAATAGACCCCAAGATACCCTCGTCGGCAGCCCGACTCGTATCGGCAACAACTACGTTCAGGCCTACAAGAACCCTGTCACAGGGCAGGTAAGTATGGAGAACGTGCCATTGCCGGTGGATTTGCCCGAGAATTACACCAATTTTCAGAAAGCGCCGGACGGTAGCCTGCTCGCATTCCCCGACAACTGGGACGGTGACGTTTCGAAGATTGTCACCGTCGCCAATACCTCAGGAACTGGTGGCACCGGAACGGGCAGCGGTTTATCCGACCCCCAGCTCATCGCTCAGGCTATTGAGAATGGCAATCAGCCGCCATCGCTCACCGGCTTGTACGGCAAAGGTGCAAGCGTGCGCGCCGCACTTGAGACTGACGGCTACAACCTTACGCAAGCGACCGAAGATTGGACGGCCACGCAGAAGCTTCTTTCCACGATGAACGGCCAGCAGCAGACCAAACTACGCGAGTCGGTCAATCAAGTCAGCGAATCCCTCGGTCTGGTCCAGCAGCTCTCGGACAAGTGGAATGGCGGCAGCTTCCCCGTGCTCAACAAGGTGAACCTCACTGCGGCAAAGAACGGCGCGTACGGGGCCGATGCGCAATCGCTCGCGACGCAACTTGACGCCGAGATTGCCGACGTGACCTCAGAACTCGGCACTGTCTACAAAGGTGGAAATACCTCGACCGATTCGTCGCTTGCACTTGCCGCCCAGCAGCTCAGCTCGTCATGGAGCAAAGACACGCTCGACAGCGCTATTCAGCTCGCGCGTACGAACATCCAATACCGGCAAAACTCGCTCAGCCTTTCGACTGCAGGCGTCAGTGACAGCCAGTACAACCCTATGAGCACTGCAACGTCGACACCTCAGACTGATACTTCCTCGGTGCAAGACCGCGCCCAATCAGCAGGCTATGATTACAACGCCATGGTGGCCGCCGGGTATTCCGACCAGCAAATCGATGACGCATTGACGCAAGCTGGCTACTGATATGCCGGGCCTTGACCTCTCACAATTCAAGACCAGCCAGCCCACGGCCTCGACCGATACGGGCGCGGCGCCCTCTTCGAGTGCGCCGCTTGACCTTTCGCAGTTCAAAACGGCTCCATCGCAGCCGACGCCAAGCCCTTTCAACGTATATGGCACTGCCATGTCCGATAAGGCCAACGGAACAGGCGGTAATTTTGGACTTGGTCTTGCGAAAGGAGCCGCAGCGACGGTCAAAACGCTTGGCACGTTCGGCCAATGGCTCGCCAATCAAACCGTGGGACGTGTTGCCAACGCCGCCGCCGGCAAAGGATTCACGCCTACATCGGGTTCACTTTTCCCTACTGCAGCCACCTCAGGGCAAAACGATATCTACACGCCTGGCACGCAGGCGGCTACCGCAGCCGACCAGCGGTTAGCGCCTCAGGGTGCCCAGCAGAATATTGGCTATGGCGCCGAGAAACTGGGTGAATTGTTGATGCCCACGGGCATCGAAGAAGGCGCAACAGACCTTGGCACACAGGTTGCTGCCAAGCTTGCACCGAAGCTCGCCTCCAAGGCTGCGGCGGTTGCTTCGAAAGCAATCCCCTTCGTTGCGCGCAGTGCCGCGGCCGGTATCGACCAAGGCGGAAAGACCGCGCTTGGTGGCGGGTCACAAGGGCAATCCGTTGGTATGGGCATTGCCGGCGCGCTGACGCCGTCACTTGGAGCTGCTCTCAAAGGCGTCAAGGACGCGCTGCCCTCGACCGCGTCAGGCATCATCAACAGCATCGTCAAACCGCTGAAAAACTCGTTCGCCTACGGACATGACCCAGCCCGCGGCATCCTCAACGAGGGGATAACGGCTAATTCCCTGGACGATCTTCAAACAAAGATAGGAACAGCACGACAATCGGTCGGAAAACAAATATCCACGCTAGCCCAAACAGTGACCCAATCAGGACGTACATCAGATTTTGCGCCTGCGCTTGCGCCTATTGACGACGCGATGCAAGCTGCGGCTAAGAATAATAACCCAACGCTACTACAGAGCCTCAGTAACGTCAAAACCGCATTGACACATGATCTCACGCTTGGCGAGGGTGACGATGGAAGCGCCGTCATCAAAAAAGGCGCCGCGCGCGACCTCGGCACCATGACCTACCAGCAAGGGCAGCAGTTGTTGGACGACATCACCGCCCACACGCGCTTCACCGGCAACCCGTCGGACGATAAGGCCATCAATCAGGCAACCCAAGGCGCCTATCGCAATGTCCGCACCGTTTTAAACGGCATGGCGGCCGATACAGACTCGAAGCTTGGCGCACAAATTAAAGACCTCAACCAGCGCTATGGCGACTTGAGCGCGGCGCAAACCGCCGTCAACCACCGCGTGACGACGATAGCCCGTCAAAACTTCCTCAGCCTCACCGATAAGCTCGGCTTTGCCGCATCCGTTGGTTCATCGCTCACCTACGCTATGGTGACAGGCGATATGAGCAAAGCAGGCGAATTGCTCGTGGGTGAATTGGGTGTGGGCGGACTAGCCAAACTCGCCGGCTCGACGGCCGCAAAGACGCGCGTGGCTCAATTCTTGAACAAAGTCGGGACTACTCAGCGCGCGGCACTTCTCGCCAACAATCCCGTCTTACGAACGTTGTATCAACGGCTCTCTGGCAATTTCACTCAACCCTCTAAATAGCTACGGATAGACGCGCGGGTAAGAATTTGATCGCGGCACTCCGAGCTGCTTGGCGACGCGGTCAAACAGCCATGACACTTTTTCATATATTCTATCGTCGACTGGCGCTCTTATTTGCGTCTTTAATTCATCCACAATTGCTTTGAGAACAACAAAGCCATTCAACCTACTTAGTACTTCTCGCTTACCCGGAGGCAACCCAGCGGCAAGCGCGCCTTCGGCATTCCAACCGGTTTTTTGGCTAAGCATAAAGTCGCAAAAATCGACCCTGAATGGATCTAAAAAGCGTACTCCATTCTCGATAACTGGCAAACTACCTAAGTTGAAACGTTCCGAAATGCCTTCATCGACAATAAACCGCGGATAGTTAGCCACTTCGCTTTCAAGCTGATAGGCGCGGTTCAGCCCCGGTCCAAATACCACTTCGTTGTCGTGGACTATATCACCAATCGTTACGCCCCCTCTTAGAAGGAAACCTTCCATAGCAGCAGCAATCTGTAAAAATGCCCACTGCAGAATAAGAAGGGCTGATTTTTCTGACGGATCATCCCATTTATCAGATGGCACTTGCGTAATGACTATATTATCCGAAAACGTACTGACTCTCGTCTGAAATAGCTCGCGGCGTAAAGACAACATCCGGGAATGGCGCAGCAATAATCGACGAAGCCGCCCCACTCTCTCCGCGTCTTGGCCGGCAGCTTTGATATGATTTCGCCACCCGAGAACATCATATAAAATGACAACCCTCTCTTCATATTTCGGATTGCCGTAAAAGTCGGCCAGCAAATCAGGTTGGGCATCATCAGCCATTTCTATCCCCATCGACGCCCCGGCCTATTTAAGCGCATGCTACACTGTTGTCATTATCATTTGCTCATTTTTGCAATGCTCCAGCTTAAAACGTTCCAGCTCCCCAAAGAAGAGAAAGCCGCCAACGAGTTTATGGCCAAGCAAAGGCCGAGCGGCGACCTCAATATTATCAACGATCGCCTCTTTATTTTCTTCGAAGACGGTGTCTTCACGCCCGAGCACGAGATCGACGAACTACAAAAAATGCTCATCGCTAACCGCATGGCCAAGCAGCAGCAGGTGATTGGCCGCCAGGTGGCCAAACGCGAGCTGGCCGACCTCAACCCCGTGAAAAATAAGGGCAAATACGATGAGGTTGATACCGTCATCAGGCAGCTCGAAAAAGGCATCGACCTCCAAGACATAAAAGCGGAAATCGCACAGAGGCGCATCGACGACCTGCGCAAACAATAGTCATGGCCAGAGGGGTTCAAACGCGCAAACCCTACATCACGCCGCAGCAGCAGCGCGCTATTGACCTGTTCGTCGCCAATGTCATCGGTGGGGGAACGATGAAGGTGGAAGAGATTCTATTGAAAGCTGGTTACTCAGCCGAGAGTGCCCGCCAGCAGACTAATATAATGGCCGGCATCAAGCCGCATCTCAAGGACACGCTCAACTGGATGGAGCGTCACCGTATGATGGTGATGGACCAGATGGACTTGAAGCTCGACGACGCCACCTACGACGAACTGCGCAAGTCGATGGAGGCTATGACACACGCCATTCAGCTCCTCGGAGGGAAGCCAACGCACAACATCGCCATCGCAGCCGAGGTACGCCATCGCATTGATGAGCTATTCGAGGACTAAACGCATGAATGAAGCTCACCAAGGACAAAATAGACCTGCTGCTTAGTGGCACGCGCGAGGAGCGTATCTATGCCTGCGCCAAGTCTTTTCGCCTGTTCAAGCTCTACTATTTCACCAAGTACCTGACGTTCAAGCCGGCGCCGTTTCATGACGACTTCGACCAGGATGTTGAAGACCTCGTCAGTGGACTCATAAAAGAGGCGATCTGGATGGCATTCCGCGAGAGCGCGAAGACATCCGACGCGAAAATCGCTGTAGTCTGGCTCATCGCCCGCAAGGTCGTGATAGACGCGCTACGGGAACAAGGGGAGGACGTAAGCCACTGGGGTGAACGGCTCTACATCAACGTGGATTGCTACGATAAGAACAACTCCGAGAGCATTCTCTTCGACGTGGTCACCGAGCTACAAACGAACGACCTGCTTGTTGCGGACTTTGGGCAGCTTTACAACAAGCCGCGCACGAAAGAGGAGGCCACGCTCAAGCGGATCAGCAACTTTGTTACCAACAACCGCATACGGGTCGAAGCCCATACGGCTCTTACGCCAATGCGCGGTCGCCTCTACCAGCAGTATCGCCCCGACTTTGTCCTCCGAGACGACCTGGAGAACGCTATCACCGCCGATTCGCCAGCCATCACCGAAAAGATCATACGGCTGCTTGACGAGGCAAAGGGCGGCATGGCCGCTCACGGAGCTTCGCTGACGCTTGGCAACTTCATTATTGAACACGGGGTAATGGGCTATATCCGCAAAGCCGTTGATGGTGCGGGCGGACATGTTCGCTTTATCCCCGTCGTGAGCCGGCAGGGGGTACTCGCCTGGCCCGACAAATATGTCAAAACCGACGCTGAGGCGGTTGTCGCCAACGACGGCATCGCGGACCCGAGCAAACGCAAGATATCGCTTGAATCCAAACGGCGGGAACTCAACGCGGGAGGACGGCGGGTCTACGAGGTCGAAATGCTCCTTGACCCAGGCGCGGCCGGATCGCCGTTCTTCGACCGCAGTGCCATTGAGCGGCTTACTGCCGCCTGCAGCGAATCGCGGGAGCAAAAGGCTGGGCTCTACCTGTGGGCAGAGTACAACCCCGCGCATCGATACGCGCTTGGGGCGGACACAGGAAAAGGGAATGGCAACGACCACAGTACGTCCGTGCTTATTGATTTCAGCACTATCCCCGCGCGCCAGATCGCCTCGTACGCTAACAATCACATTCCCGCAGATCAGTTTGCATACGAGTTAAAAAGACAGGCCGATTTGTTCGGATCGTGTTTGATTGCGCCTGAAAAGAACAGTGAGAGCGGCGGTTCGTGCCTGACGACGTTAAAAATGATTTACAAAGCCGACGACATTTACCGGCAAGTGCCGCTCGACCGCATCAGCGACCAACCGCTCGGCAGCGGCGAGCTGGGCTGGGAAACGAACAGCGCGACGAAATACGTTATCCTCAATGATTTACGAACAGCAGTTGAAGACGGCCTCTTGGTCATCAACGACGAGCGCATTCTCCGAGAGATGCGCAGCTTCACCCATACCGACGCCGACGACCTAGGCCGTACCCGCGTCGGCCACTTCACCAATCACTTCGACCTCATGATGGCGTGCGCGATCACGTGGGAAATGCGCAAATATGCGCGCGTGAAGCAGGCACTTGAGGAATACAAGCAACCGGACTTCGAACCGACGAGCCTATGAGCGACCGCGATACACTGACAAAATTGCAAAGTAAGGAGTGGGGCAACTGCAAGAAATGTGGGTGGTTCTACAAGATTGCCGCGCTCGCCAACTGCCCCATGTGTCGGCACAAGACCGGCCAGCCTATCGGTTATGAACAGCCGCCCTACGAGACACCCACAATCGGCACGTAAAATGAACGCATGGCCTTTCATCGCCTCATCATCCGATTTGACGAGTGCGACCATCTCCACGTCGTGCGCAAGCCAAATGACACTCTCCTCATCCCGCTCATCGTAAAGCATGCGCGTTGCCGCATCTGCCACCCCGAGAGTTTGAACGCCGTGTGCGGCGGCTGCCTCTTGCCGTGGTCAGTCGTGAAGTTCCATAGCCACGGCCTGTGCAACACGTGCGTCGTGCGCCAATGGCGTGTGGAGCGACCCTCGTTACAAAGTACTGCTGTCGCGTAGCCTCTAGGCATGGATTACGCGGCGCAGGACGCCACGCTCACAGACGGGACCGGAACCAAAGACAAGGGCGTTAAACCCCTCGCCGACGACGTGCTGCAACGGTGCGTTCGCATCGTTGCGAACGTCAATCGCTTCAAGCAGCCGCGCCTTCAGCGCGTCCAGCTCTACCGCGACCTGTACGCGGGCAAGGTTCGCAAGAAATACCGCCAGCCGTTCAATGTCGTCTTGCCCGTATTCTCCGGCTTGATGGACACCATTCAGGCTTCGCTCAACGATGACCTTGCCGTCAAGCTGACCGAGCAAGAACCCGCCGATTACATCGCCGTGCATAAGCTCGACGCCCTATTTCAGATGGAAATTAATTCGGTCGCGCCCAACGCCAAATTCTTCCTCAAAACACGCCAAGATCGCTCGAATGCGCTCTTTTCGGGCCGTGGGTTCATGGCCAACTACGCTATTTCGGACCCCGACTATCGTAATTGTTTTGAGGTATTCGAATTGGAGGACGCGCTTTTCCAGCCGACGGGCGGCGGCCATTGGCCCACTCATCTCTATGCGGGGCGACAGGATATCACACGCTCCAAAGATGACCTTAATACCTCGATGTACGACAAGAGCCAGGTTGCGGAACTGTTGAAGGTAGCCGGGGGACATGATTATGACCCCACGTTCGACGGAGGTGAGGAAGCGAAAGCTGCACTGGCGAAATTTAAAGCCATGGGCCTGTCGCCCGAGGCGAACACGTATCTCGGTGAGCAGCGGTTCAAGCTCGTCGAAATGCGCATTGTGGTCGGCGGCACGCCCTACTACATCGTCTTTTCGCCGTGGTATCAGAAGTGGGTCCGCTTCGACAAATTTAGCAACGTCGCATCATCTAGCCTTGATCCGTGGGTGAGCTGGGCAACGCACGAGGATAACAAGAATTTTATATCCAAGAGCTTCGCCGACGATATTTACGGCGTGGCAGACGCGACCCATACCCTGTTTAACCAGGAGCTGCTCAACCGCGAGAAAAGCAACTACAGCGCCCGCGGCTACGACGTGGAGATGTTTAAGGACGTTACCAAGCTCGACCAAGCGCAGACGCGCCCTGATGCACTGGTCCCGGTCACGGTGCCCGCCGGCAAACGCATCGAGGATGGCATATTCAGCTTTGAAACCGCGCAGCTTCAAGGCACCATCAATCTCATTGACTGGATACAGAGCAACACCGGCCAGAATGTCGGCGTCACCGACCTTGCCATGGGTGCATCGCAAGGTGTGAGCAAGCGAGCCACGGTCGTGCTGGCTGAGCAACAAGCGCTGGCCAAGCGCTTCCTTTTGCGTTCATCGTCCTATACCGAAGCTATGGGCGAAGTGGCAAAGCTCTTCGTACAAGGCTGCAAAGACCACATGCCCGCCAAGGTAGCCCTGAAATTCCTCGGTATTGAAGGTGAAGGATGGGAACCCGTCATCCGCCGCACTGACCTCGACCTGTACGCCGACGTGGATGTGAAGATAACGTCATCTGCCATCGAGATGCAGAACAATACCCTCAAGAAAGAGGCGCGCATGAAGGTCCTTGGTGCTATCGGGGTCGACCCCCTACTCGCTCCTACCATCAATTCACGCTGGCGCGCCGAGGAACTGCTGCGATCTGGCGGCGAGTATGAGGACGCCGAAATCAAGGTCGCGCTCGACACGAACAATTATGGCGACAAGGAAGAGACGGCTCGCGCGCATGAGGCCATCCAAGCCGTCCAGCATAACCAAAAGCCCGAGATGTTCTATGGCGCGACTACGCGCTTCATGAAAATCATCCACGACTTCGCGGTGAATAACCGTAACACGCTCGGCAATCGCAAGTTCACCATCCTGATGAAATACCAGATGGCGCACGCCCAGATAACGAAAGAAAATATGTTGAGCGCGGCGCCGCAAGCTGCCGCGGCTGCCCAACCGAACCCTCCCGCACCTGGCGCCCAACCTGCCAATCCCGCGAATCCGGCGCAACCAGCCGCACCGTCGCCCGCAGCCGTCGTTAATCAGGCCGCCGCGCCCATGTTGCAATGAACCTTTTCGAAAAACTGGCCAAGCTCAAAGAGTTATATCCCGAGGATATTGAACGCATAGCGGCGGATGAGCACCGTGTCTCCGAGCTGCTGAAAAAGCAGGACTATGCTGGCCTCGAAATCACGCGAGAGCTTTTGGCCTTATGCCGCAAGGATATTTTGGCCATGCGCGTCAAACTTGCGACAGAACGCACCCTGAGCGATGACGCCCGCGCCGAATGCTGGTTCGTCATCGAAGCGCGTCTATGGGTCATACGGACGGTAGCCAAGGACTATGAGAGCGAGCTTAGTCAGCTCGACCGTGAATTGGCGGCCGAGTTAGCCGCGTAGCGCACTTCGTTCGCGCACTGCTCGTTCGTCTCTCTTCTTCCATGCTTCAGCAGTCTTCTCTAGTTCAGCGAACGCGAATACGCTCTTGTCCTTTTCTCTCATATATTCAATCATTGGTCTCCAACAGAAATATGCATCCATAAGCTCGTCAGCCCAAAACTCGAAACACACATCTTCATCAAATACTTTCTTTCCCACGCCAACCGCGACAAGTTCGTGAATACCCAAGCAGCGCAACACCTTTTCGACTTCATTATTTTTCTTATCGTCGTAAAACTTCTTTACATCGTCTATACTTTTGATTTCCACGTGAATTGTGCTGTACTCGTCAAAAGCCTTTACGGCGGATGAGTCCATCTCTGTTTTAAGGAAAAAATCGATCGCCGCCCGTTTGCGCGCCAAATCTCGCTGCGTTCGGATCGAGATAACCGCGATGACAGCGGCGCCGAAAGCAATAAGGACCGTCAGCCATTGCGGGACCGTGCCCCAGCCACCAGACATCTTTACCGCTCCGATGATCACGACGTAGGCAAGATAGATACTGCCCAATTCCCAGGTAATTCTGCGTTCCTGCGCGGTCATCATCCCGTTACAAATCCAGCGTGTGTCCGAGAATCAGGGCAATTAGCAATAATAACCATTTCATGGCTAAGAAAAAGAAGGATGAGATCGTTGTGAAGCACCGTAACCACAAGGGCGAGCCTGTGGAGCGCGTCTTCTCAAAGGAGGTGCACGGTGACGACTACAAAGATGTCGCCGACGAGTTCAAGAAGACCAATAAGGCGTCGCTCATTGACGAGCCTGAGGACGACGAGAACGAGGCGGACGAGTCCGACGACGAGGATACTGACGACGAGTAGCCCTTTAGCGCCCGCGGAATCTCCGCGGTCGCCATAAGTGCCATTCGGCGCTTCCCGCCCCCAGCGGCTTTATTGGGGACCGTTCCAGGAGTGACGGATAAAACCTGGCCCTCTACCCCGAGGCAATAAACGGGACGCATGGACCAGGACGACCTTCACTATCCGCCGGGCGCAGAGCCACAACCTCACGAGCCCGAGCCTCCGAAACCCGAGGAAAAGCCCGCAGACGCGGAGCCCCCCAAGCCGGAGGAAAAGTCTACTCCCGAGCCCAAGCCCGAGGAGAAGCCGGAAGAGAAGCCAGTCGATAAGCCTGCGGACCCGCCACCACCATTACCAAAGAAACGGTCTATCTACGACGACCTCAAGGACAAGAAGCAGGAGGTTAAGGACTTTAAAGCGATCGCAATAGCAGCGCTGCAGGCCCAAGGCATCGAGCTGACCGGCAAGGAGTCGCTGGAGGAGCTGCAACAGCTCGCGCAGCACACGCCGGCTCCAAAGCCCAAGGACGAGAAACCCGCGGACAAACCCGCACCGGCCGACGAATTGGAAGCCTTTGCACAGGAGAATGAAATCGACCCGAAGAGCCTCAGCAGGCTCGCCGAGATCATCGCCAAACGTATTCCGACCGCGAAGCTATCCGACCAGGATAAGGCTGACCTCGGCGAACTGCGCGAGTGGCGCTCCAAGCAAGCGCGCGCTGCGGAGGATCAGGAGATTCTCTCGCAAGGTCCCACAGTAAAAGCTCAGCTCAAAGACCTCGGATTCGAAGTTCATGACGATGCCGAAACGCAGAACGTCATGAATGAGATCGTGAAGCTCGCTCATACTGAGCGGTATCACGACAAAGAGGTGGGCTACATCGTCTGGTCTGAGCGAGAGGCGCTCTCCAAGCTCATTTCGCCCAAGAAGCCCTCATTTGAGCGCGGCGGCGGCAAAGCTGAAGGAGAGCCTGAAGCACCTGTCGATTTCTCGAAGGGTTCAGTCACTCCAGCTCAGGTCGCAGACGCATTGAAAGCTCCCAAACAGTCCTACGAGGTGCGCAAAGCTCAATAGTCGAAGATAGGCCGCGTAACTCACTACCAATGTGGCAAACACATTTAGTTATAAGCAGGTTTGGACCAATGAGTACCAGAAGTCCAACTGGGCTGTGCCGGTTTACCCGGTCATAGCCGACCTGCAGTTCACCGCCGGTCTTCAGGTCGGCGATACGGTCAACCGCCGCTATCGCAACAATCCGATCTTCTCGAAGACGCTTGGTACCGACGGTGCGTACAACGTTCAGACCTACTCTGAAGCGAACGAGACGTTTCAGATCAGCAAACAACGTGAGGCATCCGTACGCATCGTGAAGCCCACGGTGCTGATGACGGACCTCAACGTCACGGAGTCGTACGGCAAACAGCTCGCCAACGCCATCTATCAAGAGATTGACGGCGATACGCTTGATGCCTGCCGTGCGAACGCGGGTCAGACCATCGACGACGGCTCATTTGGCGGCACGGCCGGAAACGGCCTTTCGGTCAGCATCTCCAATATCGCGAACATTCCGGTGCTTGCGATGGAGAAGTTCATGGGCGCCAACGTCGTGTACAACACCAACACCACCTTCGGTAAGCTCGCTTACGAGGATTACGGAGGCATGTTGAGCTGGATAATTCCGCCTCAGGTGTGGACCATCATCCAGCAGTACTTCATGGCCCGCATGACACCAGGCGGCGACCAGGTGCAGACCAACGGCTTCAAAGGCCAGTTCGGCAACTTCAACCTGTTCGTCTCGACCAACCTCTCGATGACGGCCCGCTTGGCACTCGGCGTCAACCCGACCGATGGCGATACCTTCACCATCAAGGGGGTGACCCTCCGCTTCAAGTCGGCTCTCGCCGCTGATGGCGACATCGTGATCGGCGTGGACTTTGGGACAACCTGCACTAGTGTCGCTGCGGCGCTCAACGCGCTCACGACCACCACTGCGACGTTCCAGGGCTTCTCGTCGAGCGATACCATCAGCGAGAACGGCTACACCATCGCCAAGAGCGACGCCCTCCATGGCCTCTCGGCGACGGCCAACAGCGCCTCGGTCGATATTGTGCTCAAAGGCACCGGCAAGCAGACGCTGAGCAACTCGCTCACGTCGGCTTCCAACGGCTTCGCCACAACGGCCACCGCGCCGCTCCAGATCGTCAGCTCAATCTTCATGGTGGCGAAAAACGTCTCGCTCGCTGTGCGCCAGGACCCGGAGATCTATGAGAACCCGGTCTCGAACAGCATTGCGCGCGACTACGTGATGTGGACGGTCTACGACAACAAGGTCTTCAAAGACCAAGCGCGTGCCATCATCGTCCTTAAAATTCGCGCCGACAACGCCAGCTTCGCCACTTACTCGAACGTTCACGCTTAATCTGACTGCTTAATATGACCACAACCAAGATCATCGGCGCTATTGTCGCCGTCCTGGCGGTCGCAGTAGTAGGGTTCTTCGTAGTACGTGCTGTGAGCCCCGCCTACGGCGGTGTGAACGCTTACCAAGCTGGCATGTATCAGTACGGCAATGGCACCAACGGAGGCGGCCTAACTGTAGGCAGCGGTTCGCCCATTTATCAGGTCCTCAAAGGAACGGCAGCGCTCATTATGAGCAGCTACACCGTCGCGGCCACTTCAACGGTCGCCGCGGATATCGCCGTCTCGGGCATACAGCCCGGTGACCTGGTCTTCGGGATGTTCGCAACCTCCACTGCTCTCTATGGCGGCTGGGAAGTGGTCTCGGCCTCTGCCTCTTCGACGCCGGGCTACGCTACGCTGCGCATAGTAAACGATACTGGCGCCAGCGCGGTCATACCGGCGTCGGTCGCGTCGAGCACCCAGTACATCATCATTCGCTAATTATCAGCCTTCTTGGCCTCTCGTGCGGCTCGCAATGGGCCGCACAGCGAGGCTCGGAAGCACATAACTCCCATGAAAATCAAAGAATTTCTTCTCGCTATCGCCATCATCGCAATCGGATGCGGGCTCAGCGCAGCCGTGACGCTCATGTACGAACGCGCAACGGCACCCGCCGCACCAGAGTCGTTCGGGAGCGCTTCCGACAACATTCTCCCTCAATATCCGAACTCAACGGTCGTCTACGTGAACTCCAGCGACACGCTTGTGGTCGCGAGCAGCACAGGACGACAGTATCTTCAAATCGATAACGTCAGCGGCGCGACAAGCACGCCAAAGGTCGTGTCCTGCAATTTCGGCGACCGCCCTGCCACGCTCTACTCGGGGTTCTCTATTCTCGCCAGTTCATCGAAAGAATTTACGCTCGATAAGATGTACCGCGGCGCCATCCACTGCATTGCGCCTGCTAGCGGAGCCACGCTTACCGTCACCGACTTCTAGCCATGGACCTTTCTGCTATTGCAAACTTAGGCGTCGCAGGATTTGCAATTCTCATCATGTGGTGGAAGGACCAAGCACATGCACGCCAGCTCGACGAACGGGACAAGGCATTTCGAGTGCTTGAGGAGGAGGTTCGCACAAATATCACTGCGCAGCTCATCTCCAGTACCTCCGCACTGCAAAACAATTCTAAGGTAATGGAGCGCGTTCTCGATAAGCTTACGGGCTAGCGTTACAAACCCGTTCATTGGCCTACCGTTAGGCTATGCAGGTTTTTCCTTCTCAAATCTCGCCCGGCGAGCCTTTCGATCTTTTCTACTTTCTCCGCAACCCTCTCGACAACACGACTACTACGTGCAGGCCGTGATTTATGATTTGCGCACGGGCGCCGCTCTTGCCACCGTCGAACTCAGCCAGTCTTCGAACAACGCCCACCTTTTCACCGCGACCATCCAAGCGCCGCCCGATTCCACAGGCATCGGACGTAGCATCGTGGCTGTCGCGAGCGTCTATACGGACAGCGATTACGGCACCAAATCGACCGACTACGAGGAGCAAGAGCAGTATTTTCTCGTAAAGCCGCAGATAATCATTCCGCCTCTCGACTATGGCGCCATACGCGACATGGTACGCGAGGAAAGCCGCGCAGCTATTGCGGCGATACCGCCGCCGCCTCCGGCGCCTGAATACCCGTTTGACGCCCTTTTTGGCGCTATAGGCGCGCTTCAGCGCGAGATAAACCGCGTACCAAAGGAAATCGACACGAGCGCGCTGTCGGCCTCGATAGCGGACGTACGCAAAGCCGTCGACGCAATCCCTCCGCCCGAAAAGCTGGATTTGTCCCGCGTTATGGGTTTTCTGTCGAATCTCGCATCTGATATCGCCGCCTTGCGTACGCACATCCAGCGAGTCGGGGCCGGAGTTGTGAGCGCCCAGCAAGCCGCGTTCAAAGGCGTGGCACCGGAACTGCTTGCACGTGTCGAGAGCGGCATCACCGACCTCATGAGCAAGCAAGAACTCACTATTCCTCTTTCAAAGCTCGTAGCTCCGAAGCAGACGCCTGCGCCCGGCGTCGCTGAGGTGAGGCACCTCATGAAAAAATGAAACGACTACTTATTACAGCATCGATAATTGCATTTGCTTTTTTTCCTTTCCTCGCTTCTGCGCAAGGCATCAGCCAGTTGCAGCAATGGAAGACCGCAGGCGCCAACTACCTTCAGCCTCTCAGCAACGCATACGGGCTTTTAGTCCCCGGCTTGGCTACGTCCTCGACCGGCTGCTTAACGATTGCATCGAATGGTTGGATTTCGGCCACAGGATCGTTGTGCGGATCGGGTAGCGGCGGCTCCGGTTTTGCGACGACCTCCGCAGACTATTGGCTAACCACAAAGACGACCTCCAATGTCACTGAAGGAAGCAATCTTTATTTTACGAACGCACGCTCCGACGTCCGGTTTATTACTGATCTCGCTGGCACCACTTCTGTCAAATCGATCGCAACGCTGCCCAGTCTCTCTCTGCCCTACTCGCAGCTAACCGGCACACCGATTATCGCCTCCTCAACGCTCCTGAGCGACAGTAACACCTTCAGCGGCGTCGACCTTTTCACCAACTCATCGAGCAACTTCGCCGGCACATGGCAGACATTTTCGCCATCCCATTTTCAAACTGCGCTCAGCCTCACCGCAGATAGCTTGGTATATACCGACCACTCTGGAATTCTTACTACGGTCGCCTCGTCGTCGCTTGACCTACCGAACGGCGCCCTTCAAAACTCCTCCATTACTGTCAATAGCACCACGTTTAACCTCGGAGATTCCAAAACAATCACCGCTGCGTCCTCCACGCTCTTCTCAGACTTCGATACTTTCGCGCACACCATTACCGGAAGCGTTAGCGGAAGTGCAGGTTCGGTCGCCAACGCCATTACCTTCAACAACTCCGGTTCCGGCGCATCTAGCGGTTCTACTTTCAACGGCTCGGGGGCACTCACTGTCAGCTACAACACCATCGGCGCACAGGTTGCCGGCACCTATGCGACGTTCGGCTATCCGTTCACCACAGCCACCGACTTCAATCAGATTGTTGTGGCCTCGACCACCGCCAGCAAACCCATATGGTTTGAGAATGGCCTTTACGCTTCGACGACATTGATTGCGAACAATGCGACCACCACGAACGCCACCACTACAAGTCTCGGCGTTTCGAATGTCGTCAGCGCACTATTGCTCACAAACGCAAGCGGTTCAGTAGGGAAGTACGGCGGGACGTCATGCACTAATCAATTTCCGCGTTCACTTTCTGCGCTTGGCGCGGCAACGTGTGCCACGGTCGCGAACTGAGGTGGTCCCGGTTATCTGAACAGATTTTCCGCCTCGATAAGTGGAATCTCTGCCAGGGTTAGGCTGCCAAGCGGAAGGGCAGCGGTGGTGCTCAGTAGGCTCGATCAGGTGTCGTGCCGTCAAGGCTCGAATGTGGTCTGCGGCTGTTGTAGAAGTCCAGGTAGCGGCCGAGTGAAGAACGAGCGTCGCTGACGCTGTCGTAGGCTCGCAGGTACACCTCCTCGTATTTGACG
>DASXDP010000168.1:0-7424 GCA_036490575.1 Xanthobacteraceae bacterium
GCGACGATGCGCTTGCTCTTTAGATTGAACAGCGGCTGGTAATAGAGTTCGAAGGCTTCCGTCTCGAGCGCCTTGCGCAAATCAAATTCAAGATTTCTTCGCGCCTGCGCGTTGGACTCCATCTTGGTCTCGAACCAGCGCCAGGTGCCGCGTCCGTCGGACTTCGCCTGATAGAGCGCGAGATCGGCGTTGCGCAGGAATTGATCGGGATCGAGCGGTGTTTTGGCCGCGGCGATGCCGATGCTTGCGGTGACCACGACCTTATGCCCATCGAGATCGTAGGTGCCGCCAAGCGTGTTCAAAATGCGCGCAGCGAGCGATTCACCCTGCTCCAGCGATTTCAGCGACGTCTGCAAGACGACGAACTCGTCGCCGCCGAACCGTGAGATGACGTCGACCTCGCGGATGGCGGAGCGCAGGCGTTCGGCGACCGCTTCCAGAAGCATGTCGCCTCTGGTGTGGCCCAGCGTGTCGTTGACCTGCTTGAACTGATCGAGATCGATGAAGTGGATCGCGCACATATTGTCCGGGCGCCATTCGCTGAGCGCGCGTTCCATGCGGTCGCGCAACACCGTGCGGTTTGGCAGGCCGGTAAGCGCGTCGAACCGGGCCAGGTGGTTGATCTTGGCTTCCGCCACCTTGCGTTCGGTGATGTCTTCGGTCAGCACGACCATGCCGCCGTTTTCCATCGGCTGCACGGTGAATTCCAAAGTCTTGCCGTTGAGCAATCCGACGGTGAATGGGGCGTCCTGCCTGCCGGAAAGGCGCTCGTCGAGGCGTGCAATCAATTCCTCGGCGCTTTCGGCGGAGATCAAACTCGCTTTCGCCACGCTCTCCACCCAAGCGCGTACGCTGAGGCCTTTCAGCTCCGAATCGGGCGCCAGCCCCATCTGCTGGTTCAGTTTTTGATTGGACACCACGATGAGGCGCTTCGAATCGAACATGCACAGGCCGTGCGGCATGTTGTTGAGCGCCGTATCGAAGCGCTTGGCCAAGAGCGACATGTCGCGCGAAGTAATCACGGCATCAAGCAGCGTGCGTCGCAGCTTTTCGGCGATCAGCTTCAACGTCAAAAAGAACGGAATGAGCAGGCCGGCGAAAACCCAGTGAAAGACGTTGCCGTAAAGCAGCAACGCGGCCGTCATCGGCGCCCATGCGCAGAAGATCTGCACTACGACGAAACGGGCGCTGCCGAAGTTTCGCCCGAATATTCCCATCGTATATGCGATGGTCATCGAGAAGCTGACCAGATGGGCAAACGGATCGTGCGTCCAGGCGAAAGCGGCGTAGCACCAGAAGCCGAGAATCGCGACGGAGGCCGATGCGCCCGCGGCGTAACGGTATTCCCAGCGGCGCGCGATCTCCGACGTCTTGACGGTGTCGCGGGCGCGCGCGTAGGCGCGCATCACCAAGGCGCGCGCCGCGCCGACCACAAGGACCGCCAACGCGCAGTACAACAGGACGGGTTCGCCGGTCTTCCAATAGGTGAGCAGGATTGAAACAGTGACGAAGACGCTGCCGGTGATCAGAGTCCGCACGTCCTGAAAAAGCGAGTCGACCAGCGGAAGATAGATTTCCGCCGGCAGCGCATCGTGTCCGGATTGGCGATCGCGCAACGCGAGACTCATTTGTCTGGTACCGCCAGCAAACCCAAAAAAGCCGAAAATGCCACTCGCCAATATGACTTAAAGGTGTCTCCACCAAGTAAATGTGAAGGTCGACTTATTGAATCCGATCAACGCATTAACGGAACTGGGCCGGTGTTAGTCCGGTGTTATCCACGTGGCGTCGCCGCGCCGGCCATCCGCGGTCGTATGCGGGCGAAGCCGCGCGCCCTGCGGGAAATCGTCGACGGTTTTTTAACCGTACTGGCGGGCTGAGCGGGCTAGCGGATCTTCTCGAAATCGCCGTGCCGGCCCATTCCATTCTTGAAACGGTCCGCACCGGCGACGCCATCTTTGATCAGCGCCTCGCGGCCGTTGTACCACTCCTGAATGAGCGCATCGCGCACCGGCAGTCCGTGACTCTTGATTGCGGAGCGGCGATCGGCGCGCACACAAACCTGCGGAAAGCGGGCTATTTCGCGGGCGAGTTCTTCCGCCTTTTGCCGCGCTCCGCCTTTTGGCGTGATGTATTCGCACAGACCGATGCCGAGACATTCTTCGGCCGGAACTTTCCGTCCCGTCAGAATGATTTCCAGCGCCCGGCTCTGGCCGACGATGCGCGGTAATCGCACGGTGCCGCCGTCGATGAGCGGAACGCCCCAACGGCGGCAATAAACACCGAAATACGACTCTTTAGCCATGACGCGAAAATCACACCACAGCCCCAATTCCATTCCGCCGGCCACCGCCGGTCCCTCGATCGCGGCGATGACCGGCTTGTCGAGCTCCAGCCGCGACGGCCCAAGGGGGCCGCGTGGAATTTCTCCGCCATTGCCCCGCGGGCCTGCGGGCGGGATATCGAGTTCGCCGAGCGGATAGTCGGCATTCAGCGTCGAGACATATTTGAGGTCCCAGCCGGCGCAGAACGCTCCGCCCGCGCCGTAGAATACGGCGACGGATGCGCTCTTGTCGGCGTCGAATTCAAGAAAGGCTTGCGTCAGCGCGTCGGCGCTCGCCGGGTCCATGGCGTTGCGGGCTTCGGGCCGATCGTGAATCACGGTCCAGACCGATCCGTCTTTTTCAGTCCTGACTGACATAACGTGAAGCTCCCATCTTATCCGTCGTTCGGTAGCACCAGGTTGAGCAAGACTGCGACGACCGTTCCGACCACGATGCCGTCGGACGCGAGAATGCGCAGCGACGGCGTGACACTTGCGAACACCGCGGGCGGCGCGAAGTTGACGGCCATGCCAAGGCTTACAGAGGCGGCGAGCAGCAAGAGGTCACGCTGACTCTTCAGGGCGTCGGCGAGAATGCCGACGCCGATAGCCGCGATCATCCCGAACATAAAGATGAGCGTCCCGCCGAGAACGAAGGGCGGTACGATCGCGATCACCGCTCCCACTTTCGGGACGAGCGCCATCAGGATCAGAATGATCCCGGCGATGGCGACGACGAAGCGGCTGCCGACGCCGGTCAGCGAAATGGCGCCGACGTTTTGATCGTAGGAGATCAGCGGAACGCCGCCGAACAACGCGGCAATCGCCGACCCGAGGCCGTCGGCGGCGACGGCGCCACGGACACGGCGCTCCGTGCCTTCGACTCCGAGCATTTTGCATAATGCGAGCGTGATGCTCATGGTGTAGATCGCCGCGACCAGATGGTAGACGATCACGACGATCAGGCCGGAGGCATCCGGCCACGTGAACCAGCCATAGGGCGCGACGCGCGGAAGCCGAAACCAGGCTGCAGCGGTTACGGGCGCGAAGTCCGCGAGTCCCAGAGGTATCGAAATCAGATAAAGCACGACGAGCGCGATGAACACGGACAGAGTGCGCGGAAAACCTCTCGTCAGCCGATTGATCGCCAGGATCAGCACGATGCTGCCGACAACGAGGGCAATCGCGAGCGGATTGCCGGCATAGGGCGTGTTGACGCCGGCGGCGATATTGACGGCTATCCTGACAAGCGTAATGCCGGTGATGACGAGCAGGGTGCCGACCACCACGGGCGGAAACAGGGCCCGCATCTTGCCGATGATCGGACTGACGAGGAAAAGCGCTACTCCGCCGATGATCATAGCCGTGCTGGCGCCGGCAAGGCTCGACGCCTTGGCCATCGCAACGACCGGGCTGATGTAGACGGCGAAGCCGCCGAGGACGAGTGGCAACCGCGCGCCGACGAAACCGAGTCCCAGCGCGGAGATGATTGTGCCGATGCCGCAGCCCAGCATGACGCCCGTGACCATCGCGGCCCGCAATTCCGGCGTCAGATCGAGCAGCTGACCGATCACGAGCGGCGAGGCGATCATGGCGGTGAACATCACCAGGATGTGCTGGAGAGCGAACAGCACCGCAGCCGGCGGCGGGGGTTTGTCTTCGAGGCCGTAGCGCAATTCGAGCATCGTGACGCCGGTACGTCGGCCTTCGCCAGTCGGTGACGTTCCAATCTCCTCAGCACCAGCGTCCGACGATTGCGAGTTCATGTTCAGCCAGTCCCGTTACCGATTGTTGAAATTCGGCCGGCGGCGTTCGGCCATCGCCTTAACGCCCTCCTTGAAATCTTCGGTCTGGCGCAGCCGCGTTTGCTCGGCGAGTTCTCGCTCGGTCGCCACGCGCACCCGGTCGGCGAGGTCGCCGCGAAGCGTTGCGCGCGTAGCAATCAGCCCGAGCGGCGAATTTTCGGCGATCTCTGCGGCGAGCGACAGGGCCGCCTCGCGCACCTTGTCGTGCGGCACCAGCACGTCGGCTAGTCCCAGCTTCAGGGCTTCCTCGCCGCCGATGCGTCGGCTGGTATAGAACAACAGCGCGGCCTTGGTGGGGCCGATGACGGCGGGCAGCGTAACGGTGAGGCCGAATCCGGGATGAAATCCAAGCCGGGTGAAGTTTGCGGCGAACCGCGCTTCGGGACAGGTCACGCGGAAGTCTGCGACCATGGCCAAACCCAAACCGCCGCCGACCGCGGCACCGTGAACCGCGGCGACGATAGGTTTTTTGGTGCGGAACAGCCGGTTGCCTTCGATGTAAAGATGCGCGGCGCCGGGCCTCGGGCCGCTTAGAATTTCGCCACCGTCGCTGTCACGGTCGCCGAAGTTCGCTCCGGCGCAAAATGCCTTTCCCTGCGCGGCCAGAACCAGCGCGCGGCACTCCGCGTCGCCGTCCAGACTTTCCAACGCCGCGGCGATTTCACCGATCAGTGCGGCATCGAAGAAATTATTCGGCGGCCGTCGGAGTTCGACCACTGCGACGTGACCATGCTTTTCAACCCCAATGTCCCTGTACGTGGTCATCGAACCCCAGCTTTCTCTTCCACTTCGAGAGCGTGGTGGGACTGCGGCGCGGCGGCGCGCTTAGCAATCAACGCGTCCACTACGGAGACGCCGTGGCCAGCGCTGTGCACGATGACGGGGTTAAGATCAATCGCCGAGATTTCATCGGCATGGTCATAAGCGAACTGCGACAGCCGCACCATCAGCAATGATAGTGCGTCGACATCGGCCGGTGCGAGCCCGCGATAGTGGCCGAATATTTTCGCGCTTCTGAGGCGGCCGATCAGGCCGCGCGCTTGTGCCTGATCGATCGGCACAGGCGCGACCGCTACGTCGTCGATCGCTTCGGCCAGCACGCCGCCGAGCCCGACCAGCAGCAGCGGTCCGAAGGTGGAGTCGTTACTGACGCCGAGAATGACTTCACGTCCGGGAGGCGCCATGCGTTGCGCCAGAACGCCGTCGACATACGCCCCGGGAGTGAAATTCCTGGCAGCCGCGAGCACGGCGTCATAGGCCGCGCGTACGTCGCCCGGACTCTCGACGTTTAGAATAACCGCGCCAGCGTCGGTTTTGTGAGGAATGTCCGCGGACTGGACCTTCAGCGCAACTGGGCCGCCGATGTCGCGCGCGGCTGCCACGGCTTCATCGCCGGATTGCACCAACCGTCCGGCATTTTCGGCAGCGACGCCATACACCTCGAGCATCGCCCGTGCCCGGTGTTCACAAATGACCACGGGCGACTTGGCGAGCGCGGCGGCGACTGCCTGGCGTGCGGCCGCAGGTGCTTGCGGCTCGAGCGTGATCGTATCCGACTCACGCCGTGGCCGGTAATCAGCCATCTTTCGGAGCGTACGCGCGCAGCCAGGCGCAGTCATGAACAGGGGAAAGCCGACCTCATTGAGAATCTCGATCGTCCGGTCGGACGGCAGCGTGTACGTCCACATCACGACCGGCTTCTCGGTGGAGCGCGCCAGCTCCTTGAATTTCGGCAAGTCGGCTTCCAGAAAAGCTGAGCGGCGCGCAGTAATAACGACAACGATGCTGTCGATCGCGGGTGAGGTGGCGACAACGCGCGCGAATTCGGCATAGCCGAGCTTCTGCACGCCCTGCGCGGTGAAATCGACCGGATTTTGCGAGGTGCCGTAGGCCGGCACGTTCACGCTCAACGTCGCGCGCGTTTCATCGTCGAGCACCGGGACGTCGAGGCCCGCTGCTGCGCAGGCGTCGGCCATCCAGATGCCGGCGCCGCCGGACGCGGTGCAAATGCCGACGCGATTTCCTTTCGGCAACCGGTCCTTGCAGGCAAGGAAACCGGCCGCGAGATCAAGCATCTCGTCAAAGTCGCGCGCCTCGATCAAGCCATAGCGCTCGAACAGCGCACTGTAGGCGGCTGCCGTGCCGGCGAGCGCCGCAGTGTGAGAAGCGACGGCGCGGCGGCCGGCCTCGCTTTGCCCGATCTTGGCGACAATCAGCGGCTTGCCCGCCTTCAGAGCCTTGGCGGCTACGCGCTTGAACTTGGCCGGCGTCTTGATCGCTTCGATCAGCAACAGAAAAACGTCGGTCTCGCCCTCGTCGAGCATGTAGTCGATGAAGTCCGAGGCTTCGAGCGCTGCTTCGTTGCCGGTGGTGACGATGTGGCGGAACAGAAAATGCCGCGGCCGGGCGCGATCGAAGCACGCGAAGCCGAGACCGCCGCTCTGCGAGATCACCGAGATCTGGCCGCCGCCCAACGGCCGCGCAGGCGTGAGCGGGCCGGCGCTTTTATCCGAGGCGGGACTGAAGTTTGCACACAGCGCAGCGGGAATGTTGGTAAAGCCTTCGGAGTTGGGGCCGCTCACCGCCATGTCATAGCGTTGCGCGATCGCCGCGATTTCTCGCTGCATTTGCGCGCCGCTATCGCCCGCCTCGGCGAAGCCGGAAGAAAGAATGGCCGCCGCCTTTACTCCGGCGCGGCCGCAGCGCTCCAGATCGGCGATCACATATTCGGCCGGTACGATCAGGATCGCCAAATCCGGACGCTCGGGAATGGCGTCGATCGACGCATAGGCTTTCTCGCCTTGGACAACCGCCGCGCTCCTGCTGACCGGATAAACCCGGCCGGCAAATGGCTGGCCCCTGATGGTTTCAAAAATCCGGCCGCGAAGGGCGTGCGTGTTGGACGAGGCCCCGACAACCGCGACCGATCGCGGCCAAAGCAAGGATCCGATATCGGGCACGGCCTTATCTCACCCTCGTCATCGCAAGCCGAGGCCACGGGCGATGATGCCGCGCAAGATTTCCGTCGTCCCGCCCTGAATGGTCAGCTTGGGCGCGACCGTGATGGCAATGGCAAGCTGCTCGTCGAGTGTCGCGCGATTGGTCAATTCCGGATCAAGAAAGGCTGCGAGCTCACGTACCCGTGCCGGCAGTTTCTGTTCCCACAGCGTGCCGAGATCTTTGACAATGGAGCCTTCCACCACCGGCTCTTTTCCGGCCTGCAGCATGCCGGCGACAGAAACCGACATGCGGCGCAAGGTATGCAGTTGGGCGATCAGCCGGCCAAGCCCCTCGGC
>DASXDP010000169.1:0-3584 GCA_036490575.1 Xanthobacteraceae bacterium
CAAGTGCGCGATCAAAATACGCTTCTGCTTTTCTTGGATCAGGCGCAACCGACCTGAGTGCTATTTCCCCAGCGAACCGATGCACCTCAGACTCGCACCACTTTTCGTTCGACGTTTCTACTCTTTCTATTGCCTCGAGGACGCTAACGTCATCTTTTCTCGACGGCGGCGTGCAGTGCCCCCTGGTTTGAGCTGGTCGATTTGGGAAACGGTTCGTCCCAATTTGATATCGCCGTCCACGACCAGCGGGTGACAAGATTGTGGCGCCCCCGCCACCAAACGATCAAGTCGAGACCATACAACGGCCCGACAACTTACGGACCATTTTGATGTCTGTGGTGTCGCGCTGGGGAGGGGTAAATGAGTGTTGCCGTTTGGCGGCTGAGCCGGCCATTTCAATTTGATTTGTGGAAGTTTGGCGTCTTCTCGATTTCCCTTTTATTGCGGAAGTTGGCGAAGCGCTCGCAAGCTAACTGTCCGCAGTGTGTTACTTCTCTCAAGTTTTCGAAAAACTATCCGTCGCGCATCGACGCTTGCGGCTTTGAAACCTACACCCTCGAATGTCCGACGTGCGCAGCCCGGCTCGAATGCTTAGTCGATCCCGCCGACGAAGCACTGTTCCTTTCGCGAGCTGCGCCTTAAAGGAGTGACGACGCGCCGCGGCCTGCCGCCGCAGATCGCGGAGCGGTCCGGCGTGCGCTTCATTGCACTATGACAACGCAAAAAGAAGCCCCGGCCGTCTTGGAAACGGCCGAGGCCACTGCAAAGCTGAGGTGCCGCAGTGGTGTCTCATTCCGCCACGGCAAACGTCAATCTACGCCGGGGCTGCAGGTACACAATGCTTGAAAGCCTTTTCCACACTTGATCACAATAGCAGCCAGGGAGAAAACGGGTCGCTCGCAGGATGATTTCGCAACCACCGCACAAGTGGCCGCAAGCAGTACAGACGGTGTGTTTACCGGCCACGGAGCCGTTAGTTCACTGGGTGACGCCTTCTATGGCGTAGATGCGGAACGTCGCGTATTTGCTACCCACTGAGTTCTCCAGATCCATAGCCCCCTGATCCCGCCACTCCTTGACCGCATCCATATTCGCGAACTGAAGCACGACTACGCGGTTGGGCGGCTCGCTGCCCGCTAAGCTTAGGGTCTTCTTGTAACCTCCGGCGAGGTACTTACCGCCATGATCGGCAATGTCCTTCTGTGCGGCCTTAAGAAAATTCTGTGCGTAGCCCTCTTCGTCCTTGACCGCAATTTCGGTAACCACGAAGGCTGGCGGCTTGGATTGGGCATGCAGCAACTGAACGGCGCCACCCCCGAACAGCAGTCCACAAATGACAGCCGAAGTTATTTTCAAAGTGCTCTTCATTTTCCCCTCCCACTGCATCATGGCACCTTGATTGCCATATGCGACAACTGCGTGACGACCGTTACTGACGAAGGATTTCACCGGCGCCGCCATTGACTTGAGCGATCGATTAGATACGGACGGTAACCAGGACCGTAGTCGGGCCGGGTTCGGTCGTGCGATCCATCGGCCGCGCTTCGTTGAAGCTGCTCGACGCCGCCAGTTTGTTAGCCGGGTAACACAAGAAAACGGAAAACTACTAACGCTTATTGAGCAAACGATTCCTGCAATAGGTTCAACCCTGAAGATAGCCGATCATCAAGCTGAGCAAACGGCCAGCCTCGAAGGGCGCTAGTAAGAAAAGGATAGTGGTCCACACCACCGAAGCCCAATAACTGAGGTCCGCTCGAAGCCCAATGCCTAATGCTATACGTCTCTCGATTTCCAACGACATCCACGCCAAGCCTAGCAGCAGCAAATAAAAAACCGGCCAGTGAACATACCCGCTGAAGCTAGCGACGAGCATCAAAGCCATCTGCGTGCGAGTGGGTACCCATCCGTTTGTCCGCCCTGGGATCTTCTCCAAATCCGGCGGTTCTGGAATCTCTGTGGGCACGGCTGCATCCGTTCATGTGGTGAAAGCACAAAAGAGAAGCCTGGTGTGGTGCCGGGACTGCAAGGACCGTACTGGACGCAAAACCGAGCCTAGGATTAAAAACGGTGTTCAAAGCTCAACATCGATGAAGTTATTCACCGCCAGTTCATCGAGACGCCGGCACTTTATTGCCATTGCCGCGGCCGACTGCGAGATTATCGCTAAGAATGGAAAGCAGAGAGGGAGGTTGACGTGATCAGACTGATAGCCGTTGCTGGCTTTGCCTTCGTACTCGCTACCTCAGCGCAAGCTATGGAAGGGGCACCTGTTCATCAACCGGACAGCGCGATCACCAATGTCGCTTACGCATGCGGCGTCGGTCGTACGCGCGTCGGCGGTATCTGCGTGGCAAGAACCACCATCCGCCATGAGCGGAGGTGCGTCCGATGGACCGGGCACCTTTGCGCAGCGTGGCACTGAACGCCTGATGTGGCTGGCCGTCGGTGACAGCTGTCGCGACCTGAGATAGGGACCAGGCCCCCGGTGACAGCCCTACCGGGGCCCCCATCGTTTGGGTCGCTTTTAGTCCTTCCAAAACCTCTTGAACCGATCAAGCGCCAGGGCAGCGTATCTGGTCGCGTTCCGGATATTGCGGTGGCCGAGGTACGCCTGCAAGGCCCGGGCAACTCCGCCCATAAATCGTTTAGTGTGCCTGCGAGCTGGACGCGCAGATTCGTCATGATTGAGCCTGCGCACCGCTGGGGGCCGAGCCCGGGCGTTGGTGAAGGAGATCGGTCATGAATCAAAAACTACTCGCAGCTTCTCGACGTCATCTTTGGAAGGGTCCTGCGGCGATCGCGGCCATATGTCTATTCACACTCAACGCGCCGGCCGCCGCCGCGCGGTCGCAAACAGATCTGGTGCGGGCCTATCAAACGATCGCATCCAAGACTTTCATCGATCTGACCCACAGCTTCGGTCCGAACACGCCGGTATGGTCCGGTTTCGGCCAGGCGAAGTTCTCGCCAGCAGCCGACCCCAAAACACGCGAGCCGTACACCATCCCGAAGGATGGCTTCCGCACGACCTTCTACGAGATGGTTGGCCAATACGGCACGCACGTCGACCCGCCCGCGCACTTCGCCGAAAACGGAATCACCATGGATAAGATTCCGCTCAAAGAGATGATCTTGCCGCTGGTAGTGCTCGACGACACGCCCTACCTCGCGAAGGACGCGAACCACGCTTTTTCGATCGACGACCTCAAGGCCTGGGAACGGCAGCATGGGCGCGTTCCGAAAGGCGCCTTCGCCGCGCTACGCACTGACATGTACAAGGATTGGGACGCCGATCCCGAGCGCTTCAAGCGCAGCCCGTTTCCCGCCTGGGCGCTCGAAACAATCAAATTTCTCTATGAAGAGCGCGGCGTGACGGCGACCGGCCACGAAAGCATGGACACTGACACGACTGATAAAATGGATTCCGAGACCTACATTCTCCAGCACGGGCATTATCAGATCGAAGTGATGGCGAACCTCGACAAGGTGCCGCCGACTGGCGCAGTCATCGTAGTGAGCTGGCCCAAAGTGCGAAATGGTTTAGGATTTCCGGCGCGTGCTTTTGCGATATTGCCTTAGCTCGA
>DASXDP010000170.1:0-46479 GCA_036490575.1 Xanthobacteraceae bacterium
TTTGCGATGCGATATTTTGAACTACGTCAAAGGAAATCTCGAACGATCCCTCTCCAGTAGCCTTCACATTGACCGTAACTGTGGCCTGGTTGCGGTTTAAGACCGTATTGGCGGCATCGAAAAGCTGACCTAGGGCAAGAAGCGCCGGCGCCAGATCACGCACATCCATTGCCCCGTCGCGGAGCGCGGGGCCGTCATAGGCGATTGTCAGCGAAGCGCGGCTCATCGCGTTTTACTTAACCGGCTTGTGGCGTTTGCGCCATAATACCGGACTATCCGCTGGAAAAACTAGACGTGAAGCTCGTCGTCGAGCCGGATCATCAAGAGACACAACAAGCAGTCGCAGCGCTCGATCTTGGACCGCCTTTTACAGTGGTTATTGCGCCGGCAACGGGACCGCGGACCAAGCCGAAAGCGCTCAATGCCGCGCTTCCGTTCGTCTACGGCTCATATACGGTCGTCTTCGACGCCGAGGATGTGCCGGAGCCCGACCAGCTTCGCCGCGCGCTCGATGTATTTGAAGGGACTGACCGCCGCCTTGCCTGCGTGCAAGCTTCCCTGACCATCGACAACACCGCCGATGGCTGGCTGCCCCGCATGTTTACCGCGAGTTACGCCGGACAATTCGATGCTTTCCTGCCGGGCCTCACAGCGCTCGGGCTGCCGCTGCCGCTCGGCGGGTCCTCGAACCACTTCCGCACTGAAGCGCTACGCAGGGTCGGCGGCTGGGATCCTTATAACGTGACCGAAGACGCCGATCTCGGCATCAGGCTGCATCGTCTTGGCTACCGTTCGGCGGCGATTGCGGCGGCGACTTATGAAGAAGCCCCGGTGCGTTTTCGTCCGTGGCTCAGTCAGCGCGCACGCTGGTACAAAGGCTGGATGCAGACGTGGCTGGTGCATATGCGCCGCCCCGCCCGGCTGGTGCGGGACTTAAGGCCGGCGGGCGCTATCTCGGTTCAACTGTTCCTCGCCTGTAACGTACTGGCAGCCCTGGTTCATCCGATATTTGTGGCGCTCCTCGGTTATTCGCTGCTCACCGGTCAACCCTTGGCCGCGGTGGGGGGCTTTCACTCGTGGCCGATTTTTGCCGCGACGTTCTTGGTCGGCTACGTCTCGACCATCGTGCTGGACCTGATCGGGTTGAAGCGGAGAAGGCTGCTCGCCCATGGCTGGGTGCTCGCGCTGACGCCGTTCTACTGGTTCTTGCTCTCGCTCGCCGCCTGGCGTGCGCTTTATCAGCTCATTTGCGATCCGCAGCGCTGGGAGAAGACCGAGCACGGCTTGGCGAGGACATCGCGCCTGCAGGCGCAGCTTTCCTGATCGCGCGACAAAGTTTAGGATCGACCCATCTCGCTCTCCCGCAACAAACCAACGGTGCCATTCATGGGGGCTCATTTGTTCGCTGGCGTGTCCGCTCGCCTGTCGTTGCGTCTGGCGGCTCTTGTCTGTGCCGTCACTCTCTCGGCCGGCGCGGCATCGGCCCAGTCGCCGGTGCCATCCGATAGCCGGCTTAAATCAATCATCGCCAAAAAGGTTATCCGCATCGCCTACCGCGCCGACGCGCGGCCGTTCTCGTTCCTCAACGATGCCAAGGAGCCGCTTGGCTATACCATCGATCTCTGCAAGCAGGTGACCACTTCGATCGCCGAGCAGTTCAAGGTTCCGGACCTCAAGATTGAATGGGTACCGGTGACGGTCGAAACCCGCTTCTCGGCGGTGGCGGGCAACACGGCCGATATCGAGTGTGGATCGTCGACGGTTACCCTCGGGCGGATGAAAGAGGTCGATTTTTCCAATCTTGTCTTCGTCGAGTCCACCGGCATCCTGGTGTCGCGCACGGCCAACATCCGCGGTCTGGCTGATCTCGCCGGCAAGAAGATTGCGCTCGTCGCCGGCACGAGCAACGAGCAGGCCGTCACCAACATCGTTCGTCAGTTCAGCATCATCGTCACGCTGGTGCCGGTGAAGGACCGAGACGAAGCGGTAGCCGCGCTCGAAGATGGCAAGGTCGACGCTTTCGCCAGCGACAAGCTGCTCTTGGCCGGCGCCAAGTTCAAGGATGCGGAGGCGTTTGCCATGCTGCCGGAGGATCTCTCAATCGAGCAATATGCTATTACGCTGCCGCGCGGCGACTGGGCGCTGCGCCTCGCCGTCAATACCGGGCTCGCCCACATTTACCGCAGCGGGCGCACCAAAGACCTGTTCGAGCGATGGTTCTTTGGGGCGCATCCCGGGCTGCTTCTGAATGCGGTTTACGCATTGGGGCGCATTGCGGACTGACGCTCGCCGCGGGGCTTAGAGGTATTTGCGCAATTCCGCGGCGGCGGCGTCGGGCGTTTGCTTGAGATTGAACGGCGCAACGAAGCGGCCGTTCTTGTCCATCAGATACACCATCGCCGTATGGTCCATGGTGTAGTCGCCGTGCTCGAGCGGAACCTTCTTGGCGTAGACCCGATAGGCCTTGGCGGCGGAGTTGACCGCGTTTTCGTCGCCGGTAAGCCCGCGGACGTGCGGGTCGAAATTCGACAGGTAATCTTTCAGTACCGCGGGCGTATCCCGTTCCGGATCGACCGTAATGAAAACCGCTCCGGCGCGATCGGCGTCGGGGCCGAGCTTCTGCATCACTTGCGAGATGTCGAACAGTGTCGTGGGACAAACGTCGGGACAATGGGTGTAACCAAAGAAGACCAGGAAAGGCCGGCCCTTCATGTCCTGATCGGTCACCGGCCGGCCATTTTGGTCCTCAAGGCGAAACGGGCCGCCGACGGCAGCCGCCGCGGGCCCGATCGGAGATTTGACGCCAAAGTAGACGATGACGGCAAAGACCAGCGCCAGCCCGCAGGCGAATGCGCCAATGATCGGCAAGACGCGCGATGATCCGCCCGAACTCAATCTATCCTCCTTGCCGCAGCCAATAGGCCTAAGTGGCGGCAAGCCCGGTCAGTGAGGCCTTACCTGGCTGAGGCGAGATCGCCCGCCGCACGCGCCAATATATCCACGGCTCGCGTGTGCCGCAGCCGCTGCGGCTTGGGGCCCGGTGCGACAGTCCCGCGCAGACAAACGGCCGCTTACTGGCAGGGGTCGTAAAGCGCGGCCAATTCGCGGCCGCCCATGCCCATAATTCGCGGCGTCAGGCCGCCGTGCCGGACAATCCAGCTCCGGATCGTCGGCGGATAAAGCCGCATCACCAGCCGCGTGCCCGCGCGCGTTGGCACCAGGGAGCGGCGGGCGTCGTCGTAATAGGAGGCCGCGTGGAAGCCGAGGACCGCCCGCTGGGTTATGCAGACCTGCCGGCGCGGCAGGAAGGCGGTGAACAGCGTGCAAGCCGAAAGGCACGGCCCGTCGATAACCAGGCGTTCCCCGGTGGCGCGCATATTTTCGAACTTGGTGACGTAGGAGGTGATCTCGCCTCCCGGATCGTTGGTCACGCGCACCTCTGCGCAAGCCACAGACGTGATCAGGGCCGACGCAAATGCGCCGGCCAAAGCTGCCTGCCATTTCATATTGAGTCCTTTCCCCGTTCCGTCCGTCTCCATGCTTTGCCATTGTGGCGACAGTTCGGAAAGACGAAAGTTTGTTCGCGCAATTGGAACCCGCGGCTGCGGGCAACATTGCCGGCGTGACAGTTTACCGTGGCCGTAATTCGTTGCGGCACAAGAGCTTTGCCGGGCAGGCGGTCCCGTGATTGGCGTGCTATGCTTGCCGCCATTAACCTGAACTCTTCACCACAAGGACGATCGGCCGCACCATGGACACGTCAGTCGCGCGCGGAAGCAACGTCGGCGCTTTCTCTACTGCTTATTATTTGCTCGAGGGCCTCAAGGAGGTCGGCATCGAATATTTGTTTTGTAACCTCGGCACCGACCACGCCCCGATCATCGAGGAGATGGCGCACCGCCGCCAGCGCGGCGAAGCGATGCCCAAGGTGGTGCGGTGTCCGCACGAGAATACCGCAGGTCATATGGCGGCGGGCTACGCGCTGGTGACCGGCCGCGGCCAGGGAGTGCTGGTCCACGTCGATGTCGGCACTGCCAACGCCGCTAATGCCATGCACAACATGTATCGCAGCCGGCTGCCGGTGCTGCTAATGGCCGGCCGGGCGCCTTACACCATGCACGGCGAGCTTGTCGGCACCCGCGACACCCACGTGCATTTCGTCCAGGAGCCGTTCGATCAGGCGAGCCTGGTGCGGCCCTATACCAAGTGGCAGTGGACGCTACCGTCCGGCGTGGTGGTCAAGGAAGCGCTGCAGCGCGCCTATTCCATCATGCAGAGCGAGCCCCGCGGCCCGGTCTATCTGATGATGCAGCGCGAAACGCTGACCGAGCATTGGGGGGTTGATGATGTTCGCCGTTACCCCGGCGACCGGTTCGGGGCGCTGTCGCCGGCCGGGGCCGATCCGAAACTCATCGCCGAACTCGCCGATCGCCTGATCGCCGCGAACAACCCGATTCTGATCACCGGCTATGGTGGAACCGATCCGCTTGCCGCGCAAAAGATCGACGAGGTCGCGCAATTCGCCGGCATCCCGATTTACGAGGCGAACTCGAAGAACAACGTCTCCTACGAAAGTCCATGCTTCGCCGGATTCTCGCCGGATGAGCATTTGCCGGAAGCCGATGTCGGCTTGCTGGTGGACGTCGAAGTGCCGTGGTTTCCCGCCGAAGTCGCGCCAAATGAAAAATCGTTTTGGGCGCACATCGACGTTGACGTGCTCAAAAGCGGCTCGCCGATGTGGACGTTCCCCGGGCATTTGCGCATGCAGGGCAGTACCGCCCGCATCCTGGATCAATTGCTGACCGAGCTGAAAGCCAAGGCGACGCCGCGTTTCAAGAGCGCGGCCGCCGAGCGTCTCGGCGGGCTGGCGAAGGTCCGCGAGGATCGCCGGGCCCAGGCCGCCAAGCTCGCGGCGAACAAGGGAACGCAAGGCGCGATCAACCCGCATTACTTCATGGCCGAACTCGGCAAGGTGCTCGATGACGAGGACGTCATCTTCAACGAGGCCGTCACCAATACCGGCGCTGTGCTGATGCAGATTCCGCGCCGGCTGCCGAACACCGCGTTCAACACCAACGGTGCGGGCCTGGGCTGGTCCGCCGGCATGGCGCTCGGTGCCAAGCTCGCGGCGCCGTCACGAATGATGGTGCAGATCTCGGGCGACGGCGGCTTCTATTTCAACAATCCGACCTCGGTCTTCGCCGTCGCGCAGCAATACGGATTGCCGATTTTGTCGATCGTGCTCGACAATTCGGGCTGGGGCGCGGTCAAGGCGTCGACGCTTCGGGTGTTCCCCGACGGCGAGGCCAACACGGCAAAGGAGTTCGAATCCGAACTCGCCCCCAAGGTCGAATTCGGCAAGGTTGCCGAAGCGTTCGGCGCCTACGCCGAGAAGGTCGCCGATCCTGCCGAGGTGTCGGCGGCGATCGCGCGCTGCGCCAAAGCGGTGCGCGGCGGCCGCGCCGCGCTGCTGCATGTGCATATAACGCACTTGTAGGACGAGGGCATTAAATCACCCTACGTAATCGGCCGCGACCGTCACGTCCTTCGGCGCCGCGCCGCTACGCAAGGCGTTGAATACCGGCGTCAGTACGACGGCCAGAACGAGATTGAGAATGACGGTGAAGAATGCGGTGTAGCCGGGGAAAGTGTAGCCGCCGAGTGCGATGGTATAAGTGGCCGACAGATTGGCCGAAAAGGCCATCGCCGTGCCGGCAATTGTCCCGACGGCCCAGCCGACCAAAAGCGCCCAATCGTTGAACCAGCGGGTGTAGACGCCGAGCATGATCGACGGCAGCGTCTGGATGATCCAGATGCCGCCGAGCAGCTGGAGCTGGATCGCGTATGCGGTCGGCGCGAAGACAATGAACAACAGCGCGCCGAACTTCACGATCAGCGATACCCATTTGGCGATTTGCGCTTCTTCCTTGTCGGTCGGGTTCTGGTTGATGAACTCGCGGTGGATGTTGCGGGTGTAGAGGTTCGCGGCGCCGATCGACATGATCGCGGCCGGCACCAGCGCGCCGATGCCGATGGCGGCAAAGGCGACGCCCACGAACCAGGCCGGGAAGATGTGCAGCATCAGCGCCGGAACGGCGTAGCTGTTGCCGAATTGCTTGAAGCCGCCGGCGAACTCGGGGAGGCCGCCGACCCCCGCGGCGATGGCAAAGAATCCGAGCAGCGCCAGCAGTCCGAGCATGAACGAGTAGGCCGGCAGCATCGCGGCGTTGCGCCGGATGGCATGGCCGCTGCTCGCGCTGAGGATGCCGGTCATCGAATGCGGGTAAAGAAACAGCGCCAGCGCCGAGCCAATCGCCAGGGTGACGTACACGCCGTACGAGCCGGCTGAATGGGCCGGAGGGACCGCGAGCAAAAGCTTTTGCGCCGGTATCGCCGAAAAGATCTTGCCAAAGCCGCCAAGTTGAATTGGCGCGACAATCACGGCGGCGAACGCGGTGATGTAGATCAGCGTATCCTTGACCACGGCGATGGACGCCGGTGCGCGCAAGCCGCTGGAATAAGTAAAGGCGGCGAGAATGACAAAGGCGATGATCAGCGGAACGTCGCCGGTATAACCTGTGCTGGTCACTCCGAGCGCGCCAATGACAACCTGCAGGCCGACGAGTTGCAGCGCGATGTAGGGCAGCGTCGCGATCAGGCCGGTGATGGCGACGGCGAGCGCCAGCCAGCGATTGCCGAAGCGGCCGCGCACGAAATCGGCGGGCGTGATGTAGTTGTGTTTGTGGCAGACGTACCAGAGCCGCGGAAACACCAGAAACAGGATCGGATAGATCAGGATGGTGTAGGGCACCGCGAAGAACGCGACCGCGCCGGCGCCGAAAGCCAGCGCCGGTACCGCGATGAAGGTATAGGCGGTGTAGAGATCGCCGCCGACCAGAAACCAGGTGATGATGGTGCCGAAACGGCGGCCGCCAAGCCCCCACTCGTGCAGCTGGTCGAGGTCGCCCTTGCGCCAGCGCGCGGCGGCAAATCCGAGCCAGGTGATGAAGGCGAAAAGGACAACGAAAACGATCAGCGCGGTCCAGTTCAATTCCTGCACGGCACTCCTCCCCAAATTTCGTCGGCGATTTTTTTAATTCGCGCCGATTGTGGTCAGCCGCTCCGCGGTTCGTGCGCGGTGGCGAAGTAAACGATCGCGGTAAGCACTGCGCCGATGATCACGCAGAGCAGCTGATACCAGTAGAAAAACGGGATGCCGATGAAGGTTGGTTCGAGCTTGTTGTAAAATGCCGGCCAAACCACCGCGACAAACTGGATGATGAAAAGAAGATACCACCAGCTCCAGCCGTCCGCGCGTCCGCGCCCATCGCCCCCGTTCATGATCGCCTCCCTCTAGTGTCCCGATTCCGAAGTTCCTATCGTCGTGCGGTTCTCTCGTTTGCGAACTTCTGAACCGCCATACTAGGCGTTTCACGCTTTGTTGGAGCGGGCGAAGGGAATCGAACCCTCGACACTCAGCTTGGGAAGCTGATGTTCTACCACTGAACTACGCCCGCATTTTTTGTCCCGCATCCAGCATAGCCGAGCGGCCACGCATCGCAAAGACGAGCGCACGATCGACGGGGTCGAGCGAACGTTGCGAGCGCGCCTTGCGACGGGCGGCCGTCGGCTAAAACCATCCGGTGATGAGGATAAAGCGCCCCGGCCCGAACGAGCGCACCTTCCGGAACGCACGGATCGCCCCGCCTCATCCGCGGCCGAAGCCTGGCGCTGCGCGTCACTGAACCAGCAACTCGCTCGATGATGTCATGTATTCATCATACATCATATGGCTCCGATTGTGGGCACATCCGCCATTCACTCTGGCGAATGGGCCGCCTATCATCCCCTGCAAAACGCGTGAGACCACAAGCCGTCTGGATTGGGGGAGGCTGCTTTTTTGACCGCCGCTTTGGCCGCGCTTGAAAATCCCTATGGGCGAGCAACGCGGACTCCCGTCTCCCGCGGCAATCTGGTTTTGATGGTTCCTTTGAAGAATCTCCGATGCGTACGCGCGGAGCAGAGACCGTGGCGTTCGGTCAATGTCGGTTCGGGGTCACGTGTCTAGTCAGACAATGAGTGCAAGCACGGTCTCCCTGAAAGCCGGCCGCGCACGGCGCAATGGCAGTTTGCTCGAGTACGTCGTCATCGCTGTCATTGTTGCGCTCGTTCTGTTGTTCTCGATTTTCGTTCCGGGATTCGCCACGCTCGGAAACTTACGCGTCATTGCGTCCAATTCCGCAGCGCTTGTAATTCTCAGCTGCGGGATGGGAATGGTGATTATTTCCCGCGGGCTCGATCTGTCGCTGATCGCGACTATGGTGGCGGGCGCCACCGTTTTTGCGCTCGCAAGTGGCGCGGGCTTTTCGTGGCCGCTGGCGTTGGCCGTGGCGTTGCTCGCGGTGGGCGCCATCGGCTTTATCAATGGGTGGTTGATCGCCTACGTCGAGATCGCCGCGATGCTGGCGACCCTCGCCTCCGCCATGGTCGTCACCGGCTTCTTCCGGTACGTCGTTCTTGGCGGCGAATATCTGCTGCTGCTGCCGAACACCAACCCTGCGGTCCTGTTCTTTTCGGGCGACATCGTGCCGGGACTTTCCGCTCCGGTCGCGCTGATGATTGTCGCCCTTCTGCTCACCGGGATTCTGCTTCGCTACACCACCTTCGGACGCATCACCTACGCGATGGGAGATA
Organism: Xanthobacteraceae bacterium; assembly: GCA_036490575.1. GTDB lineage: Bacteria > Pseudomonadota > Alphaproteobacteria > Rhizobiales > Xanthobacteraceae > BOG-931. Next base: position 8,695 of record DASXDP010000170.1, read on the forward strand.
ACTTCCAGGCCGCGCGGTTGACCGGCCTCCCGGTGCGCACCACGACACTGGCAATCTACATCTACGCCGCGGTGATGGCGCTGCTGGCAGGCCTCGTGACCTCGGCGTCGAGCGGCACGGTGGATTTCCGGACGGTCACCAACGGAACCCTGCTGTTCGAAGTCATTCTTGTCGTCGTTCTCGGCGGCATACCGTTGCGCGGCGGCCGCGGCGGCATGCGCAACATATTCGTTGGCGCGGCCTTGATTGCCGTGCTGCGCAACGGCATGACGCTCGTCGATCTCACCACCCAGACCCAGGATGTGCTGAAAGGCCTTGTGCTGATCATCGCCATCGCAACCGACAACTACTTCAACCCCAGAGACACGGAGACCGATACGGTCGGCGATCTCTGAACAGCAAAGTCCCAAAACCAAGGAGGAAGACATGCTGCCTAAGACCACGAAGAAGACGCTGCCCAAAATAGTCTCGGCATTGGCACTCTGCGCCTCGGTCGCGGTGTGCGCCGGCAGTGCGCGTGCCGACAGCAATATCGCCGGCAAGAAGGTCATCTTCGTGCCGATCTCGATGGGGATCACGCTGACCGAGGCATGGGCGCGCGGCATGAAGCAGCATGCCGCTATCTACGGCTACAACGTCGACGTCCGCGATGCGCATTTCAACACCGGCGCGATGTCGGAGTTGTTGGCAAAAGCCATCAGCGACAAGCCCGATGTGCTGGTCGTGCATAACCCGACCGTTCAGCTCCTTGCCAGGCAGATCAAGCAAGCCGAGTCCGAGGGCATCAAAGTCCTGCAGATCAATCTTCAGTCCAACCAGCCCTCGACGGCCTTCGTCGGTGCGAATTGGGAGCGGATCGGCCGCGAGATCGCGGAGGACATCGTCAAGGAATGCGGCAAGGGCAGCGGAAAATCCGGTGAAGTCGCAATTATTCCCGGTCAATTAACCGCGGCCGACAGCGTTATTATGAACGAGGCCGCGTTCAAGGTTTTTGCCGCCCATCCCGAAATCAAGGTCGTTTCCAACCAGGCGTCGGACTGGGAGCCGGAAAAGGCCCGTCAGATCACTGCGACGGTGTTGCAACAGCATCCTAACCTCTGCGCCATCTTCGGGCACTGGGACGTGCACACCATGGGTGCCGGCAAGGCCGTCAAGGACGCGCATCTCGAGGACAAGGTCATCGTCTATGCGACCGGCGGCGGTGACGACAAAACCTGTCAGGCGGTCGAGGACAAAATACTCGATCGCGTCTGGAGCTACGATGCCGACGGCCAGGGGCGTGACGCCGGGACCGTGATCGACATCCTGCTGCAGGGCGGCGTGGCCGCCGACCACACCATGCTCAAGATCGAGTCGCCGATGAAGATCATCAAGGCCGGCCCGACCTATAGCCCTAACCTCTGCTTTAAGCTGTAATCAGCAGCGGACGCTCGGGCTAACTCTAAGGTGCTTCGCGCGCGGGGTCCGAACGGGCCCCGCGTTCGCGATAGCGACGGACATTTAAAGTTGTCAGTGCAGATCGATTTCGCTCGCCTGCCTCGCCAGCGCGTGCCGCGCTTTGTGCTCTCGCCGCGCCGCGTTTTGTCCGACGTGCTGTCCAAGGGCTGGGTTGAGAGCGCCATTCCTTTCATCGCTTTCATTGTCATGGTCTTGGGCGTGGTGCTCGGCACCAAGGGCTATGTAACCGCCACCAATCTCGGCAACCTCACGCAATATGCAGCCGACGGCGGTCTGGTCGTTCTCGCGCTGCTGGTCGTTGTCGCCGTCGGCGGGATTGATTTGTCGGTCGGCTCCAATTTCGCGATGTCGGCGTTCGCCGCGCTCTACGCATTTCACATTCTCGGCTTGCCGGTTTGGGCGGTTCTTGGTTTTTCGCTCGCCTGCGGCGCACTGGTCGGCGTGGTCAACGGGGCGCTTGCCGGATTGATGGGCTGCGGCGCGCTGCTGACGACACTCGGCACGGCGATCACCGTGCGCGGGCTGTTTACGCTCGCGTCTCAGGCGCGGCTGGTCGCCATCGCCAGCAGCACCCGCAGCAGCGATCTTTGGGATTGGATCGGGTTTGAGAAGCCGTTCGGAATGCCGGTCGGCTTTCTTGTTCTCATCGCCGTGGCGCTGTTGATCTTCTTCATGTTCCGGCAATCGCGGTTCGGCTGGCACATTCTTGCCGTCGGCGGCAACCGAAAGGCCGCGCGCCATGGCGGCATCAACGTCAAATTGACGGTGTTCTTCGCCTACGTCGTGGCCGGATTGATTGTCGGTCTGGCCGGATTTCTGTTTGCCGCGCGGCAAAACAGCATCGGCTCGGATACCGGTATCGGCCTCGAATTCTTCGCCCTGACGGCGCTGGTCGTGGGCCTTGGCGGCTTTGTGCCCGGGCGCGGATCGGTCGTCGCTGTTTTGATGGGTTTCGCCACCATCTACGTTCTCGAAAACGCGCTGATCAATTCGGGGTTTCGCGGCGATTTCACCGAATTTGTGCTCGGCGTGATCATAATTCTGATCCTCGGACTCGACGTTCGATTCCGCAAGAACCGGCATCGCCTGCTGGCGTCGACCTATCTCGACCCGGTCGCCCTGCAGGTGGACGAAATCAACGGCATGGCCGGACTGATGCCCAATGCCGTGGCGCCGAAATTATCGGGCGCAGCCCTGATTGGGTCGGGGAAGATCGATGGGCCCGAAGACGTTCTTCTCGACAGTAACGACAATCTCTATTGCGGCACGCGTGACGGACGAATTGTGTGTTTCGCGGCGCCGGACCATAGCGAGGCCAGCGTCGTCGCCAAGATCGGCGGCCGTCCGCTCGGGCTCGCGCTCGACGCCGAAGGCCGGATTGTCGCGTGTGTCGCCGGCATGGGACTGGTGCGCGTGACGTTGCAAGGCGACGTCGAGTTGTTGACGGATCAGACCGAGCGCAGCTTTTTCAGCATCCAGGATGACACCACCATCCGCATGGCCGACGATCTCGATATCGCCGCCGACGGCACGATCTATTTCAGCGATGCGACCAAGCGTTACGACATCGCCGACTGGGGTCTCGATCTGCTGGAAGGCCGCCCCAACGGCCGGCTCCTGAGCTTCGACCCGAAATCGCGGACGACGAAGACGGTCTGCGACAATCTGATTTTTCCGAACGGCGTCTGCCTAACCCACGACGGCCAGCACCTGCTCGTCGCCAGCACGTGGACCTGTTCGATCCTGATTTTCGATCTGCAAAATCTGTCCGGCGGCCCGCGGGTTTTTGTGCACGGATTGCCCGGCTATCCCGACAACATCAATCGCGCGTCCGACGGCGGCTACTGGATCGCGCTCGCCGGCATGCGCAATCCGGTGATGGACGAGGCGATGACCATGCCACGATTGCGCCGCCGCATGGCCAAACGCGTGCCGCCGACCAACTGGCTGTTCGGCAACCTCAATATCGGTGGCGTGCTCAAGATCGACGGGCAGGGAAGAATTTGCGACGCGCTGTGGGATAAGCCGGACGGGCAGCTTTATATGATCACGTCCATGCGCGAGCACAGAGGCGCGCTTTATCTCGGCGGCGTGACCAACAACAAAATCGGCCGTCTGGCGCTTGATCGCGCCGACGCGGCGTGGACCGGGCCCGGCAGCTATTGGAAGAAAGCGTGAGCGTGTTCTTCCGCAGGCGCGAAAGCGAAATGCCGGCCATGTCGCTGGAAGGCGCGCTCGGCCCCAATAGCCGCCTTGACGATGCGGATGCCTTTGCCATCTCCAAGCCCGATGCTGTTTGTGTCAATGGCGACGGCCATCTCCTGGTCTCATCCGGCTCCGAGGTGTTGCTGATGCGGCAATGGGGCCAGGCACCCGAGCGCTGGGCGAATTTCGACGCCCCGGTCACGGCGCTTGCCGTCAGCGGGAGCGGGCATGTCGCGATCGGCCTCGTCGGCGGTCGCCTTGTTATTCGCGGTCCGTCCGGCGAAGCATCGCAGGGTTGGACGCCGTCGACCCATCCGCGCGCGATCGTTGACTGTCTCTTCCTCTCCGACGACGAAGTCGCGGTGGTCGATCACGGTTATGGCCCCGACGAGCCTGTTCTGTCGTTGGCACCGTGGGACGACGCCGCGCGCGGGCAAGTGCTGGCCATCGGCCGCGGCGGCGCCACCCGGGTCATCGCTGCGGGACTCCATTGCCCGATGGGTATCGCGCGAAGGCCCGATGGGTCGCTGGTGATAACCGAACTCGAGCGGGCGCGGGTGATCGACGCCTCCGGCCAGGCATTGCAGTCGGGGTATCCCGCTTATCTTTCGCGGATCCGCAAAATCGGCGGCGCATACGCCATCGCGTGTTTGTCGCGGCGCGATCCGCTCATTGAGTTCCTCAAGACCGAGCGCGAATTCGTCGCGCGCATGAAAGCCAACATCGATCCGCGGCACTGGATATCGCCGCGCGCCAATCCTGAGTTCAGTTACGAGTTTCCCATCGAACTGGGCGCGACCCGGCTGTTCGGCGAGATCAAGCCTTGGGCGCCGTCGTTCTCCTACGGCCTGGTGATCGAGACCGATCCCGACATGACGCCGGTCGGCTCGGCGCATTCGCGGGCCAACGGATTTCGCCATGCCATATCCGACGTCACCGGATGGAACGACGATGTCATTGCCGTCAGCCGCGCGAGCGAAGAGATTTTAAAATTCCACCCGACTGGACACGCCGATGAGCGCTGATCCGATCATCCGGCTCGAAGGAGTGACCAAGCTCTACGGCGGGATTGCCGCGCTGCAAAGTGCCGATTTCGAATTGCTGCGCGGGGAAATTCATGCGCTCGTCGGCGAGAACGGCGCGGGCAAATCCACGCTTTGCAAACTGATTGCGGGTGTCACCATTCCCTCGGACGGGCGCATCCTTATCGATGGGCAAATCGCAAACTTGACGACGCCGAAGGACGCGTCGCGCTACGGCATTTCCATGGTGTATCAGGAAACCAGCCTGGTTCCGCAGTTGAGCGTGGCGCAGAACATGGTCCTCGGCCGCGAGCGGGCGTTCAACTCAGTGCGAAAGGTGCGCAATGGCGCGCGGCAGGTGTTGCAGCGGCTCAACTTCAATGTCGATCCGTCGCAGTTGGCCGGTTCACTGTCCGCCGCCAAACGCCAGATGGTCGAGATCGCACGCGCCGTTCTCAACGACGCCCGGATCATCATCCTCGATGAACCGACCGCGGCGTTGACGCCGGAAGAGACCGATCATCTGTTCGAGTTGATGGCGTCGCTGCAGAAAAGCGGCGTGGCGATGATCTTCATCTCGCATGCGCTCGAAGAAGCCCTTACGCATGCCGACCGGATCACGGTGCTGCGCAACGGCCGGCTGATAAGAACGGGGCCGGCGAATGAGTTCGATCGCAACCGCCTCATTCGCCACATGATCGGGGACGACCTCAACATCGAAGCGCCGGCGCAGCGAGCGTCGCGCGCGGTCCGCACTGCGCTCCCGGTGCTGCGGGTGGAGAACATCCGCATGGGGAGCGTCGTCAACAATATGTCTTTTTCCATCTTTCCCGGAGAGATCACAGGCATTGCCGGGTTGATCGGTTCCGGACGCAGTGAAGTCGCCAAGGTGATTATGGGACACACCAAGCGCAATTTCGGCGGCGGCCAGATATGGTTGAACGGGCGCGAGATCCGCTACGTGCTGCCGGCCCAGGCCGTTGCGGCGGGCATGGCGTACGTCTCGGAGGACCGTAAGCTCGACGGCTTCTTCGAAATGATGAGCGTATCGCAGAACATCGGTTTCGGATGGCTGGGAAAATTCGGGCGCGGCATAGTTGTCGCGCCCCTGGCGAAGATGCGCGCCATCGCCCGCGAGTGGGCCGACCGCCTTTCCATCCGGCGCGCCAGCGATGATCAATCAGTGCTGTACCTTTCCGGCGGCAATCAGCAGAAGGTCGTTATCGCCAAGTCGCTGGCGCAGAAGCCGAAGCTCGTGATCTTCGACGAGCCGACGCGCGGCGTGGATGTGGGCGCGATCGCCGAAATCCGCCAGATCATTCGCGCTTTCGCCGACGGCGGCGCGGGTGTGATGCTGATCTCATCCTATCTGCCTGAAATCCTCGACCTGTCCGATCGCATTCTGGTGGCGAAAAGCGGCACCATCGTCGCGGAATTCGCGCGTTCGGAAGCGAGCGCCGAGAAGATACTTCACGCCGCGATTCACTAAACGCGAAAGTCTGTTCAGGCCGTGGAGGTGATTGCATCGAGCCGCAGCGCCACGTGCAACTCCAGCGCCGACACCGGATCGTCCCAGCCGCCGGTGATTTCGCGCAACGTGCCGAGCCGCTGGCGTACCGTATTGATGTGAACGCCGAGAAGATGCGCGGTGCGCGCGATGCTGTGCTTGTTGTCCAGGTAGCACAGCAGCGTCTTTTTCAATTCGGTCTTTTGCCGGCGGTCGCGCTGTTCAATGGGCAACAGAATACGTTCCAGGTAGCGCACAACGCGCGAAGCGTCGCCGGCCTCGAACAATTTGGCGAAGAGATTGACCTGAGAATATTCGACGAAACGGGTGAGGCGCTTCATTTTACGCAATACGCGGAGCGCTGACTCGATTTGGCCGTAATGAACCGCGGCCTGCGTGAGGTCGGCGAACGAGTCCGAGACGATCCCCCCGATATCCCAGCCCTTCCGCCGCCGCATGAGCGTTTGCAGAAAAGCCTGGATCGATTTCTCGGAACCCGCGGCGAGATAGGCGTCGCCGATAAGATCGACCAGCAGGTTCATGTTGGCCGCCGCGGCGCGAATCGTGGTGGTTTGCGCCGCGCGGTCCAATCCGGTCATGGCAATGACCGCCAGAGTCAGTGGCTGATCCGCCTTTGTTTTCAGGCGATCTCTGATCGCGCGGACCGTGGAGCTATCGGGCGGGTCGACCAGAATGAGATGGCGTAGCAGGGTCGATGACGCGATCAACTGATCGGTCTCGCGTTTCTCGCTCCAGAGTTTGGCGATGGAGAGCGCGACGGTGCTGCGCTCGAGGTTGCGAATGTCGATAGGATCCAATTCGCCACGGTGGCATATGACGAGGCTTTCACCGCGCTCGGTGCCGCCGGGCAACGCCATGACCCGGAAGTTTCCAATCCCGGCATCGAGCACGACGGATCGCCCGCTGCGGCGTGAGTGGGAAATCGCGCCGCCAAGCTTGGGCGCGGTCACCTTGCCGTCATGGAGGTCCACCAGCCGGCCGCCGAAAGACGCCGAAGTAAACTGACCTTTCACCGCGAGCGAATCGTCGCACAACACAATTGCGCCATCGATCTGATCGGCCATGCGCTGAATGAAAAGCGGCCACTCGGTGCCCTTGGCTAACAGCGAGGTCATTTCGTCGTGAGCCGCGGCCGAAACGTCGACGCGGTGAATGTGGTCGACTAACGCGGTGCGGTTGCGCTCGGCTTCGGCAAGCGCATCCGATAATCTGGTGAAGGCGTGGGCATTACGCATGGCGACGCCGGCGTAAAGCGCGAACGAGCCCAATATGGAAATCTCCCGCTCGGAAAGCTTCCGCCGGTAACGGTCGGCGACGAACAGGACGCCCTGCAATTTGTCTTCCGACAGGATCGGGAAGCCGGCGAGCGAGACGATGCCCTCGGCTTTGAAAACCCGGTCGAGAGCTTCCGAATGGCGGAATCGCCGATCGTGCAAATAATCCTGGGTGTCGAAAAACGTCTTGGAATTGATCGCAAGACTGACCGCGCCATAGCCGACGCGCGTTTTCATTTCCGATGTTGCCGGATGGATGTGCCCCTCGGCCGTGACCGTCCGCAAAATGCGATGATCGTCGTCAAGCATGGTGAGATAGGCGACGTTGGCGCCAACGAGACTGCGGGCGCGGCTGACAATGGTCTGCAGGAGATCCTGCAGCGCCAAAGTCCCGGAGAGATCGTGCGTCGTATCGATAAGAAGTCCAAGGCCGCGCTCGCTCACGCCGCGGTCGCGAATCGCCTGGGTGACGGTTTTGAGGTGCAGATGCAGCCGCTCGACGTCTTGCGAGATTGGCGATGACGGCGATTCACGGCGCACCATTTCGATCATCTCGGCGATCTCTGCATCGGGTCCGCCGAGCAGAGCCTTCTCGAGAATGTTCGTCACTATGGAGAGCGCATTCCCCGGCACGAAACGCCCCTGTTGCAGCGGTTAGTACTCAACAGACATACTTATCGCATTTTTATGGATGTATCGCCTACTCCCGGTTGGGCGTGCAGCGGTCCCTCGTGCGTCTTCAATCGTCTCGAAATCGCGCGGCTCGTCGGATCGTATCGTTCGGTTCGAAAACGCCGCAGGCTGCGCGACGTTGAGCCGCCCGCGCGGAGCTACCAGGACGAGGCTGCGTAACTTCGGCCGTGACCGTAGCGTTCACAGGTGCGAATGCGCGTTCCGCTCATTAGTTTTGATCCATCGGGGTCTTGGAACGGAGTTGCGCGATGACCGAGATCATGACCAAGCGGAATGCCGAGCAGATTTATCACGAGTGGGATGAGGCGCTCGGCCACAAAGATGTCGAGGCCGCGATGGCGCTTTACGCGCCGGACTGCGTTCTGGAATCTCCGCTTATATGCCACCTGCTGAGCTCGGAGCGCGGCGTTATCGAGGGCCGCGACAAGCTGCGCGACTTTGTGCACCTCGTATTCTCCCGCACGCCGCCGGCACGGCAACGCTACCGAAAAGGCTTCTTCACCGACGGGCGGAAGCTGATTTGGGAATATCCTCGCGCAACGCCGGAAGGCGAGCAGATGGATCTCGTCGAGTCGATGGAGATCAACGACGACGGCCTGATCCAGCGGCACTGCGTCTATTGGGGTTGGTACGGTGTCGGTGTGTTGCGGCGCGACGCGTATCGCCAATAGGGTCAACTTCTGTTTGCCGCGATGTCTGAGGCAATGCCTCCCGCAGCTATTCGGCTTCCTGGCTGCGCGGCTCGTCCTGCTCGTCGAGCCATTTTTCATTTCTGAGTGCCTGGCGGAACTGGCGCACGGCGGTATTGAGATCGCGCGATTTGCCGGTCTTCATTGCTTCCGCGAACAGGGCGCGGGCGAACGTCCAACGCGGCAGTTTGGCGAGGTCGGGCGGAAGGTTCTTGTCGATAAAGGCGCAGGCTCGCTCTACCGTGTCGATCTTACCGCGCAGCCTCGGCGAGCGCACAGAGATCGGCGCAGGCAGCTTGCGGCCGCGGCTTCGCCGTGGCGGCTGCGCGGCCGGCGGCTTTCCTGTCGCCGCCGCCGCGCCGATGGCGTAGGCGCGGATCGGGCGTGCAATATTTTTTAGCTTTTTGTCACCGAGATCGGTGCAAGTTTCGGCCAGCCGATCGCGAATCTGCCGGTAGGTATCCTCCGACAGACATACGCCGCCTGGTTCGGCCAGCGCTTCGAGGCGCGCCGCGATATTGACGGTCTCGCCGAGCAGGTCGCCGTCGGCTTGTGCAGTAACGTCGCCGTTATGAATCCCGATGCGGAATTCGATCCACGCGTCCGGTTTCTGATGAGCGTTTCGTGTGGCGACCGCGCGCTGGATTTCAACGGCCGCCTGTACGGCCTCAGCGACGCTGGCAAACTCGGCGAGGATGCCGTCGCCGAGCGATTTGATGACCCGGCCGGACCGGGCGCGGATGATCGGGTCAACGGCATCATTGCGCAGGTGCTGCAAGCGATGCAGCGTGCCTTCTTCGTCGCGGCCGACGAGGTGCGAAAAGCCCACGACATCGGCCACGAATATTACCGCCAGCCTGCGGCCCACATATTTCGCTGTCATCGAGGCCCTTGGAATAAGGCTAAAGGCGTGCGGACTTACCCGCGGCACGCGGGTATCTCATCAAACCCGGTCGCGACCACGAAAGTTCCAACGTCCGATCCCGGCAACTCGCGGATTGGGCCGGAAGCGCCGCTATGCTGTAAGGCCGCGCTGGAGCACGTCCGCCAACGCGTCGGGTGCCGTGACGTTCGGACTGTGGCTCGCATCGAGATCGAAATACTGCCAGCCCGGCTGGCCCTTGGTGGTCGGGACGAATTGCGCGAAGGGTTTTTTATCGGCGTATCGCGTGCAATGGATAAACACGCGCGGCAACGTGAGCGGAGCCTCAAGGCGCACGGCCTGCGTGAAGCACTTGACTGACTGCGGCATGCGGAATTTGCCGATCCATTGCAAATCTTCCGCCGAGGTGTCCGGCGGCGTCGGATTGGGCGTGACGCGCCAGCCGTCGCCGCCGTTGGCGATCTTGACGCTGTCGAGCAGGCGGCTTTTTTCAGGCTCCGGGACGAAGTCGACCAACGCTTGGCCGTTCGCGGGAATGAACGCATCGAGATAGATCAGCTTTGCCACGCGATCACCCGCACGGTCGGCGACGCCGCTCGCCACCAGGCCGCCGTAGCTGTGTCCAACGAGCACGACGTCGCGCAGATCCTCATAAGTGATGAGGCCGACTACGTCGGCAATGTGTGTTTCGAGATCGTTGTCCCGACCGGCCAAGTGGGCGCGCTCGCCGAGCCCGGTGTATGTCGGCGTGAAGAACGAGTGTCCGGCCGCCGCCATCAGCGGCCGCATTTTCTTCCAAGCCCAGGCCGCCGACCAGGCGCCGTGTGCAACCACAATGTTTGCCAATTCATCCTCCCGCCGGGTTGGGCAAGCCAAACCCTAGCAACGAAAAGGAACCGGGTAAAAGCGCGGTTGTGTTCCGCGCGGAGGGAGGGGCGGGCGCTACGCGGCGTAGACCGCGTTGAGGAAGCGTTCCATTTCCGCCGAAAGGCGGTCGCCGTCCCGCGCGAGCGTTTGCGCCGAGGCGAGCACCTGCGACGAGGCGGCCGTGATGCCTGCGGTGCTGTCGGTGACCTCGATAATGTTGGTTTTGACACGCGCCGCACTGCCGGCGGCCGCGTGCACGTCCTCGGCAATCTCCTGTGTCGTTTCCGTCTGCTGCGTGACAGCAGCGGTGATAGCGCCGGCGATTTCCCAGATCCGCCCGATGGTGGCGCCGATCTCCTTGATGATGGCGACGGAGTCTTCGGTCGCCGACTGAACGCCGGCGATCTGTACGCCGATCTCCTGCGTGGCCTTCGCCGTTTGCGCCGCGAGCGCCTTGACTTCCTGGGCGACCACAGCGAAGCCGCGGCCGGCCTCTCCGGCACGCGCCGCCTCGATAGTGGCGTTGAGCGCCAGCAGGTTCGTCTGTTCGGCAATGTCGGAAATGAGCTTGACGACGTCGCCGATGCGGCCGGCCGCGTGCGCAAGCTCCGTTATTCGCGCGTCTGTCTTCTCCGCCTGCGCGACGGCTTGCAGTGCGATGTGCGTCGATTCTCCCACTTGGCGCCGGATTTCCCCGACTGAGCCGATCAGGCGCTCGGCCGCTCCGGCCACCGAAGTGACGTTCTCGGTGGCCTGCGTCGACGCGTTGAGCACGTTGTCCGACAAGTCGCGAGTCGCCGCCGCGGTGCCCTTCAGCGCTTCCGCCGCGGCTTCAAGTTCGGTTGCTGAGGAGGTGACCGAGCGCACGACGCTGGCCACGGTAGTCTCGAATGCGTCGGCGAGTGCGTGCATGTCGGCCTTGCGTTGCTCGGCCGCGCGCCGCGTACTCTCCCGTTCCGCGGCTTCCAACTGGTCGATCCGGACCAGCTTTTCCTTGAAGGCCTGTGCCGCGCGCGCGTTGGCGCCGACTTCATCGCCGCGTCCGAGGTACGGCACCACGACGTTTTTATTGCCGGCGGCGAGCTGCAGCAGCACGTCGCCGATGTGGTGGATGGGCCGGCTGATGGCGAGGGCGCCGAACATTGCGACGCCGGCGAGGACCACGATGACGAACAGGCCGATGCCGAGATCGATGCGGCTTGCGCGCACGGTCTGAGCGGTCGCTTGGGCCTTCCGCTCATCGGCCGCGATGATCAGCGCCGTCGTTGTCGCGTCGAGGAGAGTGTTGATTTGGCCGCCCACTTTGTTGATGCGCGCCACCTTCTCGACCGTATCGCCGTATTCCTTCGCCGCGGCGGCAAGTTCGCCGGCGTCGGTGGCGTAGCTTTTGACCAAGGTCGCGAGCTTATCGAGCCGGTCCTGGTCGGCAGGATCGTGGGTGATCGCAAGCGCCGCCTCGATATGCCCGGCCGCCGCCGCGTTGTCAGCCTGGAGTCTGGTCAAGGCCCGGTCGACTTCGCTCGGCGCGATGGCGAGACGCATTTCGCGGGTCTCGATCTGCATGCTGCGGACATTGTCGGCGGCGCGCAACGCCTCGAACGCCGCAAGCTGGCGGCTGTCAGCAGCAGCTCGCTGCAGGTCGACGGAATGATCGCTGTATTGTTGTTCAATCAGCATCGCCGCCACCAAGACGACGGCAACGCCAGCCCAGGCCGCAAGCCTGGTGCGAATGGAAAAATCGAAAGCCGCCACCAGGCCGGTCCAGGGAACAGTAACCGCAATATTAATGGCGACGGTTAATTCGCGGTAAAATGCTCCCAAGTTGGCCGCAACTTCCGATCCCGCGGATCGACCAGGGGCGGCGCATCCAGGGCTATCGCAGCTATTCCCGGCCGAATTGCCGTTTGAGCTCGGTTTTGGCTCGTTGGAGCTTGCGCCGGCGGCTGGCCGGCAAATTTTTGCCAGCCCGATTGATGTAGAAGACCAGCATGGACAAGGCGGAGCGATAGGGCGTTGATTTACGCCGCCGGCTCCGCTCGGCGGAGCGCTTGAGCGATGCCGCAATGGCCGTGGGATTGTTCGAACTGAACACGCCCTTATCGAGATCGAGCGTGTTGCTTTCCCGCGTCACGCGGCCGGACCAATAGCGCGTGGGCTTGCGCACCGGTGTGTTGCGCCGCGTCGATTTTCGCGAAGCCGCCTTCCGCCGGGATGCGGTTCTGGGCATGTCGGGTTCCTAAGTCTCAACCCGAAATGAAAACCGCGCCCGGTCGCCAAATGTTCCAACGAAAGAGGCGCCGACCATCGGATCGATCAGTGTCTCTGAAGGTCGTTGTGGCGGGCTCTTCGATGGGGGGGCCCGCGAAACAAACGGTGTCTGGATTCAGCCGAGCCCGGCAGCGCTGTTGAGCGCGCGCTCGATCATGGTGCCAACGAGGACGCGCCGGTAAGCGCTGCTGGCGTGAATGTCGCCCGGCGGATCGGCCGCGGCTGCTCCTGCTGCTGCGGCCATCACGATGATGGGCCCGTCCGCCGCGCGACCATTGAGCGCGTCTTCGGCTGCTTGCAGCCGAACCGGCCGGTCGGCGGCGCCAATGGCGCCGACATGACAGTTGCGGATTTTTCCGTCTGCATCCGTGTCGTAGAACACGGCCGCGCCAGCGAGAGCGAAATCGCCGCTTCGCCTCGCGAACTCGGCAAAGCCAAAACGGCGATCGGCCGGCCAGGCCGGCAGATGAATGTCGCGGATGAGTTCATCGGCATGAAGGGACGTCATGAGCGGACCCTGAAAGAAATCGGCTGCGGAGACGGTCCGTGAGCCGGTCGAGCCGACCACGGCGATTTCGGCCTCGCAGGTCACCGCAATGCATGGCATCTCGGCGGCCGGATCGGCGTGGGCGAGACTGCCGCCGACCGTGCCGCGGTTGCGGATCTGATGGTGGGCGACGTGGGCGATCGCAGCGGCAAGGAGCGGGTGCGCCGCGCGCAGCTCTGAATTTTCCAGAACATCGCGCCAGCGCACCATGGCGCCAAGCGTGACGCCGTTTTTGGAAATGCCGATGTGCTTGAGCTCATCGACCTTGCGCAAATCGATAATCAGCGAAGGCGAGGCGACGCGAAACGCCAGCATCGGTACCAGGCTTTGGCCGCCCGCCAGCGCTTTGGCTTCGGCGCCGTGCGCCGCGAGCATCGCGACGGCGTCGGCGAGGCTCTCCGGGCAGGAATATTCGAACGGCGGGAGCTTCATGGTTGAGCAAACACGGCTTGGCTTTCGTTGGCGATCATCATATCGCCGTTGGGAGACATCGGCCATGACCCAAACGCGATGTCGTTCAGTAAAATGCCAAAACAACACGTCTCGACTTTTGCCCGCGATCCCGCTAAGCGGGCCGCACTCCAACAGCGAAAACGTGGTCGATGCGGTTTTTGAGAAAATCGGCAAACGCGGGCGCCAAGCTTCTGACACATGCGCGATACCTATTATTGGGCGTCACTGGCGCCGCGTTGATGCTCGGGGGGGGCGGATGTCGCGCAATCGCTGCTGACGCCGCGCCGGCAGCAGAGGCGCCGGCGGCTGTTGCGGTTCCGGATTTCTGGGACCCGCGGCGGCGGCCGGAGCGGCCCGACCTGTCGCGCTTGCAAAGCATCCGCTTTCTCACCGATCTCGATTATCCGCCGTTCGACTATGCTGGCCCTGACGGAAATCCGACCGGATTCAATGTCGATCTCGCGCGGTTGATTTGCGACGAGATCAAGGTGGCCTGCACCATTCAGGCACGGCCGTTCACCTCGCTGATGGAAGCGCTCAACGATAATCGCGGCGACGCCGTGATCGCCTCCATCGCCCCTACACCGGAAACGCGGCGGCTCGCCGACTTCACCGATCCGTATTACCGCACGCCGGCACGGTTCGTCGCCCGCCGCGACTATCCGATCGGCGACGTGGTGCCGGAACGGCTCGAGGGCAAAAAGGTTGGAGTGGTCGCCGGAACGGCGCACGAAGCGTATCTAAAAGCGATGTTCACCGAGGCGGAGGTGCGGTCTTATCCGACGGCCGAGGCAGCGCACGAGGCGTTACGGCAAAAGGAAGTGGACCTTTTGTTCGACGACGGCATCGCGCTGGCATTTTGGCTCAACGGCACCGACTCGGCGGGTTGTTGCGCTTTCCGCGGCGGGCCGTTTCTGGAGAGCCGGTTCTTCGGCGAGGGCGTCGGTATTGCGGTCAAGCGCGGCAACGACCTGTTGCGACAGACTTTGAATTGGGCGCTATTCCAACTCTGGGAAAAAGGCAGCTTCACCGATCTGTGGCTGCGCTATTTTCCGATCAGCCCGTTTTGACGAACGCCGCCACCGCCGCATCGCGGCCGCCGGCTCGAATCAGCCCCGGACTTTGACGTGGAAGACAACGGGTAGCGTAAAAGTCAGCCCCTCGTCGGCGACGAGTGGCGGCGGGGGTGGGACCGGATCGGCGCGTTGCAGCATGGCAAGCGCGGCGGCATCGAAGGAAGAATCTCCAGACCCTTTCAGCACGCGGGTCGACAGCACGCGCCCGCTGCGGTCGAGAATGAAGCTGATGACGACCTCGGCGGTCTGCGTGGATCGGTCAGCAGGATAGCGCTTGTACCTGTCCAGATGAGCCGCGAGTTCTTTCTGCCAGGTGACGCGGGCGCGCTGCGCGCTCTCGCCGGTGCCCAGCGCTGGAGCAACGGATGTTGGGGCCTCCGGAGCTTTTTCAATGCTCGGCGTTGCCGTCTCTTCGGAGGCGGCTGACGCGACCGACGCGACGGTTTCGACCGTCGTTATTTTCGGTTCTTCCTCCACGGGTTTCGGCGTGTCGTTCGGTGTGACGACGCGGTCGGGATCGTCGGTCTCGGTTGGAATAGCTTTGGGCAGGTCGGTTTGCTCGACCACCGCCTTTTGCTCGACCTGGGCGGGAGAGGGAGCCGCAGCCTCGCTGTCTGGGCCGATCGGCCGTTCACTTTGGTCGATGTGTGGCGCGGCAAGCTCGACGCCGATCTCGATGGCGCGTGCGCCGAGGTCGGGAGGATCGTCAGGCGGATTGGAGGCGAGCGCCAGGACGACGCAGCCGGCGTGAATGGCGCCGGCGCCGAGCGCCGCGGTTATCCAAAGCGCACGCGAGGAGTGTTTGGGCGAGTCATGATCAAACATCGCAACGCCCTTAATGCCGATACTTCCCGTCACCCGCGCCAGGAGCTTGCGCTGCCTCGTCCGGCGCTCCCTCCTGCGCGACCAGCGCGATCCTGGTGTAGCCGCCGACGCGCAAACGTTCGAGCACGTCCATGAGTTCGCCGTAGGGGACGGCGCGATCAGCGCGCAGGAAGATGCGCCGGTCCTTGCCTTCCGCGGGCATGGCGTCAAGCGAGTGCACCAGATCGACGCGTTTGACCGGCGTCTCGCCGATGGCCACGGCAAGATCGGCCTTGATGGTGACGTAAGTCGGTTTGTCGGGCCGCTTTTGCGGCACCGCCGTCGATGATGGCAGGTCGACGGGCAGATCAACGGTCGATAACGGCGCAGCGATCATGAAGATGATCAGCAGCACGAGCATCACATCGATGAACGGCGTGACATTGATCTCGTGCGCCTCCTCGAAGTCATCGTCTTCGTTATCGATGTCGCCGATCGCGACGGCCATAGCTTACTCCGCCGCTCGCGCCGCCAGGCCGCCGCGCATGCGGTCGACGTCGCGCGAAAGCAGCCGTCCGACAGCACCCGAGCCGCGGGCCACGAGTTCGAGGTAGCTTTTCGTCGTGCGCGCAAAGTGATTGTAGATGATGACGGCGGGGATCGCGGCGACCAGCCCGATGGCAGTCGCCAGCAACGCTTCCGCTATGCCCGGCGCCACGACGGCGAGGTTCGTGGTCTGCGCTTTCGAGATGCCGATAAAGCTGTTCATGATGCCCCAGACCGTGCCGAACAATCCGACGAACGGTGAGGTCGCACCTATGGTTGCGAGGATGGCCAGGCCCTGCCGGATCGAGCGGGCTTCGGAACGCGAGATTTCGGAAAACCGCGACGCGGCGCGCTCCTTGATACCGTCCTCGGCAATGCTCTCGCTCGACAGCTTGATTTCAGCAATAGCGGCCCTGATCAGCGACGACACGACGCTGTCGGCGGAACCTAGCGCAAGCTGCGCTTCGGCGAGGGTACGCAGATCGCCCATTCGCCTGAGTGTGCGTGTAAGCCGCGCACGCGCTCGCGCAATTTGCGCGGTTTTCGCGAAAAAGATCGTCCAGGTGACGAGCGACGCGAAGCAAAGAGCAATCATGACCGCCTTGACCACAATGTCGGCGGTCAAAAACATCGACCACGGCGAAAGATCGCGCTGCATGGCGCCCAACGGTATTTGGCGAGCACCTTCTTCCGGCGGAGTCGTGCGCTGGTTGGCGCCGGGCTCGATTGGTGTGGCCGCGGGCGGTGTCTGCGCCTGCACGTTTGGCGGCGATGTGGGAGCTGTCTGTGCAGACGAAGGCGCGCAAACTGCCGAAACGGCAAGTCCGAGCGCGAGGCAGAGCGCAGCCCGCAACCGAACTATCCGCTTGTGCCGGTAACAGCTTGGGTCGTTTCTGCTCAAGCTACCGCCGCCTTGTGCACCAAGGTCTGTCGCACGTCGAAGCCCTCGAATTTTGGATGCTCCAGATAAAGTGGTCCAGTCGTTTCGTTGCCGGCGCGCGCGTGCGCGGCGCGAAATTCTTCCGATCTGGTCCACGCCTCGAACATCCCCTTGCTCTGCCACACCGTGTGCGAGGCATAGAGCGTGTGATCCTCCGCCTCGGGACCCTTGAGCAGATGGAATTCGACAAAACCCGGTACCCGGTCGAGGTATGTATCCCGGCCGACCCAAACTTTCTCGAAAGCTTCTTCCGATCCCTTCTTAACGCGGAAGCGGTTCATGGCGATGAACATTGTTACCTCCTTATCGTGACGGTGATTTGCCGCGCTAACCTTTCCGACCACTCTCGCACGACACGTGTTATACCTCGGCCCAATGCCGGATGAGATTGTGATACACGGCGCTCAACCTGAGCACCTCCGGGTCGTTCCTGCCGATTCTCCCGACCAGCCCTTGTATCGCGGTGTCGAGATCGAAGACCAGGCTCCGCGCGTGATCGTCGCGGATCATGCTCTGCAGCCAGAAGAATGAAGCAACGCGCAGCCCGTCGGTGACGGGAGTGACCGTGTGCAGGCTTGAGGCGGGATAAAGGACGAGATGGCCGGCGGGCAACTTGATCCGGTGCGAGCCGTAATGGTCTTCGATCATCAACTCGCCGCCCTGGTATTCATCGGGCTCGGAAAGAAACAGCGTGACCGAAAGGTCGGTGCGTATGCGCAGGCCGCTGAGATGATCGCCGCGCACCGCGTTATCGACGTGCACGCCGAAATGATGGCCGGCGCCGTAACGATTGAACAATGGCGGAAAGATCTGGCGGGGAATCGCCGCCGACACGAACAGCGGGCTCGCGGTCAGCGCTTTGATGACGCGCTCGCCGAGCTTGCGTGAGGTTTCGCCGTCCGGCGGCAGTTGCTCGTTCTTTTTCACCATGGCCGACTGGGCGCCGGCCGTCGAGCGGCCATCCTCCCACGCCGCCGCGTCCATGATCGCGCGGAAGTTGGCGACCTCGACCTTGCTCAGCACTTCCGGGACGCAGACCAACATTCTTTAAGCCACCGACTGAACTTAGGATGATCAGAAGCGTGCCGTCATCTGCACGCCGATGACACGGCCGGGCGCCGGCAACACGAATGGCGCGGCGCTTTGATAGAACGCGTCGTAGTAAAGCTGGTTGAAGATGTTGTTCACGAACACCTTCCACTCGTAGTGCTTCCAGAAGTAACCCTCGACGAACGCGTCGAAGCGCCAGTAGTCGGGGAGCACCGTGCCTTGATTGGCCGCGAGCAACGTGCCGCCGTAGATTTTCGAGCGGTAGGTCGCCTGGCCGCCGACCTCGAGCCAGTCGTACACTTGGTATTTGGTCAGGATGTTGAACGACTGATTGGCAATGAACGCCAGCGGCAATCCGACATTGCTCGGAACTGCCGAGGCATCGACCCGGTTCGTCATCAGCACCAGTCCCGTATAGACGCTCCACTTGTCGGTGAATTTGCCGGTGGCGCCGAGTTCGATGCCTTGGACGTGGTAGGCGGCGCCGGCCTGAATGGTGCCGGCATTGGGAAAGCCGCTGGGGATGAGCTCGCGCGCATTGCTGACATCAGTGCGAAATAGCGCGCCGGTCGCCAACAGGTGCCGATCGAACAGCTCCCATTTGGTACCAACTTCCACGGCCTTGCTTTCGACCGGGCTGAAAATCTGATTGATCGGCGAAGTCGGGTTTAGTCCGCCGTAGTTGGCGGAAGTGCCGTCAAGCTCCGCGCCAATCGGCTCCGAGCCCGTTCCATAAGCCGCATAGACGCTGGCGTACGGCAGCGGTTTTACGACAGCGCCGAGATTGTAATTCCACATGCCCGTGGACGAGCCGATGGTGGGGAAACCGATCTTGGCAGCGGTGATGTTGTACTGGTCGAAGCGCAGGCCGCCGTTGAGGATAATGAAGTCCTGATAGTTCGCAGTCTCCAGTACGTAGGCGCTTCCGTCATCGACGGTGACGACATTGGGATTGCCGGTGACTGTGGGTGTCGTGCTGAACGGCAGGTTGTTCGGTGGATTAAGTATCGAGACCGGGCCGACCGTACCGTTTGCAAACGCCCCCGCGCCGAGCGCTTCCGAGTTCAGCCCGTTATAGCTGTCGATGCTGACGCCTTCCCGCGAGAACTCGGTGCCGGCCACCACCGTGTTGCGAACGGGACCGGTGTCGAATTTCATGGTAGCTGCGGATTGGTCGGCGAGCACGTCAGTGACCTGGTAACGGCTCGTGGGATTGAGGCAAACTATCCACGTGGCCGGGTTCGGGTTGGTGAAGTTACCGCCCATGGAATTGCAGGGATTGTTGCCGCTGCCGGTACTCTGTTCGGGAATGGTCCCGATGTAGTTCAGGACCGATCGCTCGTCCCTGATCTTGTTGCTCACCGTGAGGAAGTCGTTGACCCGCCACTCGGCGTTGACAGTGCCGATGTCTTGCTGTGCTGTCTGAAAGTCGCGGTCGAGAAAGCCGTAATAGGTATCGCGCGGGATGCCGACTGAGGTCACCGGCGCGCCGGCGACTGTGTTGTAAGGAACGCCGAAATCTGGCTGGCCCCACAAATACGTGTGGATGTAATTGGCGGTGACCGTAACGGTGTTGGTCGGTGTCCACTTCACGGCGGCGAGGCCGCCGCCCCGGTCGTCGGTGGTGAAATCGCGCTCCGAGACGTTGGCGTTCTGCCACATGCCGTCGAACCGGACCGACAGCGTCGGGTTGATCACCTGGTTGACGTCGAAAGTGATCCGCTTGGTATTGTCGCTCGCCAGGATGGAGTCGGCATTGTAGAAATTCTGGTCGCCCGCCTGCTTGGTGACGATGTTGAGCGCGCCGCCGGTGGTGCCGCGGCCGTCGATGGTCGAGGACGGCCCTTTCAGGATTTCGATCTGCTCGGTGAAGAAGTTCTCACGCACGCTGACCGAGGGATCGCGAATGCCGTCGACGAATACGTCGTTGCGGGCGTCGAAGCCGCGGATGAAGAAGCGATCGCCGAAAGCATTGCCGCCTTCTCCGGTGCCGATGGTCACTCCGGGCGTGGTGCGCAGCGCATCCTTCAGGGTTGTCGCCTCCTTGTCGTCCAGCACTTCCCGGGTGAGGACGGTGATGGACTTCGGCGTGTTGGCGATCGGCTCGCTGAACTTGGGCGAGGCGAGTCGGTCGGCCTTGTACGGCGCCGCCGGGTCGGCATACGGGTCGCGCGCCAGCGGGGTTGCCGCCGAGTTCGTCGGCACCGCCTTTGCCTTCGCCTCGGCGTCGCGTTTCGCTCGTGCTGCGCGGCGGAGCGCCGCGCGCACACGCAGCTGTTCGGGCGAGGGTTTGCTCGCCGCCGGATTCTTGGCCGGCGCTTCGACCGTGACCGGCGGCAGCGTTTGCTCTTGCGCGTCGGCGGCGGTCATGGACGCGACTGCGAGCAAACAGCCCGCCGTCGCCTTCCTGGTACCGCTATTTCCGTCCCAGACGTCGCCAATGAACTTCGATCCGATCGCTGACCGCAGCGATCGCGGTACGCTCAACCCACTCATCAATGTCGCCCCTACTTAAAAACACCTGGCACCGTTATTGTTGAACGGCCCCAAGTCGTCGCGGGGGCAATCTTGCAAGAAACGCATTTAGAATCAAACGAATGTACTGTATTTCCCTTGTCCAATACTCGAACTATTTCAGGTCAAAAGTATTCAGTTTTGAATTTGTCTAATTCGATTGTGTGAATGCCAGTTTAGCGGCATTCGAATGTTGCCGCTTTCTCCCTGTTTTTAGTGACGGAATCGTTGGCAGATCGGCCCGCGTGGCGGGCGCATCTGCGCGTGAAATCAAGCCACGCGCGAACTTGGACTAGTCGCTGCTCGGCGGTTTCATCAACGAAAATAATTCATCGACGGTTCTTTCCGCGGTCTCGCGGACGCGTTCGACGTCAAGCGTGCCGGCAATTCTGACCTGGCGCACCACGGCGTGGATCTCGTCGCGAAAGTTGCTCAGGAACGACAGCGGATTCTTCGAGTCGTTCGCCACTTTGGCGATCAATCCGGTGATCAGTATCTGACAGGCGATCATGCGGCCGTTTAATTCTTCCATTCTGTCGTCCCCCTTACTTTCGTCGGCCGCGATCTGTCACAGCTTGCGGGATCGCACAAGCGGGTTAGCGAATTGCGATAAAACCGGCGTTCGCTTTTTTCGAGAGGCCGGCAGATTCTCGCCTGAGAGTGCGCTAATAACGGGCGGCGAAAAGCCCACGCAAGGCATATGTGACCGGCATGACGACTTCGGCCTCTATTGATAATCCCGCGGAACTGCGCGCGCTCGCCGAAGCGTCAAACGCCTGGCCGTTCGAAGAGGCGCGCAAGATTGTCGCCCGGCTGAAGAAAAAGCCGAAGGATGAGGTGATCTTCGAGACCGGCTACGGCCCGTCCGGCCTGCCGCATATTGGCACCTTCGGCGAAGTAGCGCGCACCTCAATGGTGCGCCGCGCCTTTCGGGTATTGACCGATGACGCCGTCAAGACACGGCTGATCGCGTTCTCCGACGACATGGATGCGCTGCGCAAAGTGCCTGACAACATCCCCAACAGGGAAATGGTGGCGCAGCATCTCGGCAAGCCGCTCACGCAAGTGCCGGATCCGTTCGGCACCTATCCGAGCTTTGCCGCGCACAACAACGCGCGGCTGCGCGCCTTTCTCGATCAGTTCGGCTTTGAGTACGAATTCTTCTCGGCGACCGAGTGCTACACGTCAGGCCGCTTCGATGCCGCGCTCCTGAAAGTCTTGCAGCACTTCGACGAGGTGATGGCCATTATGCTGCCGTCGCTGCGCGAGGAGCGGGCGCAAACCTATTCGCCGTTTTTGCCGATCGATCCGCAAACCGGCATTGTTCTTCAGGTCCCGGTGGTCGCGCACGACGCCAAAACCGGCACCATTACTTACCAGCATCCGGATAATGGTCAGCAGGTGACGACGCCCGTCACCGGTGGGCGCTGCAAGCTGCAATGGAAGCCGGACTGGGCGATGCGCTGGGTCGCGCTCGGTGTCGATTACGAAATGGCCGGAAAGGATCTGATCGACTCGGTCAAGCTCTCCAGCGAAATCTGCCGGGCGCTCGGCGCCATGCCGCCGGAAGGGTTCAACTACGAGCTTTTCCTCGACGAGCAGGGACAGAAAATCTCCAAATCCAAAGGCAACGGCCTTACCATCGACGAATGGCTGCGCTATGCCAGCCCCGAAAGTCTTTCGGTGTTTATGTATCGCGAGCCGAAGGCGGCGAAGCGGCTTTATTTCGACGTCATTCCTCGCCACGTCGACGAGTATCAACAATTTCTCGACGGTTACGCCCGGCAGGACGGCAAGCAGCGGCTCGCCAATCCGGTCTGGCACATTCACGCCGGTTCACCGCCCCAGGCCGACTATCCGGTGACTTTCGCCATGCTCCTGTCGCTCGTCACCGCGTCGAACGCGGAGAACGCCGACACGCTGTGGGGCTTCATCGGCCGCTATCGGCCGGGCGTAACCAAAGCGACGCATCCGCATCTTGGCGCGCTGGTTGATTACGCCATTCGCTACTTCCACGATTTCGTGCTGCCGGCCAAAAAATTCCGCCAGCCGGGCCCGGCGGAGCGCGCGGCGCTTGGCGATTTGCGCGATGCGCTGTCGCAGCTTGACGCGGACGCGAACGCGGAAACGATCCAGAACGTAGTCTATGAAGTCGGCCGCCGCGAGCCGTTCCTCGACGAGAAGAAAAAAGCCAAGGACGGCAAGCCCGGCGTATCGCTCGACTGGTTCAACATGCTCTATCAGGTGCTGCTTGGCCAGGAGAAGGGCCCGCGCTTCGGCTCGTTCGTTGCCGCCTACGGCGTTCAAAACACCATCGACATGATCGACGGCGCGCTGGCGCGGAGTGCATGAACGTGTGATTGCGAGCGGAAGCCAAGCAACCCGATTCAAGCGCGAATTCTCGATTGCTGTGTCGCCAACGCTCCGGGCAATGACGCTGCCCTACTGGCTTGCCCACAAGATGCGCGCGATCCAGAGCACGTCGGCCGCAGCGATAACGCGGTCGCCGTGATCGGCGTTGAGCGACGAAAGCTCGATCGACTTCGGGGTACGGCGCCTGAGCTCTTTTGCCATCACCTCGCCGGCGCGCGTTTTCACGACGACGCGGTCGCCGCGGCGGATCGCCGCCGCCGGCGAAACCAGAATGACGTCACCGTCGCGATAAGCGGGCTCCATGGAATGGCCGGAGACTTCGAGCGCGTAAGCGTGCGTGTCGCTGACGGCGGGAAAAGCGATCTCGTCCCAGCCTTCTCCGACCGGGAAGCCGCCGTCGTCGAAGTAGCCGCAGGCACCGGCTTCGGCGAAACCGAGGAGCGGCACCGCCCGTGTTGCCGGGCCGCCGTCGGAATTGACCAGTTCGACGAAGACATCAACCGGGGTTCCCGTGGCGCCAAGCGCCTTGGCAATGGATTCGGTCGACGGCCAGCGGGCGCGGCCGGAGGCGGTGACGCGCTTCGATTTGTTGAACGTGGTCGGATCAAGCCCAGCCCGGCGCGCGAGGCCAGACGCCGACAACCCAGCCCGTGCCGCCAGGCGATCGACAGCCGACCAGACTTGGGCGTGGGTCAGCATGAAAACCCCTCGGGGCCTCCGTCCCGCCGGGAGGCGCCACGTCTAAACCCTCGTCGTCATGATAGGAATATTTGCGCTGCCCTCAACCCCTGAGGGAGCGCCTCTTGACCCTTAGGCCCGCGCCTCTGGACTCGCGGCCGGCCAATCAGCCGATCGAGGCCTTTTGCTCGTCGAGCGGGTCGAAAGTCTCCGGCGCGGTATCCGCGTCGTTTTGCACCACCGGCAAATCCTTGCGGCTCTGGCGAGGCTGCGGCCGCTCACGGGTCGTCGTCGGCGTCCGCCGGCTGCTGCCGGTGCGGCCCTGCTGGGCGAAGTTGTCGAAATCCGACGACAAGCCCGCATAGTTCATGCGCGCCTTGCGCAGCGCGCCTTCGGCCACGTTGCGCCCGGCGCGCTCACTCTCCAGTTGCGCTTTCAGCGCGGCAGTGGTCTCGCCCGCTTTGCTGCGCTGGAGATCGGCCTCGGCCTCGAGCTGGCCGACGCGGGAGCTGAGCGCCTGAATTTCCTCCTCGGCACGCGACAGCGCCTTGTCGCGCTGGCGGACGTTGAGCAGCAACGTGTTGGCGCGCTCGGCGAGCTTGGCGCGGAACTGTTCCACTTCGTTCAGGAGCTTCTCTTTGCTGTGCAGCGCGGTCGTCGCCAGTTCGAGTTTCTTCTCGGCCATGTTGCGCACCAGCGTCGCCTCGACCACCTTGCGCTCGGCGGCATTGTTGTCTTCGGTGCGGCTCAGCAAGTTTTGCCGCACTTCGGCGAGCAGCTTCTCCGCGGTGACGGCGCGTGACGACATCGCCTCGAGCCGGGTGCTCAGCGTGTTGGTCTCGATCTGGCGCTTGTCGTTGGCCTCGGCGACCGCCGTGGTAAGCCGGCCACGTTCACCCTCGGCCGCCTTCACTGCGGCTTGCAGCTGACTGAGCTGCGTCAATGTTTTCTCGATCGCCGTCTCGCCGTCGGTCACCCGGCGTTGCAGCCGCGAATTCTCTTCGACCAATTGGTCAACCGACGTTTGCAGCGAGCGGTTCTCGTCGGCACCGATGGTGAGCCTTTCGCTCGCCGCGGCGACCAGACCTTCGAGCTCGGCGACGCGCTTGTCGGCCGCGGCGCTGTGTTTGCTCAACGCCTGCTTATGCTCGTTGAGCATGCGCACCGAGGTGGTTTCGCGCGCCAATTCGCCTTCGAGGTCGGTGATCCGGCCCCGCGCCGGTTCGAGTTCGGCCGTAAGCTCGGCTTTTTCAGCTTCGAGATTGCCGACGGCCTGTTGCGACACGCCGAGCTCGTAGTTGAGGTGCTCGCACTCGCTCTGGCTCGCCGTCAAGCTTTTGCGGACGTCCTTGACCTCGGCGCGCAGCTGCTCGTAGCCGACGCTGGTTTCTTCCAGCGCGTTGCGCAGGTTGGCGTTGTCGAGCGCCTCGCGCTCGAGCGAGTTGAGCGCGTGACCGATCGGAACCACCAGCTCGCCGAAGATATCGCGCAGATCGTCAAGCGCGTCGATCCTGCGGCCGACATCGATCAAAAGGTTGCGCAGAGCTTCATTATCGCCGCCGACGCGCGTGCCGAGATCGGCCCAGCCTTCCGACGCGGGCCGGCCCATTTCTGCTTCTTCCGCGATAGCAGCGTCCGGCGCCACGTCGGCTTCATCGCCGGCGATTTTCGTTTGGATGCGATCGAAAATTTTGGATAGTGAACTCATGCACCATTCCCAACGCGTGCTTTAACCGGTTACTTACTATTTTTAGCACAGCGCTCCGGGCGGTGGTCTGCTTCAGCGGCGCGACTTGGCGTTAGGGTTAAGTGGTTAATGAAAACGGTCTACAAAATTTGCGAGCAAACAGCGTGGCTTGCTGCGCAACGTCATGGTGAATTTCCCGGCTCGAAGGACGATTCGCGTGACGGCTTCATTCACCTTTCCACCGCCGCTCAACTCGCCGGAACCTTGGCCAAACATTTCGCCGGCGCGACGGACTTGTTGCTCGTCGCCGTCGATGCCAGTGCGCTCGGTCAGGCGCTCAAATGGGAGAGTTCACGCGGCGGCGATCTGTTCCCGCATCTTTATGCCGCGTTGCCGTTCAGGGCGGTGCGCTGGACCCGCCCCCTCGCCGACGAGGTGAACGGCCGCAGACCGATGCCGGAGCTCTCGCCGTGATCGGGGCGTTCGAGCATCTCGCGCGGCCGCTTCTTGCGGCGCTCGACGCGGAAGACGCGCATCGGCTCACCATCGCCATGCTCAAATTCGCGCCGCTGCCCCGCGCCGGCCAGGACGATAGCCGGCTCGCGCTGCGCGCCTTCGGGCTAAATTTCCCCAACCCGGTCGGAATGGCGCCGGGCTTCGACAAGAACGCGGAAGTGCCGGACGTGCTGCTGCGCCTTGGCTTTGGCTTCGTTGAAGTCGGAACCATCACGCCGCGGCCGCAACCGGGAAATGCACGGCCGCGAGTCTTTCGTCTCGAAGCCGATCAAGCGGTGATCAATCGGCTCGGCTTTAATTCGCAGGGTGGGGACCGCGTGCTGCGGCGCCTGGCGCAGCGCGCGCACAATGGCGCCATTGTCGGCATCAATCTCGGCGCCAACAAAAACTCGTCCGATCGCGTCGGCGATTACGTGCAGCTGATCGAGAGGTTCGCGCCGGTCGCGAGCTACGTTACCATCAACGTGTCGTCGCCAAACACGCCGGGACTGCGCGACTTGCAAGAAGCCTCGGCGCTTGGCGACTTGCTCGCACGCGTGCTCGAGATGCGCGATCGTGCGGCGCGCAACGCCGGCGCGACGCCGGTGCTGCTGAAAATCGCGCCCGACCTTTCGCTTGCCGCGCTTGACGATATTGTCGGCGTCGCGCGCTCCCGCCGGGTCGATGGCATGATTGTCGGCAACACCACGGTGACGCGGCCGCCGAGCCTGCTCGAGAGCGAACGCGCGAAAGAAACCGGCGGACTTTCCGGCCGCCCGCTGTTTCCGCTGGCGACGCGCATGCTGGCGGAAAGCTACGTGCGGGTGGAAAACGCCTTTCCGCTGATTGGGGTCGGCGGGATCGACTCCGGCGCCGCCGCGCTCACCAAGATACGCGCGGGCGCAACGCTGCTTCAACTTTACTCGGCTCTTGTGTTTCGCGGGCTTGGCCTCGTTGGCGAGATCAAATCCGCGCTCATTGCCGCCATTGCGCGCGAGCAGCGCGAAGGCCTGTCCGATCTTGTCGGCATCGATGCCGCGGCGGTCACCGCCGAGCCGTGGCCGCAGTGATCTATTTAGTGTCGTCTTCCTTCAGCGCCGCGAAGGTACGCGACGCGCCAACCGCGCCGGGCGAGGGGATGAGGACGGGTTTGAGCACTGGCATCAGCCGCCGCCGTTCGCGGCGTGCGGGAATGGCGCGATAGACCTGCTTCGTCGCTTCGACAATATGCACGCCGGCAAACGGCGCCGAGATGGTCGCGCCGGCGCGCTCCCACGCCGCCGCCGAACGCAGAAACAGTCCAAGCGAAACCGGCGGTACGTAGAGTGCTTCTCCCCAGCCGGTCGGCGTGAACCAGGTCTCGCGCAACAAGTGTGTGATCTGCGATCGCGAATAGGGCCGGCCGGACCCGAACGGCGTCGTGTCCATGCGAGCCCACAATCCGCGCCGGTTCGGCACCACCGCCAAGAGCCGCCCGCCGCCCGCCATTACCCGCCAGACTTCGCGAAGCAGCCCGATCGGATCGGCTGAGTTCTCCAGCGAGTGCACCAACAGCACGCGGTCGACCGCCGCGTCGGTCAGCGGCAAGTCGTCCTCTTCGACGAGCGCGGCAAGCGCCGGCTTCGACGAGGGCCAGCGCACGACGCCTTGCGGTGCCGGCATCAGCGCAAGGCAGCGTTCGGCTTCTTCCCGGAACAGGCCAAGATAAGGCGTGGCGTAGCCGATGCCGAGAACGCGCAGCGACGCGGTGTCCGGCCAGCGCGCGCGAATGCCGCGGGCAACGAACCGGCGGGCCACCGTGCCGAGCCTTTGGGCATAGAAGTCGCGTAGATCGACAACGTCCATGCTTTGGAAAATAGCACGGATTTGGTTGTCAATTCGTGCCCGCTCCCCATGTTAACCAGCGCGGGTTGCGTTTTCCCGGCGAAAGCCGACGATCCAGACGGCAAAGAAACGTGGGGTTAAACATGGCGGCACAGACTTTTCTTTTCCCCTGCCTCAGCGACAATTACGGCGTCCTGCTCCACGATCCGCAGAGCGGCGCGACTGCGTCAATCGACGCACCGGAAGCCGCGCCGGTGGAAGCCGCGTTGAAAAAGAGCGGCTGGCGGCTCACTGACATTCTCGTCACCCATCATCACGGCGATCACACCGCCGGCATTCCCGAGCTGAAGCGGCAATATAAATGCCGTGTCGTCGCGCCGCGGCGCGAGGCCCAGCGCATTGCCGACGTCGATGAAACCGTCGGCGAGGGCGACGCGGTGCGCGTCGGCTCGCTGCAAGGCCAAGTCATCGACACGCCTGGCCATACGGCCGGTCACATCTCGTATTTCTTTCCGGCCGACAAGCTGGCCTTCGTCGGCGATACGCTGTTCTCCATCGGTTGCGGCCGCGTCATCGAAGGTGACGCGGAGATGATGTGGCAATCTTTGCTAAAGCTTCGCGGCCTGCCCGACGACACGGAGTTTTTCTGCGGTCACGAATACACCGAAGCCAACGTCCGCTTCGCCAAAACCATCGAACCCGATAACGCGCGGCTTGCTGCGCGTGCCGCCGAAGTCACGAAGCTACGCGGCTCCGGCAAATCAACCATCCCCGCCACCATCGGTGCGGAAAAGGCGGAGAATCCGTTCCTGCGCGCCGATTTGCCGGACGTGGCAAAGGCGGTCGGTCTCGCCGGCAGTCCGGCGTGGAAGGTCTTTGCCGAAATCCGCGAGCGCAAGAATAAATTCTAACACGGCGGCCTCAGGCCGCTCATGCCTGCGAAGCGGGCATCCAGAACTGGGTCGCCGCATTCGCGCGGTCGAGCCGAAATGGAAAAGGTCGCTCTACTGCCCAATTCACTCACCGCTCCGGAGATCATCCGGCTGCTCGATCTGGAGCCGCACCCGGAGGGTGGGCGTTATCGCCAAACATTCCGCGATGCGCGGACTGTCGATGGCGGCCGTGCCGCTTCGACGGCAATTTATTTTTTGCTTGCGCGCGGGGAGCGGTCGCATTGGCACCGCGTTGACGCCGTCGAAGTCTGGCACTTTTATGCCGGCGCGCCGCTGGCGCTCGAAACTGCGGCAGACGGAGGCCGCGAGTTGATCACGCTGGGCAACGATTTGGCATCCGGCCAGCGCCCGCAAGGCGTCGTCCCCGCGCATGCCTGGCAGGCGGCGCGATCGCTCGGCGATTGGACGCTCGTCGGCTGCACGGTCGCGCCCGGTTTTGAGTTTGCCAAGTTCGAAATGGCGTCCGCCGGGTGGGAACCGCGATGATATTGCGCACCCGGTTCTTGGCCTCAAAGTTATAATCGCAATATGGAAGAAGCGTTCTTCACGGCAACGGCGGCGTGGCTGATCGAGGCCGGGATTGCCGGCACTTCGGAAGCCGACATCGTTTCCGGGTTTTGCGAGCAATGCGTCGCCGCCGGCGTTCCGCTTGGCCGCAGCGCGATGTTCATCGACACGTTGCATCCGGTGCACGAGGGCCGCCTTTATCAGTGGGACCGCGGCGCCGCCGATCTGCGCTTGCTTGAATATGGCCGCACCGATCCCGAGGCGCTCGAAGCATCCGGGGTCCCTGATACCGGGGCCATAGATCGTTGGCGGCGGAGCCCGTTCTATCAGATGTTGCAGAGCGGCCAGTCGTTGTTCCGCCTCCGCCTCAACGCCGCAAGCGTCGAGGGGTATTCGCTGCTGCCGGACTGGTTCGAGGCGGGGTTCACCGATTATGTCGCGATCATCTGCCGTTTTGCGCCCGAGGGAATCATCGGCGAGATGGACGGCGTGTATTTGTCATGGGCGACGGGGGAGAAGGAGGGTTTCAGCGACCAACACGTCGCCGGGCTTGAGCGCCTTGCGCCATCACTGGCGCTCGCCTTCAAGTCGGCGGCTCTCCAACGCATGACCAAAACGTTGTTGGAAACCTATCTCGGCCGCGATGCCGGCCAGCGCGTGCTCAGCGGCCGCATTGTGCGCGGCATCACCGAGCGCATTGACGCGGTGATCTGGTTCAGCGATTTGCGCGGGTTTACCCGCATTACCGACGCCACCCCGGAGCAAGTCATTCCGTTGTTGAATGACTACTCCGATGTGATTGTGTCGGCGATTCACGAGCGTGGTGGCGATGTGGTCAAACTTATCGGCGATGGGGTGCTGGCCATCTTCACCGCCGAAGATCGCGAGCACGCTTGCGCGGCGGCGTTGGCGGCCGCCATTGCTGCGCGCGATGAGGTGGCGGAATTAAAAAAGACGCGGAGCGCGGCGGGTCAGCCCGTGACCGATATGTATCTTGGCTTGCACGTTGGAAAAGTATTTTACGGCAACATCGGCAGCCACGAGCGCCTCGACTTCACCGTCATCGGTCCGGCCGTGAATGAAGCAAGCCGCATCGCGGCAATGTGCCGCTCGGCCGATCAGCCGCTCCTGGTATCGGCAGCTTTCGCCGAGGTCGGCGATATCAAAAGCCGGCTGGTTTCAGTCGGGCGATTTGCGCTGCGCGGTGTATCGCATTCGCAGGAGCTGTTCACGCTCGATCTCGACGCGTGACTGACGAGCGTCCGCGCGGGCGCGCCACTAGGTAATATATTGCGCGCCGTTGACGGTCATGGTTGAGCCGGTAATCAATCCGGCATCGTCGGACGCAAGAAAGACCACGCAGCGGCCGATTTCTTCCGGCTCGCCCAGGCGTCCGATCGGAATGGTCGGCAAGATGCTCTTCTCCAGCACGTCCTTCGGCACCGCCTGCACCATCTCGGTGTTGATGTATCCCGGCGCGATGGCGTTGACGGTGATGCCGCTCTTCGCGCCTTCCTGCGCCAGCGCCTTGGTGAAGCCGATGTCGCCGGCCTTGGCCGCCGAATAATTGGTCTGGCCGAACTGACCCTTCTGGCCGTTGATCGAGGAAATGTTGATGACGCGGCCGAACTTTCGCGCCCGCATGCCCTCGATGACGTTTCGGGTCATGTTGAACAGCGAGCCGAGGTTGGTGTTGATCACCGCCTGCCATTGCTCGAGCGTCATGCGATGGAGCTGCGAGTCGCGGGTGATGCCTGCGTTGTTGACCAGGATATCGACCGGACCGAGATCGGTTTCGACCTGCTTGATGCCGGCGGCGCACGCGTCAAACGATGAAACGTCCCATTTGTAGACGCCGATGCCGGTCTCGGCCTTGAATTTCTGCGCCGCTTCGTCGTTGCCGGCGTAATTGGCGGCGACCTGATAACCGGCCGCCTTCAGCGCCTTTGAAATCGCCGCGCCAATGCCGCGGGTTCCGCCCGTCACCAGTGCGACGCGGGGCATGAATATCCTCCCTGTTATGGCGCGATGCCGGTCTCAAGCCGCGCACCTGCGTCTCGCCTTTGTAGCTACCTTAAAGACGTGGATGGCCGGGCAAAAGGGGATTCACACCCTTGCCCGGCCATGACGCCTTGATCCGTCGATTGTTCGGTCGGCTCAGCGTTCCACGCACATGGCAATGCCCATGCCGCCGCCGATGCACAGCGTCGCCAGACCTTTTTTGGCGTTCCGCTTCTGCATTTCGTAGAGCAGCGTCACCAGCACGCGGGCGCCGGAGGCGCCGATCGGATGGCCGATGGCAATGGCGCCGCCGTTGACATTGACCTTGCTCGTGTCCCAGCCGAGGTCCTTGTTGACGGCGCATGCTTGCGCCGCGAATGCCTCATTGGCCTCGACCAGGTCGAGATCGCCGACACTCCAGCCCGCCTTCTTCAGCGCGGCGCGTGAAGCCGGGATCGGTCCGGTGCCCATGATTTTCGGATCGACGCCGGCCTGAGCCCAGGAGACAATGCGGGCGAGCGGCGTCTTGCCGAGCTTGGCCGCCTCGCTCGCCTTCATCAGCACCATAGCCGCGGCCCCATCGTTGATGCCCGACGCGCTCGCGGCAGTCACGGTACCCTCTTTGTCGAAGGCCGGCTTGAGTTTGCTGATCCCCTCAAGCGTGGTGCCGTGCTTCGGATACTCGTCGGCATCGACGATGATGTCGCCCTTGCGACTCTTCACCGTGACCGGTGCGATCTCATCCTTGAACCTACCGGCCTTTTGCGCGGCTTCCGCCTTGTTCTGCGACTTGACGGCGAACTCGTCCTGCTGCGCGCGAGTGATCTGCCACTGCCGCGCAACGTTCTCGGCGGTGTTGCCCATGTGATAGCCGTTGAAGGCATCCCATAAGCCGTCCTTGATCATGGTATCGATCATCTCGAAGTTGCCCATTTTCACGCCGCTTCGCAGATGGGCACAATGGGGCGCCATGCTCATGGACTCCTGGCCGCCCACGACCGCGATTTCGGAATCGCCGTTGACAATGCCCTGGTAGCCGAGCGCGACTGCGCGCAGACCCGAGCCGCACAGCATGTTGACGCTGTAAGCCGGGACTTCGACCGGAATGCCGGCGTTGATCGAAGCCTGCCGCGCCGGGCCCTGACCCTGACCCGCTTGCAGGATTTGACCGAGGATGACTTCGGAGACCCTCGCGGGCTCGACGCCGGCGCGGTCGATAGCAGCCTTGATCGCGACCTTACCGAGATCGTGAGCCGGCACGGCCGCAAACGCCCCATTGAATGCGCCGACCGGCGTGCGCACTGCGCCGACAATCACGATGTCGTCTTTCATGGCCAAATCCTTTCGGTAGGGGTTCTTTTAACGCGCGGGTTTGCCGCTGTGTCAGTTATATAAGTCATAAGGAGGCGCGCGCCGCTCGACAAGCGCAATGGCGCGGCATTGCGGCTATGCACGACCGGGTCCGAGTATTAAGCCGCTGAAATCCAGCCATCACAAAACGGTAGCCGCGCCTGGAGAAAGCGCCTATTTTGACGGTAAGGAAGACGGTCACCACATGACGCAAGCGCCCTCGACCTCGACCAAGACCGCAGAGCCGGTCACCATTAAAAAGTACGCCAACCGCCGCCTGTACAATACCGGCACCAGCAGCTACGTGACGCTCGAAGATCTCGCGGCCATGGTGAAAGCCGGCGAGGATTTCGTGGTCTATGACGCCAAGACCGGCGAGGACATCACCCGCTCGGTGCTGACCCAAATCATCTTCGAGCAGGAGAACAAAGAAGGCCAAAACCTCCTGCCTATCGCGTTCTTGCGCCAGCTCATTCGTTTCTACGGCGATAGCATGCAGATGCTGGTCCCCCGTTATCTCGAGGTCTCCATCGAGTCGTTGACCCGAGAACAGGAAAAGTTCCGCCACCAGATGGCGCAGGCCTTCGGCGTTGGCGGGTTCCCGACGCTGGAGGATCAGGTGCGGCGGAACATGGAAATGTTCGAGCGCGCCTTCTCGATGTTTGCTCCGTTCGCGCGGCGTGAGGCCGGTGAAGAGCTGGAGACGGAAGCCGGCACGCCGGCGGCGAAAACGGGCGATATCGACGACCTGAAGCGCCAGCTCGATGAAATGCAGAAAAAAGTCGACAGGTTGAGCGGCGGCGGCGCCTAGCGCGTTATTACTCACGAGACTTATGTATTAGGCGGCAGCGCGTAACCGCCCCGATGGTACCCGGCGGCATACCCGGTGTTCGGGGCGCGCTTGGAGTATTTTTGTGTCCAGAGATCTTTCGGCGATCGTTCGCGAACTTGGTCAACCCGACGCCGAAGACGATTTTACGCGCCTGCTGGCGTCGCTCGTCGGCGCCTCGCATGAATTCATCGGCATTGCCGATCTCGATGGCAACGGCCTGTTCGTCAACGAGGCTGGCCGCAAGCTCGTCGGATTGCCCGACCACGTCGAGGTCCAGTCGACCCGGATTATTGATTATTTCGCGGCGGACGTGCGGGAGCGCGTCCTGCAAGAAGTGCTGCCCGCCGCGCGCGACCGGGGCTTTTGGGAGGGCGAACTCAAATTTAGAAATTTCACGACCGGCGAGATCATACCCGTGCTCTACAATATCTTTCCGGTGCGTGATTCATCCGGCGCCATTACCGCGTACGGAACCGTAATGCGCAATCTGAGCGAAGGCAGGCTAGCCGATCAGCGATTGCATTTGCTCGGAGCCATTGTCGACTCCAGCGACGACGCGATTGTCAGCAAAAGCCTCGACGGCATCATTGCCAGCTGGAACAAGGGCGCGGAGCACGTGTTCGGCTACACTGCCGCAGAGGCGATTGGCCGGTCGATCACGATCGTCATCCCCGACGACCGGCAGAACGAGGAAACCGAAATTCTCAGCCGCATCCGGCGCGGCGAGCGTATCGAGCATTTTCAGACCATTCGCCAGCGCAAAGACGGCACCCTGATCGCCGTCTCGCTGACGGTTTCGCCGGTAAAAAACGCCGAAGGCAAAATCATCGGGGCCTCGAAGATCGCCCGCGATATCACCGAGCAGAAGCAAAGCCAGGAACAAATCGCAACGCTTGCGCGCGAAGTAGAACATCGCGGCAAGAATCTGTTGGCGAGCGTGCAGGCGATTGTGAATCTTTCGCGCGCCGACACGCTGGACGGGCTGAAAGAGGCGATTGAAGGCCGTATCCAGGCGCTGGCGAACGTTCAGTCGCTGTTTGTCGACTCGCGCTGGGTCGGCGCGGAATTGTCGGCCATCGCGAATCGCGAACTTGCCCCTTACGGCGCGGCGGACAAAAAGCGGGTGCGCATTGAAGGCCCGCCGACTTTGTTGGAGCCGACCGCGGCGCAGGCCGTCGCCGTAACCTTGCACGAGCTTGCGACCAACGCGGCCAAATATGGCTCGCTATCCGCGCGCGAGGGACATCTCCATTTGACGTGGCGGCGTGCGCCCGATGGGGCAATCCTGCTGCGTTGGGAGGAGGAGGGCGGACCTAAAGTCGAGAATCCGGGCCGCCTGGGCTTTGGCAGCCGGATCATCAAACAAATGATCGCGCAGTTGCGCGGCGAAGTACGGTTCGACTGGCGCCCGGAAGGGCTGCTTTGCGAAATGACCGTGCGGGCTTAAGCGCTGCCGGGTAGGGCGTGGACAGGTCCACGCCCATCGGGCACACTTATAGCGAGCGGGAGCTTTCTGCGGCTTCCCGCAACTACAAAAAAATAACAATTCACATGGGGAGGCTTTGGCCATGAAATTTCGCGGGTTCGCGGCCGCGTTGGTCGCCGGCGCCGGCATCCTGGGTTCGTTGGTCAGCGGTGCCGCTGCGCAAGACGACAACGTCTTTAAACTGGCCTTCGTCGCGTTTCTCTCCGGGCAGGCCGCTGAATCGTTCGGCAAGCCCGCCGTGCAGGGCGCCAAGGCCGTTATCGACGCGCTCAACGCCGGAAGCCTGCCGAAGCCCTACGACAAAGTCGGCTTCGGCGGCCTGAAAATCGAAGTCGAACTCATCGACGAAGCGGGCGGCGCCACCAAGCAAGTCGAGGAATTGCGCAACGCCTTTGAGCGCGACCATGTCGATGCGGTCTTGGGCTATGTCAGCTCGGGCGATTGCCTTGCGGTCTCACCGGCGGCCGAGGAGCTCAAGAAGCTCCTCGTTCTCTTCGACTGCGGCACTCCTCGCATCTTCGAAGAGAACAAATTCAAGTACGTGTTTCGTACCGCGGCGCATGGCGCGATGGATAACGTCGCGATGGCCCGCTACCTGGTGAAGCGAGGCATCAAGGTCGCCGATGTCGGCGCCATGAATCAGGACTACGCCTGGGGACAGGACTCCTGGAAAGACTTCAAGGGCAGTCTCGCGCAGCTCGAACCCGAGGCAAAAACCAAGGTCGAGCTCTGGCCGAAATTCGGCGCCGGCCAGTACGGCACGGAAATTTCGACCCTGCTGCAGGAAAATCCGGCGCTGGTCTATTCGAGCCTGTGGGGCGGCGATCTCCAGGCGTTTGTGTTGCAGGCGGCGCCACGCGGCCTGATGAAGGATCGCGTGGTGGTCTTGAGCGCTTCCGACCATGTGCTGCCGCCGCTCGGCAACAAAATGCCCGACGGCGTGATCATCGGGGCGCGCGGCTCCAACGGCCAATTCGCCGAGAAGAGCCCGATCAACGATTGGTATGTGGAGGCTTTGGCGAAGGCGTATCCTGGACTTATTCCGGTGCAGCCGCACTACCGCGCCGCGCAAGGTCTGCTCGGGCTGAAAACCGCCGTCGAAAAGGCGATGGCGGCCAATGGCGGCAAGAAGCCCACCAGCGACGAGATGGCGGCGGCCATGGTCGGCATCGAATGGGATGCGCCGCCCGGCCACATCAAGCTTGCGCTCGGCGACGGACATCAGGCGATTCAGTCGAACGCCGCGGGGCGGTCGAAGTGGGATCCGGACGCCAAGATGGTGCGCCTGGTCGACATCGAACACTTTGCCGCCGAATGCGTAAATCCGCCACCCGGCGTCAAGGCGGCCGACTGGATTGCGCAGGGTTTTCCCGGCGCGAAGTGCGAGTGAACGCCGCGACTTGCTGACGAAGCTAAAAGCGAGATCGGCGCGCGCGTGATGCGCTCCGCTGTGCCCGACGCATGAGGCGGAAAAACACAAGCC
This sequence comes from Xanthobacteraceae bacterium, assembly GCA_036490575.1. GTDB lineage: Bacteria > Pseudomonadota > Alphaproteobacteria > Rhizobiales > Xanthobacteraceae > BOG-931. Next base: position 45,181 of record DASXDP010000170.1, read on the forward strand.
GATCTTCCGAAAACTCCATGCTCTCAGCGTGCAAGGAATGAGCGCGAAGCTTGCGGCAGCGATCATGGTCGATGGCGTCATCGACGCCTCGTGGCTGTTCATTGTCGCGGTCGGCCTCACGCTCGTCTTTGGCGTGCTCAACATCCTCAACTTCGCCCACGGCGGCTTCTTCGCCGTCGGCGCTTACGCGGCGGCGAGCGCGGTCGGCTGGTACTACGGCGGCGGACTTGGGCCGCCGTTTTTTGGTTTTCTCCTGATGCTCAGCGCCGCGCTCGCGGTCGCGCTGGTCTTGGGGCCGCTGCTGGAACGCGGCGTGCTGCGGTTCTTTTATCGGCGCGACGAAGTGGTGCTGGTGCTCGTCACCTACGCGCTGTTTCTGATCCTTGAAGATGCCACCAAATTGATTTGGGGCGCGGAGTCTTACTACGCGTCGGAGCCTTACGCGCTGCTCGGCAACGTCTCATTTTTCGGGCTGAGCTACGTCGGCTATGATTTTGCGTTGATCGGGCTCGCGGTGGTGACCGGCCTTCTGCTCTGGCTCGGCATCAACCGCACCGTCACCGGCAAGATCGTGCTGGCTGTGATCCATGACCGCGACATTTGCCGCGCCATGGGCGTCAATGTCACCCGCGTGTTCGCCTTCGCGTTCACGCTCGGTGTGTTTCTTGCCGCGCTTGGCGGCGCCTTTACCGCACCGAAGATTTCGGTGCAGCCCGGCATCGGCATCACGGTAATTCTGCTCAGCTTCGCGGTGGTCGTGATCGGCGGTCTTGGGAGCGTCGAGGGCGCGGCGATTGCCGCGCTTTTTGTCGGCTTCGCCCGCGCCGCGGCCATCCACCTCGTGCCGTGGGCGGAGCTCTTTATCGTTTATCTGGTCATGGCGTTGGTGCTGGCATTTCGGCCCGAGGGCCTGTTCCAGCGCATGTCGGCGCGGAAAATTTGAATGAAAGGCATCATCGGCACCGTTGCTGCGGCCGCGGTTGCGTTCGCGGCGCTGGCGCTCGCCGGCCACGCGATGGCCAATTGGCTCGTTCTGGTCGCGACTTTAGCCTTCGCCAAGGGATTGGTGGCGCTCGGGATCGTCGTGTTGATGCGCGGTGGGCTGGTGTCGTTCGGCCAGGGCACGTTTTATTGCGCCGGCGCCTATGCCGCCGGCCTGGCGGCGAACAGCTTGGGGATCGGCGATGCCGCGCTGCTTGTCGGGATCGGCGCAATCGCCGGCCTGATCCTCGGTGTGATCATCGCGCCGCTGCTCGCCGGCTATCGCGGCATCTTTTTCGCCACCCTCACGCTGGCGCT
>DASXDP010000171.1:0-30557 GCA_036490575.1 Xanthobacteraceae bacterium
CGGGGCTCACGCAGGCGCTTGAAGAGGGCTTTCTTGGCGACCTCAGCATGGATGATATTGAGGCGGTGCTGGCCGAAGCCGGTCGCGTCGCCGGCGAAATCATCGCGCCGATCAATCAAGTCGGTGACCGTCAAGGCGCGACTTTCAAGGACGGTGTCGTGACAACCGCGCCCGGCTGGAAGGACGCCTACGACGGCTGGCGGAAGGGTGGATGGAACGGTCTGACGGCGCCGGCGAAATGGGGCGGCCAGGATTTACCTCATGTGCTCAACGCAGCCTGCGTCGAAATGTGGAACGCCGCTTCCATGGCATTCGCCGTGGGCCCGCTGGTCGGCGTGTCGGCGATCGATGCGTTCACTGCACACGGCAGCGAGAAGCTAAAAGGCGTCTACCTGCCCAAGTTGGTGTCTGGCGAATGGATCGCGACTATGCAGCTTACCGAGCCGCACGCCGGTTCGGACGTCGGTGCGTTACGAACCCGCGCCGAGCGCGCGCCCGATGGCACCTATCGTATCAAGGGGCAAAAGATATTCATCACCTATGGCGAGCATGATCTCACTGAAAACATTATTCACTTCGTCCTCGCACGGCTGCCCGACGCACCGCCCGGCACGCGGGGTATTTCGCTGTTTCTGGTACCTAAATTTCTCGTCAACGCCGACGGCTCGCTCGGCGCCCGCAACGACGTGCGCGCGCATTCCATCGAGCACAAACTCGGCATTCACGGTTCGCCAACCTGCACCATGATCCTCGGTGATCGCGACGGCGCCACCGGTTTCATTGTCGGCGAAGAGAATGCCGGAATGGCGTGCATGTTCACCATGATGAACCGCGCGCGGCTCGCCGTCGGCCTGCAGGGCGTCGGCATTGCCGAACGCGCCATGCAGCATGCTGTCGCCTACGCCCGCGAACGGCGCCAGGGACGCACGCCGGGAATGCCGGCTACAGAGTCCTCACCGATCGCCGCTCACCCGGACGTCAAACGGATGCTTCTGACCATGCGTTCGTTCACGCAAGCCGCGCGAACGATTTGCTATCTGACCGCGCTGGCGATCGATCGTGCCGAACGCGCCGGCAGCGAGGAGGAACGGCGCGACGCTCATGCGCGCGCCTCGCTGTTGACGCCAGTGGCCAAGGCCTTCTCGACCGACATCGGCGTCGAAGTGGCTTCGCTCGGTGTTCAGGTGCACGGCGGCATGGGATTTATCGAGGAAACCGGCGCTGCGCAGTTTCTTCGGGATGCGCGGATAGCTCCAATTTACGAGGGGACCAACGGCATCCAGGCCATTGATCTTGTTACCCGCAAGCTGCCGCTTGGCGGGGGTGCGATCGTCGAAGCGTTCCTCGGCGAATTGCGCGGCATCGTCGACGCGGTGAACGCGACCAACGACCCGGCATTGGGCTGGAGTGGGCTGCGGCTCGGCGAGGCGGTCGAGAGCTTGACGCGCGCCACTCATTGGATGCTTGCGCATGTCCAGAACGAACCCAACGAAGCGCTGGCCGGAGCGACACCGTATCTGCGGCTATTCGGCCTCGCTACCGGCGGCTGCCTGTTGGCGCAACAAGCGCTGGTCGCCTTACGACTCAATGCTGATGCGGCTCCGCGGGTCGCGCTCGCGCGTTTCTTCGCCGAGAACGCCGCTGTTCAAGGGGGAGCACTCGAGCGTACGGTCGTCGAAGGAGCGCCGGGCGTGCTCGGGGCCGATCCCGCGTCACTGCAATAGTCAGCAGCTTTGCGAAATAGCCGATGTCCACGCTGCTGATTACTCATCCCGCCTGTCTCAATCACCTCACGCCATCCGGCCATCCCGAGCGGCCGGACCGGCTGCGCGCTATCGAGCGCGCGCTGGAGGCGGAAAAATTTCAGACCCTTGCGCGCGCTCAAGCGCCGATCGCAGATTTGGAGGTCGTCGCACTGTGTCACCCCATGGACTATGTGATCGAGTTACGCGATGCGACGCCCAGCGAAGGAATGGTGCGCCTCGACGCTGACACCTCGATGTCACCCGGCAGTTTCGAGGCGGCGCTTCGCGCCGTGGGCGGCGCCGTTCTCGCGGTCGACGAGGTGTTCACCAAGAAAGCCGCCAACGCCTTCGTCGCCACCCGTCCACCCGGTCATCACGCCGAAACCGCCCATCCGATGGGATTTTGTTTGTTCGATAACGCAGCGATCGCCGCGCGCTACGCGCAGAGGCGTCACGGCATTACCCGTGCGGCGATTGTCGATTTCGACGTTCACCACGGCAACGGCTCGCAGGAGATTTTCTGGGGCGACCGTTCGGTGATGTATTGCTCAACCCACCAGATGCCGCTGTTTCCCGGCACCGGCGCCATCGGCGAAAGCGGAGATTTCAACACCATTGTCAACGCCCCGCTGCGGCCGGGCGATGGCGGCGAGGCATTTCGCGACGCGTTCGAGAATCGCGTGCTGCCGCGTTTACGCGACTATGCGCCCGAACTCATTGTCATTTCCGCCGGTTTCGACGCCCACGTGCGTGACCCCCTCGCCAACCTCAATCTGGTGGAAGCGGATTTCGCCTGGGCAACACAAAAAATCATGGAGATTGCCGACCGCTGCGCCGAGGGACGCGTCGTGTCGCTGCTGGAAGGCGGATATGATCTGCAGGCGCTCGCGAATTCAACGGCCGCTCACATTACCGCGTTGATGCACGGCTAGACGTCGATTATATCCCCGTTCCGGCGAAGTCTTGCGCCGGATGCGACTTCGTGCAATTCGGACGGCGATCCATGGAGCCGGCGATGTCTGAACAAAACGCCGCGAGCGGCGGAAGCGATTCTCCTAATAGCGACGTCGAGCAATTGTCGTTTGAGCGGGCGATCGACGAACTCGAATCAATCGTGAAGCGACTTGAAGACGGGAAAGTGCCGTTGGAGGAATCAGTCGCCATTTACGAGCGCGGCGAAGCACTCAAACGCCGCTGTGAGGATTTGCTGAGGCAAGCCGAGGCGCGCGTGCAAAAGATTACGCTCGATACCAGCGGCGCGCCGACCGGTACCGAACCGCTGGACATTCAATAGCCGCTACTCAACGTGCGGCGGCGGCGCGAGGCGGTTGATAAAGCACGACCACGTTTCGCGATCCGCACCGTGGGCAGCGAAGCCGTGTTTCCAGTCGGGACAACGGGAATCCCTTGCCCCTCGTCCAAACCAAGCTCTCCATATCCAGTTCTTTTCGGTAGTTACACTCTCGGCTCGACTGGGATTTCGGTCCCTCGGAGCGGCCACCGCTGCACCGGACGGCAACCCGCCAGCCGAGCAAGTGTGCCTCTCCAATTGTTTCGACAAGCATTTGTTAATGCTGCTGAATTCGCTTTGAATCTCGGCCTTGACTTATAAGAACAAAAAGAGAACAATCTGCGGTCCGAGTCAAGGGGTGAGAGCGATGGGCATGGACAAGAGAACCGCGTGGCTAAGGAAGCTGGACAGGGAATGTCCGCATCAAGTTGTACTGCCGCGCCGACAGCTCGCCGACGATAGCGAGATCATGGGTTTTCTCATTTCCTACGTCGGCAAATTCGACATGTACGTCGAAGACGATTACGCAGCTTTCGTGCGCTATTGCTTTGAGGATCCGCTCGACGCCGAGATTTTTCGTTCGCGCTTCGAGCCAAAGATCGAACGTTTCAGGCTGGCCGGATAGGTTTGCCGCGTTTCGCTCCGATCAAGCATGACCGCACAGCCGTAGGCGGACAAAAAGGTGTTGCTCAAATCATTCCGCGCACTAATGTGCGGCGGCGCCTCTGCTCTCCCGTTCTGCACACGGTGTCCTTTTGATCAATCCATGGCTCGAAGTAGCGCTCAAAGCCACGCAACTTTGCGTCGATGCTCAGAGCGTGATGGCGCTGCGGATGATTCGGCTGGCCGCCGGCGGCGCGCGTGCTCAGGGTGAAGCCCAACGAATGGTGGTTGAGAAAGTAGCCGCGATGGCGGAAGCCCAAGCCGCCGCGATTACGGCCGTCCTCAACGGTCATCAGGACCACGTTGTCGTCACCAAAACGCTCGGGGCGTTCGATAGGCGCGTGCGCGCCAACAAACGCCGCCTCTCGCGCGGCTAATCGCGCCACCCTTCGCCGGCGCCGTCAGCGTCGTCCCTTGCGAATGTCCGGAAGCTTCTGCCGTACTTTACCGATCTCGGCCCAGGCATCGGCCTTCAGTTGCTTTTTCAGATCGAGCACGGTGAAGTCGTTACCGCCCGTTGTGCGCGCTAGCCGCTCCCACGTCACCGGTGCGGAAACCGGTGCGCCGGCGCGGGCTCGCGTCGAGTAGGCCGCGATCGACGTCGCCTCGCGGGAATTGCGGAAATAATCGATGAAGATCCGGCCCTTGCGCAGCGACTTCGTCATCTTGGCGAGATAAAGCTTGGGGCTGTCGCTCGCCATTGAGGCTGCGACGCGCTGCGCGAAAAGCTTTGCCGAAACCCAATCAGCGTCCGCAATCGGCAAAGCGACATGAATGCCCTTGCCGCCCGAAAGCTTGACGAAGCTCACGAGCTTCATTGTCTGAAGCCGTTCGCGAATTTCCCGCGCCGCGGCAACTATCGTCGGCCACGAAACCCCCTCTCCCGGATCGAGATCGAAAATGATCCGGTCGCAGGTTTCCAGACTGTCGAGCCGCGAGCCGCGTACATGAATCTCCAGGGTTCCGGATTGCACCAGCGCCACCAGATCCTCCGGCGTTTCGACCGCAATGACGTCATGGTCCTTCCCGGGAACGGCGCGGCGAAGCGGCGACGATTTCACATTGGAGGCAATATGCTTTTGAAAGAACGTCTCACCACCGACGCCCTCTGGCGCGCGAACGAGTGAAAGCGCCCGGCCGAGAATATGCGGTTTCATCCATTCCCACACCGCGACGTAATATTCAGCGAGATCGGCTTTGGTGACGCCGGCATCCGGCCAATAGACTCGGTCGGGATGCGTCAGACGAACAACGGTCGGGCCGTCATCGCCGCCGCCGGATCCGCCGTTCTTTCGCTGCTCGCGCTTGCCCGCCGATTTAGACCGTACCTTTTTTGACGTCATCGTCGAAGCCGATGCTTTCGCGGCGGGAACCTCCCGCACAATTTCGCTTGCCGTTTTGTCCTCGCGCAGGCCCTTGAAAGAGGCTTGGCGAAGCACCCCGCCATGAGTCATTCCCGCCGATTGAACCTCGATCACGAGCTGCGGCGTGATCCAGACAACGTCCTTGCGCCGCTCGTCTGACGGCAGTTCAACCGGCCGCCGTGCGCTGCGCAACGGCTGCAGCTTTCGAAAAAGTTCGCGAGCGATCTTCTGAGTATAACCAGTGCCCACGCGACCGACATAGCGGAGTTCGCCGCCGTCGTGCAGCGCGATGATGAGTGCGCCAATGGCGTTCGGGAGTGCTGTCGAGGGCGAATAACCCACGACAATGACCTCCTGACCACCACGGCACTTTGACTTGATAAAGTTGTCTGACCGGCCGGGCCGATAGGCGGCGTTGCGGCGTTTCGAGATTATGCCTTCCAGTCCCATCTCGCATGCGTGGCGAAGGATCACCGGTCCGGCCTCTTCGAAATTATCTGTGTAGCGGATAATTTTGCTTTGACCGTCCGCATTCAACAACCCTGCCAATGCCGTCTTGCGGGCAAGCAAGGGCTCGTCGAGCAAATCGCGGCCGTCGAGATGCAAAAGATCAAAAACGTAGTAGATAAAACGATCCGTGCGCCCTTCCCTCAGGTCGGTCTGTAGCAGTGAGAAATCGCTGATGCCGCGATGGTCCTCGACGACTATTTCTCCATCGAGGAGAGCGGTAGCGGCTGGAAGCTTGCTGACGGCTTCGGCGACCGGCTCGAAACGATGCGTCCAATCCTGCCGCTTTCGCGTCAGTAGTTGAACATCCCCATGATCGAGCCGCGCTTCCGTGCGGTAGCCATCGAATTTGATCTCATGCAACCACCCCTCGCCCGCCGGCGCTTGCTCATAAAGCGTGGCGAGACTGAGCGGCACAAAATCCGGCAATGCCGATCCACGCTTCGGCGAAGGCTTCTTTTTATTTGCGCCCGTCTTTTTGTTTGCGCCCATCATTCGGCGGCTGCCCTTGGCACGTGCGCGAGCCGGCGACTTTGCGGCGATCTTTCCGATTTTGTCCTTAAAAGCACGATGGGCGTTTGGCTCGGTCTTGGCCGCGCGATTTGAGTGCCAGACGCGCTTCTTGCCGCCTTTTCCTGCGGCAATTTCTTCAATTGAGCGTCCCGTTACGGCGGATCGTGACCCCTGCTGCAAGATATCCGGATCGCGCGGTCCCCGGGATTCATCATCCTTGCCCTTGATGAGAAGCCAATTTTCATGCCGGTCGTTGTCGCGCCCGCGCATGCGCACCAGATGCCAACGGCCGTGAAGTTTCTCGCCGTTGAGATCGAAGACCAGATGGCCTTTGGCGTAGGCTTTGTGGGGATCGCCGTCCGGCGCCCAAGTTCCACGGTCCCAAACCATGACAGTGCCGCCGCCGTACTCTCCCTTCGGTATGGTCCCTTCGAATGAGTTGTATTCGATGGGGTGGTTCTCAACGTGGACGGCAAGGCGCTTTTGGTCGGGATCGAGACTTGGCCCACGGGTAACGGCCCAGCTCTTCATGACGCCGTCGAGTTCGAGCCGCAAATCGTAGTGAAGACGCCGCGCGGCGTGCTTTTGGATGACGTATCGATGGCCTTGGGCGGCGGCCTTACGGCCCCGTGGCTCGGGGGTAACGGTAAAACGACGCTTTTTCCGGTAAATCTCGAGAGCCACCGGCATCTACTCGCAATTAGGCCATTCCGTAGAGATTAACGTTCGGAACAAAAGGGCACCGAAAAATCGCCCCTGTGGCTGCTGGGCCATAGCAAAACCCGCCATCAAGGCCCAACATAAGGGGCTCGGACACAACATTGGAGGCTTGGGGCGGTTCCTTGCAACGATTGCGCCCGAGACCGCGTTTCGCCTCGAATGGCATGCTGCTTGAAAATGGTGTAAGGATTGAGGGTTTTTTGCGTTGTTACGGATCTCTGGGGCCGACCCTCATAAGTGACCGTTTAGGCTGTTGCAGCCAATAAGGCTAGTAAAGGAGCATTCGCGTGACCGTTCCGTCCAAGACACCGCTGCTCGATCTCGTCAAGATTCCGAGCGACCTTCGCAAGCTTGAAGAAGGCCAACTGCGCCAGCTTGCGGATGAGTTGCGGCAGGAGACGGTCGATGCCGTGGCAGTAACCGGCGGCCACCTCGGCGCCGGGCTTGGAGTGATCGAGCTGACTGTCGCGCTGCACTACGTATTCAACACGCCCGCTGACCGTCTTATCTGGGACGTCGGGCACCAAGCCTATCCCCACAAGATACTGACCGGCCGCCGCGACCGCATACGAACGCTGCGTCAGGGCGGCGGCCTCTCGGGATTCACCAAACGCGCCGAAAGCGAATACGACCCGTTCGGCGCCGCGCACTCCTCGACGTCGATCTCCGCCGGGCTCGGCATGGCTGTGGCGCGCGATCTTGAAGGCAAGGACAATAACGTCATTGCTGTCATCGGCGACGGCGCGATGTCGGCCGGCATGGCCTATGAGGCAATGAACAACGCAGGCGCGATCAATTCACGCCTCATCGTCGTGCTCAACGACAACGACATGTCGATCGCGCCTCCGGTCGGAGCGCTTTCGGCTTATCTAGCTCGCCTCGTCTCGGGCCGCGCCTATCACAATGTCCGGAAATTCTTCCGACGGGCGGCGCAACGCGTCCTGCCGAGCAGGATGCTGCAGAAGCGCGCGTTCGCCATCGAGGAATATGCGCGCGGTCTCGTGACCGGCGGTACGCTGTTCGACGAGCTCGGCTTTTTCTATGTCGGGCCGATCGACGGCCATAACATCGATCACCTGCTACCGGTCCTAAAAAACGTCCGCGACGCGAAGAACGGACCGTTCCTGGTGCATGTCGTCACTCAGAAGGGCAAGGGCTACGCACCCGCCGAAAAATCCGCCGACAAATATCATGGTGTCGTCAAATTCGACGTTGCGACCGGCGCGCAACAAAAATCGAAAGCGGCGGCGCCTGCTTACACGAAAGTGTACGCGGAAAGCCTGATCAAGGAAGCGCGCAAGGATCCGAAGATCGTCGCGATTACCGCGGCAATGCCCTCAGGCACGGGCCTGGACCTTTTCGCCAAAGAGTTTCCAGACCGCTGCTTCGACGTCGGCATCGCCGAGCAGCACGGGGTGACGTTCTGCGCGGGCCTCGCCACCGAGGGCTACAAGCCATTCGCCACCATCTACTCGACATTCCTGCAACGCGCCTATGACCAGGTCGTGCACGACGTCGCCATCCAGCGTCTGCCGGTCCGCTTCGCCATGGACCGTGCGGGGTTGGTCGGCGCTGACGGCCCGACCCACGCCGGCTCGTTCGACGTCGCCTATCTCGGCTGCTTGCCCGGATTCGTCGTCATGGCGGCCGCCGATGAGGCCGAATTGGTGCACATGGTTGCCACCGCGGCGGCCATCGACGATCGTCCGTCAGCGCTGCGCTATCCGCGCGGCGAGGGTCTCGGCATCAAGATGCCGGAAGAAGGACGCCCGCTCGAAATTGGCAAAGGCCGTATCGTTCGCGAGGGCACGAAGGTCGCCCTCCTCTCCTTTGGCGCGCGCCTTGGTGAGTGTCTCAAGGCGGCGGACGAATTGGCCGCGCTGGGCCTGTCGACAACCGTTGCTGACGCGCGCTTTGCCAAACCGCTCGATATCGATCTGCTGCTGCGGCTCGCCCGTGAACACGAAGTCCTGCTCACCATCGAGGAGGGCTCGATCGGCGGATTCGGCTCGTTCGCGTTGCAGGCTCTTGCTGAGCATGGTGCACTCGATCGCGGACTGAAGGTTCGGTCCATGATCCTGCCCGACATCTTTATCGACCAGGACTCGCCGAACGCGATGTACGCCAGGGCCGGCCTTGACGCCAAAGGCATTGCCGCCAAAGCGTTCGAAGCGTTGGGCCAAAATCTGCGCGGCGACGTCGTAAAGCTCGTGCGGCAATAAGCCGTCCCGCAAAACTGTTCGCTTTTCACTTTCGCTCGGTCCCACGCGGGGCCGAGCCTTCATCGGCGCCGTCCCGCTTCGCGGAGATGGCCCCACCGGCTCGGCACGCGAGCTTATATAGCGGGCATGACAAGCCGCCAACGCGTCGATCGCCTTCTGGTATCGCGAGGCTTTTTTGAAAGCCGCGCGCGAGCCCAGGCGGCGATTGCTGCCGGCCTGGTCACCGCCGACGGCATTTTGGTGCATAAGGCGTCCGAGGAGATTTCGGCAGAGGCCGCCGTCGTTGCGAAGCGGCCGCATCCGTACGTATCGCGCGGCGGAGTCAAGCTTGCCGCGGCGCTCGATCATTACCAAATCGATGTGGGCGGTCGCCTGTGCCTCGATGTGGGCGCCTCGACCGGCGGATTCACCGAGGTCCTGCTGCTGCGCGGCGCCAAGCTCATCTTTGCAGTCGACGTCGGACATGGTCAGCTGCACGCTTCGCTCAGGGCCCGTAGCGAGATCGTGTCACTGGAAAAAACTGATATTCGTTCGCTCAAGCCCTCGCAGCTTACTGAGCAGCCGGATCTTGCGACCGTCGATGTCAGCTTCATTTCGCTGAAGCTGGTGTTGCTGGCAATCGGCACTCTTCTGCAATCGGCCGCGACGATAGTCGCTTTAATCAAACCGCAATTTGAGGTCGCGCGCCGGGACGCGAAGAAAGGGATCGTCCGCAGCCCGGCGGCGCGCACCGCAGCATGCCTGGAAGTCACCACATCGCTGACGGAGCAGGGATGGCGCGTGAGCGAGCCGATGCCTTCTCCAATTTCCGGCGGCGACGGCAACATCGAGTATTTTGTCGAGGCCGAGCGTGGCTGAACGCCTGGTCATCGACCGACTCGGGCGCTTCGGCGATGGAATTGCAACGGGCGCCGGCGGTAGCGTTTACGTTCCGGGCGCCCTGCCTGGTGAAACGGTAGAGGTCGACGCTGCCGCCGGCCGTACCGAGCGGCGGCCTCTCATTCGAGTTGTATCGCCGAGCCTGAACCGCATCGCCCCCATCTGCCCGCATTTCGGCGTCTGCGGAGGCTGCGCTGTACAACACTGGGCCGACGATTGTTATCGGGCCTGGAAGCGCGGTCTTGTCGTTGAAGCCCTTCAGCAGGTCGGTCTCGATGTCCCGGTAGCCGACCTTGTTGATGCGCACGGCGACGGGCGCCGGCGCGCGGTGTTGCATGCGCGCCGGGGCGCACACGAGGTCCTTGAAGTAGGGTTTTTCGCCGCCCGCGCTCACCGCGTGGTGGCCATCGACCGTTGCCCGATACTTGCGAAAGGCCTCGATGGCGCCATTGCGGCGGCATGGGAGATTGCAGAAGCGCTGGCCCCGGCAGCGAAACCGCTCGATCTTCAGCTTACCGCCACGGATAACGGTCTCGACGTGGACGTTCGCGGCTCAGGATCGCTCCCCGCCGCGATCGTCTCATCGTTGGGGCGCGTTGCCAACAAGCGCAATCTGGCGCGCCTGACGCGGCATGGCGAGCTCATCGCGCTGACGCAGACGCCGACTTTGTGCATGGGCAAGTCGATTGTGCAGTTGCCGCCAGCCGCGTTCTTGCAAGCGACCGCGGAAGGCGAGGCCGTTCTGGCGCGCCTCGTGCTCGATTGTTGCGTCGGCGCCAGGTACGTGGCCGACCTGTTCGCGGGCATCGGTCCGTTCGCGCTACGGCTTGCCGAGCAAATACGAGTGCATGCCGTCGATGATGATGAGCCGGCCCTTACCGCGTTGGCCCGCGCAGCGGCCGGGACCAGCGGCCTGAAGCCGGTAACCATCGAGCGGCGCGATCTTTTGCGGCGACCGCTCACTGCGCCCGAGCTAAAGCCATACGACGTCGTTGTGTTCGACCCCCCGCGACAAGGGGCCGAGATGCAATCGCGTGAACTTGCGTCGAGCGGAGTGTCAAGAATAGTCGCAGTCTCGTGCAATCCTGCGACACTTGCCCGTGACGCATCCGCGCTGGTGCGCGGCGGTTATCGGTTGGTCAACATTACACCAGTCGACCAATTCCGTTACGCCGCTCACGTGGAACTCGTTGCCTTATTCGAGCGGTAGCCGGACCGAAGCGCGTCACTCAGCAGCGTGGCGGGCCGGCGGACGCATGCTTTCCACGCCATCAGCCGCAGTCGCCGCGATTGTGGTACGCACCATCAGCCGCGCTTCATGCGCCGGCCATGGCCGGCCGCGGTGCAACGTCGCTCGATTGTCCCACATGACGACGTCGCCCTGCCGCCACGTATGCACGTAGCTCAACCCCGGCGCAGTTGCGGCGTCGATCAAATCGGCCAGCAGCTTCTGAGCGACAGCCTGCTCCATGCCCTCGATCGCACATGCGTGCGAGGCGATGTAGAGCGCGGTGCGGCCATTGATTGGGTTCGTCCACGCAAGGCGCCAGCAATGCGGCGGCAACGCAGCGCGCTCTTCAGGCGCAACGATGTTGGCGTCGATTTTGCCGCGCGAATGGGAATAATCGTGCCACGCGAACGCCTTCTCCAGTCGGTTACGCAGCTCGCGATCCAGGCGATCCCAGGCGATCCTAGTAGAGACGAATTCAGTTTCGCCGCCGTGTTCCGGAATGATGCGTGCCGACAACACGGAGGCAAGAGCCGGCACACTCTTAAAAGTACTGTCAGCGTGCCAAAGCTGGTTTGCCTTGTTTCGCAGCGCAAGCCGGTGGTCCGCCGGCACCACCTTGCCGTCCTTGCCGATAGTGCTGAGAATGACGAGGTGCGTTCCGGCACCTTGTGACGCGACATGTGTCACTTCCAGTGGTCCGAACCGGCGTGAAAAAGCGACCTGTGACTCGTCGGATACTTCCTGATCGCGAAAGACCAGGACCGAATGCTGCTCGAATGCCGCACGCGCTTCACGGTATGCGTCGTCGTTCGTCGCAATTTCCGTCAGCGTGACGTCACGCAACTCTGCGGCAAACCCGGGACCGACTGGGACGATATTCATGGCGAAGCCTCGCCGATTTTGACCGGCTAGTCTCCCGCAAGTGCGCGAGGCTGGCAATCCTCCGGCCACAATGCGCCCCTGCCAAACGCTGGCGGCCGGAACGCCGCTATTCCCATTTAACGGAACGAACGTCGCTTGAGACTTGAGGCCTAGCGTTCCGGACCCGACAAACTAAGCTCGCGTTCGGCGCGGAAAACGTTGGCATACAAGGTCGATATCCACTGCCGCCCGCTCGACGTTACATTCAGGTATCGTATTGCCGTCTGAATGTACGGGGAAACGCTGTTGTAATAAAACTGAGGGTACAAATCCGTCAGATCGGCCGGCGAATGGTAGCCAAGCTGCCGGTTCATTCCGACTTCTTCGAATTCATAATACAACGCGTTCGCCTTCCGCAGATAATGCGGATCGCCGAGTTGGCCGATAAGGTCCGCAGCGCGCACCAAAGAACCTTCCTCGCCATCCCGCTCGTCCGGTTCGATTGGCGAAGGAAAGCGGGTGTATTCGATGGCGCGCGCCACTTTCGCCGCGTCGATGAGATCCATTTTCGCCAACCGATCGATAGCAAACAGCTTTGACCGATCGACGTGATATGGCGTCAACGCGGCATCTGACGCGCCGCGCGCAAGCTTTACCTTGCCGCCTTTGCTGTCAATGACGTATCCCGCTTCGTCGTCGCCTGGCAGAATGCCGCGCACATAGCCGATGTCGTGAAACAGGCAGGCCACGAGGAGATGGGCATAATCGCTCGCGGAGGTCGGCATGAGAAGCGAGCGGCCTTTCATGATGTCGAAGCCGACCAGCGTTACCAGCATGGTGTGTTCGACATTGTGGTAAAGCGAGTCGCTATTGCCGATACATTCCAAGGCGAGGCGCGCTACCGATGGAATAAGCTCGGTCAGCCCGGCTTCCGTCGAGCCAAAGCGTCGATCGAGGTCTGAGGACAGGTATGACCCCAGCGCCTCCGCGGACAACTCAGGTACGGTGATCATGCCGTGCTTCCGAAGCTCGCTGGCTCAGAGCATATCAAATAGATCGACAATGAGTATTAACTATTGCTTTCCGGATTCGACGATCTTTGTAGGCACCGCGGCCATGCTCAATTTCAACTGATAAGCTGGCGCGAGATTATGCCGGCCACTCGTCTCAATTTCCAGACCCCTGAGCATTGTATCCCAGAGCTCGCGAACTTGAATGTGGCGGCGTTCGACCGCGGCTGAGACGGCGGGGCGCACCGGCACCAGCTGCGGGCTCTTGAGGAAGACGATTTGTGCATGCATCAATCGGCCGCTTTCGAATTCGATGCGCTTCATGGCCAACGCAAAAGCGTTGTTTTGCTGCTCGAACTCTGGCAACAGCGCCGCCGGACGAATAACGGAATGTACAGCGTGGCCGAAAGCCGCGAGATCAATCAGCAACCCTAACGATTGATCGGCTACTTCCGGAACGGGCCGCGGCAACCAGGCGGCCTCCCACTGCCACATCATCAAAATCAACGCCGGATCGGGCACCCATTTTGTCGAGCGGCCAATCAGAGAGAGAATCTCAATCTCCCGACAGTACTGGGAATGCAATTCCACCTGCCAGCCATCCTTCAAGCTCCACGGCAACGCCGCGGCGAGTTGCCTCGCCTGAGCGCTGTGAGCCGAGATGAGAAAGGCTGACAGTCTCGTCTGCTGGAGCGCCGGCACGCAGCCGTCAGAGTCGAGTGGACCGAGAAATGGGATCATGAGGCGGTGGCGTGCTCGGTATGCGCCGGTTCTGGCGCCTCCTTACGCACCGGTATGGCGCGTAAATGATCGAACTCGGCGGGAAAAGCGGTGAGATCACCGCCGGCCTGTTCAGGGCCGACCCATATGGTTCGGTTACCGGGCCAGCGCCCGGCGATGACGTCTTCGGCGAAACGCGCCACAAGATGAGCGGTCAATTCCGGCTTCTCCAGCGTGAATGCGTGATAAGCGCGCGGCAGAATCACCATCGCACTGTTCGGAATATTCACGCGCAATGAATCCTGCAGGGCGCGCGGTGTGAGAAAATCGTACTCGCCGGTCAAGATCATCGTCGGCGCGCTGATCGATGGCAGTTGCGCGGTGAGCGGCTCAAAGTCGAGGAAAGATTCCATCAAGTTGGCCAGCGCATAGACATCGTTGATGAGCCACCCGCGATGGGTAGCAAGCTCGATCAAATAGCCTTTATCTTCGAGCCACTCGCTCGAGAAGTTCATGGGGAACAGCAAATCTTGCAAATAATGCGTACCGCCGAGCGTCAGCCCGGTGCGCATGGCGGCGCCAAGCCGGTAGAGCTGCGACGGAACTTCCGCGAAGCTACTCATCGGCACCAAACCAGCAATGCGATCGCTGTGATCGATGGCGTAGCGTAACGCAATCACCCCGCCAAAGCTTATTCCGGCGACAAAGATCGGCCGGTCGCCAAGCTTGGCGACGAGCTCCGCAAGCACGTTCACCTGGTCGCTCTGTTCGATGAACAGGGAAGGCTTGTCCGATTGGCCTTGCCCGAGCATATCGAAGCTCGCGACGTGGAAACCTCTGGCAACGAGCGCATCGCGGAGCGGATGCCAAAGCTTGACGTATTGCGTGAGACCGTTAACCAGCACGCAGGCTGGGCCGTCGTTGGGCCCGGCCAATTCGTAATGGATCCGCAGCGAATTGTACGAGAGCCAGGGCATTTAACGTTCTCGGGAATCTAACGCCGGCCCGCACATAACCCGAACTTGCCCGGCCGCGTCAATCAGGGTCGCCCGCACCACCGGGCGCTGCATTCTATGACTGAAAGGCCTCAAATGTTGTATGTAGGATGGATCAAAGGTTATCCGATTCCGGGACGGCTGCATGCTCACTGCCAAGGGAAAATATAGCCTTAAGGCGCTTGCGCATCTCGCCGCGCTGGAGCCAGGCGCGACGGCGCAGGCGAGTGAAATCGCGGCGGCACACAACATTCCTAAGAAATTCCTCGATGCTATTCTTGGCGAATTGCGCAACGCCGGAATTGTACACAGCCGAAAGGGGCCGGGTGGCGGTTACATGCTGGCGCGAGCCCCCCGCGAGATCAAAATCGGCCGGGTCATTCGGGCGATTGACGGGCCGCTCGCGCCCATTGCCTGCGCAAGCCGCACCGCCTTCCAACCTTGCCGTGATTGTCGCGACGTAAAGGCGTGCGCGGTCCGGCAAATGATGAGCACGGTTCGGGACGCGATTTCCGACGTACTCGACCGCGTAACGCTTGCTGATTTGCACGCCCTCGACGGCCGCCGCGGTGTGGCAACAAGGCGGCCGGCACATAAGCGCCGCGGCGCAAGCCGGCGCAAAACCGCAGCGGTCAAACTTGCGTCAAGTCCTCGCGCGTGACGCCCGATTGAGCGGCGTGAAGGCCGCACTCCTTCTTGCCCGCCGTTTCCCACCACCAGCGCCCAGAGCGTTCCGTTTCACCGGTCTCTACGGCGCGCGTACACGGAGCGCAGCCGATTGACAGAAATCCCCGGTCATGGAGCGCGTTGTAGGGAACACGCTGAGTCTTGACGAATTCCAGTGCCTGTTCGCGTGTCCAATCAAATAGCGGGTTGGCTTTTATCAACTGTCGGTGCTTATCAAATGATGCCGGCGAGAGCTCCGCACGATCGGCCGACTGGCCGGCACGCATGCCGGTGACCCAAGCCACACTGCCATCCAGAATCCGCGCCAGCGGCGCCACCTTGCGCACAGAGCAACATTCGAGCCGCGCCGCGACCGAGGAGCGAAAACCGTCGACGCCCTGCTTTGCGACTAACCGCTCGACGCTGTTGCTTTCCGGGGTGAAGACGGAAATCCGGACTCGGTAGCGATGCTCGGTCCGAGCCCAGACATCGTACGTTTCCGGGAAAAGCCGTCCAGTGTCGAGTGTGGCGACGTCAATCGCAAGGCCTTGCGAGAAGATCGCGTGGGCAAGCGCTTGTGCCTCAAGACCAAAACTGGTGGTGAAGACGATCCGCCCGGAGACGAGTGACCGAATTGCCGCCACCCGTCCGAAAAGATCCAGTCCGGTAAATTCATCCGCAAGCTTCGCAGCGAGCGCCGGGTAAACGCGCTGTACCGTAGGCTGGGCCGCGAACCCGGTCCCGGCCGGTGGAAAATGCGCCTGAGGCGTTGTGGTGAAAGACACGTCGGACATGACATTTCAACCGCGACTACTGCTTTGAGATAAAAGGAATTTTTAGCGCCGCCAAGGGCGCCGCCGATAAAAGAAAGATGCACCTCCGCCCGATCAGGGATGCAGATTATTGTTTCATTTCTGAGAGCGGATGTAGGCGACTATGCGCCGGCGGAGCCGCGGACTAGAGAGCACTCCGTACCCATGCAACTGGCGACCGCTACAACGCGTCAGCGAATGTTGCCATTTGCCGGCGCTGCTCGTCGTCCGGGAGCGGCCCGCGCATTGCGCCAAGGTTATCCGTCATGTGCCCCGCGTCAGCGGTGCCAGGGATCACGGCCGTTACGCGCGGATCAGCCAGCAAATATTTGAGAAAGAATTGCGCCCAGCTCCCGGCAAATCCCTTGGCCCAATCCGGAATTTCTTTACCGCGAACGGCACGGAACAGGCGGGCGCGGCCGAACGGCAGGGCGGTCAGCACGCCGGCCTTGACCTCGGCCGCCAGTGGCAGGATGCGCTTCTCCGCTTCGCGGTCGTCGAGGGAATAATCGATCTGAACGAAATCAGGCTTCTCGCGCGCCAGCACGGCCTCAATTGCGGCGAAGTCGGCATGGCGTGTTGAGGTGATGCCGACGTAGCGGCAAACACCTTGCGCTTTCCATTCCTTGAACTGCGCCAGCGACTGCTGGGGGTTTCGCACATTGTGAAACTGCAAAAGATCGAGCTTGTCGGTTTGCAAGCGAGCCAGCGACCGCTTGAGTTCGGCAGGGTCAGGCGCTTCGAGCTTCGTCGCCAGGAACAGCTTTTCTCGCAAGTGCGCCCGTGTCGCGACGTCGCCAATGACAACCTCCGCTTCGCCGTAAACCGAAGCGGTATCGACCAAGCGTCCCCCGCCCGCGATCAAGGCTTGCAGCACGCCATCGGCTTTTTGTTTCGTCATCTCGTCGCTGGCGTCAAAGACTTGCGCGGTACCAAGCCCGACTGTCGCAAGGCGTTCGCCGGTGGAGGGAATCTCCCGGGCAAGAACTTGAGCCGGCTGCCCAAGCGCAGCCGGCGCTACAAGAGTCGCGCCGGCCAGCGTCGTAAACAGGCGGCGGTCAATTTTCCTCATGTCCGTTCTCCCTGCGCCGCGTCCTTTACCGGGACCAGCGTCGCGGCACGGTTTTCCTGCGCCCGGCCCAAAGCGGTCGACAACACCAGCCAGCCCGCAGCGAGAGGCAACGCGACGAGCGCAATGCCGCCGAGCTTCAGTCCCAATGTCTGCAGGCTGTCAAACACCCAGCCGTAGAGAGCATCTGAGCCTCGATAAACGACGACATCGATCAGGTTTTTGGCTTTGTACTTCTCTTCGCGATCGAGAACGGTGAAGAACACCTGCCGTGCCGGATTGGCGATAGCGAAATTCATCCAGCGCTGGATCACCTGAAGTCCGATGACGACCGCAAGCGTAGGCGCTGAGAACAGAGCGGCGAAACCGACGACGTAGACTGCCGGGAGCGCAGCCGCCGCGACGCCAGTGCCAAGGCGCCTGAGCACCTGGCCCGTAGCAAGTATCTGAGTCACCAGGCTGAGTAGTCCGACTGCCAGATCAATACTCGCGAAGATGCGGGTTTGCGCGCCCGCCCCATGCACATTCGCCGACACGATGTTGGCTTGCTCGAAGTAGGTAATCGTGGCGCAAAACGATAACAGGCTCACCCAGCCTGCTATGCCCAGCAGATACGGAGAGCTTAAGAGTTCAGGCAAGGCTGCGAAGGCGCTGCCGCCGAGACGGCGCGGCTCGGGCTGGATGCCCACCGACACCCTCGCCGCCCGATCGAGGCGATAAACACACAGCACCGCCAGTTCGAGCAGCACAGCAGCGACAATCAAAAGATTCATCGGCCCAAGCGGCACCGACAGCCCGATCGTGATCACCGGGCCCAACAGGCCTCCGGCCGTGCCGCCGGCACCGATGAAACCGAACAAACGCTTGCCCTGCTCGGCGGTAAAAAGATCCGCCATAAACGACCAGAACACCGCGACCGCAAACAAACTAAAGACGCTGACCCAAACAAAGAATACGCGGGCCACGATCACCGGAGCTATTCCAAGCGTCAGCAAAATCCAGAACAGCGCCAGGTTGGCGACAAAGAAGTGATAAACAATGGGAATGAACAGGCGGCGCGGCAGTTTTGCTACCAGAGCGCCGTAAATGGGCTGCGATACAAGCAGGGCGACGAAGGTTGCAGTGAACAGCCAAGGCAGTGCTTTCGTCCCGCCCGCAATGCCCATCTGATCGCGGAGCGGCCGCAACACGTAATACCCGGCAAGCAGCGCGAAAAAATAGGCGAACGACCACAGTGCGGCGGCACGCTCCTGCGGCGTGGCCGGGACCGCCCATTCCACCCATCGCCGCAAGGCGATCATGGGTTGAGCGAAAGCTTCTGTCTCAATTCGGCGGCTGTCGCTTCTTGCCCATATCCCGGCCCGCCGCGCTGAAATCGGCGCGCATCGGCAAGCTTGCCGACCACCACCGGCTCGAACCCAGCGTCGCGAATGAGAGCTTCAGCGGTCTTCATCGCTTCCGGGTCATCACCGGCGATCGGAATGGCAAGTTTCGGATCGGGACGGTTGGCTTGGCTGGCGAAGATTTTGTAGTTGAGCGTATTGAACGCGCGAACGATGCGGGCCCCCGCCAGATATTTCTGCGACACGACCCCGACACCTTCTTTCTCGACTTCGCCGGCGATCGGCGCACCGTCGCGGGCGGCTACCGCATTGCAGGCGTCGAGCATGATTTTGCCCTTGAGCTTTTCGCCATAGTCCTGTCCGATCTGCGGCAGCGCGCCATACGGGACCGCGATAAAAAGAACGTCGCCGAATGCGATCGCCTCATCCACGCTTCCTGCCTTGGCAAGTTCGCCCAATCCAGCGACGAGGTCCTTTAGCTCTTCCGGATGGCGTGAGGAAAACAGCACAGGGTGCCCGGCCTTAACCCACAGCGTGCCGATTGTGCTGCCGATATGGCCGGAGCCTATGACGCCGATCTTGAGCTTCGCCTGGGCTAGCGCCCGAGCAGACGGCAAGGCGACGCTCAGGATCAGCGCGCCGCCGGCACGCATGAGCGAGCGGCGCTCGATATTCAAAGAATCGTACGCGGGCATCGCGTTCCTCCTCGCCTGCACAATCGCAGCTGTCGCGCCCGCGTGTTTCTAAGCGATCCGATGTACGGCCGATACGGCCGCGGGGCAGATCAGGCCAGTGCTCGCGAACAGTTGAAAAGCGCGCGAACGCGCCTATTCGCAGACTTTTCCTGCCGGAGATGGACGAAGAAGTCAGGCGCGCAGGGCCTGCTCCGCGGGCATATAAGGGAGTTTGAGCGCGTCGGCGACGGTCCGATAGACGACGTGGCCGTCGTGGACATTGAGGCCATTCCGCAGGTGCGGATCCTCGGTCAACGCGTGCCTCCAGCCCTTATCGGCAAGCGCGAGCACGAACGACGTGGTCGCATTGCTGAGCCCAAAGGTCGACGTTCGCGCGACCGCGCCGGGCATGTTGGTCACGCAGTAGTGAACGACACGGTCGACGACATAAGTTGGGTCCGAGTGCGTGGTCGGCCGCGAGGTCTCGGCGCAGCCGCCCTGATCGATGGCAACATCCACGATCACCGAACCAGGCTTCATGGTCTTCACCGTCTGCGCCGAGATGAGCTTTGGCGCGGTCGCGCCAGGAACGAGGACCGTGGCGATGACGAGGTCGGCGCGCCGGCACACCGTCTCGACCACGTCGCGGGTGGAGAACAGTGTGCGCACGCGGTTGCCGAACTGCGCGGCGAGGCGGCGCAACGCTTCGGGATTGCGGTCGAGGACCGTAACTTCGGCACCCATCCCAGACGCGATCAAAGCCGCGTTTCCGCCGGCCACGCCGCCGCCGAGAATGACTACGTTTGCCGAGGAAACACCCGGAACGCCGGCGAGGAGCACACCGCGGCCACCGTTTTCCTTTTCGAGGCAATGGGCCCCGACATGGGGCGCCATGCGTCCGGCCACTTCGGACATCGGTGTAAGCAACGGGAGCGTACCGTGCGCATCGGTCACCGTCTCGTAGGCGATGGCAGTGACGCCCGACTGGAGCAGGTCTTCGGTCTGCGCGCGGTCCGGGGCGAGATGCAAATAGGCAAAGAGCACCTGACCACGGCGGAGTTTTTTGCGCTCGACCGCAAGCGGCTCCTTCACCTTCACGACCAGCTCAGCGCGTCCGTAGACAGCGTCAGCGTTGGCAACAATCTCGGCGCCGGCAAGCCTGTAGTCATTGTCCGGCAAACCTGCGCCCGATCCCGCGCCGGTTTCGACCAGGACACGATGGCCCTTGTCGGCGAGTTCGCGCACCGTCGAAGGCACTAGGCCGACGCGATATTCGTTGTCCTTGATTTCCTTGGGCACGCCCACCAGCATGGCGCTCTCCTTTTTTCAGTGATGCGGCGATGCTTGCCAGGATGGCAGAAGCAAAACGCGCTACGTCACGTAAAGGCGATTCGGCAACTCGTTTGGTGAACCGTCAGCCGGAGCGTGCGCTTCGGCAACCGCGGCACAGCGCTCGATGGCGGCGGTAAAGCCCGCCGATACGCGGCCTTCGCGCATGTGGCTGACCAGCGCATCGACCGCCGCCTGCCACTCGGCCGCGTGTACTTTTTCGGCGATGCCTTCGTCGGCCAGAATTCGCGCATAGCGCTCCGCCAGCGACACAAAGATCAGCACGCCGGTCCGGTGCTTGGTGTGGGCGACGCGGCGCAGCACGAATTGCTCCAGCGCCGCGCGGTGCGCGCGTGCGCGCCGGAGCGCGCTCGGAACCAGCGCCAGCCGCAACGGCATCCAGGAGAAGATCAAGGCGAAGACAATGAATACGACGAGTTGGGTGAGAAAAATCCGCTGGACGCTCCACTGTGTAAATTGAATGAGCGGCCAAGGAGTCAATAGCGCCAAGACCGTCGCCCAGATGATCGGGATGTGCACGTAGTCGGAAGATGCGCGCGCTAGCACGCATACGAACTGCGCGCTGGTCTTTTTTTCCGCCGCAGCGATGGCGGCGGCGACGGCAGCGTGATCTTCAGGGGTAAGCGTCATCACCAGCTCCCCGAGGCGCCGCCGCCACCAGACGATCCGCCACCGCCCGAGAATCCGCCGCCAAAGCCCCCACCGAAGCCACCGCCCGAAGAACCGCCCCAGGAGCCCCCATCGTACGGAAGAAAAATCGGGCCACCGCGGCCGCCACGCCCGCCAGGACCACCTGGACCGTTGGCGTGCCGGATCAGATAAAAGATGATGAAGATCAGTAACCCGAAAAACAGGATGGGAAAGAGCTTGTCGAAATCGCTTGCCGAACCTTCGGAGCGGACTTTGGGCTTCTCCTGCCACTCGCTTTTGTCGCCGCTCAGCACGCTGATGATGCCATCGACACCGCGTTCGATGCCGCCGGAAAAGTCGTTGGTTTTGAAGCGCGGAATTATCGCGCCGGCGATGATGACCGAGGACAATGCGTCGGTGAGGGTGCCTTCGAGGCCATAGCCGACCTCGATGCGCACCTTGTGCTCGGATGGCGCGACCAGAAGCAGCACGCCATTGTTCTTCTTCGCTTCGCCGAGCTTCCAAAACCGAAAGAGCTGGTTGGCGTAAGTCTCGATGTCGCTCCCTTGCAAGGATTTGACGGTAGCGACGACCAGCTGAATGCCGGATTTGTCCTCGAGGCTCTTGAGCTTTGCTTCGACGTCGTTGCGCGCTTCGGCTGTCATGACGCCGGCTTGATCGACCACCCGGCCGCTCAACGCGGGAAAATCGACAGCAAGCGCGATCGAAGCCAGGCAGAGATGGAACGCCAGCGCTAGGACCACAGCCCGCGTCAAGCGGTGGTCCCTACCGGAAAAAAAGCGCAGCAGCGATCCGGCCTTCATGTCCGCACGTCCGCGCCGCCACATCCGCGGGCCGAGGCCGCTAGAACTTTACCGTCGGCGGCTTTTCAGAACCTTCGCTCGCCGTGAATTCGGCCATCGGTTTGTTGCCCGAGAAAGCGGTTTTCGCCCACAGGACCGTGGGGAAAGTTCGCAGCGCCAAATTATAGGCCCGCACCGCCTCGATGTAGTCGCGCCGCGCCACCGCGATGCGGTTCTCGGTGCCCTCGAGCTGCGACTGCAACGCCAGGAAATTGGCGTTGGATTTCAAGTCGGGATAATTCTCCGATACCGCGAGCAAACGGCCAAGAGCGCCAGTCAGCTGGCTTTGCGCGTCCTGGAAGGCCTTCAACTTGTCCGGATCCGTCAATTGCGAAGCATCGACCTTGATTTGCGTCGCCTTGGCACGCGCTTCAATGACGGCGGTCAGGACGTTCTTCTCTTGAGCGGCATAGCCTTGGACGGTGGCGACGAGGTTGGGAATGAGATCGGCCCGGCGCTGATATTGATTCTGGACATCGGCCCAGCGCGCCTTGGCCTGCTCCTCCAAAGTCGGGATGGTGTTATAGCCGCAGCCTGCAAGCGTGAGGGACAGAGCGACAAGGCTCAGAGCCAGGCTTGGCCAGCGCCAGATTTTATTCATTGTCACCCCTCTTGGTTGCCGCAACCTTTCGGCGCGGTGAATTTACACCTCGACCGGCTCCGTTCCTACGATCTCGATGCCGAAGCCGGACAAACCTACATAGGTCATGTGACGCGACGAGCTCAGCAGCCTGATGGAGGCGACGCCGAGGTCTTTGAGAATTTGGGCGCCGAGACCGACCTCGCGCCATTGACGCGTGCGCGCCTCGCCCGAGGCTGTCTCGTCGGATTTCGGAATGGCGACGACCGGCACGCCCGCGGCTCCATCCCGCAAAACAACCAGCACGCCCCTGCCCTCAGCCTTGAAGCGCTCAAGCGTCCGGCGGATCGCTTTGGCGCCGCCAAAGACGTCGAGAATGAGATTGGCGCGATGCAACCTGGTGAGTACGTTTTTGCCCTGGCCGATTTGACCGTAGACAAACGCCATGTGGTAAAACGGGTCGAACGGAGTCTGAAACGCATAGCCGGTCAATGTGCCGATTTCAGAATCTACCGGGAATTCTCCCAAACGCTCGATGAGCTTATCGCGCGATTGGCGATAAGCGATCAAGTCAGCGATGTTGACGCGTGCGATCTTGTGATGCGCGGCAAAGGCGGCGATCTCCGGCCCGCGCATGACGGTGCCGTTGTCATTCATAAGCTCGGCCAGCACTCCAACTGCAGGAAGCCCGGCGAGGCGACAAAGATCGACGCATGCCTCGGTGTGGCCCGAGCGCATCAGCACGCCGCCCTCCTTGGCGACCAGCGGAAAGACGTGGCCGGGACGAACGAAGTCGGACGCCCCCATGTTGCCGTTGGCGAGCGCGCGCACTGTGTTAGAGCGCTCCTCCGCAGAGATGCCAGTCGTCAAACCATGCCGTACATCGACCGAAACGGTAAAGGCAGTGCCGAGCGGCGCATCGTTGCGCGCCACCATGGGATCGAGATGGAGCCGCCGCGCTTCATCCTGCGCCAGCGGAGCGCAAACTATTCCCGAGGTATGGCGGATAATGAAGGCCATTTTCTCCGGCGTGCACAGCGATGCGGCGACGAATAAATCGCCTTCGTTTTCGCGATCGTCATCGTCGGCCACAATGATGAGTTCGCCGCGGGAGAATGCGTCGACTGCGGCACGGATGCGTTGGTGTACGTCGTTCATTGTCAGTTCGTTCCCAGCCCGCCGTCACTTCGACGGCGGCGAAAACGGCCAAGCCGGGGGTGAACCCACCTGGCCGCGATGGCGCAGATAATGATCGGCCAAGACGCATGCCACCATGGCTTCACCGACCGGCACGGCCCGAATGCCGACGCAAGGATCGTGTCGTCCGGTAGTGGCGATCTCAGCGTCGTGACCATAGCGGTCGACCGTGCGGCGGGCGGTAAGAATCGAAGATGTGGGCTTGACTGCGAACCGCGCGACAATCGGTTGGCCGGTTGAAATGCCGCCCATCACACCGCCGGCATGGTTGGAAAGAAAAATGGGCTTGCCGTCATTGCCCACGCGCATCTCGTCGCCGTTTTCCTCGCCGGAAAACTCAGCCGCGGCAAAACCCGAGCCAATCTCGACGCCCTTGACGGCGTTGATACTCATGAGTGCGCCGGCAATATCGGCGTCGAGCTTGCCGTAAATGGGAGCGCCGAGACCCGGCGGCACGCCTTCGGCGATAATTTCAATCACAGCGCCGACGGATGAGCCCCGTTTACGCACGTCATCGAGGTACTGGGCGAAGAACGCTGCCCGCTCGGCGTCTGGACAAAAAAACGGATTTCGGTCGATTTCTTCCCAGTCCCAGCGCCCGCGATCAATGCGGTGAGGACCAATTTGCACCAGGGCGCCGCGCACCTGCACATTTGGGATGATCTTGCGGGCAATGGCACCGGCCGCGACCCGCATCGCCGTTTCTCGCGCGGATTGCCGGCCTCCGCCACGATAATCGCGCACGCCGTATTTCACGTCGTACGCATAGTCGGCGTGGCCCGGCCGATATTTGTCTTTGATATCGGAATAGTCTTTCGCACGCTGATCGACGTTGTCGATAATGAGCGCAATCGGCGTACCGGTTGTCACCTGCTGTCCATCGTGATCGTCCAGAAACACGCCGGACAAAATCCTGATCGCATCCGGCTCCTGCCGCTGCGTCGTGAAGCGCGATTGCCCCGGGCGGCGGCGATCCAGGTAAGGCTGAATGTCGCTTTCGCAAAGCGGAATGCGCGGCGGGCAACCATCAACGACGCAGCCGATCGCGGGCCCGTGGCTTTCGCCGAAGGTCGTCACCCGAAACAAATGACCGTAGGTATTGAACGACATGATGCCGGAGGTGAAATCACAGCAGACGGATGCTGCAAGCGCTTATGGCATATTGTGGTGAATATTAATTCCCGGCGTTGTGGGCGGATAAATGCCGGCAATTCAAATATGTGATAAGCTACGGAAAGGGCTGGCTTTTTCCGTGCGCTGCTTCGGATCATTCCTTGCCGACCGCAATATCGGGCGCGTCCGGGTGTTTCATCCCCACAATGTGATAACCGGCATCGACGTGGTGGACCTCCCCGGTGACGCCGCGTGACATGTCGGAGAGGAGATAGACGCCGGCCTGGCCTACGTCCTCAATGGTGACATTCCGGCGCAGCGGCGAGTTGTACTCGTTCCACCTGAAAATATAGCGAAGATCGGCAATGCCGGCGGCGGCAAGCGTCTTTATGGGACCGGAAGAGATGGCGTTGACCCGGATGTTCTTCACGCCGAGATCGGCAGCCAAGTACCACACTGAAGCCTCGAGGGCGGCCTTGGCCACGCCCATGACGTTGTAATGTGGCATCCATTTTTCCGCGCCGTAATAGGTTAGCGTCAGCATGGAGCCGCCGTTCGGCATTATTTTTTCCGCGCGCTGAGCGACCGACGTGAATGAATAACAGCTGACCAGCATGGTCTGCGTGAAGTTATCCTGCGTCGTGTCGACGTAGCGACCGTCGAGCTGGGCGCGGTCGGAAAACGCTATGGCGTGGACGAGAAAATCAATGCTGCCCCAAGCGGATTGCACAGCGGCGAAGACCGAGTCGATCGTTGCAGCGTCCGTCACGTCGCAGTGACCAACGACGATGCCGCCAACTTCCTGCGCGAGCGGCTCGACGCGCTTCTTCAGCGCATCGCCCTGATACGTGAAGGCGAGCTGGGCGCCGTGCAGGTGACACGCTTTGGCGATACCCCAAGCCAGCGAGCGCTGGTTGGCAACCCCCATAATCAGACCGCGCTTACCGCGCATGAGGCCCGAGATTTCCGACATTCTCCGACCTCGTATGAGGATTTTTCGGCGCCGGGGCTTCCTATGGCATAGGGTGGTGGGCTGCTCAAGCGCGTGACGCCAGGCGATGTAAGCCCTATGCCTATGTACCTTTACGCGGATCGTAAGCGTTTTGACTTCGCCATTTGCGCATGAATTCTTCGAGTTCAGCGTCTTCTTTCCCGGGCAGCACGATGCGAACTGTCGCCAAAAGGTCGCCGTGACCGGCCTTCGCCGGGAAACCCTTTCCCTTGAGCCGGAAGGTACGGCCACTGCTGGTTCCAGGCGGAACAGTGATCTCCACCGGCCGGTCGAGCGTCGGGACGCGTACCTTGGCTCCGAGTACGGCGTCGTAAAGCGTGATCGGCAGATCAACCCGAATGTCGGAGCCATCGAGCGTCAGAGTCGGATGCGGGGCGATTGAAACGGTGATCAGGACATCCCCCGCGCCTCCTGGGCCAGCCACACCCTGACCGCGCAACCTGATCTGCTGCCCGCCGATGATCCCGGCGGGAATCTTGACCTCGACATCTTTGCCTGACGGCAGCCGCAATCGCTGCGTGGCACCCTGCGCCGCTTCCGGGAGTGAGACCGTAAATGTGACGGAGACATCGGCACCCGCCTGATCCGCAGGCTCAAACGTCGAACGGCCGGCGCCGCGGCGGCCACCGCCGCCACCAAACGCTTCGCGGAGAAGATCCTCGAAGCCGCCGAAACCCGCACCCGCACCCGAACCGCCGCGGCCGCGGCGCGTTGCGCGGGTAAAGCCTTCGGGCCCGAAACTGAAAGTCTCGAACTCGGCTTCCGGGCCGAACCCGGCCCCAGCGCGGGGTCCTGCCCCGCCGCCAAACCCTTCAAAGCCGCGGAATCGGGGCTTGCCCTCGGCGTCAATCTCGCCCCGATCAAATGCCTTGCGCTTGTCGTCGTCGCCGAGGATTTCGTAGGCCGCATTCAATTCGGCGAAGCGCGAGGCCGCTTTTGGATCGTTTTTGTTGGCGTCAGGATGCAGCTTCTTCGCCGAGCGGCGAAATGCGCTCTTGATGTCGGATGGACTGGCCTTCCGATCGAGCCCCAAGATCTCATAGGGATCACGCATCCCCAATAAACTCCATCCCGGCTGTGGGTTAGCGCCGCCGCCCGCGTCTTGACAATGTGGTTGTTTACCCAGCGCCTCGCAATGCAGCAACGCATCGCGGCTGGAGGGGACCTTGGCCGCCTAGGTCTGGCTGAGAGGCCTCAGGTTTCTAACCTGCCACTTCCCGGAGGCCATCCGGCACGCCTCGCCCTGTAACCAGGACTGGGAGGGACCGTGTGTGTAACTGGCCAGGAAGCCCCGGCACCGCAAATCGCCCTGACTATAGGATTTGCCGAGCGGGGTGATGTTGCCGCCGGCGCCGCTTTCCGGATTACTCCATGGAGTGCTGCTGTCGTTTGCTTCACGCGCGATCGCATCCGAGGCGGCGGCGCGGGCGTGCGCCAAATCGCTCTCGGAAGGTATCGCAGCCTCGGCTGATTGAAGCGGGCGATCGATCGACCCCGTCGCGCCGACCTGCCCGGAGGCGGCATCATTTTTCTCGAACATGGAGTCGAGCGGCAAAGAACAACCGCCAACCGAAAGGGCAGCAACTACTGCCGTACCGACGGCGAGCCATGCCAACGGTCGAGATAGGCTTGGCCGCGCGCTTCCCCTATATAGAGGCGGACGGCTTGCGCCATGAACGTTGCACGCGAGCAACGGGGTACTCCACGGGATGTCCGAGACGAACACTATAGAACACCCTGGCTGGTTAACGGCCGGTGACTTCACGGACGCCGACGAACCGCTGCGGTTGTTCGCGGCCTGGTTCGCAGAAGCCAAACGCGCGGAACCGGTGAATCCCGACGCAATGGCGCTCGCGACCGTGGATGCCGGCGGATCGCCGAACGTGAGAATGGTTCTGCTCAAAGGCTTCGACGAGCACGGCTTCGTCTTTTATACCAACGTCGGCAGCGTCAAAGGGCTCGAACTTGCCAACGCACCAAGGGCGGCGCTGGCCTTCTACTGGAAATCAATGCAGCGTCAGGTGCGCGTTCGGGGACCTGTCGAACCAGTTTCGCCGGCGGAAGCCGACGCTTACTTTGCAACCCGATCGCACATGGCGCAAATTGGGGCGTGGGCGAGCAAACAATCCACCGCGCTGGAAGGCCGGGCGGCTTTCGAGCAAGAAGTGGCGCGCTACACCGCGAAGTACGCAGTTGGTGAGGTGCCGCGGCCGCAGCATTGGTCGGGTTATCGCGTGATGGCCCTGGAAATCGAGTTCTGGCAAGAGCGGCCGTTTCGGCTGCACGATCGCATCGCATTCGCCCGCACCGGACCTGCGGACTCGTGGCGCA
Source organism: Xanthobacteraceae bacterium (assembly GCA_036490575.1). GTDB lineage: Bacteria > Pseudomonadota > Alphaproteobacteria > Rhizobiales > Xanthobacteraceae > BOG-931. The sequence continues at coordinate 28,362 of DASXDP010000171.1, forward strand.
AGACCCGGCTTTATCCGTAGACGCCTGCGGAGAAACTTGAGATCAGGATGGCCAGCAGCAACCGAAAGGACAGGACACTTCTCCTCACCGGGGCGAGCCGTGGCATCGGCCACGCGACCGTAAAGCGGTTTTCAGCGGCCGGATGGCGCGTGATTACTTGTTCACGCCATTCGTTTCCGGAGAATTGTCCTTGGGAAGCCGGTCCCGAAGATCACATTCAAGTCGACTTGGCCGATACCGAAAACACCATCTCAGCCATCGCGGAAATCAAACAACGCGTGAATGGTGAATTGCACGCGCTGGTCAACAATGCCGCCATCTCACCGAAGGCGCAGGGCGGCAAACGGCTTAGCGCGATCGACACGGCACGGGACGTTTGGCAGCAGGTTTTTCAAGTAAATTTCTTTGGCCCTATAATGTTGGCCCGCGGACTACTCGATGAGCTCAAGGCCGCGAAGGGCTCCGTCGTCAACGTCACGTCGATCGCTGGCTCGCGCGTCCACCCGTTCGCAGGTGCCGCTTATGCGACGTCGAAGGCGGCACTCGCGGCGCTTACCCGCGAGATGGCGGCGGATTTCGGCGCAGTCGGTGTTCGCGTCAACGCCATCGCGCCCGGCGAGATCGACACGGCGATGCTGTCTCCCGGAACCGAGAAAATCGTCGAGAATATTCCCATGCATCGCCTCGGCACACCCGACGAGGTTGCGAAGATCATTTATGTGCTGTGCACGGAGGCGTCGTCCTACGTCAACGGGGCCGAGATTCACATCAACGGCGGCCAGCACGTTTAACGACGCGTCTGTAAACCGGCATGCGCCGGAATCGTCTTTTTAACGGTGCAAAAAGTCCAACACAGCGGTCTCGGCAAGGACCGCCTGGGGAATGCTGTGCCGCGCGGATCGTTCTCGCTCTTCGGCATTTTGGCTGGCCTGCAGATAAGCGCCGAGGTGCCGCGCACGCTGGATGATTTTTCGCCCCTGGGGCACCCGCTCTTCCTCGAAGCGACGCAGAGCGGCTGCGACATCATCGACCTCGAGAGCCGCCGCCAAAGATGCGGCATCATCCGCCGCTTTTGACAGCCCGGCCGCCACATGCGGACGAGCTACGAAAGCGGCATCGCCGATGATGGCGACGCGGCCGAAAGAAAGCCGTGGGCTTTCCAGGTCATAGATCGGCTGTAGCAGCGGCTCCTGGACCAAGCGCACGATCGAGCGAAATTGCGGTGCAAGGAGCTGTTCGGCCGCCGCTCGCATAGCAGCGATGGCCTCGTGCCGGATCAGCGGCGGCGGAATGGAAATCGAGTGAGCGGTCCCGTTTCTGTCGGTCAGGAGCCAAGGCAGTTCGCGCGCCGCATCCGCCGGGCGGTACCACACAATGTTATACCGGCGGTGCGCCGGACGGAGGTCATCGTCTGGCCCGGCCACCGGATAACCGAGGATTTGTTCGCCCGGCGGCAAGCAGAACGCCAGGGCGTCAAACAGGTCGCCGTGGATTTGCGCCGGCAGCGCACTCTCGGCGACGAGCGCCCGCCAAGCCACATATCCTGCATAAAGCGGAGCAACCGACGGCAGGAACTGCTGCCGCACGGTCGAGCGAAGACCGTCAGCGCCGACGAGCAAGTCGGCCCGTTCCGGACCACCGTCGCTGAAATATGCGACGACGCCAGAATCGTTCTGCTCAACAGATCTGAAAGCACGGCCGGGATGATAATGGGCGTCAGGAAAGGCGCCGCGCAAAAGATGATAGACGCGCTCCCACGCCGTCAGCACCTGCGGACAGACGCCGCTTGCCACGAGCCGGCCTTCCCAGTCGAAAATCTTGCGCTCCCTGATCGGAACACCAATGTCGCGCGTGGCCAATCCGAGCCCTGCGAGTCGCGCGATCATCTCAGTCTGCGCGACGATGCCGGCGCCTCTCCCGGCAAGTCCGCCCTCGGCGCGTTCGAAAACGTCGACCCGCCAGCCGCTTCGCCCAAACATGAGCGCGGCCAACAGCCCACTCATTGAGCCGCCGATCACCAGGGCACGCCTCTGAGCATGGCGTTGCGGCATGCGGGACACCCTCTCTATTCGGCGAGATTATTTGCCATCACTGGGGCGATTTCGATATTGTCCAGATATCGCGGGAAGAAACGCCATGGCCCTGACCGGGCTCGGCTCTCCGGGCCGTCCCGGAATGTCAGTGCTCGCTGCGTAC
>DASXDP010000172.1:0-3496 GCA_036490575.1 Xanthobacteraceae bacterium
ATCCGATACGGTAATCACGCTCTGATCGCTCGTAAGCAGCAGAACGGGTCGGCAGTCCAGCTTCGACGCTAAGCCCACAAGGGCTGTAACAAGCCCGTCGCCCTCAAGGCTGGCTGAATGGACAAAGCGGCAATATCGTGACCACGCGGCGGGGCACTCCTTGGTTGTCTCTAGTAAAAAAATGGGAATGCGTGCCCGGGAGAGACTGCGAACGACGCCTAGGCCGTTCAAACTACCTCCCACAACGACTGCGGGCACATCGGAGCGCATTGTGGTCACCCCAGACTGACTAGGCGGAATGGCTGCGCGAAATATCAATTGCGGCCGATGCTTGGTATGTGAGCAGTGGCAAGACGGCCTCCCAGTAGAACCCGACTGACATGGGCAAAATGCTCACGTGGAAGGAGTCCGGCCAGTCGGGATCTCGTTGAGCTGACCCTTGGTATTAGCTGAAGCGTCAATCTACACAGCCGGATATTGTCGATTATGTTGAATTGATTTCCCTTCCATTTCAGAATGTTAGCGGAAATTGCTTTTGAATGGCTTTCAAGCTGACGCCTCAGCCAAAAAAGTGTGTCTGAAAGCGCGCGAAGCCATGCGCATTTTTGATAGAGTGGTCGCTGTAGGACAGCGACTATTGACTGAGACGCAATATTAGTGTGAATCGCCTCAGCGAAGCGATAGAAAAAGCCAAAGAAACGCTGCGGTAAAGCAATGAAAGGGCAGCGCACCAATTGGGACTCGTTCGTATCTACTGGTGGCGGGAACGTAATCTAGGGACTTGTCACTGCAAGCACTGAACGCAATTCGCGTAGGTTTGCGGAGGCGGAATCTTTATCAGTCAATTTGTTGATAGCGCGACGTTTTTCTCAACCATTTCCGACGACACCGAACTAAGGGAAATCGCAGGTTTTATGCGCGTCAGAATTTTCGGTCAGCAGATTGCCCTGTCGATGGCGGCACTCGCCGTGGTCGAAGCCGCAATTTTCTTTTCGGTATTGCTGGCCGTAGGGCATCTTCACCTTGGGGTCGAGTTCCCGGCCCTTGAGCGCACCGCAGGGCCATTGTGGCCACGCGCGTTGCTGTACAGCATGGCCATGGCAACCTGCCTGCTAGCCCTCGGGCTCTATAGCGCCCGCCAGCGAGCTCGTCGCGGGGGTGTGTTTTTGCGCGTTTTGATCGCCGCGACAATCTGTGTGGCGATCACAGCAACTTACCTTAACATAATTCGCGATCCGCATTTCGGCCGGGTAGCTTTGGCACTTGCGACGATGAGCGCTGCGGCGGTCATCTACCTTCTGCGGCTCAGTGTTAGTCGGCTACTTGATGGGGCGGCGTTGAAACGCCGGGTGCTGGTCTACGGCACCGGGGGGAGGGCTTCGGTAATTTCTCAGCTTCGGCGCCGTGCAGACCAGAGGAGCTTTTCCCTGATTGGCTTCGTGCAACCAGACGGCGAGGCGCTCAATGTGGCTGAGGCGCGCGTGCTGCGTCCTGCGGGAGGCCTCCTTGAGTTCTGCCAGAGCCGCCACGTCGACGAGGTTGTGCTGGCGATGGATGATCAGCGCCGGGCCTTTCCCGCTCGCGAGTTGCTTGAATGCCGTATGGCTGGCGTCGCTGTGACGGACCTGTTGACGTTTCTCGAACGTGAAGCCGGTCGAGTATGGCTGGACGTTTTCAACCCGAGCTGGTTGATCTTTGGCAAGGGATTCCGACGTGGCTCTCTGCGCGCCTTTACCTGCAGCCTTCTGGACGTTATCGCAAGCGTGGCGCTTCTCGCACTCGCCGCTCCACTTATCCTGGCTACGATCATCGCAATCAAGCTGGAAGACGGGTGGCGCTCGCCGGTGTTCTACCGCCAAGCGCGCGTTGGATTGGGCGGCCGCACGTTCAAGCTTCTGAAGTTTCGTAGCATGGGTATTAATGCGGAGGCGGACGGTGAAGCACGCTGGGCCACGAAGCGTGATCCGCGCGTGACGCGGGTTGGAGCTATTATCCGCACGTTGCGCATCGATGAGCTGCCCCAGATCCTCAACGTATTGCGCGGAGACATGTGCATTGTGGGTCCACGCCCAGAACGTCCGAAGTTTGTCGAGGAGCTCGCCAGAAACATTCCCTACTACGCCTATCGGCACTGCGTTAAGCCGGGTATCACCGGCTGGGCGCAACTGTGCTATGCCTACGGCTCCTCTGAGCAGGATGCGGTGGAAAAGTTACAGTACGATCTGTACTACATCAAGAACAGCGGCTTGCTGTTCGACCTTTCCATCCTCGTGCAGACTGCCGAGGTTGTGCTTTTCGGCAAGGGCGCACGTTAGTCCCTTCGTCGTCGCACGTGAAAATTCTCGTCACCGGTGCCGCCGGCTTCATCGGCTCCTTTACCGCGCAACGCCTTCTTGATCGCGGCGATGAAGTTGTGGGCCTCGACAATCTCAACGACTACTATGATGTGTCACTCAAGCGGACCCGGCTTGAGCGCCTGCAGCGCGAGGGGCAGTTCCGGTTCGTGCAGATGGATGTCTGCGATCAGGCAAAGATGTCGGCGCTCTTCGCCGGTGAGAGATTTAGTCGTGTCGTGCACTTGGCCGCGCAGGCGGGGGTGCGCCATTCTTTGGTGGATCCTCACAGTTACGTCAACAGCAACGTAGTCGGAACCTTGAATGTGTTGGAGGGCTGCCGGCACAATGCTGTGGAGCACCTAGTATTTGCTTCCACAAGTTCGGTATACGGAGCTAGCACGCGCATGCCGTTCTCCGTGCACGAGCCGGCGTCGCATCCGCTGTCCATGTATGCGGCCACAAAGCGATCGACCGAGCTGATGGCGCACAGCTATGCGGCGCTCTTTCAGCTGCCCGTTACCGGTCTGCGGTTCTTCACTGTATACGGCCCATGGGGTCGGCCCGACATGGCTTTGTTCCTTTTCGCGCGCTCGATACTCGCCGGCCAGCCTATTGAGGTGTTCAATCACGGTCATCATCGCCGCGACTTCACCTACGTGGACGACATCGTCGAGGGCATCGTGCGCGTGACTGATCATGTCGCAGCACCGGATCCAGATTGGGATAGTACCCGACCGGACCCGGCAAGTAGCCGCGTGCCGTACCGCCTGTACAACATTGGTAGCCACCGACCCGTAGAACTGATGCGGTACATCGAGGTTCTTGAAGACTGCTTAGGGCGCAAGGCGACGAAAATCATGAAGCCCCTGCAACTGGGCGATGTGCCTGACACTTTTGCCGACGTGGACGATCTCGTCGCGCACATCGGGTACCAACCGCAAACCACTATTGAGGTCGGTGTGCGACGTTTTGCGGAATGGTTCACGGGGTTCTACGGAAGTGGCGGCCAGCAAGCGTAGAGATCTACTGTCCCTTAGAGTCGCTCTATCGATCGTCAGGATGCGAGTTCGTTTATCAACTGCCGCGAAAAAGGCAGTCGTCGTTTGAAAATCTGAGCGACGGGTTGACCAAGACGAAATATAGATGAGAAATACGTTGCC
>DASXDP010000173.1:0-4969 GCA_036490575.1 Xanthobacteraceae bacterium
TGTGGCGGCTCGGCCCGGGCCACCTCGCCGCGATCCTCTCGGTCGAGACCTGCCAGCCGCGCGGGCCCGACTATTACCAGTCGCGGCTGCGGCGGTTTCGCAGCCTTTCACACGTCACCGTGGAAGTGCTGCGTCAGTGAGGCGCATTTCCGTAGGCGGCCGGCCGCAGCGCCTCAGAAGGCGGCAGCAACAAGCATAGGTCGCCTGATCGGTCCGTGCGTTCAGCAGATTGAGGCCGTCGAACTGGATCCGCCAGCCGTTGGCGAAACGATAGCCGATCTGCCCGTTGAAGATGCTGAGCGGGGGCGACTGGAAATCGCTGAGAATGCCCGAAAGAAACCGACGCTGCACCGTATTGCTCAACGCGACATTGATGTCGTCGTAGGCGACTGAAAGCCGAACACTGTCTCGGTCGGCAGGTTGAACAGCGAGCCTTCAATGGTGCGCGAGGCGCCAGCCCCGCCATAGACCCGATCGTCATGCTGGTGGAATTGATCGCCGTTGATCGGGTCGGTGAGATACCAGGTGTAATTGTTGAATAGGTCGAGTTCGTAGTATGATATTATTCGTAAAAGTGCATACCAGATCGGTCGGCCAGACGCTACTTCCGCCGACGAGCCAAAGAGGAGGATGTCATGTCCAGAGGCGTAGTCCCCCTGGTTGTTGCCGCCGCGATGACGATCCTTTGCGTCACCGCAACCGCACGCGGCGAAACTCCGGAGCAATGGGTGGCGCTCGGCACCCGCATCCACGGCTTCTTTGGCGCCTATCTGCCGGTCGGCATTCGCATCGGGCTCGATGCGCTCAAGCGGCTTGATGCCAAGCCGGGCGGCGTAACGGTCGTGTATTACAGCGGTCCCAAATCGCCCTGCCCCTGCCCGGCCGACGGCATCGCCATCGCTACGGTGGCGAGCGCCGGCCAGGGCACGTTGCTGGTTTCGCCGCAAAAGGCGCCGGACGACGCCATGGGCGTCGCAGAGATTCGCAGCAAAGCGACCAGCGCCGGGTTCAAATACACCATCGCCGCCTCGTGGCTGCCCAAGCTCGACGACATGAACAAGAAGCTCGACGCTCTCGGCCGCTTCAATGCGGTGATGAATGCGCCTGGCTTGTTCACCGTAGAGACATTGCCGCCGGCGCAAGCGCAGGCCAAATAGCCGGCCGCGGTGCTAGGATCGCGCCGCCGCAACGAGGAGACAGCGATGCAGCGCGTGACCATCACCATCGACGACGAACTCGATACCGAGCTTGAACGCTACATGCGCGCGCGGGGCTACGCCAACCGCTCCGAGGCGATCCGCGATCTCGCCCGCGCCGGGCTGCAGCAGGCAGCGACCGCGGCCGGCGGGGCGCGGCCGTGCGTCGCCGCGCTCATCTACATTTACGATCATGCCGCGCGCGACCTGCCCAATCGCCTGACCCGCGATTTTCACGATCGCCACGATCTGGCGCAAGCAACGCTGCACATGCACCTCGACCATGAAAGCTGCATGGAAGTCACCGTACTCAAAGGTCGCGGTTCCGAGGTGCAGAAATTTGCCGATCACATCGTCGCCGAGCGGGGAGTCCGCTACGGCCGGGTGGTTTATCTGCCGGCGGACGGCATGCACAGCCATGGCCGCGGCGAGACGCATCATCACACGCATCGCCACAAGCATCGCCGGCTCGCGGGCTGAGCGGCTGCGGAAACGGCTTGACCGCTTGCGAATGTCTCTGCACAATCTTTCGCGGTGGTTCCCGTAAGGGATCAAAAGGGAACGCGGTGCGAGCGAAGTCTTGCTCAACGCCGCGGCTGCCCCCGCAACTGTAAGCGGCGAGTCTTTGGCCGGCATTGCCACTGGGAGCAACCGAAGCTCCTGGGAAGGCGGCCAAAGACGGTGACCCGCGAGCCAGGAGATCTGCCACCGGCAACGAGTCACGCGCGAGCGCCTTGGGCGGGGTGTCCGGACGTAAACTTCGAGTCCGGTTGTTTCTCGGTCCCTAAATGGCGAGTGCGGACCGCTAATCAACCAAAATCGCGGTGACGGATACGGTCTTCGCCGTTGGGGCGTGGCGTGTTTTCTGTCATCCTTCGCGGCCGCAATTGCGGCTGCGTTTTCGCATTCCGCAACCTTTTCCTCTCAACATCGGCGCTCGCGGCGCTGGCTCTGGTCACTCCGGCCAGCGCGCAGACTGCCACCCAGCCCAACCCTCCGACCCCGATGCAAACCACCGCGCAGAAAAACGATCTGCCGCGAATCGAGGTGTCGGGGAAGCGGCCGACAAAGCGCGGCAAGGTGAAAAATCCGCAGACCCAGGCGGCGACACCGCCGGCGCCGAATCCGGTCCCTTCGACGCCAAGCCCCGGCCCGTCGCAGCCCAATGCGCTCGGCGGAATTCCGCCAACGCCGCTGAGCGGGGTCGCGACCAGTGCCAGCCGGCTCCGCTTGCCGGTGGTCGAGACGCCGGCCAGCGTTGATATCGTCACGGCGCAAACGATCGAGGACCAGGGCTACCGCACCACGACCGATACCGCGGCAGGCGCCGTCGGTGTCTTGGCCGGCGATTCCGCTGGCGCGCCGGCGAATTTTTCCATGCGCGGTTTCAGTTTCGGCGAAATCAACACGCTCTATAACGGCATCTGGACCGGACCTTCCGACATCACGGCACGTTGGATGGGGACCGCCAATCTCGATCAGGTCGAATTTCTCAAGGGACCGTCCTCGCTGATGACCGGGCTCAATGCGATCGGCGGTTCGGTGAACTATGTCAGCCGGCAACCGACCAGCGGACCGGTCCAGAGCGAAGCGGATTTTTCCTTCGATTCCTACGGATCGCCGCTCGCGCATTACGGTTCCGGCGGCAACACCGGGATCAACGGCCTCGATTACCGTTTCGACGCATCCGGCGGGCAGCTCAACAGTTTCATTGACGGCGATTTCCGCGATCTGACCGACCTGTCCGGTCAACTGAACTACCACGCCACCGACAATTTCATGGTGTGGGGTGCGGTCGAATACAAAAAGGATTCCGGACAAGCCTATTGGGGCACACCGCTGGTGCCGACCTCGTTTGCCGGGGCAAACGCGGTGAGCGGCGTCGTCTCGGGCAACGCGTTCAGCACGTTCTCCGGCGACAACCTGGGACCGGTCACGATCGACGGGCGCACGCTGACGACCAATTACAACGTCGCCGACAACGCCACCGGCGCCCAGGAATTATGGCTGCGCAGCGGATTTGAGTGGTCGCCGCTGAACAACGTCACCATCAAGGATCAGGTCTACTACTGGCGGGCCAAAGCCAATTGGCTCGACAGCGAGACCTACGCCTTCGACGACGGAGCTGAATTTATGCCCGGCGTGATCGATCGCGACCGCTTCTTCGTTTATCACGATCAACAAATGATCGGCGACAACGCCGACTTCACCTGGGATTCGCGGCTGTTCGGCATGGACAACCGGTTCGCCGCGCAACTCCAGGCGAGCCGCAACTGGATCACCTTCCAAGAAGCGGACGACACCGGCGCTCCCGAAATCTATCCTTACGATTTTGTCTCCGTCGTCGATCCGGTCCAGGGCCTATATGGTGCGCCGGAATTCACCGACACCCGCGGCAGCCGCCTGACCGACATTGCGGGATCGTTCGAAGATCGCCTCAAGCTGACGCCGGCTTTTGCGCTGATTGGCGGCACGCGGCTCGAAGCCTTAACGCTCGATCGCTCCGGCATCAACTTCGACGGCACAATCCCAACCGGTCTTCCGTTCTCGAAGACCTGGACGCCGGTCTCCTACCGCGCCGCAGCCACCTACGAGCCGATCCACGATTTGATGTTCTACGGCATGCATGCCACCGCATACGATCCCGCGGCTGCCGGCATCTTCTCGCTCACGCCAGGCACATCCCTGCAATTGACGAGTTCGCGCACCTACGAGACGGGCGCCAAACAACAATTTTGGGATGACAAAGCCGAGTGGACGGTGTCGCTTTACGACATCGTCCAACGCAACGTCTATGTCCCGGTCAATACGACGACGGTCGACCTCGCCGGCGACGTCGAGAGCAAAGGTCTTGAGGTTTCGGCGGCGATCAGTCCGTTCGAAGGCTGGAAATTGTGGGCCAATTCGGCCTGGAATCGCTCGCGCTTCGTCAGTTTCGACGTCTGGACCGGCAACACGCCGCCGAATGTGGCGCCGCTCATCGTCAATGCCGGCGCCTCCTATCGCTTCGACTATTGGCGCTGGCCTGTCGAGGTCGGCGGCTCGGTGCGTCATGTCGGGCCGCGTTTTGTCTACCAGGACAACGCCACCTCCATGGACGCCTATACGACAGCCGATGTCTATGCGTTCGTCGATATTCCGGGCCGCGACGTTGCCTGGCCGGAAATCAAGACCTTTCGCATCACCCTGCGGGTGCGCAATTTGACGAACGTTGTCTACGCTGCTTGGTCCGATCCCGGCTATCCCGACCAGATTTATCTCGGCCAGCCGCGGACCTACGAAGTTGCCGCTTCGGCCAAGTGGTGAGGCACACACACGACAATGCGCGTCCTGATTCTGCTGCATCGTTGGCTCGGCGTCGCCTTCTGCCTGCTGTTCGCAATGTGGTTCGCGAGCGGCATCGTCATGCATTTCGTCCCGTTCCCGGCTTTTACCGAGGCGGATCGTCTGGCGGGACTGACGCCGCTCGACCTTGCCGGCGTCAGGCGTAGCCCATCGGAGGCAATTGCCGCCGCTCATAGCGATGACAGAACGCGCATCCAGCTCGTGCAGCGCAGCGACGGCCCAGTTTATCTGATGGAGGACAGAACGCGCACGATTGCGCTGCACGCGTCCGATCTTTCCAGCGCCGCCGTTAGGTCTGCCGAACTGGCGCTAAGCATCGCGAAAGAATTCGCAGCGCGGCGGCACTGGGACGCCACGGCAGCGCAAGTTGCGGCGCTGGAGACTTCCGATCAATGGACCGTAACGGGACAATACGATCGCGACCGCCC
>DASXDP010000174.1:0-3110 GCA_036490575.1 Xanthobacteraceae bacterium
GTCGGCGCTCAACAAGTGCGTGTCGTAGAACCACACGTAGTTGAAGCCGAGCTTCTCAGCGCGTTCGACCGTCTTCCAGGAATCTGCCTTGGTGGGCAGACAAATACCGAATTCCATTTTCTTTCCTCCCTAACCGGTTAAGCAGGCATCACGGTTTAACTGCCGGGTGCTGCATGCGAGTGAGATCGGTGCTGTGGCGGAATGAGTTGCAACGGTGCGGCAGCAAAGGATGCGCGCACGCGATCCGCCGGTGCGACGGCATAGAGGGTCGTGCGCTGGCGCGGCCGCCGGCCAAGCGACGCAATCGTATCTTCCATGGCTTCGGGCGGCATTTCCTCGCCGTGAACCGCGCCGGCAGCGCGGGTGATGCTTTCGTTCATCAACGTGCCGCCAAGATCGTTGGCGCCCGCAGTCAGACAGGCGGTGACGCCCTCGGGCCCCATCTTCACCCACGAGGTCTGGATATTCTTGACGACGGGATGGAGCGCGAGCCGCGCGACCGCGTGAATCAGCACCGCTTCGCGGAATGTCGGTCCCAGGCGGCAGCCGCCTCGCAAGTGGATCGGCGTTTCCATGGGGACGAAGGGTAGCGGGACAAATTCCGTGAAACCGCCGGTACGGTTTTGCAATTCGCGGATACGCAGCAGGTGCCGCGCCCAATGCTCGTAACGGTCGACGTGACCGAACATGATGGTCGCTGTGGTGCGCAGCCCCAAGAGATGCGCGGTCTCGACCACATTCAGCCACTGCCCGGTGTTGACCTTGTCGGGGCAGATGATGGCGCGGACTTCGTCGTCCAAAATCTCGGCGGCCGTGCCGGGCAGGGTGCCGAGACCGGCGTCCTTTAGTCGGATCAGAAACTCGCGCACCGAGACGCCAAGCGTCGCTGCGCCCTGGGAGACTTCAAGCGGAGAAAAGGCGTGGATGTGAATGTCCGGGCAGACGTCCTTGATGGCGCGGCAAATCGAGACATAAGTCGAGCCGTCATAGGAGGGGTGAATGCCGCCCTGCAGGCAAAGCTCCACCGCGCCGCGGTCCCAGGCTTCGACAGCGCGGCGCTGGATCTCTTCGAGGCTCAGGTCGTACGGCCGGCCGCGCAGGTTGTCGCTGAGCTTGCCTTTGGAGAAGGCGCAGAACTTGCAGCCGAAATGACAGATGTTGGTGTAGTTGATGTTCCGCGTAACGACGTAGCTCACGTCGTCGCCGCACTCCTGGGCACGCAGCGCGTCGGCCGCCCGGCAGACCGCATGAAAATCCTCGCCGCGGCTCTCAAACAACGTGACAATAGCGTCTTCGGAAGGTGCTTTGCCGCCGAGCGCGGCGTCAATGATCTCATCAATCCTGGTGGACATCGGAGCAGTGCGTGGCTCTTGCGGCGTCTTGCTCGGCTTCCCAGGCGTCCATGGATCGGCGCGCGCAAATCCCTCACCGTCGGCCGCCCGCATCACCGCGGTGCGCAGCGAGCGATCCAGCCAAGCGTTCGGATGGCGCGCGTATTCCGGATAAATAGCCAGGCGCTCGACAAGAACTTTGCCGGCTTTCGCGGTCTCGTGGCGCAGCGCTTCGATTTGCGGCCACGGCCGCTCCGGATTGACGTGGTCGGGCGTGACCGGAGAAACGCCGCCCCAGTCGTTGATTCCGGCGGCGACGATTTGTCGGAGCGCGCCGGGCGACAAGTTCGGCGGCGCCTGAATGTTCATCTGTGCGCCGAACACAAGCCGCACCGCAGCGATGGTCCATAAATGGTCATCGAGGCCGGGCTCGGCGTGGTTGGCCATTTTGGTGCCGGGCTTGGCGCGAAAGTTTTGAATGATGATCTCTTGCAGGTGGCCGTACCGCTCGTGCAGCGTGCGCAACTCGAGCAAAGCGGCGAGACGTTCGTGGCGGGTTTCGCCGATGCCGATAAGGATGCCGGACGTGAAGGGAATGGCGGCTTCACCGGCGGCGCGAATGACTTCGAGCCGCATGGCCGGATTTTTATCGGGAGAGCCGTAGTGCGGACCGCCGCGCGCGCACAGGCGCTCGGCCGCACTTTCAAGCATCAAACCTTGCGACACCGAGACTTGCCGGAGCGAGGAGAGATCGCTCGCGCTCATAACGCCGGCATTCAGGTGGGGAAGGAGGCCGGTTTCCTGCAACACCAGCGATGCCATGGCGCCGAGATAGGAGAGCGTCGTCTCGTGCCCGAGGTCGCGGAGTTCATCACGCGCGGCGCGATAGCGGTCTTCGGGCTTGTCGCCCAAGGTGAACAGCGCCTCGCGGCATCCAGTGGCCGCACCGGCCCGCGCAATGGCGAGCACTTCTTCTTTGTTCAGATAGGCGCGTGCGCCGCGCCGCGGCGGATGCGCAAAGGTGCAATAGTGGCAACTGTCACGGCACAACTGCGTCAGCGGAATAAAAACTTTTCGCGAATAGGAAATCACGCCGCCGTGGCCGCGGTCGCGCAACTCGGCAGCGACTTGCATCAGCGCGGGAAGGTCGCTTTCACCTTCCGCGAGGGCAAACACTTCGGCGTCCGACAGGCGGCCGCCGTCCCGGCAACGGGCCAAGGCGCGATGAAAGCTGTTCATTGTGAAGCGAGCGCCACCGACGCTTGGTGGTCCCATTCCGCCCGGCGTTGGTCGAGCAGCTTCCAGCTTCGTGTCGCCGAACGCTTGCGCATGAACCGGACGAGATCGGCGGGCTCGTCGATATCGAGCGCAATCGCTTCGTTGCGGACCACGGTCGGCGTCAGTCCCGCCGCGCGCGCGGCGGCGAGGTGTGGGAAGTAGCTGTCAGGACCAAACCGCAGCGGTACGGCATCGGCCGGCGAGCAAACGATGGTATTCGATCCGAGTTCATCCCACGCCGGAATGATGGTGAAGGCGGGAGCGGTGGCGGGGTGCGCGGCGATCACGCTGCTGATGTCGCTACCTGCGACAAGCGGCACGTCACCGGGGATGGTCAACAGGGTGGACCCCTTCGCCGCCAGGCGGCGCGCCGCCGCAGTCACGGCGCCGGTGTGGCCATCGTGTGCGCCGTCCGGCCAGATCTCCGCGCCCGCGCCACGCGCGATTTCGGCGACCGTCGGATCCACCGTTACCACTGCGATACCGCCCAACTCAGGCGCG
>DASXDP010000175.1:0-8505 GCA_036490575.1 Xanthobacteraceae bacterium
ATCGCCACGATCTATACGGGGAGCGTGCAGGATCATCGCGTGCGCGGCCTTGCTCTGATTGCGCCGCATTTTTTCACCGAGCAGATGGGGCTCGATCAGATCCGGCGAACGCAGGACGACTTCGCTAACGGCGAGCTGCGCAAAAAACTCGAGCGCTGGCACGCCGACGTTGACGGCGCTTTCCGCTCGTGGTCCGAACCCTGGCTCCATCCAAAATTTCAGCATTGGGACATTACCGAGACGCTCGGTTATATTCGCGTGCCCATCCTCATCGTGCAGGGCAAGGATGATCAGTACGGCACGCTGAAGCAGCTCGAGGTCGCGCGCGAGGAATGCTTCTGTCCGGTCGAGACCGTGGTGGTGACGGGTGCGCGGCACTCGCCGCACCGCGACAAACCGAAAGAGACGCTTGTCGCGACGGCAGGCTTCATCAACCGGCTCTTTCGCGACCATCGCGAAGCCGAAAGAGGAGCAGCGTAGGGGTTGCGGCCAAATGCATTATAGTGCACATTAACGGTCAAGCGATGCACTATAATACATTCTGAGGCTCGCCGTCATGGCCGACACCCGGCAACCTGAGCGTCCCCTTGCCAACGGCAAGAGCTATGTCGATTTCCAAACCGAGCCTGGCCGCTACCGTCACTGGAAGCTCACCGCCGACGGCGAGATCGCGACGCTTCTCATGGACGTCGACGAAAAAGCGCCGCTGTTCGAGGGCTACGAGCTCAAGCTGAATTCGTACGACCTCGGGGTCGACATCGAGCTTGCCGACGCGTTGCAGCGGCTGCGCTTCGAGCATCCGCAGGTGCGCGTTCTGGTGCTGCGCTCGGGCAAGCCGCGCGTGTTCTGCGCCGGCGCCAATATCCGCATGCTCGCCGGCGCGAGCCACGCCCACAAAGTCAACTTCTGCAAATTCACCAACGAGACGCGCAACGGCATCGAGGATTTGAGCGAGCATTCCGGGCTGCCGACGATTTGTGCGATCAACGGCACGGCGGCGGGCGGCGGCTACGAGCTGGCGCTTGCTGCCGATCACATCATGCTGGTCGACGACGGTTCCTCGTCGGTGGCGCTGCCTGAATTGCCGCTGCTTGCAGTGCTGCCGGGCACTGGCGGACTCACGCGCGTCGCCGACAAACGCAAGGTGCGCCGTGACCACGCGGATGTGTTCTGCACCACCGAGGAAGGCGTGAAAGGAAAGCGTGCGGTCGAGTGGCGGCTGGTCGACGAAGTAATGCCTGGCTCGAAATTCGACGAGACCATTCTCGCGCGGGGCAAGGAATTTGCGGCGCGGTCGCGCCGCAACGGCACGGGGCAGGGGGTCAAGCTTGCGCCACTCGCCCGCGAGTTCAGCGCCGACGGCATTGACTACGGCTCGCTTTCCGTCGCCTTCGATCGCGGCGCGCGCACTGCAACGATGACTGTGCGCGGCCCTACCGCGCCACCCCCGTCATCGGCCGACGGCATCGTCGCGCTTGGCGCTGGATTTTGGCCGCTTCAACTCGCGCGCGAGCTCGACGACGCGATCCTTCACATCCGCCTCAACGAACTGGAAATTGCGGCGATCGTCTTCAAATCGTCCGGCGATGCCGCCGAGATCATGGCCTACGAAAAGCTGCTCGACGCCAACAGTGACCATTGGCTGGTGCGCGAGATCCGCTTGCTGTGGAAGCGCGTGCTCAAGCGCATCGACGTGACGTCGCGCTCGCTGGTTACCCTGATCGAGCCGGGTTCATGTTTCGCCGGCACGCTGGCTGAAATCGCCTTCGCCAGCGACCGCTCCTACATGTTGCTTGGCCAGCGCGACGGCGACAACAAACCGCCGGCGGCGATTGTGTTGAGCGCGGCGAATTTCGGTCTCTACCCGATGGCCAACGGCTTGACGCGGCTTGCGAGCCGTTTTCTTGGCAATCCATCCGCGACCGACGCGGCGAAATCCGAAACCGAAAAGCCGCTCGACGCCGAGACCGCGGAAAAACTCGGCCTCATCACTTTCGCCCTCGACGACATTGATTGGGACGACGAGGTACGCGTGTTTCTGGAAGAGCGCGCGAGTTTTTCGCCCGACGGCCTGACCGGCATGGAAGCCAATCTCCGCTTTGCCGGGCCGGAAACAATGGAATCGAAAATCTTCGCGCGTTTGACCGCGTGGCAGAACTGGATTTTTCAGCGGCCCAACGCCATCGGCGAAGAAGGCGCCCTGAAGCGTTACGGCACCGGTCAGCAGCCGGTGTTCGATACGAAGAGAGTTTGAAATGCGCGCCCTCCGCTCTGCAATTGCCGGCTTGGGAGCGTGTGTGCGTGGTGACAGAAAGAGGTGACGTCATGAATATCGAGAATGTCGATTACACCACCAAGATCCCCAACAACGTCAATCTCGCACAAGACCGCCAGGTGCTTCGCGCACTGGAAAGCTGGCATCCGGGCTACATCGATTGGTGGATGGATATGGGGCCGGAAGGCTTCCAAGAGTCCCTCGTTTATCTGCGTACCGCCGTTTCGGTCGACCCGAAGGGCTGGGCGAAATTCGATTATGTGAAGATGCCCGATTACCGCTGGGGCATTCTGCTCGCGCCGAAGGAGGAAGGCCGTACCATTCCATTCGGTCACCACTTCGGCGAACCGGCGTGGCAGGACATACCCGGCGAATACCGCGCCATGCTGCGGCGTCTGGTCGTCATCCAAGGCGACACCGAGCCGGCGTCGGTGGAGCAGCAGCGCCACCTCGGCAAGACCGCGCCGTCGCTCTACGACATGCGCAACGTCTTTCAGGTCAATGTCGAGGAAGGCCGTCACCTCTGGGCAATGGTCTACATCCTGCAAAAATATTTCGGCCGCGACGGCCGCGAGGAAGCAGCCGAGTTACTGCAGCGCCGCTCCGGCGATGCCGACAAGCCGCGCATGCTCGGCGCCTTCAACGAGGCGACGCCGGATTGGCTCTCGTTCTACATGTTTACGTTCTTCACTGACCGCGACGGCAAGATGCAGCTCGAAAGCCTGGCGCAGTCGGGCTTCGATCCGCTGTCGCGCACCTGCCGTTTCATGCTGACCGAAGAAGCGCACCACATGTTCGTCGGCGAGACCGGCGTCGGGCGCACCATCCAGCGCACCTGCGAAGCGATGCAGGCGGCGGGCATCGGCGACCCCAACGACATCGACAAGGTGCGGAGCCTCGGCGTGATCGACCTGCCGACCATCCAGAAGAAACTCAACCTGCACTATTCATTGTCGCTGGATTTGTTCGGCTCGGAAGTTTCCACCAACGCCGCGAATTCGTTCAACGCCGGCCTCAAAGGCCGTTTCCAGGAAACCAAGATCGATGACGACCACCGGCTCGAACATTCGACTTATCCGGTGCTCAAAATGGTCAGCGGCGAGATCAAGCGCGTCGACGAGCCGGCGCTCACGGCGGTGAACATGCGGCTGCGCGACGATTACACCGCCGATTGCCAGCGCGGTCTCGATCGCTGGAACAAGGTCATGGGCAAGACCGGCATCGCCTTCCAGTTCCAGCTGCCGCACGTCGGTTTTCACCGCCAGATCGGCGAGTTCAAGGACGTGAAAATTTCACCCGCCGGCGCGCTGCTGGACGAGGCGGCCTGGAAGCGCGACATCGGCAACTGGCTGCCGTCGACAGACGATGGCGATTACATTGTCAGCCTGATGCACCGGGTGATTGAACCGGGCCAATTCGCCAACTGGATCGCTCCGCCGCGCATCGGCATCGACAACAAGCCGGGCGATTTCGAGTACGTGAAGATCGCGGCGTAGGCTTCTTCTTCATCGTCATTGCCGGGCTACCGGGTCCGGCCCGCAGTGGCCGGCCCGGCTGTAAACGCGTCCCAGTCGTCCGCCGACAGCGGCCAGCCATGACTGAATACGATCGGTTGCCCTTTGCCCCAGTCCTTATAGAAAATCTCCACGCCGTCTTTGGTTTTAACAAACATGACGTCGCCTCCACTCACACGAAGATCGCTCAGTCGGCTCCATTCAGGACTTGAGCGGGCCGTGTTTCAGTCGCGCCAGGTCGAAGCGATCGACCTCTTGCAGCAACTCCACGAAGGCGCGCGCGCCGTGAGCGAGTGCGGCCTCGCCCTTGGTGGTGGTGGCTAGCGTGGCGTCGCCCACCGCGCCGCTCGCGTGCAGATCTTGCGTCATCCAGGCAAATCCGGCCGGGCGGCTCGCACTCAACCACTTGAACTCGTCCGCCATGTCGAGGCTCGCCGACGCGGCGTGGGCCGCCTTGTTCATGCGAACGGTATCCGGCCGGGCGGCAAGCATCAGTGACGTTTCGATGTCGCCGCCATGAATGCCGTGTCGTATCTCTTCACTGGAAAACGTCCCTTGTGGGTAGCCGAAGCGATGCCAGCCGACGGTGACGGCGAGCATCCCGAACCGCGCGCGCAAATCGCGGGCGGCCAATTCCATGGCGGCGGCGTTGCCGCCGTGGCTGGTGACGAGAACGAGCTTGCGCACCCCGGCACGCGCGAGGCTTTCGCCGATCTCGGTCCAGGCGGCAATTGCAGTTGCCGCCGATACCGACAGCGTGCCGGCGTATTCGGCATGCTCAGGCGAGACACCGATGCGCTGCAGCGGCAGAAACGTCGCCGGTAAATCGGTGGGCAGGATCTCAAGCACACGCGCCAGATAAGCTTCGCCTATGAAGCTATCGACGCCAATCGGCAAATGCGGGCCATGCTGCTCCACGGCGGCCAGCGGCAAAACCGCAATCCATCGCCGCGCCGCTTGGCCGGCGTCGGCGATTTCTTGCCACGTCATATCCGTCCAGGCGCGTTTTGGTACCGTCATTCGTATCGCTCTTTTTCGCCTGCCGCCCGGCGTCGGGGCATAGGCTTATCCACGAAACAGGGCCTCCTTTAACGAAGCCGGAGGCAGGCTTTTTTCGGCATCATGCGGTATTGTCGCGTCGCCGCACGAAAGGAGCAACCATGCAATTGGCCGTTACGCTGAAGGCACTATTAACCGGGCTTGCAGTCTCGGCGGGAGTGCTTGTGGGATCGGCGTCGGCGCAACCGCTCGACAAGGTCACGTTCGGCTCCAACTGGGTCGCCGAAGCCGAGCACGGCGGCTTCTACCAGGCGCTCGCCGACGGTACTTACAAGAAATACGGGCTCGACGTGACCATTCTTCCGGGCGGCCCGAACGCCAACAATCGCATGCTGCTTCTGGTCAACAAAATCGATTTTTATCTCAGCGCCAACACGTTGCAGGGGTTCGACGCGGTCGCCCATAACGTCCCGACCATCCAGGTCGCCGCGCTTTTCCAGAAAGACCCGCAAGTCCTGATCGCGCATCCAAACGCGGGCGTCGAAAAATTCGCCGATCTGAAAAAGCTGACCTTATTTGTCTCCAAAGAAGGAATGGCGACCTACTTTCAATGGCTCAAGGCGGACTTCGGGTTCAAGGAAGATCAGGTAAAACCCTACACCTTCAATCCGCAGCCCTTTCTGGCCGACCCGCATAGCGCGATGCAGGGCTATGTGACCTCCGAGCCATTCGCGGTCGAGCGCCAGGGTCATTTCACGCCCCAGATTTTCCTGTTAGCCGACCAGGGCTTTTCCGCCTATTCGACGCTGATTGAAACCCGCCGCGATCTGGTGGAGAAAAAACCGGATCTGGTGCAGCGATTCGTCGATGCCTCGATCGTCGGCTGGTACAACTACATCTACGGCGACAATAAAGCGGCGAATGCCCTGATCAAGGAACAGAACCCGGAGATGACCGACGACCTTCTCAGCTATTCGGTCGCCAAGATGAAGGCGTATGGCATCGTCGACTCCGGAGACGCCTTGACGCTCGGCGTCGGCGCCATCACCGATGCGCACATGAAGGATTTTTTCGACAAGATGGTGCGCGCCGGTGTCGCCCCGGCCGCGCTCGATTACCGCAAGGCCTACACGCTGCAATTCGTCAACAAGAAGGTCGGGCTCGATTTGCGGCCGAAGCAATAGCGAACCCGATGCCGCCTGCAACTGCTACTCATGATACCCCGCTCGTTGCGTTGCGCGGCATCGGCAAATCCTTTCCCAACGGCGTGCGGGCGTTGGCCGGACTGGATCTCGACGTTAAACCGGGCGAGTTCGTCGCGTTGCTTGGGCCCTCGGGCTGCGGAAAGTCGACCGCGCTGCGCATCATCGCCGGCCTGACCGACCCAAGTGAAGGCGTGGTCGCGTGGGATCGCGCGGCGACCACAAGCACAAATGAAAACCGGATCGGATTCGTGTTTCAGGAGCCGACGCTGATGCCGTGGGCGTCGGTTTTCGACAACGTGGAACTGCCGCTCAAGCTTCGCGGTTCGCGCGCCATGGAAAGGACCGAGCGCGTCGAAAGTGCGCTCGACCGGGTCGGCCTCGGCGCATTTCCGCAGGCTTATCCGCGTGAATTATCCGGCGGCATGCGCATGCGCGTATCCATCGCCCGGGCGCTCGTCACCGAGCCGCAGATTTTGTTGATGGACGAGCCGTTCGCCGCGCTCGACGAGATCACGCGGTTCAAGCTCAACGACGATTTGTTGCAAACGTGGGACGCGTTGCGCATGACGATCGTCTTTGTCACCCACTCGGTGTTCGAGTCGGTGTACCTCGCTAACCGCGTGCTGGTGATGGCGGCGCGTCCAGGCCGCATTTCCACCGAGGTCGCCATCGACGCGCCGTATCCGCGCGGCCGGAGCTTTCGTACCTCCGCCGACTACGCGGCCTTGTGCCGGCGGGCGTCGGAAGCGCTCGCCGTCGCCATGGCAGTGGGAGGGCCGCCATGAGCGTCCGCGAGCGGCGCGATCGGCCTTTGCGCATCGTGATGCCGATCCTGGTGTTGGCGCTGGGCATTGCGGCTTGGGAAGCGGTGGTGCGCTACAAGAACATTCCGCCCTATGTGCTGCCGGCTCCGGACTTGATCGCGCAGACCTTCGTCGCCGACTGGCCATTGCTGTTGCGGTCGTTGCTCGTGACAGTGGTCACGACGCTGGAAGGTTTTTTGCTGGCGGCGTTCGGCGGCGTATTCCTGGCAATTCTGTTCAATCAGTCGCGGTTCCTGGAATATGCGCTTTACCCCTACGCCGTGGTCCTGCAGGTCACCCCGGTCATCGCCATCGCCCCGCTGCTGTTGGTTTATCTGCCGCAGCATGCCGCGGTTTTGGTTTGCGCCTGGATCGTCGCGTTCTTTCCGGTCTTGGCCAACACCACGCTCGGACTGCGTTCGGTCGACCGCAACCTCGCCGATCTGTTCGCGCTTTACGGCGCGTCGCGCTGGCAGATTTTGCGCCGCCTGAAACTGCCGTCGGCGATGCCCTACATTCTCGGCGGATTGCGCATTGCCGGGGGCCTTGCGCTGATCGGCGCGGTGGTTGCCGAAATCGCCGCGGGCTCAGCCGGCGCCGGCTCTGGCCTTGCCTATCGCATTGCCGAGTCGGGCTACCGCCTCAACATTCCGCGCATGTTCGCCGCGCTCATCCTCCTGTCGCTCACCGGCATTGCCATTTTTTATCTGCTCTCGCTGGTCAACTATTTGTCGCTGCGCCGCTGGCATGAAAGCGCGCTGGCGCAGGAAAGTTAACGGCCCACGGACGCGTGGGGCGTTTCCCAACCTTTAGCCCTGCGGCAGCAAAGAGACTTGACCGCAACGGCGCGTTCGGGGATCAAGACCGCGCCGCAGCGCCTTCGGACCGGCGCAGCCGGGACTTTGCACGCGCTTTCCGCCCCGGCGGTGACGCTTTACCAAAGCCTATAAACATTCGCGTCCAGAGGAATTTCGAGTCATGCCGCAAAATGCTTCGCGTCTTCCCGGACGCCATTTCCTGCAAATCCCAGGACCGACGCCGGTGCCGGATCGGGTCATGCGGGCGATCGATATGCCGCTGATCGATCAACGCGGTCCGGAATTCGCAAAGCTCGGCAAGCGCGTGCTCGAAGGCATCAAGACGATTTTCAAGACCACCCAGCCGGTCATCATTTACACCGCCACCGGAACGGGCGCCTGGGAGGCCGCGCTCGCCAATACGCTGTCGCCAGGAGATCGCGTGCTGATGGTCGAGACCGGCCAGTTCGCCACGTTGTGGAAGACCATGGCGGAGCGGCTCGGGCTCAAACCGGAATTCATCAAAACCGATTGGCGCGTCGGCGCCGACCCCAAGGTCATCGAGGAGCATCTGCGCAAGGACAAAGCGCACGAGATTAAAGCCGTGTGCGTATTGCACAACGAAACTGCGACCGGCTGCCTCTCGCCGATCGCTGCAATTCGCAAAGCGATCGACGCCGCGGGCCATCCGGCGCTGCTCCTGGTCGATACCATCTCGTCGCTGGCATCGACCGATTATCGTCACGACGAGTGGGGCGTCGATGTCACCGTCGGCGGCGCGCAGAAGGGCCTGATGATGCCGCCCGGCATGTCGTTCAACGCCGTCAGCGAGAAGGCGTTGCGCGCGTCGAAGACAGCAAAGCTGCCGCGATCGTTCTTTCAGTGGGACGATATGCTGAACATGTACAAGCA
>DASXDP010000176.1:0-9982 GCA_036490575.1 Xanthobacteraceae bacterium
CGTCGCGCGGATTTGGATTCGGCGGCGGCGGCTCAACAGATATTCGGGAGCACGGAAGTCTTCTGAGCGATCGCATCTTCGTCGTCGGCGGTGGCGGTGGGCAGGGCGCCTACGATCAATACTCTGGACGATCCGAAGGAACGGGTGGCAAGGGCGGGGGCCGCATCGGCGGTTCCGGCGGTATCGGTTTCGGGATTTTCGAATCAGGTGGCGGAGGCGGGAAAGGCGGAAGGCAACACCGCGGTGGCATTGGCGGGGCTGGATATGGGCGTGATGGATCGGGCGAGAACGGCAAGCTTCAAGTTGGAGGCAACGGCGGCGATGCTTGCCAGTCGTGCTACTACTCCGCAGGCGGCGGCGGTGGTGGTGGTGGCGGCTACTATGGCGGTGGTGGCGGCGGCGGCGGGGAGGGCGACGTGACCTTATATTGCTGCGGCGGCGGGGGCGGTGGTGGCGGCTCGTCCTATGTTGAGGCGACGGCTTTAAAACACCGCACGTGGTCGGGCTGGAAAGAGGCCACGCACGGATTGTTAGTGATTAAATGGTGATGGGCGATGCGGCGAATATTTGCGAACCCGTAGTAGATAACCGTTGCCAGCCTCGCATCTACGTTCTCGCGCTCGCATCGCATCGAACGTCGGCTTAGATTCGTGACCAGGCCCGCGGGATTTTGCTCGGCATAACCACGGTGCTCTTTGGGATGCTGACAACAGTCGTAATGTTCGCGGCCATCCTCATTATGGCGGTACGACTCAACAATCTTTCTCGCACGTCAGGCGAGGCCGGCGAGGCACCCGAGGAGCGGCGGCGCATTGTGGTGCCTAGGCTTACTCAACCGAATTCGTATCGGTATTATGGAAACTTGCCGCATCGGCGCGTGCGCAGTCGAGTTGTCAATGCGATCGAGCGGCACAGCCACGCTCAGCGTTGTTTGCGTTTAGCGCAGGTCAGGCCGTGCGCATTGACTGGTCGCCAGAAAAATAAGCCTAGGGTAAGAATGCGAGGTAATAGGCAACGCCGAGGCCGAAGCAACAGCCTTGCACGTACCGGAAACTAGTGAGTGCCGCACCCCCGGCTGCCAATGCTGCCAGGCTGACTACTACCGCGAGTGGGAGCAGAGCATGGTTCCGATCAGTAGATTCGTGTCGCTAGCCTGTGCGATCGATGGCTAGCCCAGACCTTAAGGATGCGGTAGCGGCCCTAAGTGGTGCGCCAGGCCCCGCGCCTTGGTACGCTACGCCATCGCCGCTACGCGGCGGCGACCCTCTTCGGTGGTGTGCGGCATTCAATCAATCTATTGCTAATCTCCTGATCGATGCGGCTGGTGCTGTTTTGTTCGTTTTACCGCGCTATGCCTGCGCCCAGCTCGTTAAGCCATCGGAGTTGCTTTGTTGGCAGCAGTTAGAAGATCGCATCGCGATTCGGTTATTTGATACGAACGGCTTCCGCGATCCAATCGCAAACTCACTCAGCGACCTGCATGGCAAAGGGGTCGTGCAATCCAGAATGACATGGAACTCGGGGCTCCTTTGCGAGGTAGGCATTCCTTGCGATTTGTCGGCCGGCACCCATAAGTACGTATTCCCAAGCGTACTCAAAGCCACGGAAGAGCTCTTCATACTAGTTACCGGTGACGGAACCCGGGTTTACCACGTGTTACCGCGGCGAAATGAAGTCGCTGTCTATCCCCAGGACTGGTTCAACAAAGCGGATTACGATTTTGGCTACCAGTGGCCTACGGCGATGGTCCGCGAAGCGCGATCTAAGGCAGTTGTCGGCTATGGGATGCGACTAGGTGTCTTCGTTCTCGACTCGACCCTACGAAATGTAAGCGTTTGGCTGCGGAAGGACGACGTCTTCTAGCGTCTCCAATCCAATAGGGCTATGTCCGTCGGAGAGACGCTCGAAAATTTGCGCTCCTTGAGCGTCAAAGATGATGGTGATGCCGTCTGCAGCATCGCACATAAGGTGCAGGGCGCGCATGCCACAGCCGCGCGGCATCGGCGGCATTACCGCGCGCCTGAAAGCCACACCCGCCAGGCGAACAGGGCTCGCTCTTTGAAGCTTTGAGGATGGCGCTAGCCGCACCGCTTCCAACCGGTGCCGTGACCTTCGCCTTTACCGATATCGAAGGAGCACGGCGATTACCGAGCACGGCGGCCGCGTCTTCAAAACAATGGGCGATGCATTCTATGCCGCGTTCGCACGGCCCGAAGACGCTCTTGCGGCAATGCTGGCGGCGCAGCAGGCGCTGGTCGCCGACCGCGCTGGGACTAACGCGTAGAGTCCCGAAGCGGAAGCTTAGTTGACACCGTTTCTGCTGCGCCCCGGAGACCGCACATGAACCTTCCAATCGTCCTGCGCTATGCTATCAGCCTTGTCGCCGCTCTAACTCTCTTGGCAGGGTGCGGCGGATCGCAGCCGCCGATCGGCACCCAGAGCGCGCCGCGCACCGGCGTCGACTCGTTAGTCAACGAAAAGATCTTCGACTACACCGGCGGTAAACAAACGTTTAGGGTGCTATCGGACGTTAGCAGCATCACCGTCGTTGCGCTCGGTGCGAAAGGCGCCGACGATCCGTCCGGTTGCCCCAACGGCGGGCTCGGAAGTCGTGTGTCGGCGGTGATTGCCGTGAAGGCGCAAGAGCGACTGGTTATCGTCGTGGGCGGAGCCGGCGAAGCACAAAAAGGAGGCTATAATGGCGGCGCGCCCGGCGGTATTGCACAAGGTCCGCTCGGGTACGGCGGCGGCGGAGCGAGCGACGTGCGAGTTGGAGGCGGACAATTCGCGGATCGTGTTGTCGCGGCCGGCGGCGGTGGAGGCGCAGGAGCGCTGAACCCCTGTGCGACGGGCTACGGCGGTAAAGGAGGGAGACGAGTCGGCGAACGCGGTGGCGACAGAGCGGACCTATCGTACAACGGTGGCGGCGGTGGTGGAGGCGGTACTCAGAACGTCGGCGGAGCGGGCGGTTCTGCAGGCTATGGAACGTACGGCTCGGGAGGCGCTGGGCAGAATGGCTCTCTGGGTAACGGCGGCGCCGGCGGCGGCGCGTACCGTGAGGTTTTTGATGGTGGAGGCGGTGGTGGCGGCGGTTACTAACGGCGGTGGCGGCGGCGGACAGGGAGCCGCATCGTTTGGGTACTATTCTGGTGCCGGCGGAGGCGGTGGCGGTGGATCGACATACGTCGCTTCAACTGCAACGAAGTCTCGCGAGTGGTGAGGTTGGAAGAATGCGGACGGTAACGGTCGCGTCACACTTAAATGGAATACGACAGCCCCTACCCATTGGGCAGCTTCACAAGACTCACACTGAACTAGGCTTAGTCTCATTCGCATGTCGGTCAAGTAAACACGTTACGAATTTCCCGCCTCCCCACTCGCGCCTGGGCCTCGCGCCGCGACGATCTGGATAAATGCGCTCCTTGACTATCGGTACGCCTTTCTTTGAGCCGGAAAAAGTGGCTCGCACCATTCGCGACCGGCTGAGATCGGGCGCGAAGTCGTGCGGAGGGCTGAGGCGTGAATCCCTGGCTAGCGATGCTGCGCATCATGGCATGTTCTCGGAAAGCGTAAGCAGAGAGAGACGACGAAGCGATAGTCGGATGCTACCCGTGCCCCTCAGGCAGATAGGCGGAAAACTATGGAGAAGAATAAGGTTCGATTCGCGCTGGAGAAGTATCAGCTTGAGGATGACGCAATGTGGCCTCCTTACGGCGTTGAAACACTGTGGGCGGAAGTCTTAACGCCGAACCGCCTGCGTCTTCTAAACTCACCGTTCTTCGCCAAAGGCATTAGCTACCTTGACGACATCATCGTCGCTAATAATGATGGAGTCTTCGATTTTCTCGAAGTAGCCAAGCGCTCCGGACATGGAACCGTTCGCGCGCTACTCCGGGACGATAAACAACAAGCCTTCGCAGAACACGCAGTCGCCGCGACATCGAAATTGGGTTGCTCGACTGAGTGGGGAGGTGCGGTAGCTTCTATCGATATTCCGCCGAGCGTAAACGCCGATCTCGCATTAGAAGCCCTCGTTGAAGCACGGGACCGAGGCGCCATCTATCTTGAGATTGGGTTTCTTCCAGAATCCTAACCCGCAAAGTCGACGCCGACACGCGATCGCGACGTGCAGAGCGGTAGCGGCGCGAGGGTCATCCGATCCTGGCGCGAGGGCTCAATGCGGCGCGACCCTCAGAAGTTGCTTGCGGAGAATCGGCGTATTGCGCCGCAAAAAACAGTTGCCTCCCGTTCGCCAATATCGAATAAATTGCTTTCGTCAGCACTCCAAGAGCGCAAACAAGGCCTTGCAGTGCCACTGATGTTAGTGAGGACGCTCGGGTTACGCTACGTTTGGTGCGGCAACTGCGAAGCGCGCGAGAGACATTGATTGCAATGCAGCATATTACACTGTTTCTGGCGCTGGATGGACGCCTGCCCGATGCGGCGCGGCTCATTGGTTATATCAATAGCTACTACGGAGTACTCGGCGCCGAGCGCAAAGCCACGATGAAGTGGGGCTACGAGAAACTTACGGCCGCACTGCACCAGCAAACCGAGCGACGCCGAGTCCGAAAAACTCGCAGCCGAAGGCGCAGGCTGGTCGGAGGATCAAGCGATCGAAGAAGCGCTGCAATCGTAGCCGCTTGCGCAGCACGGTCCGAACGAAGGGCGCTGCATAACGCCAGGAGGCAACGAGTGGCGCCGGCCGCGAGGCCGCACCGCGCTCGCAGCATGAACCGACGCAATGGTCATGCGATCGGCGCCGTGCTGTGCAGCGATCGCCGCGCTTATTGCCCTCGCCTTAGGCATGCACAGGCAGGTGGCGCCGGCGCAACGCTGCTGTGGCTGTCGGTGTAGCGGGTGACGAGGCAGTGCAAGAAGCCAAGACGCGCACGATCAGTCGGCCGGCGGCGACGACCGCGATAATCGGTGACGAAGTCGTAAAGCTACTGCGCTGAAACTAGTCCTTCCATAGGTCAAGACATTACCCCAACTCAAGAGACGACGGCGAAGGGCGTCGTTGGCGCGCCTAAGAATCTGGATGTATGACTCCCGAATGGGTGGCCGCCGTCGCATCGGTCGCAACGTTCATAGTAATTGGCGTGACCGCAATCGTGGCTCTCATGCAGCTGCGGCACGTGCGCAACAGCAATCAAATTGCGGTATTCAACGAGATTTGGCACAGAATGGAGGCTCCGGGGTTTCAGGACGCACTACGATTCATTCGTTATGAGGTACCGCAAAAACTCAACGACTCTGCCTTTCGAGTTCGCCTGCTCGATCGGAGCTCCAGAGAAGGTAAGGCGGTCTCTAGACGTCGGCAACTTCTTGGATTCGGCTATTGCGCCGCTCGTGAAACATGGCATCGTCGACCAAGACCTAGCGTGCGACTTATTTTACTATCCCGTTGTGATGTGCTGGGATACGCTTGCACCCTTCATTGCGAGCAGCCGCAGCATGTTAGGGTATCGACTGTGGGAAGACTTCGAGTTCCTCACGCTGCTTTGCAAGAAGTTTCGTGTACGTTTTCCGCACGGTACGTATCCACGAGGAGCCACAGCCTTGCCGTTGCCGGAGTCATGGCCGGAGGCTGCGCAGTGCCTCGGTTTCGCCCAGGCCGACGAACCCGGAGAGAAGTACAGAGCTTAAGATCCGACGCAGGATTACCCCACCGGGTGCGAAGGCGATCTTTCAAAAGAATGGGCGTGGTAGCCGACCGCCTTATAATCAAACCTTCTCTTAGGGTTAGATTTATTGCGACCACTCGGATGCTACGTCGAACCCTCTGTTTCAGAGCACACTCACTATTGCGCCCTTGCACGCAGTAGACGGGAGAGACCAAGCGCTGAAACCGCGAGTGAAAAAAGGGAAGCAACGGCAAGCGCGAGGAGCGTCCAGACGAAGAAAAAGGCTCCGCTCAATTTACCGATCTCGATACCTTGCAGGCCCCCAACGCCGGTTAGGTGAGTCGCAAAAACGGTCAGCCCCAGCAGCGATCCGAGCAGCATAATAATATGGCCGGCCGGACGTGCCGGCAACATCAACGTTCCGTACAACCAAACAGCGAGAACGACTACAATCACGAGACCTACCGCAACGCCTTTTTCCGAGCCGTATACTATGTCGTCCACCAGGTGAAATGAGGCGAGCATAATAGAGAGCAGCGACGTTACCTGCAGTGCTATGTTTTGCTTCATTTCAACTACCCCATTCGTTTGGGCATATCTACGCCCGCCGGACTACGACCGAAGTGCACGCCATTTCGATCGTTGCGAGGAACAGGTACTCTGGAAAAGCCGCTAAGCTGCCCCGCCCCGCCAGAGGCGGCGCGAAGGTCGGAGAACCGTCTGCGAGGGTACTGCGCCCGTCCGCGATGATATTTGCCAGCCGGGTTGCCCTAGACGGAAGAGATCGACACGCCAGCATCATGGCGACGGGTATTCCATCAAAGCCGCTGAATCCATCGAGGCCCATCTGAATGACGCGCACGCAGAAGCAACGTTGTTATCATCGACGACATCTTAAGGCCGGTTCGAACTCATACCGCTAGAAATAGCAGCGGCGTCCGCCTTAATTACAACGTACGTCGAAAAGGCGGGCAAAAGGTAGGTCGGACGGCAAGAGCGCTTTAGCGTCTCTGGCGGCGGCCCGACTAGGGTGAAACATCCGGAAACGACATGCGCAGCGCTGTTGCCGGATTTTTCAGGGCCTGGGGCAGCTCGTTCATAGGATCATATCGGTCGTTGGCGGTTTGGAGCGCACGTTTGTAGGTAGCAAGGAGCGCCTGTTTTGACGTGGTCGAGACATCCGGAATCACGCCCGTGCCATCCCAGTTCGTGCCAGTATACGGATTTCTCGTCTCGGCGTCCGGCACGCTGATCGAGAGGTGCTCAGTGAGATACGAAGGTGGTGAACCAAGACCCATCGCCGCCCCGGCGCTAGGCTCGCCGAACACGAGCGCTCGGTGCAGCGTCTTTATGTCATATGCAAACATTTCGCCAGCGGAAATCGTTTGATGATCGATCAGGACGTAGACAGGCTTAGCAAGATATTTCGGACCGCCAACGGTTGCGGGGGTGAAGTCGCGGTCCGTACGAACGCGGTTGTGTTCTCGAACGACCGCGCCCGTCACTTCTGTCGGTCGCGCAAAGAAATAGCCAAGCAGGTAGGCTACGGTATCTGAGTCGCCGCCACCATTTCCTCGAAGGTCGATGATAAGCGCATCGGTTGGAGAAACTAACGTCATCGCAGCGTCGAGCGTCGGCTTCGCCTCCGGCATATTCGCAAACCCTCCAAGATTGAGATAGCCAATGTTTCCCATCAAGCGTGCAGCACAATTAAAACCGAAGTCGATGCGCCGAAAGAACTTCTTGTCGGCTGCTGTGTCGCTTGATTGAGACGTGGTCTCTGCGTGTGGAGAGTCGGAGTACCACACGATGAGGTGCTTGTCTCCAGATACGCTTTGGAGCTCACTGGTCAACGTTTTCGCAAACGCTTTTTGATCTGCGATTTGAAGCAGTGCTTGGCGATTGTTTTCGATAACCGCTCGAAGCGCTTCGATCCGATTTGGGTAAAAGTAAGTTTCCAAGGCCCGCTCGGCACGTCCTAGAGCTTGTTGCCGCTGTGACAGAGTCCATGAGGCGCCGGGTTGAGATGGTTCTTGTGCAAGGGCGCTCGCGGCCGTACTGAGCATTAAAAACGTAACCGCGCTAACGACAGAGAAAGCTACATGCTTCACTGCGTCACCTTTCGTTTGAAAACGAGCATCTTTTTAAGGTACGCGAAGCCGGCGTCGGTGAGCTCTGCTATCAAGCAGGGTCAACGCGAGCTTCCCGGGAGAATTTCCAAAGAGCCGGCGCAGAACGTGAGGGAGCTTCCTCCCGGACGACGATCGGACGATAGACGAATACTCTCCCGTCCACGTCATGGCCGACGTAGCCTTTCTGCTCCAGGGTACCGTAAGGTGGTCAATACCGTGTTATAGGCTATCGGGGGCGTCCCCACGCGTGCCGCTCGATCTGCGACGCTGCCCTCTTGCCGGTTTAGCAACTAGATTCATAATAGATAATACTATGGCGTGTTTTCCCGGTTGTCAACTAGTTTCCTAATATCTCGATCTCGCGATTAACGACCAGCAGGTTCCGCGACGCCTCCCAGTACGCGGGTGAGGCGCTTTAGCACCAGCTCGGAGATGCCAAACGATGGCGCCTGTCAGCGCCGAACTGCGACAGTAAAGCGTCAAGCTTCGGCACGGTCTCGCCCTTGAACCATGGCTCGTCCGTCTGCGCTGAACGGGGCGCCACACGCGGCGGCATCGCCAGTCAATGCGCTGCGGAACTATTTCTTCGCGTGCTTGGAGTCCGAGACACACCTCGCACTGCTCGTACAGGGCTGCGACCCTGCGATGGGCGTTATGCATGCCAATCATCGTAACGGAGACTCGTAGCCGGGGTCGTAAAGGTTTGGATTGGTTTCTTGCCGCCGCGCACGTATTCGGCGATAACGCCACCATTGATGAACACGTTGCCATTCTTGTCGGAAAATTCCCATGGTGGAAGAGCGTTGCCAAACTTGAGAAAGCCGACAAGCTTGCCGCGCGGATATGAGAGCAACAAAGACTCTAGAATTTGGCGGCCGGACATTCGTGACGTAGAGCAGATCCTCGCTCTTCGCGTCTGGTAACATCCATGATCCACCGCGCGCGGGCGTAGCGATTGCCCGACTTTGCGGCATCTCGCCCGGCGCGCCAATCGGCGGCTGCGATACGCCGCAAGTCGTCAGCATCGCCGCAGCTGCGTAGAGCAAAACGACCAAAGCCTGAAATCCGCATCTTTCGCCCGCCTTCTCGAGCCTGAACGCTCCGACGGCTAAACACGCGCGGGGCTGAGGCTTAGTGCCCGGCTTCGACCGACGCGAGGAAGCGATCCCAATGCCTCGTAAGGCTCGTCGCTTCGTAAGAGGATAAGAACCTAATGGCTGGCAAGAGCAGGACCGTGACGTCTCTAGAAGCGTGCAACAACCAAGGGACCTTGTAGGAATTGCAAACGGCGGCAACGCTGCTCCTATTCGCAGGCTTTCTTGCCAGCGTCGCGCCAGCGGCACCCACTCTCGCGAGCGACATCGGGCCGCCTGCGGCGGTGCTCACAATTCGGCACGATCTCCCGTTACTGCTGGCCTATCCGTTCCAGGATATGCACACAAAGCCAACCGTGGATTGGGTCGTAACCGACGGTCGCGAGTCCATAGCAACGTGGCACGCAGCAGAACGACGCGGTATAGTTAACCTGCGCCTGCGATCTGGTCGTTGGTGGTGGCGCGCCGCTGCGGTAAAAACTACGGACAACCCGCAGGCGCCCTGGACACGCATGCGAACACCCGGTATCGACCTAGAAGACTGTGATCGCGTGACGTTTCCCGATCCCCCCTCGGCAAACAGTTTGCTTGCAGACGGATTCATCGACAAAGCGATAGCGCGCCTCCTATCTAGCCGGCTCCCGGCTTCCCACGCGTCGAATATTGCTGGAGGCTTAACCTGCACTTACGATGATCGTTATCTCGTTACCACAACGGGCGGCTCTGAAGCAACGTTCACTCATCACGAAGAGTACCTTCCTCTGTGGTTCACCTGGATTGGACGAACAACAGAGGTTCCGGAAGGGGACGCCGATTCCGATGCATACTATTCATTCACGCTAACAGCCCGCCGCGACAACAGCGAGGAGGGCATGCGGCGTTTGGTTCATGCGTCGCTGAAGCCTCTTCTCGACGAGCTTCTTCCCACGCCGCCGCCGACGCTCGCGTTTAGTCGCAACTCGACTATCGATGTTTGGTTCCCCTACGTTCTCGCAAAGCAAGACCATTATGCTTTGAGCATAAGCAATGTCACTCCAGAAATTGCTGGTGTTACGGGGTCGTCAAAGAATAATGTGCTGCACTTCGTATTGCCCGCGTTTACGTTGCATTGGGGAGACGTCGCAGAGGG
>DASXDP010000177.1:0-3136 GCA_036490575.1 Xanthobacteraceae bacterium
CGGGTTGAAAGCAGACATTCGGAGCCGTCAACCGCATGACCGCATTATCCCTGAAAGCGAACATACCTCTGACCTGAATTTCCACATTAAGGATCCAGCGGAGAACCCGCGGTACCAACATTGTGATATCCTCGAATGCCAGAAACCCGATCCGTGAATGTCACATATCCGTCTAGACTTTTCGCTTTTCCTCACCGAGCTGCTTAAGGGCCGCGTCTACAGGACTTCGCTTTATGTCGTCCTGACGATCGGACTGGCGGCGATGACCGCGATGACTATCGGGGGCCTCGCGTCGCAATTGCGGACGCATATATCGATCGGCCTCTGGTTCTGCCTCGGCTTCTTTGCTTGCGAACTTGCAGTCAAACTCTGGCTGGGACTTCGCTCAAGATCCGACTCGAACTATCCGTTTTCGGCGGTGGGCGCGATCGATATTCTGGCGGTCCTGCCGATCCCCGCGGCGCTCATGCTCGGAGTGCCGGCTGAGTCCGCATGGTTGTTCGCGTCGCTATGGCCGCTCAAGCTCGCCGCCACCATCCCCGGCTTCTCGTTGCTCCGCCGTGTTCTCGTTCTGGAAGCCCGGCCGCTGGCGAGCGTATTATTCATCTTTCTGATCGTCCTCTTGTTGGCTGGTGTTGCGCTGTACGTGCTTGAGCGCGCCGGCCAACCGCAGCAGTTTGGCAGCCTGCCAATGTCGCTGTGGTGGGCGGTGACAACGCTCACCACGACCGGCTACGGAGATTCGGTACCGCAAAGCTTCCTGGGCCGGATCATCGCCGGAATAGTGATGATCTGCGGGCTGGGAGTATTCGGATTGCTCACCGGCATCCTCACAACCGGTTTCACCGCCGAGCACCGTCGCCGCGATTTCATTCGCAATTGGGACATGGTGACGCGCGTCCCGTTTCTCCGCAATCTCGATCCAGCGGCGATGATCGAGCTTACACGGCTGCTGCGGCGGATCGACGTGGCCGAAAGAACCGTTATGGTTCGGCGTGGCCGGCAGGGCGATTGCATGTATTTCATCGCTTCGGGCGAGGTCGAGGTGAGAATTGAACCGCGGCCTGTTCGTCTCGGCGCGGGATCGTTTTTTGGCGAACTCGCGCTGCTCGACAATAGCCCACGCAGCGCGACTGTCGTAACCACGCTGCCGTCGACATTATTGATCCTGGATGTTTCGGACTTCCGGACATTCACCGCGCAGCACCCGGACCTTGCGCGCGCGGTCAAGCTTGAAGCCAAGCGGCGCGCAAGCGACAATAAAAACAAGGTGGCCGGTCGGCGCAAGCAGGCGTTGCAAAGCGGCCGACGGCCGGATTAAACCGGCTTCCGGCAGCAGGCATGGGCCGCATTGAATTTCGAGCCGCAAGGGGTGCGCGATGCACGAAGCTACCGTGATACTGGGATTTGTCGCTGGCGGTCTCTACATCGCCAGTCATTACATGAAGACGATGGTGCCGCTGCGCGTTTGCGAGATCGCGAGCAATGCACTTTTCGTCGGTTACGGCTTCATGTACCCGTCTTATCCGACCTTGGTGCTCTATGGCATCCTGGTGCCGCTGAATTCGCTGCGGCTGTACGAAATGCTTCAGCTTATCAAGAAAGTTCGCACGGCGTCGCAAGGCGACCTCTCAATCGACTGGTTGAAGCCCTTCATGCATAAACAGGCGTACAAGAAGGGGGACGTTCTGTTCCGCAAGGGCGATCACGCCGACGAAATGTATTTTATCGTGAGCGGCAATTGCCGCGTCGTCGAGCTGGACGTGACCCTGAGTCCAGGTCAAATAGTCGGCGAACTCGGGTTTCTCACCGCCGAACATCAGCGCACGCAGACCGTCCAGTGCGTCGATGACGTCGAGATGCTGGGCATCACTTATGACAAGGTACGGGAGCTTTATTTTCAGAACCCGACCTTCGGACTTTACTTCCTGAATCTTACAAGCAAGCGGCTCCTGCAAAACGTCGCTCGCATGGAGAAGGCAATCGAAACGCGCAATCGGCCGGCTGAGGCCTGACGACACAGCTGGGGCGAACGGGCCGAATCAGTCGAGAGCGGCGATGCGGCGCGTGGCGAATGACAGGCGCTCAGCCTGGACCCGCACGATATTTTGCCATAACGACAACGCCAGCTTTGGGTCCTTCTTCATCATCTCCGCAAAGGCGGCGCGGCCTAGCGACCAAATCGTGGCATCCTCATCGACACGAAGAGCGGCCGTGCGCGGGACCTCGAGGAGGAATGCGATTTCGCCCACGATTGTTCTTGGACCGAAGACACGAACGCGCGTGGCAGCGCTGACACCATGCTCTATCAGCGCGCAAAGGCGCCCGCTTTCGACGAGATACAGCTCATCGGTGGCGTCGCCTTGATGGCACAGGAAAGTGCCCGCCTTGTAATGCGTGGCAAGGAGATGACGCTGCGCGATGGCCGCTTCTTCGGCCCCGCCAAAAATAACCGAAAGCCAATCCGCAAACGACATGCTCGCCGTCGAGTTCGCTTTTCCGCTCGCCAGCACCGTCTGCTCTCCGCGCTCGATCGCCTCGTCGATGTCTCTCAAAACAATGGTTTGCCGGTCGAGGCCGCCAGCCTCTTCGATGACCTTCGTCGTCGCCGTCGACATCCCCGCCGCGATCTGCTGGATGCCCTTCTCGCATAGCCGCTGCGAAATGCGCACCATGGCCGCCGCCGCGGAGGAGTCGATTCCGATCACTTTGCTGAAATCGAAAATCAACATCGCCGGCGCAGCGTCGGCAACAACGGCCTTCACTGTTTCGCTCAATTGATGCGCCGATCCGAAAAAGATAAAGCCACGCAGTTCGACGACTTGAACGCGCGCTCCATGCTCGGAGAGATAGCGCAATTCCGGCTCGGGCCAGGTCATGGACGATGTCCGCGCGTCGAGCCCGTAGATTGCGCGCACGACGTCCACGCGGCTGACGCTGAGCGCGAATAGCACGCAGGCCGCGAGCAGCCCGGCTACTTCGGCGGGTATGAACCCGAACCATGCGGTAATCACGATCATCGCGATCACGAGAAACCATTCGGCCCGCGGCAGGCTGTGGTACGTGGCAACGCCCCAGTCCTGCACCAGGCGCACGCCCTGAATCAAAAGAGCGCCAGCCAACACGAATTTCGGAA